>CALSMY010000011.1 GCA_943787575.1 uncultured Opitutales bacterium | reverse complement strand
AAGAGCGGGTTCGGCCCTTACGGTGATTTCTTGATGCAAATGGACTGGGTAGTAGGTGAGATTCACCAAACCCTCAAAAAAAACGGGCTCGACCAAAACACCCTGCTCATTTTCACCAGCGATAACGGCGCTGGTCCGGTGGCTCACAAACGAATGAAAGCACAGGGGCATGCCTCCTCGGAAAAATTTCGAGGCATGAAAGCTCATCGCTACGAGGGTGGACACCGGGTGCCCTTTATCGCGAAGTGGCCCGGCAAACTGGCCGCAGGAACCACCTCCGAATCCACCATCAATTTCACCGATTTCTTCGCCACCTTTGCCGATTTGTTAAAAGTCAATTTGGAGAAAGAATTTCCCACTGCAGTGGACAGCCAGAGTTTTTTAACCGCTTTGCTAGAAACCGGAAAAACGATTCTCCCGCCCACCGATGGTTCACCGGTTAAATGCCTTGCGGGTGGATGACTGGAAATGGATTCATCCCGACAGGAAAACTCCTTTTGAAAAAACAAAACCACGAGAGTATGAGCTTTATGACCTACAAAAGGACCCAGGCGAGCAAACCAACCTTGCCGCCGAAAACCAAAATTTGGTGGATAAACTTTACCAAACCTACCAAAAATTTGACCAAGAGATAAAACTGAAGTGAAACCGATGAATCATCCTGCCTTTCTCCTACGCCCGCTTTTCGCATTTGCTTTCCTCTTCTCATTCTTTTTCGCCGCAGAGGCAAAGAGGCCAAACATCCTCCTCATCTTTTCCGATGATCATGCCAAAAAGGCACTGAGCTGTTACGGAAACCAAGACATCGAAACGCCTGCCCTCGACCGGATCGCCAACGAAGGTATGCGCTTTGAACATGCCCTTACTCCCAATTCTTTTTGCACCCCGGCACGGGCCGCTGCCCTTACCGGAAAATATTCCCACCGCAATGGAGTCACCCACCTAAACCAACGCTTTGATGGAAGCCAGCAAACATTCCCGAAGCTTTTACAAAAAGCAGGCTACGAGACCACTCTATTCGGGAAGTGGCACCTGCTCTCCCGCCCGACTGGTTTTGATTATTTTTGCGTGCAAAAAATGCAGGGAAAACCATGGGACCCCAATGTATTTGAGCCCCACCATCCATGGATAGACTGGAGCCCAAAAAACCAAAGAGAAGCACTCAATGGTGGGCGCAAAATTAAGGGGTATAACAATGAGGTGATCACGACGGAAGCGATCCAATGGCTCAAGCAAAAGCGCGACCCAAGCAAACCGTTCTGCCTCTTGCTCCACCCCAAACCGCCCCACGAACCTTACACACCTCCTACCCGCTACGAGGATTTCCTCAAAGATGTTTTTATCCCCGAACCGCCGACCCTGCTGGATGACTACAAGGGAAGAACACCTGAAGCGATTTCGGAGATTATGAGAAACAACCGCATCATTCTTAAGCCCGTCTTTAAGGATATGCGGGAACGAATTGAAAAGGAAAACCCGGGAATTTCCCGAAATGACCTGACCCGTAAAATGTACCAGGAATATATCAAGGGGTACTACCGGCTGGTTAAATCGGTGGATGATCAGGTGGCTCGGGTGCTCGACTATTTAAAGGAGAGCGGACTGGAAAAAGATACCCTGGTGATCTACACATCTGACCAGGGATTTTCCTTAGGCGAGCACGGGTTCTACAACAAGCAGTGGATGTACGAGAATCCCCTTCACCAACCCCTGCTCGTCCGCTTCCCTGGAAAAATTAGCCCCAAGCAGGTACACCAGTCGATGGTCAATCATATCGACCTTGCCCCCACCCTGCTGGATTATGCCGAACTTCCTATTCCCAGTGATATCCAGGGACACTCGCTGCGTGGTATTCTCGAAGGCAAAACGGAAAAAGTGCGCGACGAATCGTACTATCATTTTTACAAGCATGGAACCACTCTGCCGGAAATGATCGGGATACGCACGGATACCCATAAGCTGATTCACTATCCCGGCATGATTGGAAAATACCAGTGGGAATTGTTCGACCTTGTAAATGACCCAGAGGAAATGAACAACCTCTACCACCAACCCAAAAACATCAAACTACGCGAAGAAATGAGTGAGCGATTGCGCAAACTTATCCGCAAAGTGAGTGATCCAGTGGTGGCGCCCAACCTGATCAATCAGTCCAAGGACACCCGCCTGATTGATCGTTTACAAACAGGAAGCAAGCAAACCGTGGTGGCTTATGGAACGAGCCTGACTGCTGTGGGTGCATGGGTAGACCAGTTACGGGAAGTTTTCAACCAGCAGTTCCCCGGTCAGGTGAACCTGATCAATGGAGCACAAGGGGGAGCCAACTCCGACTGGGGAGTGGAAAACCTGCAGGACAAAGTTCTGCGTCACCGCCCGGATTGTGTTTTGATCGAGTTTTCGATCAACGATGCAGTCGCCGTGCGCCGAACCACCATCGAGCATGCCCGGAGCAACCTCAATCAGATGATCGACCGGATCCTCGAAAAGAATCCAGCCTGTGAAATTATTCCCATGGTGATGAATCCGGTCTTTGGAAACGGCAAGGCGAGAAGAGACCCAACCTTGCCTGCATACGACCAAATTACCGGCAAGTTGCTCAGGAGCGGGGCTTTCAACTGATCGACCATGGACCTGCATGGAACGCATTGCTCAAGAAGGATGCCGGAGCGTTTTCTTTTCTGTATACCAGACACCGTGCACCCCTTGCGGGCAGGGGGCTTGGAGGTGAGCACTCAAGTGATGGCACGAGGCATTGGGACTTCAAGCCCGGCAATCCCGAAAAAAAGAAAAGACGAGCCCTGTTTCGACTACCTTTGCCGGATGATGGACAAGAGATAAGGACAGGCAGGTAACTGTGGCTGAGTTCGATGCCTACTGGAAATCCAAGTATGATGAATCCGATACCGATCAAAATGGAAAGCTCAGCCAAAAAGAACTACATGCTGATCCCTCTGTTCGAATACTTGGATCAGGACGGGAACGAGTAATCCATATCTTTTCCGGAGGAATACCTCAAAGCACCCATAAAGCCCCATTTCAGCAGGAACTGATACAACAACAGACGGATGGCCTGCTCACCAAGGGAGAGATTTGGAACTAGGCTAACTTACTTATTTAGTCCTTTGCCCTAAAAGAAAGTTGATTGGTATTTTTCTTTTAAGAAGACTTACTTTCTTAATCACATAGCCCAAATTTTATGAATCGTAAAACCGCTCTCATCCTGCTGCTTTCATTTACATGGACTGGCATCTCTGCCAAGCAGACCCCACCTCCATCCCCAACATATGCCAATGTAGCCTACGATCAGTATGAGCGAACCAAGGTTGATTTCTGGCAGGCCGAAGGCAAAGGCCCACGCCCGCTGATGGTCTTTATCCACGGGGGTGGATGGAGCCAGGGTAGCAAAGACAAAACTTCCGGGAAGAATATTGAAACATGCCTCGCAAATGGAATTTCGGTTGCCAGCGTGGGTTACCGGTTGACTGGCGAAGCCATCCTGCCCGCACCCGTACATGATGCGGCCCGGGCGATTCAGTTTTTACGATCCAAAGCCAAGGAATGGAAGATCAACAAAAACAAATTTGTGCTTACCGGAGGCAGTGCCGGTGGATGCACCTCGGTATGGCTCGCCTGCCATGATGATCTGGCGAACCCAAATGCAAAGGACCCCGTCGAAAGGGAGTCCACCCGGGTGCAGGGAATCAGTGTGCGGGGTGCCCAGACCGCAATTGATCCAAAACTGATAGAACCATGGATAGGGAAAAATGTTTTCCATAGAATGATTTATCTCTCTGTTGGGGAGCAAAGTATAGAGGATGCCCTGAAAAATTATTCCAAGCACGAAGCCCTCTACAAAGAGTTTTCCGGCTACTACCACCTAACCCAAGATGATCCTCCTATCTACCTGGGCTATGGGGGAGATATGAGTACCCCGGCCAAAAACATCGGCCATGGAATACACCACGGCCTATTTGGGGTGGAGTTAAAGAAAAAGTCTGAAGAAGTGGGGCACAACAAGGTGTACCTCAACCTGGGAGGAAAGGACGAAAACGGAAAACCAGTTTCCAACCAAGACCCGGTACTTGAACTTCTGCTTAACTAGGCCGCCATGCCTCATCGCCTACCTGTTCTTTTCCTTGCCCTTCTTTTCGGTGGAGAATGGCATGTAACTGCTCTTGCTCAAGAAACTCCAAGCAAACCAAATATTGTGGTGGTGATGACCGATGACCAGGGATGGTCAGACCTTGGTTGCCACGGGCACCCCATTGTACGCACACCCAACCTCGACCGGATGCACCAGCAAAGTATCCGCCTGAGCAACTTTCATGTGGATGCTTTTTGCTCCCCTACCCGGGCAGCTTTGCTCACGGGAAGAATGTCGCAACGAACAGGGGTCACCTCGACCTATGGCTTGCGCAACCTGCTCCGAACCGATGAAACGATCCTCCCTGAGTATTTTAAAACTTCTGGGTACCAAACAGGAATCTTCGGAAAGTGGCATCTTGGAGGAAATTACCCCTACCGCCCGATTGACAGAGGGTTTGATGAATGGCTGGGTCTTGGCAATGGAGGAGTGGGATTGGCAGATGACCTATGGGATAACGACCGTATGGATGACCGTTACTGGAATAACGGAGAAGTTGTTCGTCGGGATGGGTTCTGCACCGATGTCTATTTCGAAGAGGCCATGGAGTTTGCCCGCCAAAATAAAAGAAACCAAAAGCCATTCTTTATCTACCTTCCGACCAATGTCCCCCACCGGGCAAACAATGTGCCCAAAGAGTGGATGCAGCCCTACCTCAATCAGGGGTGCAACCAAGAACAGGCATCTTTCTATGCAGGGATAACCCGGGTGGACTGGAATATGGGCAGGTTGATGAAATTTTTGGACAAAGAAAAATTATCGGAAAACACCCTTCTCCTTTTTCTGACCGATAATGGTTCCATCCACCCTATCCGGAAAAAAGGTACCGACATCGACTCAGTCTCCGGGCAAAGGGGAATGAAAGGAAAACTGTACGAAGGGGGCCACCGCGTGCCCCTCTTTATCCGGGGGCCCGAACATCTAATCGGAAAACCAAGGGAGCTTCCGATCTTTAGTGCCCATGTGGATTTACTGCCCACCTTCATCGACTTGTGCGGCCTTGGGAAACCCAAGCGATCAAGCTTGCCCATCGATGGCCGAAGCTTGGTCCCCGTTTTACAAGGCTCGGATGATTGGGCAGACCGCACTCTTTTTCTCCACACCCAAAATGGCGTAAAAGGACCCAAGAAATTCGAGGAAACTCTCGTCATGACGGAACAGTGGCGACTCATTTATCACACACCTGATCACTTCGAACTTTTTCAGATAAAGAAGGACCCCTCCCAGTTGCATGATCTATCCACTCAAAGGCCGAAGGTGGTAAACCGGCTCAAAAAAGCCTACAACGATTACTGGAACAATCTTGGAGGAGACCGACCCCTCGAACGCCCCCGCATCTCCTCACAATCTACCACCTGGTTGACCAATGGCTGGCAGAGATCGATCCGCGAGGGCATTACGGGGAGTGGAAGTTGGCCAGTAACGGTAGAAGAGCCGGGCACTTATCTCTTCGAATTGCGCCGATGGCCGAGGGAAGCGGGAAATATTGCCATGCGTGCACCGCTGCCCCCGGCCAGTGACTCAAAGATTGAATATGTGGGCAATAAGGGAAGCGATATTCCGGGTATGGCTTTGGACATAAAAGCGGTTGAGTTATCGATTAAAAATGTGCTCACCTTGCAAAAGGAAATTGCCACTGATACAGAATCTATAAAATTTGAGATACCTTTAAAAGAGGGTCCCCTGGATCTGACCGCCAAATTGATTTTGAAAAGCGGGAAAAAGATGGAGCCCCTATCTTTACATTTTTAAAATTCAGCCTTAGCCAATCAACATCATGAAAACATCATCCTGCTTTTGCTTTCGCTTCTCCTTTTTTCTCTCTCTTTATTTGGCTCAGAAAAAAAGCCAAACCTCATCCTCATCATGTCGGATGACATGGGCTATGAGTGCGTTCGGGCCAATGGGGGCACTTCTTTCCAGACACCCCACCTCGATGAACTCGCCAGCACCGGGGCACGCTTTACTCATTGCTACTCGCAACCTCTGTGCACGCCATCCCGGGTAAAAATCATGACGGGGATGTCCAATTTCAGAAACTATGTTCAATTTGGAGTATTGGACCGCAAGCAGACCACCTTTGCCCATCTGCTTAAAAAGGAGGGCTATGCCACCTGCATCGTGGGAAAGTGGCAACTGGGCAAGGAGATCGATTCTCCCCAACACTTCGGGTTTGATGAGTCCTGCCTCTGGCAACACACCCGACCAGCAAGAACACCAGACAATAAGGATACCCGCTACCCTAACCCACAGGTGGAAATAAACGGAAAGCCAAAGACTACAATAATGGAGAATATGGGCCCGATGTGGTCACCGATTACCTCTGCGATTTCATCGAACGCAACCAGGACCGCCCCTTCCTCGGTTACTACCCAATGATTCTTCCCCATGATCCGTTCCGCCCCACTCCGGACAGCGAGAACCCAAAATCCAAAGACGGCACCAGTAACTACCAGGACATGGTTGCCTATGTCGACAAAATGGTGGGCAAGATCGTGAACAAGCTCGATGAACTTGGCTTGAGGGAAAACACCCTCGTTCTTTTTACCTGTGACAATGGCACCTCTGGATCAATCAAATCCGAACTCAATGGAAAAATGGTACAAGGAGGAAAGAGACAGATGACGGATGCAGGCACCCATGTTCCCCTGATCGCCAACTGGCCCAAGACCATCCCCGGAAAACAGGTCAAAGAGGACTTGGTGGACTTCAGCGATTTTCTCCCCACCCTGCTTGATGCGGCCAAATCTCCCCTACCTACCAACCTCACTTTGGATGGACAGAGTTTCCTTCCCCAAATCACTGGCAAGCAAGGAAACCCAAGAAAATGGGTGCACTGTTTTTACAGGGTAAAAGGAGAAGAGCGGTAAGTTTCAGCAATGGGCCAGAACCCAGCGGTACAAACTCTACACCACCGGAAAATTTTTCGATGTATCCCAGGACAGACTGGAAAAAAATCCGCTGCAAAAACTTGATACAGATCAAAAAAGGATTCAGGAAATGCTGAAGGGTGTACTCCACCAGTTTTCCGATTCCTACCAACCAGAAGACGAAAAAAAGACCTGCTTCCGGATGCTCCCCCTACTGTTTGCAAGCCAGCAGATCGGGATCTTTCAAAGGTAATAATTTTTCCCAATGGACTAAATTGAATGGCCAACCTGTAGGTAAAGGTTGGACGATTACCGACGGGGTGGTCTTCTCGTAAGGGTGGCGAAAAGGACATTATAACCAAGGAAAAATTCCGTGACTTCTCACTTTCCTTTCAGTGGAAAATATCGGCGGCAGGAAACAGTGGAATCAAGTACCGCACAAGGGGAAATCTTGGCTTGGAATATCAGATTCTAGACGATGCCAATCACCGGGATAACAAAATTCCGTCTCACCGGGCAGGCTCGCTTTATGACTTGGTACCGGCACCCGAGAATAAACCAATTCGTGCCGTAGGTGAATGGAATCATGGAAAAATCGTCGCCATGGCAAATGTAATCGAGCACTGGATGAATGGTAAGAAAATCATCAGTGTTTTTTGGGGAACCAAGGAGTGGCAGGATGTGTTTGGTAAAAGTAAGTACAAAGATCAAAAAGGCTTTGGATCCTGGGAAGGGCCTATTCTTTTACAGGATCATAATGACCCGGTATGGTTTAAGGAGCTTCATATAAGCAGATTGTGAGTCAGGGCTACTGGCTTTTCCTTCTTCTTGCACCTTGCTTCCTGCAGGTATCATTTCTTTGGGGCAAAGTTTATCAGACTAATGGTATAAAAATTGGCGAGGTCACCCAGGATTCCGCAATCATCTGGACCCGTATAACCAAAAATCCAACCGCCAATACGAACGGGGAAAAATTCCGCAAGGTCCCCAAGCACGCCCCGCAAATCCCCAAAGGGAAAAGCCTCTCCGATATGGAGGGTGCCGTCCCTGGCATTGCCGGAAGTGTACGCATCTCTTGGCAGAACCAGGGAGAGGAGTCGACGAGGACAGAGTGGTTACCGGTGGACGAGGATCGGGACTTTACCCGCAAGGTGAAAATCGGAGACCTTCTTCCCGGGCAAACCTACGAGGTACGGGTCGAAAGCCGGTCGGCAAAAGGAAAAGCTGGGCAAACCATACGGGGAAAATTCCGCACTGCACCTGCTCCGGAGATGATTGCCCCTATTAAATTTGTAGTTACTTCCTGCCAGGACTACCCGAGAAGGGATACTCCCAAAGGGCATCAGATCTATCCAAATATGCTCAACCTGGACCCGGACTTTTTTATCCATACCGGAGACATTGAGTACTACGACAAGGCCATGCCCTGGGCAACCAATCGGGAACTGGCCAGGTTCAAGTGGAACCGGCTCTATGGCCTGCCCCACCTAGCCAATTTCCACACGCAGGTGGCGAGCTACTTCATGAAAGATGATCATGATACAACCAGTAACGATTCCTGGCCGGGGGTGGATTTTATGGACCTAACCTGGGAACAGGGAAAGAACTTGTTTCGTGAACAATTTCCCGTACGCAAAGACAACTACCGCACCATACGCTGGGGGAAGGACTTGCAAATCTGGATGGTGGAAGGCCGGGACTACCGAAGCCCAAACAACCAACCGGACGGACCTGAGAAAACCATCTGGGGAAAGAAACAAAAGGAGTGGTTTTTCCGCACCTTTGAAGAATCGGATGCCACCTTTCGTGTACTCATCTCCCCCACCCCAGTGGTCGGTCCGGACCGGTCCTCCAAAAATGACAACCATGCCAACAAAGGCTTCACCCACGAAGGTAATGAGATAAGAAATTTTCTCGCCTCCCATAAAAATGCCTATGTGATCTGCGGAGATCGCCACTGGCAGTATGTTTCCGTCGATCCGAAAACCGGACTCAAGGAATTCTCCTGCGGTTCCGCTTCCGACGAACACGCCTCGGGTTGGAAGGAAGAGCACCGTTACCCAGAACACCGCTACCTCAAGGTTCAGGGCGGGTTTCTTTCCATTGAGGTAAAGCGGGCAGAAGGAAAACCTACCCTGGTTGCGACCCACCACGAGGTCACAGGAAAGACTAGTAACATCGATCGAAACCGTGCAAACTAATTTCTATGACCATAAATACTATTCTCATTTTTTTTGCCGCGATGATCGTCGTTTCCATTTTCATTGCTTTTGGAGAACAAATCCAAACGAAACAGGGTATCGCCAACCAACTTGGGTGAAATACCGTTTAGAATCATCAAAAGCATTCTCATTTTCTTACTCACCCTGACTCTGATGGCTGGATCTTTTCTGTTAATAGGACCACAGATTGTACCCATAGTTGCCACATCTTTCTGCCTGGGAATCTTTTTTGTTTTCCGAAAATCTTTTCTTTCCCTCGTCTTCTTTGGTTATCCAATCACCTTTGGCTGGGTATCCGCTTACATTGGTTTCTATGAACTTGATGATTATATAAATGATTCAGGATTTTGGGTAGCCTTAGGAATCGGTGCATTGGGAACAATCCTTGTTTTTCTCGGCTTTTGGAAAACCTTGTTTCGTAGGGAAGCCAATTAACCCTTACTTGCCACAGACATCCAGTGTCATGAGAAATTTCTTATCTCTGATTTTCATCTCAACTTGCCTGACTGCATCCGTTGGTTCTGCTCAACCCAACGGAAAGATTAAAAACATCCTCCTGATTATGTCGGATGATTTAAAGGCCAGTGCTCTTCCTGCCTATGGGGATCCAATTTGCCAGACTCCCAACCTTGATCGGTTGGCCGCCCAAAGTATGGTCTTCGAGCGGGCCTACTGCCAGGGGCTCCTCTGCTACCCATCGAGACCATCAATGATGAGGAGCACTTACCCCGGTTCGAAAATTAAACCCATCACCCTGGGCGAGCATCTGCAGAAATTTGGTATGCACACCTCCCGCGTAGGAAAAATTTTTCATATGGGGGTGCCCAACTCTCCACGCAATGGCGACAGCGGACTGGATATACCCGAGTGCTGGACGGAGTTTCACAATACCAAGTCTCCCGAAACCTACACCCCCGGACTTTACCGCCAAATAAACCGAGGAATCGTCACCCGAAAAATGGAGGGCAGGCAGGGCATAGGCACGAAGGAAAGATACTGGGCAGCGGTGGAAGCAGATGTCAGCGACGGGTCGGACCAGGCTGACTACCTGGTTGCTGAAAAAGCGGTACAATTAATCCGTGAACGTAAGGAAGCAGAAAAGCCCTTCTTCCTGGGCGTGGGCTTTTTCCGCCCCCACTACCCCATGGTGGCACCGAAAAAGTTTTTCGACATGTATCCATTGGAAAAGATGCAGGTCCCTCCCATCATTGCTGGAGATTTGGATGACATTCCGCGTCCGGCTTATGGAATCAATGGCGGAGACTTACTTAACAAGAGTGAAAAAAGACGAAGAGAGATGTGGCAGGCTTATTACGCTTCTGTCACCTTCATGGACGAGCAGCTAGGAAGAGTGCTCGACGAACTGGATAGTCAGGGATTAACCGACTCCACCGCCATCGTCTTTACCACTGACCATGGTTATCATTTGGGAGAGCATGGGTTTTGGAAAAAAGGAAACCTCCATGAAGAAGTCACTCGGGTTCCCTTCATGATCCGGACTCCCGGATTGAAACATGGCCGTACCAAATCGCTGGTTGAACTGGTTGATTTGTATCCCACTTGTCTCGACCTTCTTGGCTTACCCGCACCTAAGGAAATCGTCGGCAAAAGCCTGATACCCATTCTGGATAAACCAAATAGTAAAGTCAGAGACACCGCCCTTTCGCTGCACAACGAAAAACATATACAAAATAAGGGATATGCTATCCGCTCGACTAATTGGACTTACATGAACTATGGCAAAAAAGGAGAGATTCTTTATGACATGGTGAAAGACCCTGACCAGTACACCAACCTGATCGACAACCCCGACTATGCAAAGAATGTAAGGAAAGCCCGCGAGCAATTGAGCCAACGCTTGCAGCAGGTCCAGTAAAGACTCCGTCCACCCTCAAAAAGTTTGAGGATCAGCAAAGAACACTCTTTGCAACCACACGCATCTTCGATAAAAAGTTCAAAATGCGCCTTATATTATCAACTTTTACTCTTTTATTCCTAATTTCGGGATCAACCCACTTGGTAGCCAAAAAATCCGCATGGAACTGGCCCCCGAGTTCCAAAGCCCAGGCAGTGGATTTGAGTAAGTTCACTTTGGATGAAGAACTGGAAATCACACTGTGGGCAAAAAGCCCAATGTTTTATAACCCCACCAACATGGCGATCGACCCGCAGGGGAGAATCTGGATCGCGGAAGGAGTAAACTACCGGGAAAAGCTGGGCATCCGCCGGGACGCAGGCGACCGCATCGTGGTGTTGACTGACACCGATGGCGATGGCTCCGCCGATCAATCCAAAGTATTCTGGCAGGACCCTTACCTGGAATCTCCCTTAGGTATTGCGGTGTTCGACAACCAAGTCGTGATTTCCCAACCGCCCGATATTGTGGTGCTTACCGATGTGGATAGAAACCTCGAGTTTGACCCCGCAATCGACAAAAAAGAAGTCCTTCTTACTGGATTCAATGGCCGGCAGCACGACCATTCCCTCCACTCCGTCACTTCAGGGCCGGATGGAAAGTGGTACTTTAACAGTGGAAATTGCGGGGCAATCTTTACTGACAACTCAGGCAAAACCTTCCGTATGAACACCAACTACCGGGGCGGAGCCAGTGAGGAATATTTTTACACCCCCACCCATGAACTCAAAGGGGCAAAAAGTGATGACGGCTTTGTGTGGAGCGCGGGGTTCAGTGTACGGATGAACCCCGATGGGACCGATGCGGAAATTATCGGACATGGATACCGAAACAGTTACGAACAGGTGGTCAGCTCGATGGGAGACCTTTTTCAAAGCGATAACGATGACTACAGTAGTTGCCGGAATTCCTATGTTCTTGAATATGGATCGGCCGGGTATTACTCGCTCGATGGTCAGCACAAGTGGCAGGCAGCCAAGCGCTCGGGCCAGGCGATTCAACGGGCCCACTGGAGGCAGGACAACCCAGGCACCTTTGATACCGGAGATGTGTACGGAGCTGGAGGACCGACCGGGGTTGCCTTTTATGAAAACGGAGCCCTCGGGAAAAAATGGGAAGGCACCTTTCTTTCCTGCGAGGCATCCCGTAATGTGATTTTTGGATATCACCCCAAACCAATTGGGGCGACTTACTCCTTGGACCGGTTTGATTTTGTGAGTACGACACCAACCCCGAAAGATTTAAATAATGAATCGGAAGAGGAAGCGGAGAAGCGGATTCACTTTCGACCTGCCGACCTCGATATTGGCCCGGATGGAGCGATCTATGTGGCTGATTGGTACGATCCCGGCACGGGGGGGCATGCCACCCGTGACGAATCCGCCTCGGGTGCGATCTACCGGATTGCCCCAAAAGGCTTTCAATCGAAGGTACCCTCTTTGGATCTGAAATCCGTGGACGGTTCGCTGAATGCCTTAAAGAGTCCGAACCCAGCAGTACGATACCTTGGATTTCAGGCACTGAAGAATTTCGGAGATTCTGCCCTGCCCAAAGTGGAAGAACTTTTGCAGGACAGGAACCCCTACCTCTTCGCCCGGGCAATCTGGTTGCTCCCACATCTGGGTCAGAAGGGAAAAAAGAAAACCGTGGAATTGCTTGATTCCAAGAACAGAAACCACCGCTTGGTTGCTTATCGCAGCCTCCGCCGTATGGGGTTTGATATGTCCGATCATGCATCCAAACTCGCCTCCGATGAGGATGCGGGGATACGTCGCGATGTTGCCCTGTCCCTACGCTCTTTATCTTTCGACCAATCCAAGAATGCTCTCCTTGAAATCGCCAAACAATTTGATGGTCAGGATAAGAACTATGTTGAAGCCATCGGCTTGGGAGCACACCAAAAGGAAAGCCAGGTTTGGGAACACTTAAAAAATAAGTTGGGTTTTCAGAATACATCCCAGTGGACAGATGCTTTTGCCCGTATCACCTGGAGACTTGGAAGCCATAAGGCCATTCCTTCCCTTATGGAAAGGGTACAAAATGCCGAACTATCCATCGAAGAGCGAAACTTCGCCATTGAATCAATCGCCTTCATCAACCATCCGGACGCACCGGACGCCCTGCTTGAATTGGGAAACACCGTCCAGGAAAAGGAGCTCAATGATACAATTGTGGAGTGGATGGTGCGCCAGGGATTGACTGACTGGGGCAAGTACGATGTCAAAACAAAGCTCAAGAAGGCTGGAATCTTTGATGCCGAAGCCGTTGCCCTCGTGCCCATCAGTACGCCCGAACCGGTCGGCAAACCAAATCTCAAGGTAGGAGATATAATGAAACTAAAAGGTGACCCCCACCAGGGCAGTACCACGATCATGAGGTGCGCGATGTGCCACGAGGTCAATGGTGTGGGCGTAAACTTTGGCCCGAGGCTGGAAGGCTGGGCGGCCAAGCAATCGAAGAGTGCCGTGATCCATGCGATTGTGAATCCATCCAGGGGATTGCCCATGGGTTTGGGGGAACGGAATATGAACTTAACGGATGGTAACATTATCCACGGGATCACCGAAGCTTACGGGGATCCTGCCATTGTTCTCTCTCAGGGAGGCCTCAGTCAATTAATTCCCCGGGCCAAGGTGAAAAAGTCCAGTAGAATGAAGCGCTCCCTCATGCTCTCGGCTGAGCAACTCGGGCTAACTGCTCAGGATGTGGCCGATGTAGTGGCCTTTATGAAGGAGTACAACTAAACCCTGTATCCTATAATTAGGCTCGAAAAGATTAGCCCGGTAAATCGGATTCCCGCCAGTTGACCAACTCCACGGATTCGGCCAATCCGGTCTGCTGATTGACTTGGAGCAGACAACCCTGCATACCCACATCTCCCTCCGCAACCGGACACTTACGTGGCATGCCATCTTTGAACCGTCCGAGACAGGCATCGATCTCGCGACCAAGCACGGACTCACGGGGACCGGTCATACCAAGGTCGGACTGGTAAGCACTACCCCCTCTGAGAATTCTGCCATCCGCAGTGGGCACATGGGTATGGGTGCCATAAATCATGGCCACGCGACCATCAAGGTGCCAGCCCATAGACTCTTTCTCAGAGGTGGTTTCGGCGTGAATTTCTACAAGGATAAAGTCGCAGGAATCCTTTAATTCATTAACAACTCGATCCGATGTGGCAAAAGGACAATCCACCTTTGGACCCATAAAAGTTCGGCCCAATACAGTAAACAATCCTAGTTTGGTACCGTTAACTTCTAAAATTAATCGATCCCGCCCTGGGTTTGTGCTTGGGAGATTGGCTGGTCGGCAGACAAAATCCAGTCCATCGATCTCATTATTAAAATTCTTTTGGTCCCAGACATGATCTCCCAAGGTGATTCCCATTACCCCAGCTTTGTGTATTTCCTGAGCAGTCTTTGCGGTAATGCCGGCTCCACCGGCAGCATTTTCCCCATTGGCCAAAACCAAATCGATTTTGTTCTTTTCAACAAAACTTGAAAGATGAGCAGTCAGAAAATTTCGCCCCGGGCGTCCGACAATATCCCCTAAAAGCAAAAGCTTCATTTCTTTTAAAAAAGGAAAGTTAGATTAGCGGGAATAAAGAAAGGATGGTTGCGAACAATTCCCAAAATTTTTGTTATGCAAAGCAATGGGCTTGGCTTCTTCAAATTCAGTATCCACTACCTTGATCTGGGTGGCACCACCAGATGAACGACTTGTGAAAAAGATGTGCCTGCCATCGTTGGCCCAGCATGGTTGCATAGCATGGTCATTACCCCGAGTAATCATACGGCTTGCTCGATCAGCAAAGTTATATTCAAACACCTGAAAGCCTCCCCCCACTGCTGCGGTAAAAGCAAGGCGAGAGGGATCCACAGGATTCCAAGCAGCTTCAACACAATGAGAACTAACATTTGTGGGAATCCTGGACAATACACCAGTAGACAAAGAAACCTCGTATAATTGAGGTTTGCCTCGCGTATCAGAGGTTAAAATTAAACGACGGCCATCTGGAGACCAGCAAGGTCCTGATTCGTTGCTCTTATTTTTAGTAATTCTACGGGGTCGTTCATAAGGAGTGTTGGCCATCCATAATTCCGGATTACCCGAAGTGGATAAAATTAAAGCGGTTTGAGCAGTTCTTGGATTTTGTACGGCACGAAGGTTACTGCCTTTATAATTAGCAACGGTAGCCACACGACGGCTGGCTAAGTCCAAGTGGTAAATATTATTAAATACCTTCCGGTTACTGGTGAAAAACAACCCCGTTCCATCCTTATTCCAACTGGGATTGAAAGTCATTTTACCAAATGAAGTTTGAGGTTTTGAATAAGTCATCATGGAATCCGAAGCCCAAATTTCTTTTGATCCTGAAAGATCTGACAAAAACGCCAAGCGGCCAGAAAAGAAGCCAGGAATGCCAAGAATCTCCTGAACCATACGATCGCATGCTAAGGATATAGATCCTTCAATGGTAGAATCGGAAACCACAAAACTGGCAAAGGGAGTCTTGGGGTTTCCCTGAGTAATGGAAACTTGAATATCATTATTGCCGGCAGAACCGAAGGTGACTGAATAACGGCTTTCTTTTTCAGATGCCAGACGGAGTCCTCCGTGAACAAAGATTGGCTTACTAACCAAGGGAATTAAAACCTTGGGAGTTCTTCCTAAATCTAACGGGATTTGCTTTTTGGCTAACTCGCCCTCGATTGGACCGAGAATAATCGCCGGTTCCTTGGCCTTGGCAGTAACCAAAAGACCAAGTCCCAAACATGAAAAAAAGCCAAGCGTTCTCAATAATCGCTTGGAAAATAAAACCTTTGCCACACTCATTAAAACAAACTTTAGCACCCCTCACTTCTCATCAAGCAAAAACCAAGCAGAAAGAAAAAAAATTTGAATAAACCGAGGTATTTCAAAAATCGATTGTTCGAATCTAAACTTACTCGTTTTGTCCTTGCCGATGAAGCATACAACTATCTTGATAGCCTCTTTGTATTATGAGCAACGAAGCAATATTAGATATACTCAAAACCGTTAATTATCCCGGATTTAGCCGAGATCTTGTTTCCTTTGGACTCGTTCAGGGTGCCGAACTGGAAAATTCCACTGCCAAAGTTGTTTTAGAATTATCTTCTGCAGATTCCACCCTTCCCAAAACCATCAAAGAAGCAGTCGAAAAGGCTCTTTTGGCAAATCCAACTATTAAAAAAGCAGAAGTCATGGTGCGGGTTAAAAACCAGCCAAAAAATTCTGGTGGAACGGCTCAAGCGGAAAGCGAAAATTTAAAAGGTGTTAAACACATCATTGCAGTGGCGAGCGGAAAAGGTGGCGTGGGGAAATCGACTTTGTCCGTAAACCTTGCTTGCTCACTTGCGAGAATGAAATCTCAAAATGGAGAACCTTACAAGGTGGGTCTCATGGATTGCGATCTCTATGGACCATCAGTTCCCTTGTTAATGGGAATTTCAGAAAAGCCGGAAATTGTGGCTGAAAATACCCTGGCTCCGGTTGAAAGCTATGATGTAAAGAGTATATCTATGGGATTACTTATTGACGAGGAAAGCCCGGTTGTGTGGCGCGGACCAATGATCATGAAAACAATCCAACAATTTGCTCATAATGTGGTTTGGGGTGAACTTGATTATTTATTGATTGATTTGCCTCCGGGCACTGGAGACGCCCAACTTTCTCTTGCTCAGATACTTCCCCTAGATGGAGTATTGATTATTACAACCCCTCAAAAAGCTGCCGTTGATGTGGCAAGGCGTGGAGCACGAATGTTTGAAAAAGTCAATGTACCCATACTTGGAGTCATTGAAAATATGAGTTTCTTACAAGAGGAAGAAACTGGCAAAAAGAATTATTTATTCGGGCAGGGTGGAGGTGCATCTACCGCACAAGCCTTACAATGCCCTTTCCTTGGAGAAATCCCCCTGCATGAAGAAGTTCGCCTAGGGGGAGATCATGGAACCCCAGTTGTGGTCACAAACCCAGATAACCTATCAAGCAAACAGATAAACGGAGTCGCAGGTAAAGTGGTACAACTGATAGAAGGATGAACGGAGTAATATAATACTCCGAATGGTAAAACTAATCGCCTAAGCGTTAGTTTAGGTCTTCTTTATTTCCCGATGAACAGTACGGCGACGAAGAAAAGGATTGTACTTTTTCTTCTCCACAGCCTCGGTTTGCAATTTCTTGTTACGAGAGCTCAAATAACGGGAAGGTGGTTTACCTTCCTTGCGCGCTTCAGTGCATTCTAAAATAACCGTTTCTCTAGGCATACTCCCTAAAATGAATAAATGAGTGAAAGTTCGCAATCAAAAAGCTCAGATAAAAGTAAGTGCTCTGCCCTCATAGTTTAAATTTGCCAAGTATTTTACTCTGGGCATAGGTTAGAAAGATGGAACCCAATACAACTGACGGCATTTCCCCATCAATCGAGCAAAAATTTCGTGAAATTAACCTCGAAAAAGCCAACCAGCAACCAGCTGAGGTGCCTAAAACTGGTAACGAATCATCAGTCAAGGTAACCAAGTCCGAAGATGACCTCGACCTTGGTGGATCATTGAAAGATCAAGCAAATGCAAAACCGATGGATGATCATTGTGAAAAGCCAGGCGAACCGGCACAAAGCGTGGACAATGTCGATGATACCGGAATTGATTGTTCAAGAGATCCTGATTGGCGAGTTGTAGAATCAGACAACCTACCAGAAAAACCTAATCCCACTCAGGTACATAATGATAAATACTGGGATGAAAGAAGTTTAGACAGCAAGTTAGAAGACCAAGACCTTCAAGAAGAAATGATCCGACGTGAAATGGAGGATTTTGATCGGGCCGCCCGGGCCAGTGACGACCCAGGTAGATCATTCCAAAACGAAGTATTAGATCCATATTATGGCGGAGGAAACCCTCCATCCGAGCCACCCGCTTCTAAAAATAGCCTGGATTCTTTCATTTAGAACTTAGAAATTTTTAAAACTATCGTGATCGATAGCCCTGAAAAAATTGAACTGGTTGGAGATTTTCTCGCTTTACGGTGGACGGATGGAAAAGAGGTGTTCTTAGATTCTTCCACTCTCCGGACAAACTCTCCAAGTGCTGAACAATCTGGAGAAACCGATATTTTTGGACGAAACTCGGGTGGAAGTTCCCAAGATAAATTTCCAGAGGTTAAAATTAACCATTTTGAAAAGGTAGGTAATTATGCCTTACGCCTTATTTTTAGTGATGGGCACTCCTCGGGAATCTACTCCTGGGATTATTTTTTATCCCTTAGCCCACAGGAATAAACTCTTAAAGAAATCCCACTTATGCCATTCCTCGTGCACTGGATTTGGTAAAACTTAACAGTTCTTCAAGAACGGATTCTTTTTCGATAGAAAAGTTTTCTTCCAAATATTTCAAAGCCTGAGATCGGTTTAAATCTTTTCGGTAGAGTATTTTAAATGCAGAACGAATTAATTCGATCTCCGATGAATTAAAATCCGCTCTTTCCAAACCCACTTTATTGATCGAACGAACTTCGGCAGGAGATCCATCCGCAAGCATGAAAGGAGGGACATCCTGTACAAGTTTTGAACAGGCAGACACCATACAATGCCTACCCAGGCGGCAGAATTGATGAACTCCAGCACCCCACCCTACATTAACATGGTTGGCCACCTCAACATGTCCGCCTAAGGCCGAATGACTACTCATTACAAGATGATCACCAATCTGACAATCATGGGCAACATGAGAGTAGGCAAGAAATACATTATTCGAACCAATGGTCGTAAAATCATCTGATTTTGTAGCCACATGAGCAGTGACATATTCACGAAAAACATTTCCATCACCAATAGTTAAACCAGGTTGTCCGCCCTCGTATTTTAGGTCATGGGTAAGGCCTCCAATAAGAGCGTACGGGAAAATAGTATTGTCACGCCCAAGAGTCACTTTTCCTTCGACACTCGCATGGTGAAGGACTCGGCAGTTATCTCCAATAATTGACTGGCCGCCGATGAAACAAAAAGGACCAACTTCTACATTTTCGCCAAGCTGTGCAGATGGCTCAACAATTGATTGAGGGTGAATGTTAACAGGCACGAAAAATAAAGCTCAGGCTATTCTGTAGCATCCACTATGGAAAACATCAGGCTAGCGGAAGAAACAACTTGATCCCCGACCTTACACTCAACCTTTGCAGTGGCTATTTTATTCCCTCTAATTTTATCAAGGTTTGCCACAATAATGAGTTGATCTCCAGGAACTACCGGCTTGCGAAACTTAACCTTATCCGCACTCATAAAGAATGCCACTTTCCCCTCAGAAGAACTTTTCCTCAAAAGTAAAATTCCTGCAGCCTGAGCCATAGCTTCTAATTGGAGCACACCGGGCATGACCGGGTGCCCGGGAAAATGGCCAGGGAAGAAAGGTTCATTGACCGAAACATTTTTCAGGGCAGTTAAGGACTCATCACCATCGATTGAAATCACTCGATCAATCAGCACGAAGGGAAAACGATGCGGCAATACATCAAGAACACGCCTCACATCCAATTCAGTTTCCTCGGGTAGAACAATTGATTTACGAGGGGTCGACCCCACTGAGGTCTTACCCTTCTTCCCTGCAGAGGTTTCGATAATTTTAGCAACCAATTCAGAGTTCAGAGAGTGACCAGGACGAACCGCAATAACATGTGCTTTTAATCTTTTTCCCAAGAGAGAAAAGTCGCCCACAATATCAAGTATTTTATGGCGGACAAATTCATCATCAAAACGTAAAGGCTCTTTGGATAGTACTTTGTCTCCTTTGATTACGATGGCACTATCTAAGCTTCCTCCCTGGATTTTCCCAATTTTAAGTAACTCTTCGATTTCCTCGTAAATGGTAAAGGTTCGGGCGGGGGCAATCTGAGCAACATAGGACTCTGCATCCAAGTCAATAGAGAGATGTTGCACATGAATTCCCCGATCATCAGCAGATGTACAAGTTACCCGAAAGCCATCATAGGGTAATGCGATGATTGAACGGTTTCCGGATGTCACCGATACAGGCTCGGTGATTTCAATAAATTTTCTTTCTGCCTCCTGCTCAATAGGTTCGGCTTCCATAATCAAATTCACGAATGGCCTGGAAGAACCGTCCATAATTGGAGGCTCACTGGCATCCAATTCAATTTCTGCGTTATCAATGCCACAACCTACCAAGGCACTCAAAACATGTTCTATGGTATGAACCTTAGCATTTCCGTTTGTAATTGTCGTACTACGGACCAAGTCAGTGATGTTTTCAAAAGTTGGTTTAATCTCTGGCTTACCATACAGATCCGTTCGGCGGAACAGAAAGCCTGAATTGGGAAGGGCCGGCTTTAGGGTTAAGGATACTTCTTCTCCAGTGTGAAGAGATTTTCCACGAATCGCTCTTTCTTTACGAATGGTTCGTTGATTAATTGCCATCTATGAAAACTTTTAGGCAAGGATTAGGACGCTGTAAAGAACGGAAGGTAAGCACCCAGTCTACACTTGATAAATGAAGTTTTTCTTATATTTTTGAATTTTGCCCATTTATTAACTTTTCTAGTTTTGCCCGAACAAACTAAAACTTTCAAAAAGCGCTTAAAGCGTGAATACCGTAAGACAATGGATCATTTGATTCGCTCACATGCATTCCACAAGTTTACGATCAAATTGATATATTTTGTAGGGTTTGTTATATCGGTTATTTTGGCTGCCTTACTTTATTTCGATCGGTAAATAAGGCAGGGGCTTAGAATTCTTACTTTCCTGGAAATGGTGTAGAGCCAAGAAGCTTATCGAACTTAAGAGCATTCTCCCATGCAACCATTGCTTTATCGACTTCTTCGGATTTCAATTGCTGATTAAGGAAAAAATCGATCAGCCTTGGATAACCATGCTTGCGCAGATATTCCCCTAGGAGTTCGTTGGATTTAGCATGTCCAATCAATGAACGAACCAAACTCTGTACCTGCGGGTGGAACTCAATTTGGTTTCTTCTATTGATGTATACTCCCCTGGCTTCGCATTGACTTAACAGATCTTTAATTTTGGTCTTTTCAAAAGAAACTTGATTAAAACTTATGGTAAGCCGACGAAGTTTGGGAAGGGATAAAACCGGAGAAGGGTCAAAGATTAGATTACGAGAAACACCCAATGTCTCGACTTTGATTAAACCAGATAAATCATCTAATTTTGTTAACATGTTTGAGTTTAGATCCAGCACTGAAAGGTTTTTTAAATCCCTCAACAACCGAAGATCACAAATCTGATTCTCAGAAAGATCTAAGCGTTCCAAGCTTTGTAATTTCTCCAAGCCTTTCAAATCGTGAATCCTGTTATTTCCCAATGAAAGAATATTCAAGGTTTCGAACTGAGACAAAGAAAGAGGGGAACTAATTAAATTACCGGCCAAAAGCAGCGATCGAAGTTTGGGAAGGTTATTCAGTTCATTGACTGACTGGATACGATTATTGTAAAGGTGCAGAGCAGCTAAATTTGGTAAATCTTTGAGCTCGACTAACGGATCAACATCTCGTTTTCCATTACCGCTCGAATCTGAGAAGGGTTCTCCAGGATCAAACTCCTTGTTTCGGTTTTTATCGACAAAAGACTCGATCCTGCCGAGCTGGTTTCCTTGAGCATAGAGATTAACAAGTTCATTAAGTTTGCCTACACCCTCCAAATCGATGAGCGAATTTTCAGAAACATCCAATTGGGCTAGTGAACGAAAATGTTCAATTCCTGATAATCCAAGCAAACGATTTCTCGAAAGATTAAGAATTCTTAAAGCTGAATGATTAGCGGTGGAATGGGCACTTGAAACTGATAAGCCGGGGAGAGAAACCAAGCTGGACAGGTCCTTCAAGCGGTTGCCAGAAAGATCAAGATTATTGAGCTTGGAAAGTTTCTGAATGGGCGAGAGATCATCGATTAAATTATCCCGAACTACTAATGATTCCAAATTTTTGGCATGCTCTAATCCTGACAAGTCTCGAATGCCCAGATCATTTGCCTGTAACCTTGTTAAATTCTTTTCCACCAAAGATTTTGACAAGTCCTGTTCCCGCACTCCCAAGGACCGAGCAATCGCACTTTGCAAAGCTGGTTCAGGAATAATTAAATCCTGGCAAACAGCAACTGAACACCCTGTTAAAAAGATAAAAAACAGGCAAAGAGTTTTTACTTTTTCGATAGTGGATTCCATTAAATAGGTTATTATGTAGGGTAAGGGTTTAAACACGCAACTTGGCAATCAGATCTTTGGATTCCACCGAATCTCCAACCTGAACCATAATTCCATCAACACAACCATCGGCAGAGGCGTAAAGAGTGGTTTGCATTTTCATCGCTTCAAGCACAGCAATCTTATCTCCTTTCTTTACACTTTTACCAACGCTGGTTGCAATGCTGCTAATCATTGCAGGTATAGGAGCTCCAATGTGAAGAGGATTAGCAGGATCGGCTTTTTCACGAACTTTAGCTTCTCCCTTAAAGGATTTATCCTCGACTAAAGTGGTCCGGGCTTTTCCGTTCAATTCAAAGGTAAGAGAGCGGATTCCCTTTTCATCAGGCTCACCCACGTTGAGCAATTTAATAAAAAGAGTTTTGCCTTCTTCAATTTCGATAGAAATTTCTTCCCCAATAGACAAACCATGAAAGTAGGATGTTGTGGGCAGAACCGAAACATCCCCATATTTGGCACGAAAACCAAGATAATCCTGGAAGACTTTGGGATACATCAGATGGGAAAACAAATCATCCTCAGTCGCCTTGCGTCCAATTTTCTTCTGCAATGCGGAAAACTCTTTCTTCAAATCAATTTTGGGAGCAGATGCTCCTGGACGTCCACGCATTGGCTTTCGTTTACCTAAAACAACCTTTTGAACAGCCTTAGGCCATCCCCCCATGGGCTGGCCAAGATTTCCTGAAAGCAAATCAATAACTGACTCTGGAAATCCGGTTTCAGGTGGTAAATTCACCATATCTTCAGGCTTAACCCCCTTGGTTATAAGGAAAATTGCCAGATCTCCCACACATTTGCTACTGGGAGTGACTTTTACAATATCTCCAAGCAGTGTATTGACTTCCTGGTATGTTTTTACGACATCGGGCCAACGCTTGCCCAATCCAAGAGCCGTCGCCTGTTCGCGCAAGTTTGTGTATTGCCCGCCAGGCATTTGGTGGTGAAAAACTTCAGCACTTCCAAAGGGAGGTGAGGTATCAAATGGTGCATAGTATTGACGAATGGCCTCCCAGTAAATGGACAATTCATTCAAGGCAACAACATCCAAACCAGTCGACCGAGGAGCGTTACCCAAGGCATGTGCAATAGAGTTTAAATTAGGCTGGCTGGTACATCCGGACATGGATGAGACTGCCAGGTCTACCACATCGACGCCAGCTTCCGAAGCTTTGAGAACGGATGCCGAAGCAATGCCGCTCGAATCGTGAGTATGGAAGTGTACGGGGAGAGAAACCTCATTCCTTAAGGCTTTGACAAGTCGATGAACCGCAGTGGGGTGGCACAAGCCAGCCATGTCCTTGATGGCAATGATGTGAGCCCCCATTTTCTCCAACTCTTTTGCCAAATCCACATAGTAATTAAGCTGATATTTTTCCTCGTTAGGGTTGGTAAAATCTCCAGTGTAACAAAGGGCTGCTTCACAAAGAGAATTGGTCTTCTCACTTACCGTCTCCATTGCCACCTTAAGGTTGGGAAGATAGTTCAATGAATCGAAAATTCGGAATACATCCATGCCTGCTTCGGATGAATGAATGACAAATTCCCGGACTACATTGTCTGGATAATTTGCATAACCCACACCATTAGAACCCCGCAAAAGCATTTGAAAAAGAATGTTAGGAATACGCTCGCGCAATTTCCTAAGCCTTTCATAAGGGGACTCGCCCAAAAAGCGCATACAGGTGTCAAAGGTTGCCCCACCCCACATTTCCAGGCTGAAAAGACCAGGCAAACGACGGGAAATAAAATCCGCCACCGTCAACATATCATAGGTACGCATACGGGCGGCAAATAAAGATTGGTGAGCATCCCGCAAGGTAGTGTCGGTAACCATTAAAGGTTTGTGGTCCCGAAGCCATTTGGAGAATTTAACAGCTCCATCTGCAAGTAATCGATCCCGGGTGCCACGGGGGGGAGATTGCTTGGGGTCGTGCTCGGGCACGATCAAAGGAAGGGGATTTTGCAAACGCTCGCGCCCCTTAACTTGTGGGTTACCATTTACCACAATTTCTCCTAAATAATTAAGCAACCTGGATGCCCTATCCCTCCGAGCCTTGAAACGGAATAATTCTGGAGTGACATCAATCATTTTGGTTGATGCACGACCAGCTACAAATTCTTTGTGGGATATAACATTCTCAAGAAATGGAATATTCGTCTTTACACCTCTGATGCGCATCTCCCTTAAGGCTCGGTGCATACGGTCCAAAGCTTGAGACAGGTTGGGACCCGAAGTTGTTATCTTTACAAGCAAAGAATCATAAAAGGGAGTGATAATCGATCCGGTATCTCCCATCGCTCCATCCAAACGTACACCAAACCCAGCAGACGAGCGGTAGCTAAGGATTTTGCCGTAGTCTGGAGTAAAATCTTTTTCTGGATCCTCCGTAGTTACACGGCATTGCACGGCACATCCATTTCGGGGGATATCTTCCTGGGCAGGAATTCCAATCTGTTTACCATGCAAAGGTTTATCCATGGCAACGAGGATTTGTGAGCGTACAATGTCTATACCAGTTATTTGCTCAGTCACTGTGTGCTCGACTTGGATACGAGGATTCATCTCGATGAAGAACCATTCATTGGTATCTTGGTCGAGGAGGAATTCGACGGTGCCGGCGTTATCATATCCGATCTTTTCCGCCAATTTCACACCAGCATCGCAAAGCTCTTTTACAACCTCCTCAGGCAAACCGATCGAAGGGGCCACTTCGACCACTTTTTGATATCGTCGCTGGACTGAACAATCGCGCTCGTGCAAGTGAACGACATTACCCTTTCGATCTCCAAGAATTTGCACCTCCAAATGTTTAGCTCTGGCAACATACCTCTCCAAAAAGACAGCAGAGTTTCCAAATGCCCGCTCGGCTTCACCCTGTGCTTCTTCAAGCATAGGCTTTAAGTCCTTCTCTTCCATAACCACACGCATGCCTCTACCCCCGCCACCGAATGCTGCTTTTATGATTAAAGGAAAACCAATCTTCTTGCCCCACTTTAAGGCCTCTGCCGGATTGGAAACTGCTTTGGGAGTTGCGGGCAAGGTAGGCACCCCGGCTTTATCTGCAGCTTTCTTGGCCGCAACCTTGTCTCCCATGCTCTCGATCAGTTCGGGTCTGGGACCAACAAAGGTGATACCGGCCTCGTCACAAGCTCGTGCAAAAGTCGGATTTTCAGACAGAAACCCATAGCCCGGGTGGATCATGTCCACTCCTTTATCCTTAGCCAACGCTATGATCGAATCAATATCAAGGTAAGCTGCAACAGGCCCCTTGCCCTTCCCTACTAAATAAGCTTCATCAGCCTTGAAACGATGAACACCGAATCTATCTTCTTCGGCATAAATTGCCACAGTTCTAAGGTTTAACTCCGTGGCGGAACGAAAGATTCGTACCGCTATCTCGCTACGATTAGCAACAAGCAGTTTTTTCATAAATTAGGGTTTTTGGGGTGTAGGTAAGCTGTCTATCCCAATGAATGTCTCGATTTCAGTCTTTCTTCAACGCCAAAATCTTCATTTTAAAAATGGGCGGGACCAGAAGAATGAATTGAATAATGTTTTTTGACTCCAGTTAAAAGCCAAGTGCATGCATCCAACTGAACCAAGGATCAATCCACTCTCTAAGTCCGAAAAAATACCCCATTCCCGCCAATGCTAAATAAGGCCCAAAGGGAATTTCCTTACCAAACGCCAAGTTATCCTGTGCAGAAGATTGAGCAGGTTTAATTTTTTGAAAAAGAAAAAGGAGGAATAAAAAAATACATCCAAACACAGCTCCTCCAAAAATTGAGAATACGGCCCCTTTCCAACCACAAAAAGCACCCACACAACCAAGCAGCTTAACATCTCCCTCGCCCAACGCCTCTCTTCTAAAAGCCCTACCGGCTAAAGCCCCAATCCAGTACAAAAGGCCTGATCCAATTAAAATGCCAAGCAAAGATTGAAATGCTCCAAGTATTTTTTCTATCCCCATTGGATGATGAATTACTCCATGAAGTGATGGAAAGTACAGGGAGAGGACAAAACCAAGACAGGCTCCCCCCAAGCTAAAACGATCCGGAATCAGCATGGTCTCGGTATCTACTGCCACAACTCCAATCATCAACCAGGCAAAACTGCAGGAAGCAAGCAACATTCCCAAGTCTTGATTTTGGGTAAACGCATAACATGCCCAGGCAAAGATAAGACCCGTGAATAATTCGACCAAGAAATACCTGGGTAAGATTTTATTCCCACAGCATTTTGCCCGCCCCTTCAAAAAAAGCCAACCAAGGATGGGAAGGTTTTGAGACCACGGAATACGAGCGGAGCAATGAGGGCAACGAGAAGCCGGACGAATGACCGAGAGATCTCGGGGGGCCCGGTAAACCACGACATTTAAAAAGCTGCCTAAGCAGGCACCTACAAATAACCCAAGCCATACAAAAAGATTGGGTGCTAATAATAAACTTTCCATACCGACTGGTTTTTTAAGACAAAGCCAGTTTGGCTCCCTGCCTCATTGCATTCTCGGAAATCTCTCTGCCCGTCCATATTTCCAACGAGCGAGCTGCCTGTCCGACAAGCATCCCCAATCCATTAGAATAGGAATACTGTTTTTCTTTTGCCTGTTGCAGCAGCTTGGTCATCGGCGGATTGTATACCATGTCGTAAACAAAAACTGATTCAGGAAATGCATTAAGGTCTATGGGAGAAGCATCACTCAGCTGCAAACCTAGAGAGGTTGCGTTAATAATAAGTATTTCGGAATTGGTATTTTCAAATGGATTTACAGGATGGTCCAAAATCACAATTTCTTGCGAAAAACCATTAATTTTTAAAATCTCCAATAATTGATTGGCCCGATCGGTTGATCGATTGTAGATGGCTAAATTTTGACAACCCTCCCCAAGACATTGTGAAACTGCGGCCCGAGATGCACCGCCCGCACCTAGAACTAAGACATTAAAATCTTTCAAGTTTTTACCAAAAGCATTGGATACAGCACGCGAAAGTCCGACTCCATCCGTATTGTATCCCTTCCATCCATTATTTTCCCAACTTAAAGTATTAACGGCGCCCATAATTTTGGCCTGAGGGTCTACAGCATCAATTAAAGGTAAGACATCCACCTTGTGAGGAATAGTAAGATTTAGACCCCGGTATCCCAAATCAGCAAGCCTGGGAAGGGCTTCGGGTAAAAGATCTGGTAGAACCTCAATCTTTTGGTATTTCCAATGCCTAAACTCAGGTTCTTTTTCGGATAACTTCTCTAAGGCTGCGCCGTGAAGTTGGGGACTGATAGAATGTTTGATTGGATAGCCTAATACAGCCAAGCCCACCCCCTTTGCAGGAAGAGTGGTAAGTTGATCAAGAAAAAGTGGCTCTTCAAGCATTGGATGCTTCTTGATGAACTTTTTCAAATTCCTGAACAAAAGACAGAAATAACCTTGAGTTTGCTTCATCTTCGGCTTGAGCATAATGACGGCATAAATTCCGACATGCTCGAGATAGAGTATCTGCCACAGTTACGGGCAACAAGTTTGCACCGGATTCTTCATCGGGCAAAACTCCCAGTTTGTCTTCCATTTGTTCCAATTCTAAAAAACGGCCACCTGCCCAACAATCGATGTAGAATGGATGCTTCTCAGCAAAACAACCAACCATAAAGCGTCCAGGTGTACCAATCGGATCGAGTTCAAAGCCAATACGTCTGGCGATTAAAATGTAAACGGCACAAAGTGTGATGGGCAAACCCTCGCGCCGGTCAAGAACTTGATGAAGAAAGCTGTTTTGAGGATTTTCAAAGTTCTCGCGGGCTCCTCGAAATCCGTATTCATGGAAGAGAACACGATTAATTACCTCGCAAGTCATTCGCGGGCTCGATGGTTGGAGCATCAATTCGCGGCATCTATCTGCCAATTTATCCAAGAAAAAAGAATAAGTTGAAGTTTCTAAATCCGGATAGATCGAACGGTCCAGTAAAAACCAACCTGTTTCGAGTTCGTAACGCAAAGAACGAATGAACCGGATAAAATCTCCCGCCCCGTCAACCCAGCCCAGCTTTTCGATCATGTTTTGAGCACGCTTGGCCAAATAGCGGTCTTCTCCTTTTCCTAAGCTGAGCAGAAATGGAAGGCCTTCCTTGGGGTTATTCAGCAGAAACTTCTCCAAGCCCTTCTGGACCACTTTTGATTCGTCGTCCAGCAGCGATTTAAAAGCACTCCAAGGTAAATTTTGGGAGCTTGGTTTATCGTTCTTGTTTTTCACTTTTAATCATTTTCGCGCTTAATTTCATCTTGGGCAAGATTCACTTTAAAATAGTGGCATGGAAACATACTTGTAAACTGGGGCTTTCACCTTGTATCAGCCAGGCAACTAAGGCATAATAAAAGTTTAATACTTAGTAACTGCACAATGAGTACCCAATCCATAAAATCCCCTCAATCTGATGAAGCCGGCGAGCACGGACCTGCCATGAACGGAGCCGACGTTCTCGTCTCTGCTTTGGAACGCGAAGGCGTGGAAGCAATATTTGCCTACCCTGGTGGGGCATCCATGGAACTCCATCAATCGCTCACTCGCTCAGATAAAATTCGCACTATCCTGCCAAGACAGGAACAAGGTGGAGGATTTATGGCTCATGGATATGCCCGAGCTACAGGCAAAGCGGGCGTATGCATGGCGACCTCTGGTCCTGGGGCTACTAATTTAGTGACTTGTATTGCCGATGCATTTATGGACAGCATCCCCCTCGTTGCCATAACCGGTCAAGTATATCAGCAATTTATTGGCAAGGCGGCCTTTCAGGAGACTGATTTCTTTGGCATGACCCTGCCCATCGTTAAGCACAGTTATTTGGTTCTAACCGCAGAGGATCTTCCAAGAATTGTAAAGGAGGCTTTTTATTTGGCTACTAGTGGTCGCCCTGGCCCCGTAGTTATCGACATTCCCAAAGATGTTCAGCAAAAAGTATTTGAACCTTTTTTCCCTGCGGAAGTTGGCAATTTAGAAGGCTACAAACTGGATAGCCCAAAAGCTACTGATGAAGAACTTGTTGAAGTTCTAAATCTAATTTCTAAAGCCAAAAAACCTGTGCTCTACACCGGTGGAGGTGTTATCTCCTCTGAAGCACAAAAAGAATTAAAGAAATTTGCAGAACTCACTGGCTTACCAGTCACGCACACACTCATGGGCTTAGGTGCATTTGATCCGGACCATGAACAATCCCTGTATTGGTATGGCATGCATGGTACTGTTGCAGGAAATTGGGCTGTTTGTGAAAGCGATTTATTAATTTGTGCTGGGGCCCGGTTTGACGATCGTATTACCGGCTTGGTAAGTAAATATGCACCCGATGCATATGTGATTCATTTTGATGTAGACCAGTCTGAACACAGCAAAAATGTTCATGCACATTTTCCCATTAAATCTGATATCAAACATGCTTTAAAAAGAATGTCAGAATTAATCGAAGAGGATGGATTCGATAAGCCTGACTTGGGCGCTTGGATGACTACCCTATCCGGCTGGAAAAAAGATTATCCCTTCAAATATAAAAAAGGGGAACACATAACCTCACAGGAAGCTATCGATGTGTTGTATAAGGAATCAAAGGGAGATGCGATCATCACAACCGGTGTAGGGCAGCATCAAATGTGGGCTGCTCAATATTACAGGTTCAAAGAACCCAGAACTTATATATCTTCTCTCGGCCTTGGCACCATGGGATTTGGATACCCGGCTGCTATTGGAGCAAAAGTCGCTCGACCAGACAAGGAAGTCATTGATATCGACGGGGATGGGTCTTTCCTAATGAATGTACAGGAACTTGCCACTGCCAAAATTGAAAAAATTAATGCCAAATGCTTGCTTTTAAATAATCAACATTTGGGCATGGTTGTTCAATGGGAGGATCGTTTTTACGAGTCTGTTCGTGGACACACCATCTTGTGCGATCCGGAAAACATTGGAGGCCCCGAGAACCTGGATGCAATTTATCCTGATTACATAAAGATGTGTGAAGGATTTGGAGTAAAAGCAAGAAGAGTGAGTAAACGTGAAGACTTACAGGATGCAATGCGTGAAATGTTAGATGCTGATGAACCCTACTTACTTGAAGTTATTGTCCCCTTTACCGAACATGTTCTTCCAATGATTCCTCAGGGTAAATCAGCGAAGGAAATGCTGATTGATTAAAGTTAAATCTTCTCTAAAACACTAACCAGTTTCTCGAAGTAAACGAATTCGAGAAGGGTGTCGTAATTTGCGAAGGGCTTGGGCCTCAATTTGGCGGACTCTTTCACGGGTGACTCCCATTACAATTCCGATTTCTTCCAAAGTTAATTGCCTGCCTGGTGAATTCTCGGCAACCCAAATACAGGCTGACCTTAACCTTTCTTCAGGAGTGCCTTCAAAGCTTGGCAAACCAGAATCCATCACCATTGAAATTTTTTCTGACACACTTTAAAATAGCACCCATTGTGCTAAATTGCAAAGTTAGCAGGTAAACCCAATCCCTTAAGAAGGAAACATTAAGGTTTTGCGATGTCTTGGTCGCTAAGCGGATGACCAATGTTCATGTCAATGGATGCACATTGCCCCAAAATATCATTCCATCGACTCGGGCACATTCCATCACCTGGCCGGGCAATCCTTACATTTTCTGGGGTCAACCGATCGCCTTGCTGAATAGGACTTGAAACGAGGATGGAACGTTTAAATTTGGCAGATTCCTGAGGACATTGTGAACCAGACATTGCCTCATGGGTAAGCCGAACAGCACTGACTAACTCTGCAAATTCCTGAGGAAGCATGGAAAATGCACCATCTATCGAAGATTCATCGCGATCCAAGCACAAATGTTTTTCAATTACACGGGCACCCAAAGCGGTGGCAGCGACAGCAACTAAATGTCCAAGCGAATGGTCGGACAAACCAAACTTCACCCCATAATCGCTTTCCAGTAAGGGCATTCTGCCTAAAGAAAAATCACTAGGTTTAGCAGGGTATTCACTCACACAATGAAGTAAAATTACTTCGGGACAGCCCGCCCCCCTCAAAACCTTCAATGCATTGATAATTTCCTGACTTTCCGAAACGCCAACACTTGCAAGTACAGGTTTTCCCGTTTTACCAATCCGTTCAAGAAGTGGAATATGGTTCATTTCAAAAGAAGCTATTTTATAAAGAGCTGGCTGCATTGATTCCTCAAGGAAATCAACCGCCGATTCATCAAATGGGGAACTAAAGCAAATCATACCTTGAGTCCTCGCTTCTTTGGCAATTATAGGATGCCACTCCCAAGGCGTCATCGCCTCTTCGTAGAGCTCGTGCAAAAGTTTACCTTTCCACAAACCGGTTTTCAGCTTGAATCTATCATCCGTGCCACGAACGGTAATCGTGTCAGGTCGATAAGTTTGTAACTTGATTGCATCCGCTCCAGCATCCTTGGCCGCAGAGACAAGATTTAGGGCTTTATCTAGCCCCCCCCCATGATTGCCAGACAACTCAGCCACCACAAAGGGGGCTGATTTTTCATCTAGGATACGGGAAAGAATCTCCAACTTTTAAAAATTAGGTCGGAAGAAAGTCCGCGAGCAAACGGGTGAGTTGTTCTTCACTCAATGACTCACAATTTACATTGCTTGCATATTGAAAACCTTCCGAGCAACTTACTCCTCCCAAAACTCCAATCTTATTACCCCAAAATGCCTGAACCGGTTTGATAATAAAAAAATCTTCAAATTCGAGTACATTTCTGGCTTCATCTACTGGAATCAGTATTTCATGCATTTTCTCACCCGGTCTTAGTCCAATTACATCCTTTTGGGCATTGGGAGCCAAAACATTTGCCAAATTCTCAACCGTACAAGCAGGGATTTTAGGAACAAACAATTCTCCACCGACCATCGAGTCCAAGCTTTTTAAAACGAAATCTACTCCCTGTTTGAGGGTAATTAGAAAACGGGTCATTTCGGGATTTGTAATAGTGATTTTTCCAGATTCTCGCTGTTTTTGAAAAAGGGGAATTACACTACCTCGACTTCCCACAACATTGCCATATCGAACGACCGAAAAAGTGGTTCCCCCTGCACCAGCATAACTATTAGCAGCAATGAATACTTTATCAGAACATAGTTTTGTCGCACCGTAAAGATTCACAGGATTGACTGCTTTATCAGTACTAAGTGCAACTACTCTCTTAACATTCGAGGAAATTGCCGCTTCGACTATGTTGGTTGCACCGTTTACATTGGTTTTAATAAATTCATTCGGATTGTATTCGGCTGCAGGTACTTGCTTCAAGGCAGCGGCGTGGATCACATAATCCACTTCTCGCATAGCTAACCTAAGTCGCTCCTTGTCCCTGACATCACCAAGAAAAAACCGAACTGAACTGTCTTGAAAATCAGGATCTGATTGCATTTCAGACTGTTTCCACTCGTCACGAGAGTAAACGATGACACGACGTGGTCGATAAGTCCTAAGGACCGTCCGTATAAATTCTTTACCAAAGGATCCAGTCCCTCCTGTAATTAAAATTGAAGCATCGTTTAACATTTTATACCTAAGAAAATCTTCTCACATCATGTGATAAACAGTCAGCAAATACAATGAGATTTAATTTATCTCTACAATGAAGGGGATAATCCTTGGTTACTGCTTCAATAAACTTTCCAAACGCTTTTTTTGCAATGAATAGAGCTTGATCCAAATCTTCGTAGCTGAGTGCATTACTAATAAACCAGTTATGGTGCGGATGGAAGTAGAGTCCTTCAGCAGCTGCAAACTTGCAGAGCCCTTGGATTTGGTACAGGTTTTCATCGCCCTCGATCCAAGGATATGGCATCGATGGCACGCCGGTCATTTTTAATTTAATACCAAATTCCTGCGCGATTCCTTCGAGTTTTGAGCAAAAGTATTTTCCTTTTTCAAGAACAGATTTTGCCACCAGGTTTTCTTTGCTCATCTGAAGAGAAGCAAGAGCGGCGGAAAATGCATATGCATCATTCCAGCAACTTCCAGTAAGAAAGACATCTGCAGCACTTGAACGGAATTCATCTCTACCCACACATGCCGAGATTGCGTATCCATTTCCCATTGCTTTCGAGTAGATAGCGAGGTCAGGACTGAAACCAAAATAGTTGTGAGAACCTGAATCATCCAACCGCCAACCACAACGGACATCATCTAAAACTAATGCGACCTCATATTTTTTGCACAACTTTTCTACCTGCTCCCAGAAATCATCAGATGGAAGTTCAGAAGGTCCAAAGGAAGCATGATGGTAAGGGGTTAAAATAAGTGCAGCCACTTTGTTCGAATAATTCTCCAGTAACGATTCCAACTGGCGAATATTATTCCATTCGAATTCTAAAATAAATTCACGATCCGAAGAAATCCGCCCACCCATACCAGGATCGCACCATGCATCCACTCCGTGGTAAGCTCCTTTTGCTTTTATAACATATTCCTTGCCAGTCTTTTCCCGTGCCACACGTATTGCCCAAGTGGTCAGGTCCGAACCATTCTTTGCGAACACCGCCCAGTCAGCAAAGTCGACAAGGTCAACTAACTTTTCCGCCAATTCCACCATCAGGAAGTGTGGCTGATTAAAAACGGAACCAGACTCCCGTTGTTTTTGAACAGCCTGCTCTATGGTTTCATGCCGATATCCGTGAAGGACAGCACCAAAACCGCACATAAAATCCATCCATTCATTACCATCCACATCAGTGAATCGAGCACCCTTACCTGATGAACAAAAATGCGGGAAGTCAAGCGGCAGTCCCGCACCTGGAGCCATATGGCCATAAATTCCCGTAGGAATGACTCGATTGGCATTTTGAAATAGCAGGTCTGACTGAATTCTTTTCATCTTCCGGGGCGAGGAACTTCCTTTTGTGCAATCCTTGAAACATATCCAAATTTATCAAGTAATGGAATTCTTCCTGAAAGAATAATTTCAGCATTTGTAAGGCTCAGCCATGAATCTAAAGCTCCTAACGCCGCATTCTTAGCAACCTCGATATCCTTAAAAGTCAAACAAGCAGAAGCATGTTGAAGAGGAGAGCAGGCAACCACCTGCCAGCCATTGGAATCATCCATTTTAATAAGCCATTTTCTTTTCATCCCTTTAATTTCAAAAGTTAAGGTATTCAAAGTTTCCTCATCAAAAGTCTTTTTGGCAACAAGATGGTGATTTAAATAAGAACAGATTGCCTCAAGTGAACCATTCAATATTCCATAAATCTCTTTCATTTGAGAAGCAGATCGATAAGCATTGCCCACCCTTGCCAAATTTATAACCGAACGAAATGTACTCATGGGTGCGGAGAGGAAATACCTCATCTGAGGTAAAGCAAACCCGTCCTCAATTACTTTAACAAAAGAATCTGGACTAAAAATCAAAGATGTACCAAAGGAGAATTCCCCAGATGGTAAAATACGGGGAATTAAGCTTTGAGAGTTCTTTACAGTAAGGCACTCAACTGCACATCCATAGATCGAACGTGCCGCTGCCCAAAGCGGTAATGTTTTGGATGTAATTAGGTCATTCATTTAACTAATTTAATCAAAGCATCCAAAAATAAGTTTGGAGATTCGTCTAAGGGAATTTCTACTCGTGGAACCGGTTTTTTGTCTTGTAGAATATTGATTAATTTGGAGATGGAATAGAACGAGAGAATTGATCCTGTTTTGGATTTCCAAAAATTTAAATTATTGTGTTCTTGTGGCATGCTACCACCCGTCAAATCAAAGATCATCGGGCATCCGGTTACAATAGCCTCCGTGGTTAATCCTGCACCAGGTCTTGCGACCATCAGGTCGGCAACACGAAGGAGACTTACCATTTCAGTAGCTCCAACCTGTGAAAGTGCTACGACATCCAAATGATCAGAAGGTGGAATCTTTCTAAGTTCCAACAATGCCTGATGATTAGATCCACACAAAGCGATAACTTGGCACTTTTTTCGGGCCTTAATTAATCCCTTAACAATTGCAAGGTGGTGATTTACCCCGTTTGCTCCTGTACCCAAAAGATATACGGGCAAGTTAGGCATGCAATCCGTATTTATTCAGGATATTTAATCGATCAAAAGATCGATCTTGCGCATAGAATGGTTTCCTGAGTAGAGGACCCGCAACCAAGCACTTTGAAGATGGCATGCCTCTTTTTTCCGCGGCAATGCAACCTTCCTGGTAGGGGCTAGCAAATAAGTCTACATCAGGGTTCACCCAATGCCTCGAAAAACCATTACCGTCTGCCAATTCGCCGCAGTAAACAACATAGGGTATGATTTTATTTTCAATCGTCTGAGAAAGTTTGAAGTATCCATGATTCAAATGTGCATGAACAGAAACGATAAGATCGGGAGAAAATTCTTTGGTTTTTTTTAAAAACTTTTTGGAGCCAAAAATTATACCTGGATTCCTGTGTAACGATGCAAGTTCGAGAAAATTAAAATAACCATAATGAAGAAAAGGCATTTTCTTCTGAATAAAGTTATAAAACTGACAGCCTAATTTGTATCCCCAAAAGGTATTTTCTAATGGTTGATAAACCTCACAGTCACCACCCTTTTCACGCCACCAATCTCGCAAAGCATAGGCACGCATGTTGTGCCCTCCCCCAGTTGATGCACTTAAAACTAAAAGTTTCATCCCTCTTATTTAACGACTGATGGGAAGAACAACAAACATCCAATTACCCCTTAAAGGCATTGGATAGGACCATTATGTTTTAATGGAATGTACGAATAGACCGCTTCTTAACTTTGGTTCAAACCAAGTCGTCTTGGGAGGCATAATTTCTCCGGCATCTGCAATAGCTAGCAGTTGATCCATACTGACTGGATACAATGCAAAAGCTACAGCCATATCCCCGGAGTCTACTCTACGAGAAAGTTCGTCAAGTCCGCGTATACCTCCGACAAAGTCAATTCTTTCGCTTTTTCTTAAATCTCCAATATCAAGAATTGGTTGTAATATTTTGTCGGACAGCAAGGTAACATCAAGGTCTTGAACTGGATTTTGGGAACGAATGTTTTCTTTGGGGCTAAGCCGGTACCACTGCCCAGGTAAATACATCGCAAACTCCCTTATACTAGATGGTTTGATTGCTGAAAAATCGTCCTTTTGCAGATCGAAGTCATTTGCTAGAAGTTCAAGAAAAGTATCAGTCGTTAAACCATTTAAATCTTTGACCACTCGATTGTAATCAAAAATTTTGAGCTGATCGTCCGGAAATAATACCGCCATGAAAAAATTATATTCCTCATCTCCTGAATGAGTCGGGTTTTTTTCTTTAAGATTTTGTCCAACACGGGCTGCAGCAGCTGTGCGATGATGCCCATCTGCAACATAGAGTGCATCAACACCACGGAACGCTGAGGATATTTCTACATTGGTTTGAATATCTGTACATGTCCACAATTCATGACGAATTCCATCTTCTGCAATAAAATCATAGGTCGTTTCTCCCTGTGTAATTTGTTCAACAATTGAATCAATTTCTTGCTGTCCTCGATAGGAAAAAAAGACCGGTTCTGCATTAGCCTCAAGGGTTTCAACATGCTTCACCCGATCGTTTTCCTTGGCGGTGCGGGTAAGTTCGTGTTTTTTGATCTTCCCCTCGAAGTATTCCTCAAAATGACAGCATCCGACTAAACCGGTTTGTGACCTGCCATCCATAGTCAGTCGATACACATAAAAACTTGGTGATGATTCTGTAATCATAACCCCTTTTTCTACCATATCTAAAAATGTCTTCTTACCTTGTTGGTAAACTTCATCAGAATATGGACTTACATTATCAGGAAGGTCGATCTCCGGCTTAATAACCCGAAGAAAAGAATTGGGGTTTCCTGCCGCCTCGTTCTTGGCTTCTGTTGAATCAAGGACATCATACGGCCTAGATGCAACATCTTGAGCATGCTCTTGGCGAGGTCGAATGGCTCGAAAAGGCTTAAAGGTAATCATAAGGTCAGTGGTTGCCTCAGCCCAAAGGAGTTTAGCTAGGCGTGTTGGAAGAAGGTTCGGATTCTTGTTTTTTAGCTGCTTTTTTAGCACGCATTTGTTGAATTAACTTCAATGCAGAACCTGCGGCAAGAGTGCTTTTGAGAGCACCAGCTTGGGGAACTGAACCCATGACTGCAGCTTGATTGGATGATTGCATATCTTCCAGTATTTCCCTCCGAAGAATTGAAATTGAACGAGGGGCACTAATGCCAATTTTAACTGAATCTCCTTCAATTTTAGTAATAGATATCTCGATTTCATCACCGATCTGAATACCTTGATCGACTTTTCGGGAAAGAATAAGCATGACCCTTCAGCTAAAAAAATTAGCTGCCACCGTCTGATAAATCCAGGAGGAAACGAGCGGAGTATTTTTCATGGTTGTTGATGATACACTGCTTCGCTTTAAGGGAATTTCGATTGACGATTACGGGCCCCACCAAATTTACAGAGATTTTGGAAGATTGTTCGGAAGGAAGGGTTACGATATTTAATATCATGGTGTCTTCACTACCAGTAATACCAAGGATTTCCACATCAGCATCTGAAATCTCAACCGCATAATCTGGAATAATTCCACCTGGTTCAACGACGATAAATGCCAAACCATTTTTCTCCTCTTCCCTCAACCACATGAAAGGCAACTCTTCATGATCATAAAATAACTCCATTGACCTAATTTCGGAGAAACCAAACAAACCTTGCGGCAAGGTCAGTTGGTGACTTTTTTGAGAACTTTCAACCCCTTCGGCCTTAAGTTCTTCTCCTATATTTAGTTTCATTGGGGAAAGTTATTAACAAATTACAGATAATTAAGCAATGAAGTATTAAGTAACTGAGCACCAACCTGCATCGCCGCTTGGTAAGCGGTTGAAACTCGGGTCAGTTGCATAATCGCCTCAGAGATATCTACATCAAGGTCATTTGACAATCGTTGATCAATTTCCAAATAATATTCTTCGTCATGCGAACGAACCGTGTTCATTCGAACCATCAGAGAAGAAAGTGATCCTATCTTATCTATAACCGAGTCTTCTTGTTTTATAAGATCTTTTTCAGCTAACTGTACGACCTCGGTCATTTCAGCGATATCTGTGTTGGCAAGTCCATTCCTAAGATCAACTAGAGAAGATAAAACCGTAGTCAGCTCAGAAGTGCCTCCATTTTCTGCATTCAAAAAGGAACTAATCTTACTACCTTGCCCAACATAAAATTCAGCGTTTTTCTCAGAACCTGTGTAAGTCACACCAACAAGGTTCCCACTACTGTCTCTGTGGTCCAAGAAGGTTTTCTTACCAGTTGCAAAAGAATAAGTATCACCAATTTGTGCACCCATTGGATCGTCGAGTACTGCAGTATCTAATAATTCAAATCCTGTAATGACAAAAGGACCCGGATCATTTGGGTTCTCACCCCATATAATATTAGCTCTTAATGAATTTCCTTCTGGTAAAACAATTTCTGCAATTTGATAAGATTCAGGAATTGAAACCACCCCTGATCCATCATTAGCACCAGGGAAAAAATAACGACCAGGGTTCTCAACCTGTAATCCGGAAACAACTCCATTTACATCGGTCATAACCTTAATCTGTGCATCTACACCAGCTGTGCCGGCAAGTTCAATCTTAACGGAAGCTTCATCTAAATTGTTAACATCAAAAGATAAAACTTGGTTAACCGCCTCAGTAACGGGCAACCAGACATTGTTATTGATTGCCTCTCCACGGGCACGGCGAAGATCTAATGATTCGCGCGATATTGCATCAGGGCTCTCATAAAAAAACTGATCGCTCGGGCTTACAATCGTGAAGAAATAATCGCCATCTGATCCAAGTTGTTCCTCATCATCCTTATTATCAAAACCAACTACTCTACCTTCATTATCAAGTTTGCCATCAGTTTGACATTCGAAATAAACGCCATTGTGAAAAACGATTTGGCCTTTTCGATATTGCATATCAGCTGACCACTCGGAGCCCTGAACGGCAGAAAAAGTATTTACAGGAACGAGGGATGCATTCTCATCTCCCAAAATAACTGAATTGGCATCATCTAAATTTTCTTGAGCAACGAAAAAAGCCTGAGATTCAGGATCATAGACAAAGGCTCCTTTACGCATTGGTTGTTCGATACCTTCCTGCAATACCGTCTCTCTTCCCTCGAGAGGAAGTTCATCTCCAAGAAACATGTACACATGACCAGTAGATTCTTCATATATCTTTTCGCCGACTGCTACTGGACTTGTAAGATCTCCAACGATATCAGCTTGCTGAATGATAGTGGAGCCATAGACAGAATTAACTTCGTCCGGGGAAAGAACATTAGCGGTGAGATAATAAGAACCCCTGTATTGAACAACATCTCCACGATTCAAATCTGAAGAGGAAGAATCATTTAAGGCACCTTTTACAAAAGAACCCCCAATTTGAGGTTGACCGTCCACCAATGCCGCGAGTCGATAAGATTGACTTGTAGCGTCAAAATACACGATACCTTCAGAGTTAGATGCATCGGCTTCAAAACGAGAAACTGGGTACGCCACTTTTGTGACAAGATTATCTGCGTCTTGATATAATTGATTTTGGTCGGTGTAATTTCTTGTTGAATTGAAGAGTATATCAAAGCTGTGGTTTACCGCATCAGATCGATCACTGAATAGCCTACCATCTGGACCTGAATAATAAAAACGGGTTTCTGTCCCAGTACTTTTAATATTCCAGTCTTCACGATCTCCGGAATAATTACTTCCAAGATCTTTCCAGAAATCAGAACCAATTTGAGTAGGATCGTGGTTAAAGTTTTCGTTGCCAAGTGACTCCCAGAGTTGCCCGTTGTGTTGGACTACATCTCCAAATTGGTATATATTCAATCGCTTCCACGGCTCTGCAAGAGCAATGTCGATCTGAGAGGTGGGTTCAGTATTCGTTTGGGTAACATTAATCTGCCAATGAAGTTTTTCATTTTTAACAGAGTTCCAAATACTATCTTTTTCCTCAGTAGTTAGAGAACTGTACTCTTTTCCTGGAAACAAAGATTTGCCTTTAGCCACTAGCATATCTTCTAATTGCTCAGGGTAGTAGCTATTCGTATCGTATTTTGAAATATATTCTGCTGAGGCATTAAAAGATTTACCCACGGTGCCTCGAACCTGTAGCTGTCCATTGGAAGCAACTTTTGCGGATAAAGAAAGATCACGATCGTGAGGCTCTGCTGACGACTTTGCTCCCCGGACAAAAGCAAAAGAATCTAGTGTTTCATAAACTTTAGATTCACTCAAAAAATATCCATCTGAATTGATCAAATCTCTAATAAGACCTGTGGCCGTTTCCGTGGAAACATTTGATACAAAATCATTAGGATTAATCTGTATCCAAGAATTACTGATAGTCTCTGGGATCTCGTTTTCTATGTTGTCTAGGGCAGCTTCCCAGTAGGATATTTCTTCTGTATTGGTAAGAGTGTAAATTTCAGAAATTGAATCAGCTGGAACTTTCTCCCAGTTGGATTCAGTAAATTCTTTTCCAGCTTCAATATCAGAAAAAGCCCTAAAATATTCAAAACCCCACTGAACAAGATCACCCGAAGAATAATTCTTGTCTGGACGCCAGTTTTCAATTCTGTTCTCGGCAGGTTCCAAATAAAAAGTACCCTCTCTTTCAACAGCTGCAAAATATCCTCCGGTTGAAGGAAAGATGTCTAAATTAGGTTGATTTCCAAGGCTAACCGCAATCTGTTCAATCTGTTTGGCATCTAAGAGATAAATATCTGCTGATCCATCCTGTAATTCTCCAACCTTTTCTTTACTCCAGTCCTTATCGTCTAATTTGGCAAGTATGTCTGCCATACTTGTAAACTCGAGCCCATCAACGAGAATAGAGTCATCTATTTTTTGGGTTACCTTAACCAAATCGCCTTTATTGTATGTGTCGGATAAAATATGCTCAGAAATATCAGGGGTCTTGGCTTGAACAACATACTCTCTACCGTTTGCATGAAAAACAAACTCATCGCCTTGCTTCAAATATCTTTTGCCACCAGGAGATCCCACTCCAATGGAAGATTGATTCAAGTCCAGAATTTTCATTTCTGCTTTCTCAACAATAACATCAGAATGAGCAAAATCTGGCTTTAATTCCTGCCCACCGAACAATGACTTCCCCCGGTGAGTGGAATTAACTCGATTTAATGTCTCGTCAATTAATTGGTCGAGTTCCAAAGAATAAGTTTCGATCCCAGAACCATTTAAACCACCGCCTGCTAAACGGGCGATTTCTTGGGCACGCTGGTTAATTTCTCGTAACTTTTCTAAATTCATATGCCCAGCATTCAGAAACTCAGTCGCATAAGATGCATTCCGCTGGTATTGAGAAAGTCTACTTTTTTGAGAATCTAGCTGAATTACACGGCTCATCTTAGAACCGTCGTCTTCTGCATGGGTAATAGTTTGGCCCGTTGAAATCTGCTGGTCTAACTTAAACCTCTGCAAGTCCAAATCCCTTATCCGCTGAGTAACGGACTGGGTGACATTCAAATCGGGTATTCTCATCCTCGTAGCGTTATCGGATTAGTCCCATAACTACAATCTCCAACATTTTATCAAGAGTGGTCAGGACTCTTGATGAAGCTTGGAAGGAACGCTGAAAACGCATAAGATCTGCAACCTCTTCATCAATAGATACCGAGCTAACAGCCCTTCTTTGATCGAGCAGTAAGGTTTCTATAGATTTTTGATGATCAAGGTTATCATTTAAGTCCGCTATTGTATTTCCCATATTGGCATTTAATACAGAAACTTTACTTATAAAATTCCCTTCTCCCAATTCGGCAATAGCCAACGCAATTTCGTTAGATCCGCTCTCAACCGTATTGCCCGACAAAAGAGAATCGGAATTTAGTCTTTTATCTACTTTTAAACTTGTCGCTAAATTCCAAGGATTTGAGGGTAAGGCTGTAAAGTTAAAATTATCTCCAATTATCGGAAGTTTGGAACCTTCCTCCAACCCCTCCAACCGGAAAGGAATAGTCTCATAAGCCATCATAAGAGAACGACCATCGTCTTCGGTACCAACAATTAAGTCAGCCCCTGGATAAGCTGAGTCGTTCTCCATGGTGACATTCTGCATTTTGTCTGCTGACGCATAAAAGGATATCAGATCACCGGCACTCTCAGTTCGAAATGTCGTTTCGGCATTATCACCACCCCGATAATAAAGTACATCACCTGCAAACTCCTCGGAAAAAATAGGTGTGGTATTGACAATCGAAAATGTTTCATTTTCTGCTCTGGGAAGAGTCATATCTACTTCATCACGGAAAAGCTCAATCGAGGCATCCCCTTCCCGACCATAGTACCCGTACTCTTCCTCCATGAGCAAATTCCTACCAGATACTGGTCTTGTAAGAACTGCATCAAAGCCAAAAACAAAAGCACCAGGCTGATCATCTGGGTTATGGAGAACATTAATTTCTTCAACGAAGGTGGAAACTAAGTCATTTAATTCTGTTCTAAATGTTTCGAGGTGCAAAGTTCTCGAATCTTGATAACCCTTGATCGCACCAGATTCGACCAGCAATCTTTGACCATCTGCAAAAACTGAATCCACACCTGGTAAACCATTTCCCGAATTAAGAATATTAAAACCGGTTATTTCACCTTTTTTGACCACAGCCTCAGCGAGTCCGAAATTGAGTTCAACTAAAGATCCGTTGTTCAAGTTATGACCAGTAGGAAAAGCTTTTCTTAAAATAATTGATGGATCACCATCATTCAAAAGTTTGGGTTTAAGTATTTTAAAATTATTTGCCCATTTAGCATCCAACGGATCAAAATCTGAAGATTCGATTTCATCAGTTGGTGCAGTAACAACAAAATGAATGGTTTCACCCATATCATTATTAAAATAAAATAAATCGTTTTGTTTAAAAATCATCGGTTCTTCACCCTTTTTAAAATCTAGGGATTGAACTTTAGCCGTAACTAACCCAATGGCATCGATTCCGTTTCTCTCAACGCGTGAAATTTGAGCACCCGAATTTTGAACAAAAGCGACTTGCGATTGATCAAGGTTTTGCAATTGGGTTACGCTAAAATCATTCAACTTATCATCCACGGAAACGACAGTACTAAAAGTTTCCTCAGGGGTTTTGCCCTCAATAACAACCTTTTCGCCATCCAATGAAAGAGAGGCCGTAACAGACTGGTTTAAATTTGGGTCTAGGTTGATTGCGTCTGCAATAGCTAAGGCATTTTTCCCTGCATCGTTTAGTGAAGAAACTCCAACCGAACCAATTTCCACACCGGTATCATCATTAATCGTGACAATAAAATCATCCGAAATAAATTCCCTATTCGTGGTAACTTCAATGCCGTCAGCAACTGCCGCTACATCAAAATTTCCAGTATTGGAATTCCCAGTTAAACTAAAGGACAGAGATGCATAATCAAAAGCGACCGAAAAAGCGGGATTGGTACTTTTAGAACCGTCTGCCGTTTGCGTTCCGTCTTGATTGATTGAATCAAGGCTATTCAAAAGCGTGTCGAATCTGGCAATATCCAAGGGATCAACGGATTCAGGCAACTCTACTTGGATAGGCTGGTTATTTACGGTAACTGTAAAAGCCAGAGCTTGATCGTTAAGTTGTGCAGGTACAAAACTCGCGAAAATTTCCTTAGATTGTTCAAGCCCTGAGAGGTCGCTAATTTGATCAACTTGATTAACTGGGGCTAATCGAGCGGTAATTTCGTTGCCTTTAATTTGACCGTTTACACCGTCATCCCACGCTAAATTTATGAAATCTGAAGCTGAATCCTTACCAGCTATAATAACGGTAGTTGGGTTGGCAGGATCTGGATCTGCTTTGACCAAATTATTAAGAGTGGCATCCTCTTCAATCAACCTTTTCAATTCTTCAATTGTAGCTTCTTGGGTACCTAAAAAGGGTAATGTGAGAACTCCCTTAACTGCATCATTTTCTCCCAAAAAGGTAAAAATAGTCTCTTGCTCAGGAAGATTTGTGATTGAAACTTCGGCCGCTTGGCCAACCTCCGCAGTCTGAAGGACTTCAGAAAAAGGGTTGGTAAGGGAATTAGTGGACAATTTTATTTGATTATTGGCAATATTGTGGAGATCTTCAATGCCATCTGTTTCAGCGAGGTCTACCGAGAACTCAAACCCTTGCTCCTTGGCTCGGAAAATAAGATTCCCTCCGGAAACAATAGCAGCAATTGAATTATTCAAAGCTTCTTCCTCAGAAACTGCATCAGCAATGGCTTGTGCTGTCTGAGTAGCATCTCCCTGAAAAGCAACCGAAATAGGCAATTCACCAAACGAATCAGATGTGAAAACAAGGTTGTATTTGTCAGCTAAATAATCACGTTCTGGAGTTACAGTGAAAGAAGGCTCTAAATCTTCCGCTGCTACTAAATTACCCGTTGGATCTTCAACCGCTTCAGGAGCATTGTTTTCAGAAGTGATGAGAAGCTCGAACTCTCCCAAGCCAGGAAGGCCTGTAATAAGCAAATCTCCAGTAGTCTCGTCAACTAACACATCAAAGGCTGGATTGACCGCTGGCACTCCATTTACTGAAGTCCCTTGTTCTTCAATCTCAAGGAGTTTATCTTTCAAGCTTTGAGGAAAGGATTCTTGATTAAATCCAGTAATAGAAAAGCTTGGTGCATCGGCTTCGGCAATCGTGCCCTCAACGACTCCCGCAGGCACTTTTACGCCATTCAATAATATATCAAAACTGAAAACATCAGATTCATCACCACTGAGACCAGAGACTTTAATTCGTTTGGTTTGCTCGCTACCTGTAAGGCCAGAAAGTTGAAATTCTCTAAAAGCATCAGAAATTTTAAAGGACCCATTACTTTCCACAAAATTAAAATTTGGATCTTCAACATTTTTCAAAAGCCCATCAAATGGTTGGGAATCGTCACCAATGATTTCTGACAAGTTGGCTAGGAGTATTTCATCGTCGGCAAAAGCAGTTACATCGCCGGTAAATTTCCTGTAATTACCTCCAAGCTCAACAAAATCACCTTCTGAATAACTCCTTGTTTGATCATAAGTCAATGCCTGCATGGCTCTGGACAGTTCATCAACTTCCTGTCCACGAAAGGCATCATTTGTAAATTGAAAAAATTGATCATTGAACTTTACAAAATCACCAGCCTGATAACTCTTGGTTAAAAACCAACGATCTGGACGAGTCCCATCAATAACGGAGGGTACATAGGACAATTGATCAACCTGCTGAGGAGGGGTATCCCCGAGAGCTAACAATCCATCAATTTGTTCTCCAATATTTGCTTCAGATAATTCCAGGCTGTTCAGCTCATCACCGGCATTTTTATTTTGCAATGCTTGGAAATATTTTCCTTCAACCTCAAAAACTTCACCCTTTGTTAAATTATTCAGAAGCTGATTGGACCCATCCACTTTAAGAACTGAGGTAGGTCCAACGGATTCTGCAGCTTGGTATAATTTCCCTTCAAAATAAATCTGCTCACCCTTTTCAAAGTTTTCCAAGTCTGAGTAACGGCGAAGAGTCTCGGGGAATACTTGACCATTGGGGGGAAAACTGGAAATTTCCAAAAAGAGGCTTCCATCAGCTAATTCCGACCCGGCCAAAGTATCAGTCATTGCTTGGTAAAGTTTGCCTCCCTGACTAAATACTTCTCCCGTGCTATGTGCTACAGTGGCAGTAGTCGAAATATTTTCCTGCTCCGAACCAATTACAGGAGGTGCGATTGCAAAAAGAATGGGCCCTTCAGTATCATCGTATTGAGAACCTCCGTCTAGCACTTCAATGTGCCCCAATGTCCCATCTACTGCTATCTTAGCTCGCACTTGAGCCGCATCGCCCATTGTATTTTCTAAATTTATAATATTGCCAAAATCTTTAGAGATAGAAGTAACTCCCTTTTCTGAAGTTAGCAGATCAACCTTTTGGTTTTGATGGTCAAGGGTCGATAAATTCAAAAAACCTGTATCTCTACCCGTGGCGGCATCAACTTCAGGGCTAATATTGAAATTAATCAACTTAGACAAATCCTCTAGTAAACCTTGGCGATTATCTCGATAAGTAACCGCCTTACCTTGACCCAAAAGCTCAAATCTCTTGATCTGCAAATTAGCTTCATAAATCTGATCTAATAATCGATTTACACTTTTCACTGCACTTTCAACAGAAGCAGAAAGATCTGAATCAATTTCGTCAATGGAACTTCCCGCATCGTTAAAACGTTTGGTTAAAGTCTTGATCTTATTAATGATTTCTTCTTTTGCAGTTGCCTCATCGGGAGAGGCAGAAAGTTCTTGAAATGCGTTAAATAAATCATCCAACGCACGAGCAAGCCCACCCGCTGATAAATTACTTTCATGATCAGCATCTAAACCTCCGCTAACTGCTTGACGGTCGACAGACTCCCCCAGTGCAGCTTGAAGTAAAGAAAGTATTTCCTTCTGTGCTTCTAGGTTAGCTGATTCCCCAAACTCCGAAAAAACTCTTTTATCCAAGTAACTCGTTGCGAGCATGATCTAAACCACCCCCTTCAAGGGAAGATGTATTAAGACCACCTTGTGCTTTGGACATAAGTCCTTCGCGAGACAACACTCGTTGACGAGCATAAGATTCGTCATTTACATGAGCTAAATTCTGACCAGCAATCTCCGCAGTTTTCGCATGATAACGAAGAGCATCGGTACTTTTAATTATTTCGCCGATCATAACACTTAAAACAAATTAGGATTAGGCACGGTCTGAAAGTTTAGTTGGCAGTGGAAGGATAGTTTCCAACTTTGCCTTGCTTAGAATAAGTCTTGGAATGAGAGGAAGGACTTGCGACGGAAAGTATATGGTCAGTTACCTCAAGCAATCGTGCTAAAAGTCTTTGGTTCTGAGTAACTTTTCTACGGACATTTGAAATAAGGGAATTAATTTCCTCAATTATACTCTCAAACATAGGTTGAGTAACATCAGGAAGGTGCGGAAGTAATTCGCTTAAGCTAGATTGTTTTGGGCGCCCAAAATTTAAAGCCAAATTCGATACATAACCTTGGCGACGCTTTTGTAAGATTTGGCTCGCTTCCATCTGAGCTTGTACGGACTGGTTAATCTCCAAAAGACTATCGGTTTGACGATTAAGAATAGTCTGTTGTTGTGCATTTAGCAACCCAATCAGACCACCATATTCCTGTAATTCGTTACGTAACAATTCGAGGAGGTCCTCCCAATTATTACTCGTTGAAACTGATTGTGTAAGATTAACCACGACTAATTAGATTTTTCCTTGTCGGTTTCGATTTCCTTATGATTTCGACAGGGGATAATTGCTGCTGGAGAATCGAAGAAATTCCAAAACCACCTCCTTGAGCAATGCTCTCGGACAGTGCATCCGTAAAAAAATGCCTGTATAAACGATGACCTTCACTATTTTCATTAAAAACACCTTTAAACATTGGCTTTAAAGCATCGTTGAGAAACTGCTTAACGAGGACAGATTCAAATTGTTGGGATACAAACTCAGTTTTTTCACTCTCGGAATTTTTCTGCGAATGAACCATCTCCATGAGTAAGGAAGAATCCATACTTACATGCTTACTGCTTATGCTACTATTTTCCATAAAGAATGATTTAGTTGATAACAAGCTCGGCTTGAAGAGCACCGGCATTCTTAATTGATTGAAAAATTGAAGTCATTTCGCGGGTTGTCAGACCAAGCTTATTTAGAGCCGTGGCCAATTCATTCACGGTTGTTCCCCCTGGCGGATCCAACTCGTCAAGCGACTCAAATCTACCTACCTCCTCAATTAATTCAGCATTTTCACCCTCAATAACTTCGGTTGCACCACGAGAAAATGGTAATGGCTGACTCACCCCAGTTGTCGGGTTGAGAAAAATGGTAACATTACTGCTGCTAACGGCGACCGGAGAAATCCGAACATTTTGGGTAGCCACAATCGTACCAGTGCGTTCGTTTATGATAATCTTGGCAGGTATATCAGGTTTTACCTCAACTTCTCCAACAGCAGCGATAAAGTTGGTTGTTTGACCGAGAAATTCAACAGGTACTTTAACATTAACAACACCCCCATCTACGGCAAGGGATGAACCGGGGTAGAAACCATTAATAGCCTTAGCCATCTTAACCGCAGTTAAATTGTTTGGTGCTCTTAATAACAAATCGATTGAATCCTTGGATAAAGCATCAGTAAATATCTCCCTCTCAATTAATGCACCATTGGTTACGATACCGACTGTTGGATGATTAACCTGAATATTCCCTCCCCCATTACCGGCAGACAAACCACCAATTGATACGGGACCTTGAGCTACTGCATAAACAAGTCCATCCGCACCCTTGAGAGGGGTTTGTAATAAAATACCTCCCTGCAATGAGTCTGCGTTACCGATGGAAGAAACAGTTAAATCCATCTTAGTACCTGCTTTTCCAAAAGGGCCAATTTCGGCAGTAATCATAACTGCAGCTATATTTCGAGACTTGTCTGCTTTGTCAGCCCGAATACCAAGCGATTCCAAGGCATTGAGAATTCCTAACTCCGTGTACTCTATGCGAGAATCACCTTGGCCATTCAAACCCGTAACAATTCCATATCCAAAGAGTTGATTACTCCTAAACCCTCTAACATCGGTTAAGTCTTTAATTCGAGCACCAAACACAAAAATGGGTGCTACCCCCAAAAGAAAAAAAGCTAAGGATCGAACGGTTGGCTTCATTAGAAAGGATTGAGAATTGTAGATAGTTTTTGATACCAAGACTCTTTTTGAGCGTCATCAAGACTGCCTTTGGAAACAAATTCGATTTGAGCGTCAGCAATGTATTGGGACGAAACAATATTTCGATATCTCAAACCATCCTTAAAACCAAAACCGATATCTTCTTGTCGGACCAATCCCTTAAGAACGGCGAAGTAACTTTCCCCAGAAAAGGTAACCATCCTAGCCCCCTCAAGCACAAGCACCCCATTAGGTAATACATCAATAACAATTACGCTAACTCGACTTTTCAAATCTTGAGTATTAGCTATTGAACCGCCCCCTTGGTTGCTACTTTGGCTCTCAATTTGAGTGCCTGGCAATCCACCATTGTGCGTACCGAGTTTGCTATTTGCATATAAAAATTGTTTTACCGCACTTTCAACTTCTAGTTGCCGATTTCTAACAGAATTTTGAGACGCTGCCAGGGATGAACTTTCAGCAACATCAATAGTCAACAAGTCTCCAACTGCAAAGGCTCTTTTACCTCCGAACATTCCACGTTGATTATTACTGCTTTTTAACCAAAGAGAGGTTGCACTTACCACCACAGGTAAGAGACTCAATGTTAAGACTAAAATAACTTTGGGCATTGTAATTATTTTCAAAGGTGAACTTTTACGCTACTTTCAGTTAAGACTTTGGCATGAAATTCCTTATCTGAAGAAAGATTCCTCACCTTGACCAGTGATTCCGCAACGCCATCCTCGAGTGCAAGTCCCTTCATGGTTACATAAATTCCATTGCCTGAAGCGTAAACATCAACTACCTGCCCCTTTTTAATTAAGGTAGACTTAGATAAAACACTCCATTTGAGAGGAGAGTTGGCATTTAAATTCGATTGAAGCTCAAAACCTTTAAGGGCTGTGGTATTAGAAACTGAGCTAGCGTGTTGCTTCAGAGTATCTACTTTCCGCAAACGAAAATCCTCTTTTTTTAACTTGGTTCCCCGGTATAAGTTTTTGGTAGAGAAATAAACATCATTCATGCTTGCGACCCGCAAGGGATAAGAGAAATCTCCTAGCTTGTTGCCTGCATCCCATAGACTAAAACGAATGAAACAACTTGAGCTTAATTCATCGGGAGAAATGTCTCTGATTTTAATTATTGGGGATGAACTTATCTTCAAAGATTGCCACGAAGTTGATAAGTTTACACGAATTTCTCCGGACGCTTGGTAACGATGCTTGAGGGAATCGGCAAGTAATCGTTCTAAATGATCTGAAGTCAGAGACGAATTTTTTTTAGGCGAGGTATCAAAGCTTTGGTAATTCTTCAATGTGCTGGGACGAAGAAAACCAGCTTTTTTAAGAGAATACGATTGATTCCCACCCTCAAGATTAAGGGGTTGTAAAAATCTTTCGACTCCAGCTGAGAGAACAGCTGGAAGTAATAAAAGAAGGGTAAGATGTAAATTAACTTTCAATTATCGCTTAAGCTGGTTAACGCGAGAAAGCATATCGTCAGATGTCTGAATCGATTTAGAATTCACTTCGTAAGCACGTTGAGCAATGATCATGTTAACCATTTCCTCAACGACATTTACATTGGACATTTCCAAATAACCTTGTTGCAGAACACCGAAACCATTCTCTCCTGGAGCACCAATTTCAGGAGCACCACTGGCTTCTGTTTGAATGTACAGGTTGCCACCAAGAGATTTTAAACCTGAGGGATTGGGAAACCGTACTAACTCTAGCTGACCAATAATTTGGGTACCAGCGGCAGTTTCGATGGAAACCTCTCCGGTAGTGGAGACAAATACATTCGTTACCTCCGGATCAATTTGAAGACCAGCAGCTAGAGGAAGTGCGTCTGCCGTAGTAATTTGACCATCAGGACCAATTTTAAAAGCACCATCACGAGTGTAAGCTTCGGTTCCGTCAGATCGTTCAACTTGAAAAAAGCCACCTCCCATCAATGGCAATATCCATTTTTTCACTTGTTTGGGTAAGTTGTCCTTGAGTAAATATTTTCGCAGTTGAAACCACTTTAGTTCCATTTCCCATTTCCACACCAGTCGGAATTACATTTCCTGCACCGGTCTGACCGCCTGACTGCCTGGGGTTTTGATAAAGAAGATCTTGAAACTCAATTTTATTCTTCTTGTAACCAGTCGTGTTAACATTCGCGATGTTATTGGAAATCACATTGAGGTTAAGTTGCTGGGCCTGCATGCCCGTCGCACCGGAATATAAAGATAGGTTCATATATGTTAATTAGTTTGGCCAAGAGCTCCAATCGCCTTGCCTGTATTTTCATCTAAAGCTTGTACCATTTTCTGATTCGCCTCGTGTGCACGAGATACTTCAATCAGTCCAATCATTTCTTGTATAGCAGAGACATTGCTACTTTCTAAAAAACCTTGCAAAACCTTAAAAGAGCCTTGCTCAGCTAATTCTGGCTCAATCCCCTCCTCCTTGGTTATAAATCCCCCACCGACTTTTTGCAGATCGGTAGTAGGGTTTTCAAAGTTAAAAACACCAATTTTAGCAACTAGCTGTTCACCTTGAAAAATTTGACCTTCATCATCTATTGATGCATCACCTTGACCTGGTACAAAGGTAATCGCATTACCTCCTTCATCGACAAATTCATGTCCCATGCTGTTTACCATACCACCATCAGGATTTGAGTAAAATTGTCCGTCTCTGGTGTAAACTCGTTCACCATTTTGGTTCATCAGAGCAAAAAAGCCATCTCCGTGTAATGCCAAATCCAAAGGATTAGTAGTCTCTTTTAATTCACCTGCGTTAAAATCGATTTGGTTCTTCATAACTGGGAACGAACCAGGCATTTCGTTCCTCAACCTATCATGAGTGGACCGAGCAATTTCGCCTCCCTCTACAGCCTCGAAAGATACTGCAACCTTTTTAAAACCTGCAACATGACTAGCCGCAATGTTGTTTGCTATGACATTTTGATATTGTTCAAGACCGCGTAGTGCAGATGCGTTTTCGTATAAAGAGAGATTCACGCATGATTGAAAGCAATTCTTGTGCCATTAGAGATGAAAGAGATTGTTCATCTTCCACGAAAGAAAAACTTTACAAGAAATCAATAAATACAATCAATTTCCAAAAGTCGTCCGTCAGGCAAATGAATGACAAGAGATGTGGGACGCCCTTCCTCAGAAACAACTTCTACTTTTGGACAGCCCTCTTCTTCGTAGATAACCGATTTTTCTTTTGGTCTATCCTCGGAAATATTTGCATGTTCTTGGTCTGGTTTACTACTCTGACCTTCTAAGAAACCTTCAAAGTTTGAATCTCCGGATTCAACATCCTTAAAGCCTCTACCTTTTAAATAGCTATCCATATCAAAAAGTTTAGCGGTAACGAGCAAGATCCTCTTTGCTAACATCCAAGGCTAGACTAATTTCAACCCGACGATTTTTATCAGGCCGATTAGGAAAACGTACTCGATTTGGCTTGGTTGCCCCATGACCAGTCATCCGTTCAAGCTTTCCATCCAATTCACCCGCTGAGTAGTGTCCCAGAGCGTTGTTAATTTCGACTGCTTGGTATAGGGACAACTCCCATTCAGCAAGTTCATGATTCTTCACTTTATCAGCAAGCCCCATAGAGTGAGAATCTATTCTGTATGCCAAAACATGTTGAGATAACAACCAAGACATTCTCTGCATTACTTTTCTTCCGTGAGTTGACAACTTGGAAGATGTAGACTCAAAAATAGGTTTATCATCGCCATGGTATAAAGTTACTTTCAATCCATCTGAGGTAACTTCTAATTGAATCGTCGAATCATCAATTTCGTGCAATTTCAACCGTTGATACCAATCTTGGGCAATTCGATGAAGTACATCGATGTCAATCGAAGTCGTATCATTTGTATTTCTCATGGTGGTATCAGACCTGCCAACAATTTGATCCACCATACTTCCAGGTCTTGCATCTTTCTGCTCGATAGGAGTAGATTTAGGAACCCCTGCCTTGTAAGGGTCACGAAAAAAACGGGTTGTGGCTATGATAACTTCTTCATCTTGCGATAAAATCCATAATACCAAAAATAAAGACATCATCCCGGTTACAAAATCAGCATAGGCAACTTTCCAAGCCCCTCCGTGTCCGAAAGAAAAATTCCAAGACCTTTTAAGAGGTATGCTAGGCATAATGCAAAATTAGTTTAGGTCGATAAATCAACCGCCTTTAGCTGCGTCCTTGCATTTTTCCTCGAGATCATCCGCAGTAGGCTGCATCACTTTATCAAGGGAACGCCTCCCTATCTCGACTGCCATGATTGGAGAAAGTCCAGTGGCAAATCCAGAAACGGAACGCTCAACAATGCGGTAATAAAGCATTTCTTGGCCTTGGTTAAGCGAAACCAATCGCCCTAAGGGCACGCCAATTCCATAGGCAAGGAAAATTCCTAAAAATGTCCCACTCAGTGCTGCAGCAACCTTGTAACCAACCGATTCTGGGTCTTCCAAATTGGACATGGTATTAATAATTCCCAAAACAGCTGCCACAATACCAACTCCAGGCAGAGCATCAGAAATCATTTCAATTGCTTTGATAGAACGACTTGCCTCAGCCTCACGACTACTTAGCTCAGACTTTAAAATTCCCCCAATCTCGCCTGGTTTACACCGGCCGTCAACAATTGGCCTAAGAGAATTACATAGGAATTCAACCAAACCCTTATCGTTTAAGAAAGAAGGATACTTAGAAAAAATAGAACTATTGGTGGGGTCACTAACATGCTCGTCAAGTGCTGGCGTGCCTTTCCTTCTACCTAGCATGAAAAGTTCGTACAGCATAACGAGCAGGTCAATAAATTTGCCTTGGTCGCTTATACCACCCTTGAATGCCTTAAGAATATCATCTTTGAGACTCAGTAGTACCGTCTTGGGACTTGAAACTACTAGAATCCCCAAGCCGATTCCGCAAATAATCATAATTTCTCCAGCATGAATCAAAGAAACTGGATTTCCGCCCGCGACCGCAAAACCTCCTATGCAGGAGACAAAAACGATAATCATTCCAACAGTTAAAAGCATAGTAAGAAAAGTTAGTTAATCGGAAGTTTGAAATTTAGCTCGAAGAGAAATTATAGAATGCGAAAGGATCTGACTGATCCTTCCATCTGACAAGTTAAAGAGTTGTGCGATCTCAGACAACCTCAATTCCTCTATATAGTAAAGCATCAGAATTTTTTGGCTTTGTTCAGGTAATTCTTTTATGTGCTCACGTAGAGAACTGATTTTTTCCTTTCTTTCAACATGATCAAATGCAGTGGGCTCCGTCGGATCGTGTAAAGATTCGCCCAAAGATGGACTGTCATTGTCAGAATCAGAAAAAGAAGATTTTGACTCCAAAGGAACAAAAACAATGGGTTGGGTCTGTTCTAAAAGTTTTGTATATTCAGGATGAGAAATTTTAAGTTCCTGACAAATTTCATCGCTTGTTGGTGGTCTCTTTAAGACCCTTTCCAAATCAAGAATTGTAGACTGAAGAGATTTAGCCTTTGCCCGATTAGCCCTGGGCAAATGATCAATCCTTCTCAATTCGTCTAACAAACCGCCTTTAATTCTAAGAGCCGCATAACTTCCAAAGGCTCTACCCTTGGAAGGATCAAATTGATTAACCGACAAAATAAGCGAACGAACACCAATGCCATACATATCTTCGGTTTCGTAACTTTCAGGAAAATGATAACGCAATCGATTTACGATCGACTTAACCAAAGGGAGATAATCCTCGATCCATTGATCACGGGTTTTTTTGTTAGACATTGCCTCGCGATAGTTATCCGCAGCAATTTCAAAGCGTTTTTGGTTATCCTCACTGGATAAAATCTTTTGAGCTGAAACACTCACTTTTTAATATTTGGTTGTTTCAAACTTTTAGGATCATTGGCAACCGCGGCCAAATTAGCTTTAACGGAGGAATCTAATACGGGATCATTGCTTTCACCCGAAGCTTTACTTTTACCCGCAACAATTTCATGGGAAGCCGAAGAATTAGGACTTATCAAGGCTTGTGAGTTTTGAACTTTCCTGAGGGCTGAGGTTAGTAAAATGCGGCCAAAGAACGAAAAAACTACAGAACCAATGGCACCAAATACCAAGCTCATGACAAGATCTCGGTAAAGAAACAAGGAAAAGGCATAAAAAAACAAAAAACCAATAAATCCGCTAAGGAAGAAAAAGAATTTGGCGTCGTCGTTCACAGTTTAAGAATTTTGATAAGAAGAAAAAGATTGAGAATATAAGTTCTCTGGGAAGGATTTAGCGATCATCTGATTTAGTACATTAGCAGAAAAATCCCCAGTAACATTCTGCCCGGTCGAAATACAATAAGGAGATAAACCAGAATCAAAAATAATAGGCCAAAGCTTTGATGCATTAGACAATTCATCAAAATGGGAAATGGCAAGGTGAGTTGCAGAAAGGTTAGCACCGATTTGAATACACTTGGACAGAACTTTTTTATCGTATGCACCGTTTAGAACAAGGATGCGCGAGTGAACTCCGATCGCGTCCAAAGATGAATTAATCGAAGACCATTCTGTAACATCACTCAGAGAAATCCCGGGTATATCGATAAAAAGAGGGGAATTTATACTTGCTTGCGGGACCTTTGCAGCTTCCCGATAGAGAGTAACTCCTATTACCTCACAGAAAATCCTTAATGAATCATCCGGATTGGGAACTCCATTTTCTAATTTAAGTACCATGGGCACCCTTTTCTTGATAAAAACCTCATGAGCTAATAATTTGCACAACATGGTCGTTTTACCGGCCCCTGGAGAACCAATTAAAGCAACTTTATTATCAATTGAGATGGGTGAAATTGCCTTGTAACGATCGGTCAAGCAGAGGGTGACTTTACGAAGTGCATCGGCTAATGATAAATCTTGGAGATTACCAATTTCAGGCCAACTTTTTATTTGAGATATAAGAACCTCATCAAACCCAGCTTTACTCAGAATAGATAGAGGATCTACCTCATCATTGGATTTGTTTCCCTCGGCAACCTCTAATTTATTTTCAAGTTTATCTTCTTTAGATGAACCAGAATCCACAGCTACCGAATCGCTCTTTACAACTTTTCCAGCAGGTACAGAATTGGAAGGAATTACTTCTGGAGTTGCTTCAAGTGGGTCACTTGAATCATTGGATACTTCAGCGATTACTTCGAGCTTAGGGGATGAAATGAATCGCTTCAATCCCTCCCCTCCGATTTGGCGGACCGAAAGCACCTTGGCGTGATCACCCAATTTATCACGAATCATTCTCACAGCCTCTTCAGCCGAGCGAACTACTAACCGATACTTTTTCCGGGTGGTATCTTCAGTCACTTTATTTTCCTCTGCGATCATTCTAACCGACTAACTGAGGTTCGTTGATTGGGGATTCCATGTCATTGCCTTCCTCTACATTGGGAGAGGGTTCAAAGTTGGTGGGAATCGAAAATTGAGGAAGCGTTATCGAAGCAAATGGCTCCACCATGGTTTCCGAAGGAATCTCCTGGTAGGCAAATATGGCTAACTGGGGATAACTGGGTTCCAGAAAACGCCTGAGAGCAAGCCGAAGATCTGAAGTAGTTACCAGACAGGGAGTTAATCCTTGGTCTGTCATTTCTTCGATTTTAGGGACTATTTCTCCAATTAAATTTTGAGTGAGTTCAGGATCCATTGCCAACCCAACATCAAATTGGCTTTTTTTGACCCGTTGGACAAGGATTTGCTCAAGCTTAGGTTCCAGGGTCATAGAGAGCAGTTTGTTAGGTTCGGCTTCATATTCCTTAACAAAGTACATACCTAATCGCTTTCTGGACTGCTCAGAAAGATCATCAGGATTTTTGGTAATCGGAGCCATATCAGCGATTGTTTCCAAGACAAGTGAAAGATTCTTAATCGAAATCCTCTCTCTGAGGAGGTTTTGTAGGGTTCGTTGGATAATCCCTACACTGACCAGGTCTGGTAATAGTTCGCTGACAAGAGTTGGGTTCTTGTCTTTAATTAGATCCAATAATTTTTGTGTTCCCTCCCGCTCCAATATGAGGTAAGCCGATTTTTTTAGGGTGTCAGAAAGATGGGTTACTAGAACTGAAGATGGATCAACCACCGTGAAACCTTCGACTTCAGCCTTACGCTTGTCCTTTTCGGTTACCCATTGTGCCTTAATTCCAAAAACTGGTTCTATGGTTGCTACTCCACTTAACTTATCATCATTTCCTCCTCCCATGTTCATTGCCAAGAAACGATCGGGCATAATGGATGAACGAGCGATTTCTTTACCCCGTAAAAGAAATCGATATTCGTTAGGTTCAAGCTCAATGTTATCCCTAACTCCAATCGTGGGAAGAAGCATACCCATCTCTTTGGCAAAGTTCGTTCGAGCACCTGTAATTCTATCTAAAAGGTCCCCACCCTTTCCTTTATCTGCCAAAACTAATAATCCATATCCCATTTCAAGCCCAAAAACTTCTTGCTCAATTGCATTCTCCATTAAGGTGTTACTATTTGGTGAAGGTTCAGCTGTAGCACCAGTGCCAGTCTCATGACTCTGACGACTAAGAGAAGCATCCGATGAAACACCTGCACCGTTACTTACTGATTGATGACTAAGTTCTTCAATTTCAGAGTCACCGGGCGATTTGTTATGGAGATAATAGGCCAAAGCAAAACAAACAACAGACAGCAAGAAAAAGGGCCAGAAAGTTTCGGAAAGAAAGACCGAAAAGAGAAAAAGCAAAAACCCAGATATAGCAATTGCACGAGGATAAATGGTAAGCTGTTTGCCAACAAATTCTCCAAGGTTTGCCTCATCAGATGAACGGGTGACCAAAATACCAGCTGCGATCGATATAATAATGGCGGGAATTTGAGACACTAAGCCATCTCCAATGGAGAGAATGGTGTAGGACTGTAAAGCATCGGTCATCGTCATTTCTTTTTGAAAATAACCAATAAGAATTCCACCAATCACATTGACCACCGTAATAAAAATTCCGGCAATTGCATCTCCACGAACAAACTTACTTGCCCCGTCCATAGATCCGTAAAAATCTGCGTCTTTTTGAATTTTCGCCCTCTTGTCAAGAGCTTGTGCCTCAGTGATAATACCCGCATTCATCTCGGCATCAATGGACATTTGCTTTCCTGGCATTGCATCTAGGGTGAAGCGAGCAGTTACCTCGGCGATACGACCAGCACCTTTGGTAATCACAACAAAATTGATAATCACAAGGATAAAGAAAATAACCGCACCAACCACATAATTTCCCCCAACAACAAAAGTACCGAAGGATTGGATAACGGAACCGGCGTCGCCATCTCCTAAAATGAGCCTGGTAGAAGCGACATTTAAACCCAACCGGTAAAGGGTTACAGCAAGCAATATGGTCGGAAAAACAGAAAATTCAGGAGGTTCTTTGACATAAACCACCGTCAATAAAATCAACAGAGAAACAGCGATACTGAAAACAAGTAAAATACTTAACAAATCCTTGTGAATGGGAATAACAAGTAAGAAGACAGCGGCAAAAAGCCCAAAAATGAAACCAAGGTCAGAATTCCCCTTGAAACGGGAAAAGAAAGGAGCAAATCTTGACATAATATCCATCAAACAATGGCAAACTTGGACTTGCCTTTACTCAGAAGCCTTCGCGCTTTAAGACGATGAAAATAATAGGCATTTTGCTTATACACATCAGCAAGGATGCGGGCGACAACTTGATATAATTGCATCGGAATTGCTTCTCCGACAATACCCAAAGCGAAGAGCATTTGAGCCACTGGTTTATCTTCAACCATGGGCACTTCAAACTCATTTGCAATTGCTCTAATTCTTCGGGCTACCATATCATGTCCTTTCGCAACAACCACAGGAGCATTATCCGTGCCTTTTTCATATTTTAAGGCAACGGCGTAGTGAGTGGGGTTGGTTACAACAACATCTGCAGTTGAAACATCCTGTAAATTTTGACCCATTGCCATTTCCATGGCTTTTTTTCTTTGAGCAGACTTAACTTCCTCGGCAACCTCCTTGCTTTTCCGCTCCTCTTTAACCTCCTGCTTGGACATTTTCATCTCTTCAGTATGTTCATTTTTCTTAATGATGAAGTTGATTATTGCCACAACAAGCAACATCAGTACGAGGAGGGCAAACATTACCAAAAGAAGTTCATAAATAAATCCAGGAATATGCTGAATCGGTATCGGTGCGTAGAAAATTGGATCTTTAAGGAAAATTAGAATCGTAAGCCAAACCACAGTACCAATAGCCAGAAACTTAAGGAAATCTACGGCAAAAGCTTTGAGTCCTTTTAGTCCCCAAATTCTCTTCACCCCACTTATTGGATTCATTTTGCTAAACTTTGGCTCAAGAGCCTTGGGGGTAAAACTAAAGCCAGTTTGAACCCCTTCTGCCATTAATGATGCAAAAAAACATCCGGCAAGCATTGGAAGGACGATCAAACCCATGGCTAGATAAGACTCGTTAAACATTGTGGACATTCCTTCTTGAGTTGCCTGTATACTGTTTAGGTTCTGAAAAATAGATTTAGTAAAAAGCATAAGTTCACCAGCCTTGGTTGGAGCCCAAAAAAATAGTACCAAAAGACCAGCAAGCAATGTGGCCGTCATTCCAATTTCGGGGGCTTTTGCAAACTGTCCACGTGACCTTGCCTCGGAAAGTTTTTTTTCCGTAGGTGGTTCTGTTTTTGAACTTTTATCTACGTCTGACACGATCCAAAAATTTTATCCAGTCTGGATGATGTCGAGCATAACCTTAACAGACCTTCGACTATGCTCGATCACATAGGAGGAAAAAAGTAAAATCGATGAAACCAGCAGAACTAAGCCCGCTATAATTCTCACCGAAAAGCTTGTTATAAATACATTCATTTTGGGCACTGCTTTTCCAAGCACCGCGAATGATATATTAACGATGAAGTTTAAGGCAATAAAAGGGGCAGCCATTAAGACTCCCAAAACAAAGACATTGGATACTTCAGTCACATATTCGACCATAGGATTGGCTTGAAGAAAGAAAGTTCCAATAGGAAGAAGTTCAAAACTTAAGGTGAATGCCTTAATGACCTCATGATGAATTCCAACAATAAAGAATATCAATAAACTAAAATAATAAAACAAACTACTTAATGTAGCATCCGTCGAACCAAGCAGGGGGTTAATACTATTACTTGCCATAAGTCCGATTTCGTAGGAAATCAAATACCCCGCTAACTCAACTGCGAAGAAAACCATCCGCACCATCATGGCAAGCAGAAGACCAATACAAACTTCATTCATAGCTAAGACAATCACACCAACATAATGAGTTGAAAGCTCAAGGTCAGCTGGAACATATGGACTGGTTAGCAAAGAAAGCATGAGACCAAATGCCATTCGTATACGAACAGGTATTAATCTTACCTGCAAATAGAGGAATTCCTAAAAAGAAGGCCCCAGTTCTAAGCAATACTAAAACCCAAACAACAATTTGTTCTGCTTCAATGGTCACTGAGCCATCGTTGGGATCAGATTAAACATCGAGATACAAAAGTCGGTCAAAGTTTTAAGAATAAAATTTGAAGCGAGTACAATTGCGAGAGAAACACAGATTAATTTGGGTACAAAAGTAAGAGTTTGCTCCTGGAGACTTGTAATTGACTGAATAAAGCTAACTAAAAGACCAACCACCGTAGCGGTACCCAAGATGGGAATAGCGATTAATAAGGCTGTCTGTAAAAGATTCCTCATCAAATCAACTGCCAATTCCATTGTCATAAACAAATACCTTAAACTAAGTTATATTAAAACTACCCACTAGGGATTGAACGATTAGGTACCAACCATCAACAAGAACAAACAGAAGGAGTTTAAAAGGCATGGAAATAACGACTGGAGGCATCATCATCATCCCCATAGACATAAGCGTTGAAGCTACAATAAAATCTACGACAATAAAAGGTATGAAAATCAAAAAACCCATCTGAAATGCAGTTCGCAATTCGCTAAGAATAAAGGATGGAACAACAATACTAAGTGGCAGTTCATCGCGAGTCATAGCTCCTTGTCTAGAAATTTCCAAAAAGAACTGGGCATCTTCTTGTCGCGTCTGGTTCATCATAAAATCCTTCATGTAAGCAGTAGAAATCTCTAGGGCCTCAGAGGACTTCATGGCCTTCTCCATGTAAGGTGTGACCGCGTCATCATAGATTTTATTCCATATAGGACCCATGATAAAAAAGGTAAGAAATAATCCGAGACCTATGATTATTTGACTAGAAGGAGCTGCATTTACACCAATAGCGTTTCGAACAAAACCCAGGACAATAATGATCCGAGTAAAACAGGTCATCATCATAATCACGGATGGACCAAGCGTTAAAATGGTCATTGCGATTACTAATTGAATCGCCAACCCCAAATCACCCTCCTCGTTAGCACCACTCACATCGATTCTCAGACCTGGAGAGCCTGTCCCTGTAGTTTGTGCCTCAGCAAAATTACAGAATACCAAGAGGGTAAAAGACAACAGAACCCAACCCAACTTAAGACGAATTAAATTACCCATAAAAGCTGCCACGAATATGTATTATTAGTTTCAAACCTGGTCAGTACCTGTGGAATCTATTGGGTCTAATTTTGCCAGGCGTTCGATACGACCGGGACTTATCCCAAGCAAAAATTTATGTGAATCGTATTCGGCGACTACAAGAAACTGCTTATTGCCAAGAGAACGGGTTTCGCCTAGTTTGATTCCTTTCCCGTTGTTCGTAGATTTCGAAAGTTGACTACTAGAAACGAATCGGTTCAGAAGGTAAGCTAAGCAAGCTAAAATACCTAAAAATCCGATGACACGAAAAATTTGGCTAAATTCTTCGAGTTGACCCATGGTAAGACAAAATGATCACTTTCCTAAAAAGGAGCGTGAGGCAAATGTAAATAAGAGGGATGAAATAAAGGATGAATACCTAGGATATCGAATCGACAATTTCGGTAATCTTAAGCCCGAACCGATCGTCAATTACAACAACCTCACCAAGGGCAATTAGTTTACCGTTAACCAGCAAACTGACAGGGTCTTTGGCATTCTGTTTTAATTGAATCTGGGACCCAGGACTTAATTCTACAATTTCTTTCATTGGCAGTTGGGCGGTGCCCAACTGAACCGTGACTTGGACTTTTACATCCATAACAATGTCCATTTTTTTGCTATCCATAAGATTTACCGATTAAGTTAAGACTTTCTGACATGCACTCATTTACTTGATAAGCGACTTGATCGCCTGTTAATCCGATCTCGCCTGTAAAACAGGTACGATCTTCAATTCTGGCTTTTGTTTTAGAAATAATTTCTGGATTCAATTCGATGACATCATCGACTTCTAAATTGAATAAATCCCGAACGCTAAGTTCGAATGCATCCCATTCAATAGATACATCAACAGGAATTTGGTCATAAATCTCGTGCCACTTGGGCGAGATTGTTTGCTTTACCTTACTTGGAGTATTGGTTTGGGAAAGTAATCCACTTAGCACGGGTTCCATGGTGTAGTAAGGTACCGAAATTCGCAGAGGACCAGAAACGTCACCAAACGATGCCTCCATACTGAGGATCAACATCATCGCATGTGGAGGGGAAGTCTGAAGAAATTTCCCGGTTGTCTCGGTGCCGATTACAACTGGATTGAGTTTCTTAATTGAGTCCCACTGTTTACACCATTCCTCCAAAATGATGAGATTAAAATCTTCCACCAAAGCTTTCTCGATATCTGTGAGTCCGCGTTCTTCTGGATTGGTAGATCCTCGCCCGCCTAGAATGCGATCGACAACCGTTGCTGATAAATGGGCGTTTACATCAAGCAGTCCGACACCATTCAGTTCCTGTAATTTGAAGAGAGTCACACAGGAGGGGGAATTAATCGAAGAAACGAAACTTTTATAAAGATCCGCATTTAAATCTTCAAGTTCCAGATTAAATTCTGTACGCAAGAACATCGAAAGATGCCCTGAAAGGTAATAGACAAACTGTTCAGATTTTGTTTTTAGAAGAGCAAGATCTGCTTCAGATAATACAATTGGATTCGTAAAATCATAGCTCTTAATTTTTAAATCAGATGAGTCTGAGACCTTAGTACCATCGTGCAAAAATATAAACTGTTCACCACCAGATTTGCCACTCAGTTCATCGACATCAAAGCTTTCGTCTTCAAAATTATCGGAATCAGGCATGAGAAACAAATATTAGTTATTGAACCACAAATTGAGTGAAATAAATTTGGCGAATCAAATCACTTTCTCCATCTCGATATTTTCTAAGTACCATAGAAAATGATTTCTTTAAATCAATTCTAACTCGTTCTTGAAACCCATCCAGTTGAGCATCTTCGTAAGTGTATCCACCCATTATTGAGAGTGCCTTGTCACGGATACGGTGCTCATTCATTTCCAAAACTTTCTCAAAGTCTCCAGCAAGACCCTCCATTCTGAGTTCGATATTAATGTAACGAGATTTGATTGGACCACCCAAATTAGTTATGAGTTGCTTTAATTCGTAGAATTTTTCTTCTCCAGAAGGTTCCATATTCAAAGGTTGACCACCTTCGATAATTTGGTCTTTTACGACCTGTTCTGGCTTATTCATTTTAATCACAAAAGTCATTGCTGCCACAGTCAATGCCGGAGCAAGTATTATTGCAATTAAAGCTGGAACCAAATTCCCGCCGCCGGAATTCTTCTCACTTTCATTGGTTGGTAGCTCATCTAGTTGGTCTGCACACATTTGGGAAAGAGGTTTAAGGGTTAACGCTTTAAGTTGACTGCTTCCGTAAGAATGGCATCTGAAGTGGTCACAATTCTCGAACCAGCTTGAAATGATCTTTGGTGACTTATCATCATAGCAAATTCGTTCGTCAGGTCGACATTAGAAAGTTCAAGGGCGTATTGTTTAATCTTTCCATTCGAACCAGAACCTGGAATTGAATTATCCACTAAACCCGCAAAATTATCTCCTAGTTGACCATTGGAATAAAAACCATTTCCAGTTCGCTGAAGGTACTGAGGGGCTTGGAAGTTGGCGATCTTTACTTGCCCCGCAACCCGAATTGAGTCTTGCCCATCTTTAGTGGACAATAAGGCTAACTACTCCATCTTCGTCAATTCGGCGTGCTAGTAAATCCTCGCCCTCTTGAAGACCGAGAAGAAGAGGTTGACCTTCAATGTCGGTTAATTGGAAACGATTTTGATCGCGGGTAACAACTATACCTTCTGCAGTTGATTCAAAAGCACCGGCTCTTGTGTAAAAAATCTCACCAGAATCTGGGTCAATGACTTCAAAAAAACCTCCTGCATTGGGCAAAGCTTCCCCTTGAATAGCTAAGTCTAAATCAAGACCAGTATTCTCGATAACACCTTGATTAAAATTGGAGGACAAAGAACCCACGCTTACCCCAGAACCATAGTTTCTTGTAGTATTTCGTGGTTCTCCATCTACAGCAGGTCCGGGGTTATTTTGATGAATATAAAAATTGTCAGTAAAGTTGGCTCTGGCAGATTTATAGCCAAGGGAATTAACATTGGCTATATTGTTGCTGAGAACTTGTAATCCCTCAGAAAAAGTTTTGAGGGCAGATACACCGTTTTGGAGTGAAGGAATCATACAAAATTACTTATCAGAGTTGACCAATTCAACCCGTTTAATACTTGAAGGATCATAAGAATCCCCATTTACAACAACTTCAATTGTACCGTCATCAGAGCGGTTTACGGCTTCCACGATTCCATTAACTTCTTTGTTATCGGAAAGAATTTCCACACGGTTGCCCAAATAAGTTTGGGCGAGCATTTCACCGTGCGAGTCTGCGAATTTTGAAAACCCTTGAGTGAACTGCTGCATTTGTTCGAGAGAAGCGATATTAGCCATTTGAGAGATAAATTCTGTATCTTTCATGGGTTCCAAAGGGTCTTGATTCGTAATTTGACTTGTAAGCAATTGCAGGAAGTCATCCATTTTCAACTGACTATTACTCTCGGATGCATCTTTAGCTGAGAGGCTTGGTTGATTATTCAAAAGAGCAGAATTGGAAATTGTATCAATCATGGTGAAATTTGTTTATTGGAAAAGGCATGGTCCATTTCTTTGTAAGAACTAAATATATGGGTGTTTAAAGAATGCTCGCTTGGAATTGGAAGGTTATTGGAAAAGGAAAGAAGCTTAGTTGCTAAGAAGTCACGAGTCTCTGAATTATCGGAAATGAAACAAATCTTGAAATCATTGGCTGCTTTCTCGATACGGACCGAAACTGAACTTCCATTGTCGAGAGAAAACGCAAAACGAAGAATTCCATTATTGTGAGAAAAACCAATACCACCTGTAACAAACGAACCTTCAACATGATCAAGAAGTTCGTCATGAGATAAAGGATTAGAGTGAGTAAGCTCATTATCATTGAATGAGTTTTTTGGTTTTTTATGAGAGGTGGGATCATCAAGATTAGAATAAGAAGTAGCACTTTGTGTGCCACCAAAACCTAAATCGACAATCTTACTTAATCTTGTACCTACATTCTGGCCAGAAACGGTTGGGATTTGTTGGGACACAGAACCCGAAATCTTAGATTGAGGAGCAAACATCGATGTTGGATTCGAATGTGCATAAGTCTGAGGAATCACTTTCGAAGGCGTCGAAGAATTCAAGGGTGAACTTTGCCCTTTCAATGCTAAGGCTTGGCGACCATGAAAACTTAAATTTCCGAATTTAGATGCCTTCACAGATGAACCGGAACCTTCGTGATTAGCTCCAGAGTTAGGCTTTATAAAATTAGCTTTGGGAGAATCTTTGCTTACAGCTGAATGAGAAATATGATTATTCCCTTTTTCAGAAACTTTCGAAACTTTATTAGAAGATGTGCTGAATTTTTGTAAATTAGAATTAAAAGTTTCAGCACGCATTTTTGGGGGTAACCAAAAAGAACCAGCCGACCCCATAGCCTGATGACCTTGCGAAGGGCCTTTGGTGCTAGGATTAAAAGAAACTTCAGTCATAGCTGATTACTCCATACTTACACTTGGTAGAAGCCCACGATCTCTCATCGCTAGTGCATCTGCCAACTCGATTAGATCATCCTGATCACTATTTAACATAAATGCGATGATCGGAGCTTTATCCTCTGCTTTAAGCATTTCAAAAATTCCTAGAGCCTCTTCAAACCTCCTTTTTTGTCTCCAATTTTGGATTTCTACGCTTGCCACTTCAGGTCCCATTTCGATCCACCTATTAGCTGTGTCCTTATACTCCTTTAATTTCTCCTCACTTAAATCTTTCCCCTTCTTAGACTCAAACTCGGCAAGCCGTGAGGACAAATCGTCTTGGATCCGGTTAAGTTCTCTTTTCTGTTTTTCCAAGGATTCAAGATCCATCGAAAGAGCGGATTCTCTGGCGTCCAAGTCTTTCTCTCGTTCCAAAAGCTTATCTTTCAATAAGGATAATTCCTTGGATAATTGATTCATTGAATGAGTTTCTGCAGGAGAATAACTGGTATCATCTGCATCGAACTCAACGCTGGTAAACTCCGCTTTAACTACCGGAGCTAGTTTGAAAAGATCGTCAAAATTTAAAAACAACATAAGCCCGGCACTAGCAACGGACATTAAGACGGCAAGGAGGACAATAACAGATGCAGAGAATTTCATAAATTAGGCTTGGCGGTTTATTCTTTGAAAAAGAAATCTAGCACCGATAATGTCTTCGAGTTCTTTTTGTTCTTTTGAATTTTCTTGGAAATAATGGGCTTCTTTTTGCTTTTCTTGCAGCTTTAGAACGGCTTTATATTCTGAGTCTTTACTTAAAAATATTTCCCTTCTAGAAACTTTAATTTCCTGGGCTTGCTTAAGCTCCAATTCGATCTTGGAAATACACTCACGCTCTAAGTCCAAACTGCTTTGCAAAGACTGAATTTGCTGACCTCGAAAAGTCCCTTTTTGTCTTTCCTGCATAAGTTGAAAAACCACCTCTTGCCTATCCCGGGCTTCTGTTAACTTGGTATTTAGTTTCTCTACCTCCTGTACCGAACCCGCAAACTGAGACAGAGCCACATCTCTTTTATTCTCTTTGAGGCGTAAAAGTGCTTTTAGTTTGAACACAAATGATTTCATCTAAGTACAGTCCTCAATTCAGAAAAAGCATTCTCGCGCTTGGATAAGGCATCAAACCTCTGTCGTAAGAAATCTTGGATTCCTGTAAATTTATCGATAGCAAGATCTATTTTTGGATTACTGTTTTTCACATATGCACCAACATTAATCATATCCTCATTCTGATGATAAGTGGATAGAAGATCTCTCGCTTGGGAAATTAAGGACAACTCCTCTTCATTGCAAACCGACCGATCCAAACGACTAACACTGCTCAAGACATCAACTGCAGGGAAGTGGTTTGCATTTGCAAGTTTTCGGGAAAGAACAATATGGCCATCCAAAAAACCGCGAACAGCATCGGCGACTGGTTCATTCATGTCGTCCCCTTCAACTAAAACGGTGTAAATTGAAGTAATTGCACCTAATTCACTCGTACCGGTTCTCTCTAATAACTTGGGCAACAGTGAAAAAACAGATGGCACATAGCCCCTTGACGCTGGGGGTTCTCCAGAGGCTAGTCCAATTTCTCTTTGAGCCATGGCAAACCTGGTAAGGGAATCCATCAGTAGAAGAACTTTCTGACCTTCATTTCGGAACCCTTCAGCAATTGCAGTTGCTAAAATAGATGCACGAATTCTCATGGGTGCCGGTTGGTCAGAAGTTGAAACAACCACAATGGATTTTTTTAATCCCTCTTCACCTAGATCGCTTTCAACAAATTCTCGTAATTCACGACCTCTTTCCCCTACAAGAGAAATAACATTTACATCGGCATCTGAACCCTTGGCAATCATGCCTAAAAGAATGGATTTCCCCACACCACTTCCAGCGAAAATTCCCATTCTTTGCCCAACTCCCATGGGGACAAAACAATCTATCGACTTAATCCCTGAAGCAAAAGGCTCTTTAATCCTGGATCTAGACAAAGGATTAGGCGGGTCTGCATAAAATCCATCACGAGAAGGAGCAACCAAAGGGCCTTTCCCATCAATCGGCCGACCCATACCGTCTATAATCCTGCCGAGTAAGGATGGTCCGTATGGTACCTCATTCGAATTTCGTCGAGAAATCACCTTACAACCAGGATGGATTAAATGGATGCTACTTAAAGCCATTAAAAGAACAACATTTTCACGGAAACCAATAACCTGGGCTTCGATTTTCTCGCTACTCCGATCAGATGTAATTGAGCAAACTTGACCAATTGAGGTTTCCGGACCTTCGGATTCAATTACTAAACCAGTTACACGGCGGACTACGCCAACTTTGTCAAAGGTTCGAACACCTCGAACACCATCCTGCAAAAAAGAAAATCTTTCTGACAAAGAATTAACCATTTCCAGTCAGTTCCTCTCTTACCTTTCGCATCTTAGTAGCGATTCTACCGTCCAAAAGACCAAACTTGCTCTTCACTTGGCAATCTCCCTTGGATAAGGATGCGTCCTCGAAAAATTTCACTCTGGGAAGATCTGCTAAAATTGCCTCTTCGCCATCCAAATTATCAAAAATTCCCGCAATCGCACTCGCAAAACCATCCTCCTCTTGCGAAGCATTCTTGTCGTCGACTTCTTGATCATTTATCTCTTTGCCCATGGCCTTGAGAAGATTTAGATCTTCAGGACAAAGAAACACTTGAAGGTTTTCATCTTCATCCGCAAATTCGCCGATTAAGGAACGGACAATTCCCTCAACCTCACTTGCACCCAATTCAATACCTGGAATTATTTTTTCAATAATTTCCATAACCAAATCGGGAAGGTTTTCATTTAATTGATCAAGGGTGTGATCCGTTTTTTTATTTAGGTTTTCCAGGACACTTTGCTGATTGGCTGCGTACTCATTCCTAAGTTTGTTTATCTCAGCAAGATAAAAGTCAGCAGCACTTTTCTTACCTTCTTCAAATTTTTGATCTGATTGTTCAGCAACCTTTTCAATTGGAACGGGCGGAGAAGAAACTGATCTTACACTAAATCCCTTTAGATCAATAGGGAAAGAAACTTTTTTATTGAACGACAACGTCGCTTCCTCCGGTATCCAAGATAATCTCTTCGTCTTCCTCAAGTTCTCGGAGGATTTGTATGACACGATCTTGTGCAGATTCGATTTCAGAAAGGCGCTTAGGTCCGAGGAATCCAAGTTGTTCCTCCAAGGCTTCAACCGCTCGCTTGGACATAGTCGAATAAATCGCTTTTTTAAGCTCGGGAGAAGCATTTTTCATAGCAATGACCAAATCATCTTGATCGACCTCCTTGGTAACTTTGGAAATATCACCTGGACTAAGACGTACAATATCTTCGAAACGGAACATTCTCTGACGAATTGAACCACCAAGTTTGGGGTTTCTTTTCTCAATACTTTTCAAAAGTTCCTTGCTTTGTTCCTTATCAAACCAGTTCAATAGATCGGCAGCTGCTTTTACTCCACCAGAAACAACCCGGGGAGACTGGCCTTTTTGGCCGATTCTCGCACCAAGGGTGCTGGCAACAAGCTCAACCTGGGCAAGTGGAGTTGTTTCCATGCCCCCCACCCTTTCAACCACTTGTTCTTGAACATTAGGTGGCATCATCAATAACACTTCAGACCCTTTATCAGCGTCTAAATTGGATAAAATAAATGCTATTGTCTGAGGTTGTTCCAAGCGCAATACATTGTAAATCTGACCAGGATCCATCTCTTTAATATCCTCCATAAATTCGAGAGTGTCTCGAACTGGGGAAATGCGGTTCAAAATATTATTCGCCTTAAAATCCCCGTGGGCAAGCTCAAGGGTTTTTTTAGCAAAAGATAACCCCCCTAAGTTTGAATTCACACTGGATTCTATAATTTCTGAAAACTCATCCAAAACACAATCCTTCATCTCTTGATTAACCAATGGGAAATCTGCAATTTTTTTACAAATACTATCCGCATCCTTTTGTTCAAAACGCTTTAGCAGAGTGGAGGAGGCATCAGGACCTAAAGCAATCATCAAGAGGGCTAGTTTCTCATGCCTGGACAACCTTGAATAGCGTTCGGAAACGCTTTCTTCTTCTTCCTCTAATTCGTCCATACTTAACCCAAGATCGAATCAAAATTACCGAGTCGTACCCGTCTCTAAGTATCTTTTCAAAGCTGTACCTACATTGTCAGGCTTTTCCTGAATTAAATCATTTAGAAGTTCTGGTGTTAAGCCACTACCCAAACTTCTAGTGCCAGAGAGTAATTGCTGGTCATCTTCATTAAGGACCTGAACTTCAGCATCACTTGGCTTGAATTTCTTGAGCATTCTCAAGAAAACTACAAAAATTGCTATAGCGAGCACCACACCAAGTAAGTTTTTCAAATGCGGTCCATAGGTATCAAGTATTTGTTGAAACTGGTTCAGGGTTTCCCCAGCAGGACCAACAAAAGCAGGCAGAAACTCAACCTCGTGAACAGTAACATGAGTACTGAGATCGGACTGATCAAAACGGGCCCCAATTGCATTCACCACGGCATCGCGAATACCGTCAATTTCTTGGGTGGTTCTCGGAGACTCACCTTTGGCAATAAGAACAGCAGCACTTCGCCCAACAATGGAACCCGGTTCCTGAACTTCTTCCCTAAGTGTACGACTAATTTCAAAGTCAGTGGTCTTACTTTCACGCTTTTCATCGCTTTGAGCCATAAGGGCTTCTTGTTCTGTTGCATCTTGGCTAACATTAGGCACATTGGCACCCATTCCTGCACCTCTATTTTGAGGCTTGGTTTCGACTGTTGTAGCCATGTCCTTATCAGAAGTTTGCGTTCTTGGAACCTGTCCTTCTGGGTCAAATTGTTCATCTAAAAGAGTCGAAGATTTGGTGTTAAGGTTTACAGAAACTCGTGCGACTACATTATTTTTGCCCACAATCCGGGCAAGCATAGTTTCAATTTTCTCTTCAAGTCTACGTTCTTGAGCTTGGTATGCTTTCATCATTTGACCAACTACTCCCGCAGCCCCCTCAACCTCTCCCTCATCTGAAAGAAGATTTCCTTGATTATCAAGTACTGCTACATTGGATTTATTAATTCCTTTTACTGAACGTGCTACTAAAAACTGTATGGCATTCACATTGCTTTTATCCAAGGTGTTACCCCCAGTATCAACATAAACAGACGCACTTGGACGGTCGTTAGGGTCTTCGCTGAGCAAAAGATTATTTTCTGGCTTTACCACAAAGACCTTCGCAGATCTGATTGCATCCATCATAGAAATAGTTCGGGCCAACTCCCCTTGAATGGCACGGGTATGATTAGTTCGCTGAACGAAGTCACTAATCCCAAAATTACCTTCGTCAAAAATTTCGTAACCGACATCCCCACTCTTAGGCAGGCCTTTCATCGCAAGTTCCATCCGTGCCGCAGCAAGCTTGTCTGCAGTAACCAAGATAGAATCGCCACCAGAACCGTACTCGAACTCAATCTGATTGGCCTTTAGAACTTCGGTTACCTCACCTAAATCAGCTGCATCTGCACCACTTACTAAAGGCCTAAGATCTTTACTCCCACCAGAAAAAGACAAAATTGCCGCACTAACAATGAGTACACCGGCAAAAGCTCCAGCCATAGTAAACTTTTGAGAGGTAGACAGAGCATTCCAAATTTCTCCTAATCTGTTTAATCTTTCTTTCATAAAATATTACAAATTCTAGACCTGCATTCGCATAAGCTCTTTGTACGAATCTACAAGTTTGTTTCTGACTTCTATCATTAAATTAAACGCTACCTTGGACTCTTCTGACTTCACCACAGCTTCGTGTATATTGTCCGACCTTCCAAGGATAAGATCTTGAGTTTCTTTAGCGGAAACCTTCTTTTTGTGATCAACACCACGAACGAATTTTTCAAACATTTCCGAAAAGCCAGGTGCAGTAACCCGATCTGTAGGAGTTGTTTTATCTATAATTGGGGAAGATATTCGACCGGTTTGGGAAATACCGGATAACGAATGCTGTTCAGATCCAATTTTGTTAGAGAACTTTTGCGGATTAAGATTAGGGTTTTGCCTAAGCAAATCATTGAGAGATGGTAGGGATGATACTGCGTCCATAATAAAAAAAGTTTTATCTACCGATCGCCAAGGCTTGCTGAGCCATGCGACGCGAGGTTTTAACAACTGAAAGGTTGGCTTCGTAAGCTCGAGAAGCACTTATAAGGTCAATCATTTCTCTAGAAACATCAACATTAGGCATTTCAACCATCCCGTCCTTATTAGCATGGGGATGTCCGGGATTAAAAATCATTCTTCCAGGTGTTTGATCATCGTAAACATCAACCACACGAACTCCCTGATAGAGGTTCTCGTCTACATATCCTGGAGTCCGACGCTCTGGGATTTTTACAAACTCTTCAAAAGCAACTTCCTTGCGTTGGTAAACCTTTCCTGACGCATCTTGAGTCGTATTGGAATTAGCGATATTTTGGGCAATAACTTCGAGGCGAATTTTTTCTGCAGACAATGCACTGCCTGTCGATTCGACCCCTGGAATAAGATTCATAGTCATAAGTCTTAAATTCTACCTTTAATGGCTAAGTTTAATTCCTTCAATGTTCCCCCAACTGAGTTGGATAAATACTCATAGTTTAAAGCATTCCGGTTCATCGCGAGCATCTCCTCGTCTAGTTGAACAGTATTCCCATCCATACGAACCGGTTTAGCTTGTCGATCCTCAACACTTCGAGGGTACATTCCCTTGACGCGGCGAAAATCCTTACGATCTACTGCCCTTCTTAATTCAACAGAAAAATTCTCTGGAAGGTCTCTTCTTTTAAAACCAGGAGTTTCCACATTGGCCAAATTGTTGGACAAAGCCTCATGCCTGAGGTGAGTAGCATCCAGCAGTTTCTTAGAAACAAGGTAGTTTTCCTGGCTGTAAAGATTGTCAAGAATGGCAGTCATCGGCGAATACAATGCAAACATCGTGCCAAATAGAGGCTTAATTTTCAGGAAATATTTTGGTTTAATGTGACACTGGAAGAACTAAGATTGCCTTTTTGCTGGAAGCGAAGCTATACCTATGAAGGTAACTTGAAAATTCCCAATTTTGAAATTAGCCAAGTCGCCTTGGATGGCAGAGGATGTATTATCCAATCGGCAGAATCCTTTGCCGCATGGATAGGAGAGTCCACTGATAATCTTCTAAGTCGAAATTTTTACGAACTCGTTACTAGTATAGACCCTAGTTGGAGCCTCGTTATTGATCAAAACTTTCACCTGGATTCGTTCGAAAAGTTTTTGCCGATCTCTTCTACTGAAGGAGAATCATCTATTGGCTTAAGCTTGGTTTATTGTAAATACGAGACTTTAGGTGTGCTTGCTATCTCCACATCCCTGGCTCCCCACGAATCACTCAGAAAAGCTTTCCTGGGAGATTTAATGAAAGATCCAAGAGCGCTTGCGAATACACTCATTCGACTCCAAAAAGCTGAAAGTCGCCTGTCTGACTATGTAAGCAACTTTCCTGGGATCTTTTTTACCCAACGACCAGACATGACTTTTAGCTATCTTTCAAGAGGAGTACAAAAACTATTTCCTTTAGATTACAAAGAAATGTATAGGAATGGTGGACTCTTTCTTGAAAAAATTGTCGAACAAGATCGAGCTCACTTCCAAAGAGAGTTAACTTCTCACGAAAAAATCAATGGAACTTTTAGTTTAAGTTATCGAATTCGGATTCCACCTGCAGACAAAATCATCTACCTTTTAGATGTTCGCACTCCCATCATAACTGCAACAAATAAAACATTAGGTTTTGATGGTGTTTTTATTGACATAACAAGACAAGCGATTGCCGAGCACCGGCTTACCAATTCAGTATGGAGGGAGGGGTTGGCAACCTTAACAAATGGGCTCGTCCATGACTTTAGCAACCTTATGGCAGGTATTTTTTCTATTAGTGAACTTTACTATTCAATGATGAAAAAGGATGACCCCATGGCAAACGGGATGGGGCAGATTAAAAAAAGTGCCTTACAGGCACAAAAGCTAGTTCGTCGTATTATCGACCTCCATCGGGACAAACCAGCAACTCGTTCTCTCCATGATCTAAAAACCCTTTTGAGTGACCAAATGGACCTTGTTGGCATTCTAATACCTCCTAGTGCAAAAATTATAACTAAGTTCTCTAAAGAACCAATGTTGGCCTATATCGAAGAAACTGGATTTAGGCAGGTAATCTTAAACTTAGTCATTAATGCCCGCGATGTAATTGCTAAAAGAGGTAAAATTAAAATTACTTTAAGAAAAGTTTCGCGGGGCGATTTACTAACTGAAAACCACCGAGGTAAACGAACCAAAGTATTAAAAGACGGGGCAGAAGTTATCATTTCTGATAATGGGTCCGGAATTCAACTTGATATTGCAGACAAAATATTTGATCCATTTTTTACAACCAAAGACTCGAGTGCTGGCTCAGGCTTCGGCCTTTACAACTGCAAACTCTTTGTCGAGGACCACAAAGGAACGATTGGATTCAATTCAAAACCGGGCAAAGGCACATCTTTTTTCTTTTACCTCCCCCTCGATCCAAGGAGAGAAGATCAATAATTAAAGGGGATTACCCGGCACTAACTTGCCATTTTCATAAAACATTTCGGTCCTTATATTACTATCAGCATCGTAAAACCTCATCGGCCCATGCAGCTGACCCTCCAGGTATTGCGCCTCTACCCAAGAGCCATCGGGAGATTTCTTAATGCTTTTACCGTTGAGCAGTCCATTCAAATATTTTTGGCTAGTTGACTGATGGTTACCAAGTCGATCGACATGGCCGGTGTAAGGCTTACCCGAGCTACGATCAACTAGCAAAGTAGGTGTTCCTACATCTGAACTTACCGATTCAGTAAATTCAAAACTTTCTACAAAATCAGATTCTGTTCCATTAAAATCGTTGTTCCTAGCTAATTGCCCGTCGTCACACCCTAAAATGATGAAGAGACATAACCATTGAAAATACTTCACAGCTTTAGCTTTTAGGGGGAGATAAGTAATCTTCAAACTCATAAAGTTTTGGGTCACGAGTCAGGTTCCTGCTTGGTTTATCCTTCTTTAAGTTACCATCTATGGAAGATTCTGTCCCATCTTGATTTCCATCAGCATCTTCCATGGCACTCCCTAAACTTTCCTCCAATTCTTCGGGATTGGCACCTTCTTCTAATTTCCTGACAACCTCCTCCATTACGCCATCCATTTTCTCACCAGTCATTTCGCACATTTTACGCATCAGTGAACCCATTTGACGAGGGTCAGGATTCTCTTCGTCCATGCCTGAAATCGCATTCTCCATTTCTTTCATAACGCTAGAAGATTGGGCATCACTTAGTTTAGAAAATGGATCAGCCTCAGAAGCATCACTCGACTCGTCATTAATTTCATCCCCACCCTCCCCTTTTCCTGTAACAGAAAAAGCACTCATCATTTTTCGCATTTCTAATTTTTCACCATCAGGGCATAGGGGAGAAATATCAGAGTTTTTAATTGTGCGAGAATAGAAAGAATAGATTTTGTGATTATCAGGAGAATAAAATTCGTAGATCGGCATAAAGGTGTATTTAATGATAAGGAAATATTTTCAAGTCAAAGAGTTTAGCACTTTTATTATTGTAGATGCCCATTCCACCCAAAAGATTTAATTGCTTAGTAGCTCCTAATCACTCGGCCCTTTGGGTCTTTGTCCCCCTAGGTTACACTTTAATCATACAAACATTAACTGGATTCCCTAAGCCTGAAACTTTGAAAGAAATTTCAGCACACGATTTCTTGCTTTATATTTCAGAAGAACTTTTTAATTACCCATTTTGGTTACAAGACTTGAGTCATTTCCCGCTTTTTTTCGTATTCGCTTGGTTATGGACATGGTTTTTGAGAAGGAAAGACTATCGGTACGGAAACTTAGTTAAAAGCCTTTTGATCTGTATCTCATTTGCAATTCTAAATGAATTTAGCCAGTTTTTTATTCCTCGCCGTTTCCCTTCTACAGCAGATGTAATAATGAACTTGGCAGGAGTACTATCCAGCATACTCATTCATACTTATTTTTTGAGGCGAAGAAATCAGAAATTAAATGAGTCTAAACCTAAGCATATAATCACTGATTAACTTGAGAAAGATTCAGTTCTCGCTCGGGTAAACTTGGGTGTGAATGATGAAAGTAAGACAACCAAGGATGGGGCAAAGGATAGCTAAGGTTTTTTGTACATAATTTCCGCAGAGCAGATTTTAAAGCACTGGCACCTCCAATTGCTTCACCAGCAAACTTATCTGCCTCAAATTCATGTTTACGGGAAAGCATATTAGATAACGGATTTAACCAATAGGAAAAACAACCTCCGAAAAATAAAGCGATTAGAAACACTGGCGCAAATGCTCCAACAAGTTCATCCGAAAGGTTGAGTTGTGTAATTAACCAATCTGAACTCAAAAGAATGTGGAGTAAGTAAAAGAACCCCCACCCAAAAATCAATGAAAGAGCCAACCGCTTAGGGATGTGACCTAAGCGATAATGACCGATCTCATGGGCCACAACCGCTTCAATTTCACTTTCATTCATTTGTTCCAAGAGTGTATCGTAAAGTACTATCTTACGGAATCTTCCGAAACCCGTAAAAAAAGCATTAGAATGCCCCGACCTTTTGCTCCCATCGATGACTTGTATTTCCTTTGCCTTAAAGCCTGTCTTATTTGCTAAGTTATGCAATTTTTCACTTAGGCCATCATCATTTAACGGAGATAAAGTATTAAACAGGGGAAGAATAAACCTTGGCCATAAAACCATCAGTGCCAGTTGAAGAAAAAATACACCTCCAAATGACCAAAACCACCAATAATTCGGAGAAAATGCTGAAAATTCTCTGTAAAAAAACACCAATACTCCAATCATTAGACCAAGAAACACAAAAGATAATAAAGTTTCTTTAATCTTGTCCATAATCCATAGGTTTTGTGTCTGGTTATTGAAACCAAATTTCTGTTCCAAGCTAAATTGGCGGAACCAGTCAAAAACGAACCCCGGAAGTTGAAGCACGAGGACCATACTTGATACAAGCAAAGATATTTCCCAAATAGGACTATCTTTACCAGTCGGCCAGTTGAAAAAGACCCACGGAAGGGCAAAAAATAAAATGAATAGGGAAAGGCACAAAGAAAATAAATCCTCAAAAGCAGAAAACCTTGATTTGGCTAAGGTATATTCTGAGCATTTTTGCCAGTCTTTTTCGGCCATATAGCCAGTAACCTCGTCTGGTAATTTCTCTAGGTTGGCCTTAACGGTTTTTACATTAGAGAAAGCCAAGATACGTTCGAATAAATACCTGGTACAAATAAGCACAGTAAGTAAAATTTGTAGAAATGTCATAGTTCGCTACCTTATAGACAAATTAAATTCTGTCCACCTAGCTATCTCTACTTTCTTAGTTTGCTACAAATCAAATCAAAGGCATAATGAACCTACATCGTGAGTTCGACAAAACCATCAGGCGAAATTAACTTTGAACAAGCCATCCAAGAACTGGATGAAATTGTATCCAACATGGAGAACAGTGATCTTAAACTCGATTCTCTTGTTGGAAACTATCAAAAAGGGGTCAAACTTTTAAGCATTTGTCGTAAAAAGCTAGATGACGCAGAATTGAAAATCAAAGAGGCTACAACTGATATCTCAAGCGATGAGCAAAATGATTCTCGACAAAATTAAAGGCCCAAAAGACTTACGAAAACTCGGGAAAGATGAACTCTCGACACTTTGCCAAGAAATTAGAGATAAGATTATTTCCGTTACCTCTGAAAATGGCGGACATGTTGGGCCAAACCTGGGAGTTGTTGAACTAACCGTTGCCTTGCATCTTGCATTTGATTCTCCCAATGACTCCTTCGTTTGGGATGTCTCCCACCAAGGATATGTTCACAAACTGCTGACCGGAAGAAACGACCCGAAATTTGATGATTTAAGACAATCCCAAGGATACAGTGGCTTTCTTTCCAGAGATGAAAGTATTCACGATTCTTTTGGTGCCGGGCATGCTGGCACTGCCCTATCCGCCGCACTTGGAATGTGTGCCGCACGCGACTTATCTGGTGAGTCAAACCATGTAGTAGCAGTAGCTGGAGATGCAGCTTTTACATGCGGTGTTACCCTTGAGGCATTAAACAACATAGCTTCGACCACCAAAAGATTCATCCTCATTCTCAACGACAATAAATGGTCAATCGCAAAAAATGTCGGGGCTTTCTCAAAATACTTTAACGAGCTAATAACCAATCCGATCTATTCGAAATTTCACAAAGAGGCTGAAAGTTTCCTTACTCAATTCCCTGGAGGAGATTCGCTCATAAAATTCATATCAAAAGCCAAACGGGACACCAAAGAATTGCTTGCTCCATCTAGCATTTTCGAAAAATTAGGTCTTCGATACCTGGGACCTATTGATGGGCACGATGTTACATCACTTGTTCACTTTTTCGAATTCGCCAAGCAATCAGACGAGCCGATCGTACTGCATTTACTAACCCAAAAAGGAAAAGGTTTTCCTGCGGCTATCCATGAACCCGAGAAGTGGCACGGTGCCCCACCCTTCAACCCACTCAGCACTGAAACTTCAAAAAAACCGAATGGAGCTCCAGAAAAGTTCCAAGACGCTTTTGGTGATTCGTTAGTTAAGATTGCTACGCATAATGAAAAAGTTGTTGGGATCACTGCGGCTATGCCCAGTGGTACAGGTCTCAGCCCTATGAACAAAGCTTTCCCTGATCGTTTTTTTGATGTGGGGATTGCTGAAGAACATGCAGTTCTTATGGCTGCAGGCATGGCCACGAAAGGGATGCGACCCGTTTGTGCAATCTACTCAACCTTTCTTCAAAGAGCTTATGATCAAATCATTCATGATGTATGTTTGCAAAATCTACCTGTTACTTTTTGCCTGGACCGTGCCGGTCTATCACCCAACGACGGGCCGACTCATCATGGATTATTTGATTTATCTTACCTTAGATGCGTACCAAATGGTGTGATAATGCAGCCTGTGAGTACAGACGAACTTCATCCGATGATCGAATTGGGAGTGAACTCCAATTCACCAACTTTCATCAGATATCCAAAAGGAACTGGTGCCAAAATTAATTATACGACCACTGCATATCCCTTGTCTCTAGGAAAAGCTGCCTGCCTAAAGGAAGGTGAGAATCTAGCAATTTGGGCTCTTGGAGATTTTGTATCTATTGCAGAGCAATTACACCACCACCTGAACTCTTTATACGGTATTAATATTACCGTGGTCAATGGCCGCTTCATTAAACCTCTAGATGAAAAGCTATTGATGAAACATGCACTGAGTCACGAAAGGATTATAACCCTTGAAGATAATGTACTAGCAGGAGGATTTGGATCTGCAGTAGTGGAGTTTCTTCAAGATTCTAATATCCAGACTCCCGTTTCACGTATAGGTTGGCCCGACAAATTCATTCCACATGGAACCGATGTAGATGCACTCAGAAGACTTTATGGATTAGATTTCCAAGGAATTTTAAACAAAGTTTTACCCCATTTGTCACCCGATATTAAATCGGCCAAAATGGTTGAAAGGACTTAAACTGAAACCTCCCTTAAATTTTAGTCAGTAACCAATTGAATATTTAGTAAGCGAAAACCTTCCGGACGGATCCGACGCGATCAAAGTGTAAGACCCACTGCTACTTTCCCATGGAACGACTCCACCGATTGTAATGATAGATCCATTACTATCATTTGTGTGAGACTTTATTTGCAACCACTTTGAATCCCTTGGAGGATAAAGTAGTTTGAAGTTAATTAATTGCTTATCCGGATCATAAGCGTTTATTTCTTCCTCAAAGTAACTTCCTAAAGCAGCGGTGATCTCCAAGGGTGAGTTAGATGTAAATATAGGTGCGTCCTGGACTGATTTCACATGTACTTCGAAAGGAACCTGAGTAAGTCGGTCTCCTTCATCAGCAACCAAAACAAATCTATCAATACCGTTAAAATGTAACGGCGGAAAATAATTAAAAGTTGAAATCATTGTAAATTCCCCGTTTTTCATAGACTCTAAATTTGAAATAGTTGCACCACTGGATGGCTCCACAAGTATACGCCAGCCCAAGCTGTCCCCAGGTTGCTCATCAGGATTATAGGCACGCAAATCAAGCACTGCCTCGTTGACTTCTCCACGATGATCATCTTCAACAATGAAGACTTGATGGCGCCGTTTATCTCTGAGCCTGACGAAGTCTGAACTCTTGGTGGATAATCATCCACTCTAATTACAAGTGAAAAATCTTGGCGGATTAAATCATTCCCGCTGCGTGCTTCAATCGAAAAAGTGTAATTCCCCTCATCAAACCATTTAGGTGACCCAGATATTAAAGCTCGTCCTTGCCCAAGATTATTCCATTTTGCCCAATGTTGGGAGTGAGGATCGAAGTTGAATTTCGGGGTAACCTTGCCAAGGCCAATCAGAATCAACGACCACAATATTCATATATATAGTCTTCTTCATCATTCCAGCTAATTACATCAGGGAGATTGGAATCTGTAGGCGGTGAAGAAGCAAAGAATGGAGCATCATCTAGCTGCGTTACATTAATCGAAACTGGGATCGTTACCTGTTGGGGAAGTGAATTTTGTGCACCTCCGTTATCTATGACTACTATCGAAAAATAATCCAAACCGGAGTAATTAGAATCGGGAGAATAACTAAAACTTAATTGATTTCCATTTTGGTGATACTCGGTATGCCCATTCTCAGGATCACTCACAAACCAAGTTAGTTCATTGGCTTCAGATTCATTATCAGTGGCAGATATGAAGTTCTGCCATTCCTTGGAACTATCTTCCAATACTTCAGCTGAAATACTTGTAAAATTAGGCACTGGAGGTTGGTTCAAATAGTTTACCTGCAAGGTGAAGTTTGTTGAGGTGTTAAGGTTATCATTAAGACTTTTTATATTAGCACCCATTTCATATGAACCAATTTGGTCGACACTGGGTTGGCCAAAAAAGCGAAAGGTTCTAGAGAATGTTGACTCGGATAGCATTTCCTTACTCAACCAAGATGGCATGCCGGATATGATTAATTCAGTAGTATTAATTCCATCCCCATCTTCATATGAAAGAAGAAAATCAAATTTTTCATTTTCTACTGAAAATATCCCTTGAGGAATTTCTAAAAAAAGTGGCGTATCCGCAACGCCCTCGACTGCAAACTCGATGATTGCTTCCACAGAACTGTAACCATCAGTTGCTTCCAAGATAATTTTGTCTGATCCGAAGAAATGCTCTGCGGGAATATAAGTTAAATCAGAAATAGAGCCATTTGTGCCCTTCGTAAAAATGAAATTTCCGTTTTGTGGAGATTGCACAACATTCCATCGAACCTGAACTTCATCAATCGAATTAACTCTTAGCAGGGCAAAGGTCCAATTTGAATCTTCTGTTAGTTCAACACTAGGTGGTACTAAATCCAAAAACTCCAGTGGTTCAAGTTCACTTAATACCTCAAGGATATATTCTTGGCTTACTGTGGTATTTCCATCGGATAATTCAAGATGTATCGGCACTTCATCCATTGATTGGGGAAAGCCTTTAAATGTCCAAGTCCGCTGACTCGATTGGACCAAGGACAACCAGTCAGGTAAATTGGTCAACGACTTCAAGGTCAGTATATCTGATTTATCTGGATCTATTCCCTCAACATTAAATTCCCATGGTTCATTAATAAGTAAGCCGGGAAAAGGTTGGCTTCCAAAGCTGGGAGGATCAGCCCGATTATCAACTAGAAAGTCTATCGTTATTGTATCAAAAGATAGCGGATCAGATTCTTCATAAACCAAAACTTCTAAGGTATCTTTTCCACTAAAGTTTCCATCTGATTGATAAGAGAACTGGGCATTACTTGAATTTTGAGTGATCTCATTAACATTCCCGGAATTGGGTAATTTAGAAACTTCCCACAATAAAGTAGATAAGTTGCTATCCGGATCATACGCGGTATAATTCAAAAATTATTGGATCTCCGTCTTCAATCAACTTGAAGTTAACATAGGCAAGGGAAACATCCTCATAACTAATAACAGGAGGGTAATTCTCAGGGACAACATCAATTTTAATTGATTGACTAAACTTACCGCCGTTTTCGTCAGATACGGTAACAAAGAAACTCTGACTAGATTCTTGGTAATCACTTCGAGAAGGTTTACCAAAAATGGTTCGAACATTATCAAAATTAAGCCAACTTGGCAGATTTTGAAAAGTTAAATGGCCCAGGTCACCGTCTCCATCGTAAATATTAAAGGTGTGCCTGTATGTTACTCCCTCCAAAGCACTGCCCAATGGATCATCTGAGGTTATAATAGGAGAGGAATTGCGGGACTCAATAGATAGGTTAATTGTAAGGTCATGCGTTTTAGGGGTTGCTACATGATTGTCTGAAAAGCGAATTGTGAAAGAATCATCACCCCAAAAGTTAAAATTTGGAAAGTATTTTATAGAGTTTCCATTATTTTCGAAAGTATCATGAATTGATAAAAATCCACTCTCAGGACTCTGTAAAACCTGCATCCTAACTACATCATTATCTGCATCAGAAACTTGTAAATTTGAAATTAAAGTATTCCAGTCTTCTAGTGAAAAATTTTCCATTAAGTTGAAGCGATAAAGTAGATGGACTAGCCAATCCGTTCCCATTGTAGGAAATCAAGGGGGCTGCATTACTTTCGTGAACTTCTATGGTAAAAGTAGTATCAATGTCCGAACTTCCATCCGAAAGCCTAAACCCTAGACTAAAGTTTCCTTCTTCCAGTGGTATACCTTCGATCAAGAAATTGTTTAGGGTAAGACCATTGGGTAAAGAACCACTTACTAGAGTTAACTGTAAAGTATCTGCATCCGGATCAAAAGCTTCGATTAGATGAGAATAAGACTCTCCAACGGTTGCATCCGGCAGAGAAAAACCTGAAGCTAAGAAAACTGGTGGGTCTTGCACCGGATCAAGTACGACGGAAAAATCATGTAGCATTCGTTGCCCTTGACTAATTGCCTGTAAGTTAAAAGAAACCGAACCAGAAAGGTCACCAGGAGGCATAAATTTAAATACTCCCGTAGACGCATTTATATCATAAGTGTTTTCCGGCACATCAGTGGAATTGATTTCCCAAGAAATTAAGTTTTCAGAAAGAAATGGATGGGAAGCATTAAAATCAATCTCGATTATTCCGATGTCCTCAACTGCACTGTAGGATAAAAAAGAATTATTCTGGAAAAAAGGCGGAAGAAGGGGGAGAGAAGAAAAATCCCAGGCGGGATTATGAAAAACCTTAACCGCTCCAGAACTTGGTTGAATGGAAGACTCGCCAGGAAGCCCAATAGCAAGAACACCTTCCTGGACTGATAAGTAAATTTCTTCTGCACTGTCAGAGTTTGTAATATACTCCTGCAACTTGATTGTTTCCTGTAGTTCCCAATTAAATGAATTTTCGGACTTACAATATATATATACTTCTCCGTGAACACCTGCATTGGGAGCAGCAATAAAAATAAAATCTCCAGTTGAGACGATAGAGTGGGCAAACTTCTGATTAGCTTCAATAATCGGAGGTAATATTTTACTAAGCTCAACAACCTCTAAATTTTCTGCATCGTATTGAAAGACATGTAAAACTCCAGAATCAGAAATTAAACCATCTCCAAAGGGAGCACCTATGAAAATAAGATCCTTATTCAAGTAAACAGAATGCCCAAAACGATCTCCACTGCTACGATCACTTGGTAAGATTTTAGTTTGGGTAGTTGAGTTTCCATCAATTCTAAAAATATATGCAGAGCCAGATTCCTCCCTGATTAAGTCATCCTCCCCAGGAGCACCAACGAGTAAAAGATCATCATCTAAATGAAGAGATTGGCCAAACTCATTCGCAAATTGTGAAACCAATGGTTTCAACTTTTCGAATAAAGGTATTGTTTGAGCAGAACTGAAATCATAAATAGAAACTGAACCCCCGTTTGGATCATTCATGGACAAAGAACTAAAGGCAAATCTTGAACCAGAAATTGAAGACGACCAACCTAGTAAATCCCCAGAAGTTGAGCCTTGTGCTATTTCAATTGGAGTCTGCTGGGAATTGCCAAAACTTAGAAGCTTTCCTAAAAAAGAATCTGCATTAGGAACTCCTGTTAGAAAAAATGAGGTATCCAAATCAGCGGAAATTGAAGAACCAAAACCAAAATTTCCATTCAAAGGAGAAGAAATCGATAATTCATGGGAATAATTATCTTCGTCATTGAAACTTATTTGTTCAATTAAACCTTCGTTGTTATTGAAACCGGGAGCACCTATTAATATTTCCCCCTCAAAACCAATTTCTACACTGCTTCCATACTTAGCAAATTGCTGAGGGTTTTGCATTTTTAAAAGATCGAAATCCAGGTAAGGAATAATATTAATTTCTCCATAACTGTCAGGAAATCCTAAATTTTTATAAAAAAGGGTACTTGGAGTACTTGCAGATGCCTTAAGCAAGATATACTGATTTTCTCCCCCTATTTGATTACCAAATATTTCATTTCCAACAAAGATCGACCCATTTGTTTCAGTAATAGTAAACTCAGCACCACTTGCTTCAAAAAGATAAAAACAATTTTCAAATAAATTCAAGGTGGGGAATATTTCCCCGTTATTAGAAAAAGCATTTTGATTGGAATCCCAGCTAAAAGAATACCTCTGCTCGACTTGAGCAGAGAGAAAACTCTGCCCAAAAATAAGGCAAAAAAAGTAGGTCTTCCTATTCAGCCAGGAAGAAAAAAAGCGAACAAAAACAGCCGCATGTAAATACGCTTTAATTGAAGAAATAAGACACATACAGTTTATTTAAAGACACATCATTGTGCCAATAATATAAACTCAACTAACTTTGCTTATTTTGCAAAGTATTAAAAGTGTAAAGTATGCAGCTAATATAAAAATGAATTAGGCAGGAACAACATCTGCAATCAAATCAACTGGATACTCCGAAGAAAGAAGATTTAATAAATAAGGAGTGGGTACAAAATCCTCTAAGATTTTGTGGGTTTCACCATTTTTATGAATTTCAACAGAAGTTACCAAAATTTCGGGGGTTTTGGGTGGTGCATAAAGAATATCATCATGAGAAGCATTTTGCCGGGAATTAAAAAGGTCAGGTGTTAGATTTCCTCCCAGATGATCGCTTCGGCCTGTTGCAACATGACAAGTCCCAAGGATTTTTTCATCTTGGATGTCACAGCCAGAAAAAGGAAGCAATTGAGTGCCAAATCCGAGCTCACCAATAATTCCCGTAGCGGGATCTTCATTAAGTTGGATATTCCTTTGAGTAACTAAGTTTGAATCTCCACGAATCAATTTAGCAGAAATGATAGCACCGTCATTAACTGTCATTTCGGCTAGAGTGCCATCTGAAAAACGAAAGGGAAAGGAACCCGAGGCACTTGATGGAACAAAATAAACTTCGCCGGCTGGGAGATTAGCAACATCCGGAGTACCTGCGGGACAAATACCATGGCTTTTTTGCGCACTTTGCTGACTACAATCGATTCTCAACTTATAATTTTCCCCCAAACAATCAAAGGAGAGGTCGAAGAAATCGGCACGATCTAAAACACCTCTAAATAGTTCTGCTTGTCTGCTCACCTTGAGGTAGTCAATACTCAGGCCAGAATTCAAAATAATCTCATTAACACCATGGAGAGTTGCTCCGCGGAAATTAAATTTCTTGGCCATTGCCGTGAGTGGGGCTGTTAACGAATAATCAGTTATAGCTAAGATAAGATCGTAATTAGGGCAAATATCTTCCGTGAAGGTAAGTGTATTTCCAGAAACATCAAAAAGTTCATTTTCGGGGTCTAAATTACTTCCACCAGTAGTTTTGAAAGAAAATAAATCACAAGAAGAGATATTTAATTTTTTCCCGATATCTCCGCCCAAAGGTTCATAAAAATGAGAGACAGCTCTTTTTTGGACATCCAACCCTTCTAAATCGAGAAACTTTTTACCGATTACTAAAGTTGGATCGTCCAAATCGATTAAGACACAGCACTTAACTGGATCGGAAGGAAGATCAAAGCAAGTTTGTAAAAGACGCTCGAGTGAAAAAGGATCAAAATCAGTTAATTTAGGAATATACATGAATATAAAATCAATGTAGGAATGGAGATTCACCCAACAAGAAATCCCAATTTATTTATTATTATTAGTAGATTTTAATAAAACAAAGTAGTAAGGCCGTAAAGAATTACACTCATTGCTGACAAAGAGAGAGCACGGTTAAATTCTTTGGCTGTTTTACCTCGAATAAGACAAATTAACGAACATGTACTTGTTACAACAATGACCAGAGAGAAGTAGTGGTGATTGGAAAAAGCAACAAAACACGGAACTAAATACCCTGAAAGGAATAAAAAAATTCCTATTTTTTTTCCGAATATTACGATACTTGTCCTTTTGCCTACTTTAAGATCCTCCTCTCGATCTCTGTAGTTATTTACTACCAAAAGGTTATTGATGAGCAGACCCACCGAAAAAGCCAACCCAAGTTTTGCCACCCAAGAATCCCCAATCGTACAAGATAATAAATAATTGGTACCCTCAACTCCAACTAGTCCAAAAAATACTACCACGAAAACATCTCCAAGTCCATTATAGGCCAAAGCAAATGGTCCTGCCGTATACCAAATAGCACAAACTATACACAAAAGACCAAGGGCAATAAACCAGTAGTCTGCTCCCGCTATCAGAACAGTGCTTAACCCAACCCCAAAAGCCAAAATGAGAAGAACGATTGCAGCCTTAAGCATAATATCTCCCGAAATTTCTCCCGAAGAGACCATCCTTTTGGGTGCAATTGTACGAATCCTGTCAGCTCCTTTAACAGAATCAAAATAATCATTAGCCAGGTTGGTAGCTATTTGAACGAGTCCACTAAACAAGAAGCAACCGAGCAAGACGAGTATAACATCGAGGTTTTTACATTTTGTGAACAGAAACCCCTTTGATCCGACTAAAACGGGCACGAAAGACGCGACCAAGGTCTTGGGCCGACTTGCTTCAATCCAAGACATGGGCGTGTGAAAAATGTTTCACCTAGTAATTGCTACAGGAAAAGAAATCTTGGACCGATATTTCTCTTCGATCATTTTAAATCCATCTGGCTCAGATGGATCAAAAACCTTATAAGGCCACTGGATATTGACCTCTAAGGCCAAGTAACCATTAGAAGGATGATGAAAGTGCCTGGAAGGAGGAGTGTCAGGCCCAGCTGGTTGCTTTGCAAATTGAGAACATATGATGGCAAAGTAACGGTCTTTTTCATCGATCCACCTTTCTCTGGCATGAGTTAAAAAAGCTGGAGCTTCAAACCCCTTAGGGATACCGGTTTATCCTGCGACTTGTTAAATTGGATATTACCACCTAATTCCGTAACTACTTCGTCAAGTTCATCCGATACCATGATCGGACTGACTTTAAACTGATTAGCAAACCTGACTTGTTGGCTTTCAAGGACTCTCTCGAGGACAGCCTTTCCTCCCTTCCTTGGAGAAACTAAGATTAATCTTCTCACTTCAGCATTAACCACATCCTCTGGCTCAGCTGAAGGGTTGTACAATCCAGTTAATCGCTTTGAGCCATGCTCAACGATAGAAAACCCTAATCTTTCCAACTCAACTTGTACGGCATCCACCAGACCAAGTGCCGTACTTCGATCCTTAATCTTACTAACATTCTCAACTCCCCACGGCATAAGGCTGAATAATCCACTTACGATAAGCCCAAATACCCCAAGAGAAATAATGACTTCAATGAGAGTAAAGCCCCGGGCAGTCATCTTTCGAAACGACTTAGTCATAATCAAAGTCTTGAAACTCCATCATTACAATTCCTCCAAAAGGTTGAAATTGGATGCCAGCTATATCTCGTTGATTAACAAATTTTGGACTTAGTACACCACCTGCTCCGGGAGTAAGTGATCCCTTGGCAAAAGCAAGCCTGGGCATAGATGGGTAAGTAGGACTAAGGAACACGCCCTGAGCATTGCAGGATAAGTAATGGAAACGTGCACTTCCTTCACCAACTTCTTCGATCCGCTTGCCCTTTGCTGGATCGGCCAGAAAGAAAATCATCATCTTCAATGGAGGCACTCCATATGCAAAGACCATTGGAGGCCCATTTCGCATTGTCGGATTCAATGCCATCAGCAACAAACCAAATATCTTCTGGCAAAGTAACTCTGGAAGTTTCGTCTACAAGCCAAGTTTCAACTCCACTAAATGAGGAATTTCTGTCCAGAGTAATGATCTCTGCATAACGTAAATACTTTTCAGAATCGGAATTTTCAGCGTTTACGATAATGCGAGTCTCAAGCCCTGTTGACATCGCCAGAAACCTTGCTTTGTGGACCAATGAAAGAATATTCCTTTGGGCTAACCCTAGATTTGTTGAAGATGAACCAAGAAAGGAAAACCCTAACAAACCCATCATTACCCCCATTACCGCCAAAACAACCAAAAGTTCTAATAAACTGAACCCGCTTGTGGAGTTAGTGATTTTTTTAGAAATAATCACTGCGACTTTAGACTAATCCGACAGCAAATATTTTTCAACATTCCAGGAGAACAAATTAGACAAGTTTGTGCTTTCGTCGGACAAAATAAAAATTGCAATGTCTTCGTTTATTAAGCTGAAGTTGTCTCTTAAACTCTCCAATTTCTCCATTTGCGTGGTGTCATATTCTAGAGATAAAGATGAGAAAATTTCATCAACCAAGCTATTATCGATAACGATTGCTCCATCCCCGTCATGATCAAGTAATACACCAATTGATTGGTAGGCTATTAAGTTTCCATCTGCGTCAAACTCATCATCACTAAAAGAATGAAATTCTTTGAAGTCACGATTCTCATCTTCAAAGGAATTACCCTCTGACCAACCAGTATCAGACTTTTCTTTCCCTTTAAGTGAAAATAAGAATTTATTTTGATTATCCTCAGGATCATTGAGCATTGTAGCAACACCCTCTCCTGATTCATAAAGAAAAGGAGGATAATACCCATAGTGAGATTTGTATTGTTTTAATTTGATGACCCAAGTCCTCATGATCGACTGCATCTTCGTTTTTTCAGAAGTACCCAAAACTCCTCCCAATTGTGAAATGACAAGACCCATAAGTATTCCAAAAATGGAAATAACCACGAGAAGTTCAATCAAAGTGAAGGCATTTTTTTGCTTTTTCATAATTCTTACCAATTTCCGGGTTCTGACGAAGGAATGTTATCTCTATCTTCCAATCTTTTTTCAGGCAAAGAATCAAGGCTTTCGTTAAAGGGGTCTCCTTTTTGATCGGGACCTTTTGAATAAAGTAAAAAACCTCGATGCCCATCCTGCCTAGGAAACTGATAGATAAAGGGTTCTCCCCAAGGATCTACAAGAAAGTGATCAAATTCTGAAAAGTTAAATTTTTCGCTTCCGTCATCACTTAAAGTTTCGAGAGTCATCTTATCGACTGGTAGTAAATTTTTCCTGAATTCTGAAACTTCTACCCGTTCCCAGGTCTCAGTATCTAAAGAAAGTTGATGCGTACCATATAGCGAATGAAACAAGATAAAACTGGCCATTTCACCCTCGTTATCAAAAGTTTCCGGAAAGTCGCCATATTCACGTTTAAATTCATCTAAGGCGATTTTCAGGACTTCCACTTCCACTTTTGCTTGTTTAATCGCCTGTTTTTCAAAGAGATACCCAGCACCACTGAAAATGATTCCTCCAACAATACCGATAACAACGATCACAACCATTAGCTCGACCAAGGTAAATGCACCTTTAGATTTTTTGTATTTAACAAGAGAATTCATTTTTTAAATTTTGTTAGTTCACTCTAATTTTTAGAAATCACGGACAGCAAATGTTTTCCACCCGTTAAAGGAAATTTTAAAAGCATTAAGACCAAGAAATAAACAAATGCCCCCACCAAAATAAACACAGAGAGTTGCAAGAGTGATTCAAGTTTATTTGTGGCTGTATCAAAGAAAACCCTAATTAGCTGAATGGAGAAAAACATCCCACAGGCAGCAGTAAATATTTTAGGTAAACATATTTGATTATTCCTAAGGAGGGATGGCCAAGAAAGATCAGGGTTTTTACAATAAAGAAAAATAAATTGAGCCAACGCGGCTAACAGGTTTGCCCATGCAAGACCAATGACTCCGTACGCTGACATCAAAGTTAAACTGCAAACCAAGTTTACCAACAAACTCAACAAAGCCGCCCGCAAAGGAACCTTCATGTTTTTTTGAGAATGATAAGATTTAATCAAGAATGTAGACAGTGCATAAAGAGGAATGGTCCAAGCTACAATCATCAGTACCTCACTAGCCATGATTACATTACTTTCCCCAAAAGCTTTCCATTCAAACAGAACGCTGATTACAAGTCCTCCCAGAAGCAGCAGACCAATAGATGAGGGTATGGTTAACATAGATATCATTCTTAGAGCCTGCAAACAAAGAGGATTGGTATAATACTTTGTCACCTTTGCTTGCAGCTCTGGATAAAACAGGAAAAAGAATAGTCGAGATTGCGATGGCAAAAACCCCTAAAGGAAGTTCTACCAATCGTGCTGTCATGTACAGGTAAGAGACTCCCCCAGGATCGTCCAATGTGTAAGCAAGAATTCGTGAAATAAGGATGTTAACTTGTGCTATTGCAGCACCAAATGCACCAACCCAAAAAAGAGAACTAACTTCAGATAATTCGGAGGAGTGAGAAAACTTCCATTTAAATTTCCATCCGAAATTCTTACGTAAACGGAACCAAGGCAAATAAAGCTGGCCCAAACCAGCACCGACTACAGCGAGGGATAAAAACAATGCTTTTTGCCCAAAACTAAAATCGGGATTGAAGCCCACAAAACAAAGGGCCGAAATCAAAAATAAATTAAGTAGTACAGGAGACAAAGCACCTTCTAAAAACCGATCTCTCAAATTTAAAGCACCAACTAAAATTGCTGATGCACAAATAAAAATTACATAGAAAAAAGTCACACCGTTTAAATAATTTGCTAAGTACCACTTTGGGTTTGAGAACCAAGCAAACTGGTGAGTAAGCAAAGTGAAAAAAGCTACAAAAACTGACAAACATCCCAAAAAAACAAAGAGACGGGACAACACCTCATTCAACAAAGACCAATTGTTTTTATTTACCAGCTGACTCTCGGAAAATACGGGAATAAAGGCCGAGGTTAAAGTACCTTCACCTAACATTCTTCGAAAAAGATTGGGAATCGTAAACGCGAGGAGAAATGCTTCTCCATAAATTGAAGTACCAAAGGTCGCAAAAAAAAGCACATCTCTTAACAAGCCTAATACCCGGGAAAGCAAAGTTGCACCGCTAACAACCGAAAAACTAGCAAACAAACTCACTCTAAATTTAAATTATCAAACAGGGTATACCATTAATCTATGAGCCTTTAAGCAATTCCAACAGATCTGATGCTTCATCAAGAGGGTCTTGATGGTCTTGAGCTTTTGCTAATTCAATTGTTTTGATCAGGGATAATTCTGCATCCTCATTTCTTTCCAGAGATATCTCTAGCTTAGCTTTAAGCAAAGCTGCCATCATCCAATCGTCACGAGCCTTTAAGCAGAGGCTAAGTTGTTCAATTGCTTCTTCAGCATGATTTTTCTTGGCTAAAAGCTGAGCGTATGAAAATCGAAAAAATGAATTATTTGGGAAGCTAAGGACTTTCTGGCGTAATTCATTAATTTCCGCCGTTTCGGAATTTGGTGGCTCAGACAAGGTCGATACAAACTACAGTTGTGTTATCAACTCCGCCATTTTGATTTGCCTGGTCGATTAATTCTTTAACTAAACTTTGGCAATCCATGGAAGCACATAGTTTTGATATTTCAGACGGGTCAACCATGTTTAACAATCCATCAGAGGCCAAAAGAATCTTATCACCTGGTTCAGCCTCGAACTCACCTCCATCCACTTCAAAATCAATGTCCTGACCAAGGCAACGCGTCAAAGTATGATTGTAATGTTCAGGCATATCATTAGCCGCGTCTGGACCATGCTTGGCAATTAACTCAGCAGCAAGGGTGTGCTCTTTGGAAATCTGGTTTAATTCTGCGTTTTTCTTATCGTATTTAAGGATGTAAGAATCTCCGACATGGCCAAAAATAAATTTACCATTAAAAAAACGAATACCTGAAAAAGTCGTACCAATTCCATTTTGTCCTCCAACAATCGGGCCACACTTTATGATATTTGAATGAATCTGGCTGATCAAAGATCCTAGTTCATCAGGGGTAACGCAATCTTCAGGACCTTGAGTCAATGCGTCAAAATACTGCACCGCAAGCAGGCTGGCTAAAGACCCGTAAGGAAGTCCGCCAACTCCATCGGCCACAGCAAATATACCCTTCTCCAAAGAGACTAAAAAAGAATCTTCGTTAGTTTCACGAAGAAAACCAACGTCGGAATGTCCGTATGCTGTAAGCTTCATTAATTGTGGGATAATCTGGGAAGGATTGCTATGGGTTAATTCGAACTAAGAAATAAGCAATTAAGACAAACCTTCGTCACCTAAAAGGTCAAGCAAGCAAGTAACTTCATATTCATTGGTAGGAAGTTCAGAAATGAAGTCCCGACCATAATTTTTTTTGAGGATTCTAGAATCCAAAATTACCAAATCGCCAAAATCGGTCGAAGACCTGATCAGCCTTCCAATTCCTTGCCGAAATCGAATCACTGCAGCAGGCAGGGTAATCTCATGAAATGAACTACGGTTTGCACTTTGTAAAATTTCACTTTTTGCTTCCAGAGAGTGGATGACTCGGGTTTTCGAAGGGCAGACGGGTTAAAATGACCTGAGAAATACAGGAACCCTTTGCATCAAATCCTTTCCAGAAACTTTCTGCCCCAAGGAGGAGTGCATCTCCTTCTTCAATGACTCTTTTTCTTATTTCAGAACGGGAATACTGGTCTCCCTGTGCATAGATAGATCTTTGCATTTTTTGCCACATTGGCTTTAACTCATTATGACAAAAGCGAAGGTCTGAATAATTGGTAAACAAAACTAAAGTGCCACCCTCTAAATTTTTTGCGAGAGCGTGAATCGAACGGGCGAGGTATTTCAAATAACTTGAACGATCGCGAGCTTGTGGCTCCGGACAATCCTTGAAAATACTTATGCTTATTTGTTTCTCATAATTAAAGGGTGAGCGAACCACACATTCAGCCGCTTTCTCGGCTCCAATTTTATTACGAAAAAATTCAGCACTTCCTTTCCTGGTTATGGTAGCACTGGTCAATAAAATAGATGAGTCTTTGGCAAATAATTCTTCTCGCAAAACAGTGGCTATCTCTAGAGGGGCACTCCTTAGGTAAATGATTTGGTTTGACCGGCCACCACGCTCTAACCAGTAAACTGAATTTTCATCCTTCTGCTCGATAACCTCTGAGAGATCGGACAAGTATGCCTGAGTTCGTTTTGCCTGATCTCTCAATTCCATTCTCGTTGACTCCTCAGATGCTAGATCGGACAACTCAATCAAACTTCTAAGTACGCGGCTAAGAGGAGGAAATATTTCCATGGGCAAGGAATGAGAATGTCTCAACCGTTGACGATCCTTTTCTCCCAATGTCTCCATGTGTAAATATTGAAAAAAATCACTCGCAGCCAATGCGGCATTCTCGATAGCCACTAAATCAGATTCTCTTCCTATTTTACTTATCAAGCCCTTTCCTTTTTTGGGATTATAAAGTTGCCGAAGAAATGTTTCCAATGACCAAGAACTCAGGGATACTCCTAGATGATCGCTGGCCACATCCGCAATTTCATGAGCCTCATCAAAAATTAAAAAATCTTCCGCAAACAAAATGCCTGGCTCATCATCACTTGGTCCCATCCCCGCTCCTAGCAAGGAAAAGAAAAGGCTGTGATTAACGACAATTAAATCTGCCTGCTCAACAAGGGCTCTGGCTTTTCTGTAATAACAAGTTTCAGGACTACAACTTTTTGCAGAGCAAACCGAAGAATCCGCGTTGACTAAGTCCCACACAAGAGGATTTGGAGGTGGTGATAATTCCTGCCTAATTCCCTCAACTGCACCCGAATCTACCCACTCTGCAATTCTTTGCACTTCATCACGCTGATAAGATTCAAACAAGTCCCCCTGCCCCATCAAGGCACGGCTCAAACGGTTTTGACAAAGGTAGTTCGCCCTGCCCACCAGGAGTGCACATTTGAAATCAGCAATAGTTTCAAGCCCGGGAACACGATTAAATAATTCCCTCACTGATAGAACATCTTTTTCCAGTAATTGTTCCTGCAAATTTATGGTATTGGTTGCAACGACACAGGTCCTCCTCGCAAAACGAGCAAAAAGTATGGAAGGTATTAAATAAGCAAGGCTTTTGCCCACCCCCGTGCCGGCCTCAAACAACAGATGCTTTCCCTCGGTTAAACTTTTCGCATACCTCTGAGCCATTTGAGCCTGCTCTTTTCGATATTCAAACCCTAGTGCTTTCTCTAACCATCCGCCTTCCTCAAAAATTTCTGCGACTTTTTCAAGAAAGCTTGGGTCATTAGAAGGACCATCCATTTGTTCCTGTTCAATCAATCGAATCATTCGAACAAACTGCTAAGAAAAAAAGGAGTATAGCTAAAATCCAGAAAACCTACACCGGACGGACATAAGGATTGCCCCTCATTTCATCACCGACTGTGGTGTTAGGCCCATGCCCTACCGCAAGTTCGGTATCAACTGGTAATGTATAAATTTTGTTACGAATTGAAGCTTCCAAACTGGCAAAATCCCCACCCGGCAAATCTGTTCGTCCTATACTTCCTGCAAAAATAACATCGCCCACAAAACAAATCTTTTCCGACTCTAGATAAAAAGCGATATTTCCCGGGCAATGTCCTGGGCAGTGAAAAACATTCGTTATTCTCCCCCATAAATCTAATTGATCTCCATCCTCTACCCATTGAGTAATTTCAACTGGTTGCAAATCAATGCCCGGAATCGAAAAAGTACTCATGACTGCCGGATTATTGAACATTAACTCATCAGCCAAATGACCAATAACTTTAATCCCCGGTGACAAGACTTCTTTCACTCCTGCCATATGGTCCCAATGTCCATGGGTTAGCCAGATCTCGGATCAAAGTAAGGTCATTTTCCTTAAGAATTTTTGGAATTTCATCCCCACAATTAGGAGGTGCATCGATCAGAATTGCCTCGGAGCCTTTATTCTCCCAAAGCAAAAAGGCATTGGTGCCAATCGGGCCTAGCTCAAGCTTTTTAACAATTAAGTCATCCATTCCCTTTACCTTGCGCGCTCAACACATTTTCTCCAAGTTTATTGCATCCACACCTTGGAATTAATATTTTCGCATACAATCCTTGTTCCTTGACTTGGCAGGGTTCTTTCTTATGGATTATTCACTTCCCTTTTTGGGGTAGTAGCTCAGTTGGTTAGAGCGCCGGCCTGTCACGCCGGAGGTCGCGGGTTCGAGTCCCGTCTATCCCGCCACCCTTGTTATCCAATAAACTGATAACCAATACGAAGAAGCATAGGGTCAGATTAAAAAGCGGTATTTGTAGATTTGGAGGCATCGAATAGATGATGGAGACCGCAGGTATCCAAATCAGCCAAGTCGAGACCAGTAAAAATACCGATTCTTTTAACAAGGCTTGGAAACTTTTGATCTCTCTCACCTCTCCCCAATTAAAATTTGCATTTTTCCAGCCGTAAAAAACTGCTGTGGTTGGTGCAGCCCATAGTACGCAGTAAACAAATTGGTCAAAAAGTACTTTCGATACAACGACAGACTTTTCCTGCCCATCTCCAAATAAGATACTCTGCAATCTATAAAAAGCGTCGACTTCTATCCCCTTGACTGCCCAAAAAAAGGCAAAGAAACAGAACCAACCGAATTTCTTACCATGGGGTACATTTTTACGAAATAATAAAAGAAGATAAGGAATTAAACCTCCAAATACTGCTGTAGATACGGCTGAATATAAATATCCAAACTCTTTTTTAGTTGAGCCCAATAGGTTCAACAAATTGGCAAAAGAAATTGAATTGTAATAGCCAAAACAAATAGCAGCCCCAAATAACCACAAAAAAATTCCAGCAATTAGATTGGCCAAAAGATTGGAGCGGCAACGCTCCCATGCATCCCTAAACATTAAGAAGACTCAATTGGTTTATTAACCCTGAATTGGGTTTCACTAAAACCCAATTTTGGAGGACACTGTTCAAAGAATTACTAAAACCGTTCCCCTTTGCGAAGAGAACGGGCAAATGCAACCAATAGTTGAACCACTGCTTCTAAATCATTAAGATCAATCACTTCACTTGGGGTGTGCATATATCTTAAAGGGATACCCACAAGTCCAGTAGGAACGCCTTCACGGGCAACTTGAATCGCCCTTGCATCAGTACCGGTGGGACGGGGGTCCGCTTCTATTTGAACAGCAATCTTACTTTTTTCCGCACATTGAACCAGGCGTTCGAATACAGCTGGATGTATATTGGGTCCACGAGTTAAGATCGGACCACCACCCAACTCGAAGGAACCGTACTTCCGATGGTCCGCATCCGGATGATCAGTCGCATGAGATACATCGACAACGAGGGCCACATCAGGATTTACAAGATAGGCAGAGGAAATGGCACCCCTCGTTCCGATTTCTTCTTGAGAGGTCGATACTGCAACCACTTTGGATGCCTGTTTCTTTCCTTTTTTTAAGCGAAGTAAAGCCTCATTAACTGCATAGGCGCCACTTTTATCATCAAATGCCCGTGAAACCACAAGGGGTCCATACAAAGACTCCAAACCATGAGTGTAGACAGCCGCATCTCCAATGGTAACTCGCTCCAAGGCTTCTTCCTTAGATTTTGCACCAATGTCGATCCACATTTGATGAAATTCAGGAACCTTTTTACGATCCTCAGGGCTCATTAGATGAATAGCTCGTTTTCCTGTGACTCCCCGGATGACTCCTTTTCGAGTGAGAATATCAACACGACGCCCGGAAATCATTGACCGATCGTGCCCGCCAATGGCATCAAAATATAAAAAACCCTTATCACTGATATGCTTAATAATTAGGCCCAGTTCATCCAGATGTCCGGCAAGCATAAGTGTGGGTGCACCAGTGCCTTCTAAGGTAGCATGACAACTGCCCAAAGCATCAACCTCGAAACTGTCTGCGTATTTAGCGACTCTTTTTCTAATAACTTCACGAGCTTCAGTCTCATAGCCAGAGGGTGAACGAGCTGCTAAAAGTTCTGCTAAAAATGCGGGAGCTTTAGGTTTTGGGGGTCTTGGGGAAGAAGTTGTTTTTGTCATCGGCTTTTATCAAGTCATGCTTTGTCTATTTTGCAACTCTGGAGAAAGAGATATCACATTTATGTCTCGCCCTATGAGGAAGGAAATCTATTTCAATTATTACATGACAATTTATCCAGCTATTGATTTAAGAGGCGGCAGATGTGTTCGCTTGTTCCAAGGAAAAGCAGATCAGGAGACCGTTTATTTTGAGGATCCAACTAAGCCAGCCCGGCTTTGGAAAGAATGTGGAGCCACCCATTTGCATCTCGTTGATTTGGATGGGGCCTTTTCTGGGGGCAGAGAAAACCTTGATGCCGTAAAATCCATCCTGGATATCGGTGGAATGAAAGTACAGCTTGGAGGAGGCATGAGAAATAATGAGGCGATCTCCCAGGCTCTTGAACTCGGATTGGATCGGGTCATACTTGGAACCGCAGCTTGCGAAGACCCAGAATGGACCGGTCGTTTAATTGAAGAGTATGGACCAGATCGAATTGTCATAGGAATTGATGCCAGAAACGGTTGCGTAACCACTAAAGGCTGGGTTGAAACAACGCAGAAATCTGCTGTAGATTTTGCCATGGAAATGGAGGGGCTTGGTGCTCGCTGGATCATTCATACAGATGTCGCAACCGACGGAGCAATGAAAGGCCCAAATTTTGCAGCTCAAATAAATATGCTCAAAGCCGCACCCCGTTGTAAAATCATTGCATCTGGTGGCGTATCAAAAGAGCAAGATGTCTTAGAACTTCAGAAATTAGCCAAAGAATACAATAATTTAGAAGGTGTCATTATTGGCAAAGCCTTGTATGAAAATACCGTTAATCTCGAAAAATTAATTTAAAGTAGCTGAATATTTTGAATTCCTAAATTTCCTTGCCATTGGCGTTGCCCATTCCTTTGATATTTAAAAATCCCAAACACTCATTCCTATTATGACCAAGCTCACATTTGACGTAGATTTTACCAAAGACCCCGAAGAAATTCTCCAAGAGATTCAAGAACGGGCAAAAGCAGAAGTTGCCAAACGCGAATCAAAAATAAAATCAGCTGCCTTTCTTTCCAATCTTCATGAAAAGGTAAACCAGGAAATTGGAACCGATTTCAAAACCGTTAATGACCTAATTCGGGCTCTTACAGCTTATGCAAACCCGAAACTTCGCGATAAGATAAGCTCCACCTCTCCGAGTGGAAGAAGGGTCACGATCAGCATGAGCAAGGAATTATTTGAAGAGATCAAATCTAAGCTTTCTCAACCCAACTCGAATAAGGCCGCTATCGCTCGTGAAACTGGTGCCAGTGTAGTTCAGGTTAGAAAAGTAGCCAACGGTGGTTTTGACGCTAAATTTGCCTCTTCAAAAAATGTTAAGGCGAATCAGTCAGTTAAGAGTGAACCAAGCCCAAAAGTTCAACGACGAGGCCCCTGCTCCAGAGCCTAGTAAAGCTACGCCACCTTCTGATGAAGCCCCTACACTTGCACCACCTGCACCGGCTTTAGATCTTCCTCCGGCACCTCTGGTCGCCGAACCGACTGCTGAAGTTGAAACGGAGCATAAAGATGCTGCTCCCGAGCTCCCCCCCATTTTGCCACCTTCCATGGACGAAGAGGTTTTAGATCAACCCACTCCTCTTGCTCCCCCACCTGCTCCTTCCTTAGACTTACCTACAGCCCCCTTAATTCCTGAACCTATATCCCCCACAGAGCCTGCCGATGATACAGAACAGGAAAGTCCTACTTCAGAGTTACCTCCCATAGCACCTCCATCAATTGGGCGAAGAAATTGCTCCACCTCCAGCTCCATCCTTGGATTTGCCACCAGTCACCTCGATCCCTGAACCTGCTGAAAGTATCGAAAATGAGCAATCTTTACCAGAACTGCCGCCAATTGCCCCGCCTTCTATGGGAGAGGACAGTCCTGACACACCTGCTCCCCTTGCTCCACCTCCTGCTCCTACTCTTGATTTACCCACAGTCCCTTCGGTTCCGGAGCCTGCTGGTAATCTCGAACAGGAAGAGCCTGCACCAGAGTTGCCCCCAGTTGCTCCACCTTCTATGGGAGAGGACAGTCCTGACATACCTGCTCCCCTTGCTCCCCCTCCTGCTCCTTCACTTGATCTGCCACCAACTCCTCCCACTCCCACGGCACCAGAATCAGATGCAACAGATTCACCAAGTCCAATAAATACTCCCTCTCCACAAAAACCCTCATTATCCCTAAAAGCTAAAGGGACAAAGCTTGGAATTGGTGCTAAAAAAGGAAAACCTACCCTGTCCTTAAAATCAGGTAAGAAAAAACCAGGTGGTCTTAAAATTACTCGGCCTCCGATGAAGCCGCCCTCCGCATAATCTCTTTATTTGGAATGGATTGAACTTGTCCACGCTTAGATTTTATAACATTATCGTAATCTTTGGGGCCGTAGCTCAGTTGGCAGAGCGCCACAATGGCATTGTGGAGGTCGTCGGTTCGATCCCGATCGGCTCCACCATACAACTTTAGTCAGTATCAATCTCGACCTTTTTTATGACAGAAGTTTGGGTTACCGGGTTAGGCTTTATTACAAGTATTGGTTGTGACTCAGATCATGTAGAGGATAGCTTGCTTAATCTTAGGCACGGGATTGCTTCTCCGGATATGCTCCAGGTTCCGGAATCACCTGTGAAGGTAGCTGGTACCATCGATGAATTCGAACTTGATTCATCAGACCCCGAGGATTGGAAATTTCCCAGTGAATATAAAGTGCCCCGTTCTGTTATAAGAAGCTTCTCCCCCCATGTTCTTTATGCTTGGTGCTCCTTGCAACAGGCGATTAAGGATGCAAATATTGATTCTCAAGACCTTCAGGACCCAGAGTCTGGTATTTACACTGCATCGGGTGGATCCATGCGATCGATTCACAAGCACTTTGAAAAAATGGATCGTAATGGCGTCATGGCGTGTAATCCCCTTGCTATTGTCTCTTCGATACCTGGAACCTTAACTTTTAACCTTGTCGCTGCCCTTGGGATCCGTGGATCTTCGATGGGCTTGGTCTCTGCATGTGCATCTTCCGGCCATGCTTTAGGAACAGCGTTAGATGAGATTCGACTTGGGCGACAAAAACGAATGTTAGTTGTCGGTGCTGAGGATTGTAATTTTGAAAGTATTGTGCCCTTCTGCGGGATGAGAGCCTTATCCTTGGAAAAAGATCCTAACCTAGCATCAAGACCATTTGATTCAAATCGTAACGGGTTTGTTGGTACTGGAGGATCGGTTAGTCTTGTTTTAGAAACCAAACAAGAAGCTCAAAGGCGTGGTGTACAACCTTATGCAAAATTTATTGGTTGGGGACAAGGATCGGACGGACATAATGTTGCCATTTCTCATCCCGAAGGCCGGGGTCTTCATGACTCCATGAAAAATGCCCTAAAAGACTCGAACCTTTCCCCCGCAGATATTGATTATGTCAACGCACACGCTCCCTCAACTCAGATTGGGGATGCCTCAGAGATGCATGCACTCAAAGCAGTTTTCCCAGAACATCAAAACTTGAAGGTATCCAGTACTAAAGCACTCACAGGGCATGGATTGTCTTTGTCCAGTATAATGGAGGCAGGCTTTTGTTGTTTGGCTCTTAAAAAAGGCTTCTTGCCGGGTTCCGCCAATGTTACCACCCCTGACCCAGCCTTAGGCCACTTAAATTTGATCCGAACAACTGAAAAGATTCAGGTATCGCACATCATGAGTAACAGCAGTGGTTTCGGAGGTGCAAATGTTAGCCTTGTCTTCAAACAAACTGGCTGAAAACATCTAGTGAATAAATGACCAAAGATTCAACTCGTAAGGAATGGCTCGTTGAATTGATCAAAAAGAGACGTACCCGAAAACCAATTTATTTTGATGCCAAAGTATCCTCTGAAACAATTGAGTACCTAATTGATGTTGCAAGAAATGCTCCCAACCACCACAGAACCGAACCAGCCAGGTTCTATATCCTAGACTGTGAACGTATTCGCAAAGTCGGTAAATTATTCAAAGAAGTCATATCAGGAGACAGCATTGATCCCGCCCTTGTGGAAAAGGGGTTAAGAAAAGAAAAAGAATGGGGAAATTCAACCGGATTGCTAGTAATAACAAGCTATACTGATGAAAACTCCTTACTCCTTCGTAAAAACCCTACCGTAGTTCAAGAAAACTACGCCACAACATGTTGTATCATTCAGAACCTCCTCTTGCTGTTTGAAGCAAATAATATCTCTGCAAAATGGAGCACGGGTCCTGTATGGGAGCATCCATCATTCCCATCCACAATAGGAATGGAAGATCCTCAAAAAGAAAAGGTAGTTGCTTTGATCTTTTACGGGATTTCAGATTTGAAAGCTGAAATACGTACTCTTTCTCCTCTGAAAAATTTCATCGTAAACCATTCGAAATAATAAAGAGATTAAAAGATAAGGTTTCATAATTGACCATCGCACTAAATTTTCTCATTTTATCTATTTTTGGTGGAACGGCGAAATAGCTCAGTCGGTAGAGCAGAGGACTGAAAATCCTTGTGTCCCCAGTTCGATTCTGGGTTTCGCCACCACCAAAGAATTTATTTTTTTATATTGGTCAGTGCGGCGGAAATTAAACCCGCAACTCAAGTTAAAAAAGCTTAAGCACTACTGATGTGCGTTATATTAGAGCTTCAGGCAATGCCTGTTTTTGAAGATCTCTTCAATCAAGCTAAGAAATATCATATAGTTTTGCTAATTTATCTTCCAGTGCTATTCGTTTTATAAATAAACATGGCTATTGAAGACATTATTCCCCTCGATGCACTGCTTGGTAGAAACTCGCAAAATGCCGGTAAGAAGAAAAAGAAGAAAATCGACAAGGAAGCAATGGCTTCTCCAATGATGCGGATTCCCCGAATGGATGTACGGGTGGCTCGGGACCTTATTGATATAGGGGTTAAGGAACTATATGAACTTCAAGGCAGAGCACCAGAATCTCTATTTGAAGAGATTAAAAAACGAAAAGTAGATACTCCAGAATGGAGGTTACCTTATTTGCGAATGGCTGTCTATTTTAGTGAAAATGAAGATGTGGAACCATCAAAACTCCACCCCCATGCTTGGGAGGATTGACTCTCATTTAAAGATTAGCATCCATCTTTTCTTTTGCTTTTTTGGTCTGCCAAACCATGAAGAGTCCATAAGCAAAGAAAAGGAGTCCATTAATTAAAACCAGAGGGTTTTGCAGGTTTCTTAAACCAACAATAAAAAGCGCAAATCCAACCCCAGAAAATACCCAACCGAAGATTGATCGAAAACGAATTACCCGTTTGAAATGATCTGCTCGACGACTTGTTTCCACACTAGATAATTTTTTTGTCATTCAGTATTTGTACCGGATTAGTTTCTGTCATTCTCAGTGTCCTGATTTTGATTCTTACAACTACCCCGTAAAGAAAGTTGTAAGTTATCCTGCATGATATCATCAAATAACATCTCAGCTCTTTTATGAAGCCTCTGCACCTCTAACATTGCCTGCTTTCGAACCGTATTTTTACATAAAGTAAATGCAGCCAAATCTACAAAAGCAATATCATCCTCAAGGGTGCAAAGATAATCTAAGACATCTTGGGTAACATCGCCTCCAAGTTTTTGATTTTGCACCATGGCATCATAAATTTTTTCCCGTATTTCAAGTTTTTCAGCAACCTTGATAGTGTTAAATGCCTCGGTTTCCAGAATGCGGTAGGGAGATTCCTGTACAATTGACCTAGCACGAATCCTTGAAACACCTTGTAACATCACAAAAGAGGTACCATCAGGATTCTGCTTTGAAACGCGGACCAAACCAACTGTACCCACTTCAAAAGGGGGTTCATTTAATTCCTCGTCTGCTGAAGAAATTTCACGCTCAGCGAAAACTGCAAACATTCTTTCAGATTTCAAAATATCCTGAAGCATTTCTTGATACCTATTCTCAAAAATACGTAAAGGAAGCATGGCTTGTGGGAAAAGAACCACACCTTTTAATGTCATGACTGGTATCAGAGAAGGTAAATTCATAACCTTTTATCCAATTGCAATATTCAAGTATACTCAACCAAGGAGTATTTAAATTTTCACTTTTAAAGATTTTCAACTTTAAAAGGAAAGCGAGAAATAGGTCGGATTAAGAAAAGACGATTAATTTACTGAGCCCAAGCCGCGTCGTTTAGGTCTAGGTTTATAACATTGTCTCCATTGTTCAAATTCACAGGTTTAGACCAAACCACACCAACTTGTCCAAGGGTCGATGCACCGACAATATAGAAGTTTCCATCAGAAAGATCATCCACATTCCCAACTCCCAACGAATTAGTTTTAATCCTTCTCAGGCTTGAACGGGCTAATGCATTTCTTATCTTAGCTGCAATTCCAGGAAATTGATATCCTCTTTGTACTGATCGAGCCCAATACTCAGCATGAGTTTGTATACCATCCTGAGTAGGAGGCTTAATGCCCTCAGCAGATAGAATCTCTGATAATTTTCTATCAACTAGAAAAAATTCAGTAAACCCGGCAGGCCTAACTTTGTTATCTAAAAATTGAACTTTTGCTTGGATTTGTAAATTCGCATTCCCACCCTCTTCATTCCTTACTGATACGGGGCTACTCGATGATTGGAGAATATTTCTTGGACGAACTGGTGCGTATTCGGGTAGAGAATCCCGTCGGCGTGAGGAGTAAGAAGATGGGGATCTCGGATTTGTTCTTGAAGTTCGAATGTTGTTGGAAAAATTACTTGGGTTTGACACTTGAATCATAGACCCTTGATTCCCCCCACCTTGTAATACTCTGATCGCTTCACGAGCGGCAACTAGTGCTTTTTCCAGAGATTTAACACGGGTTTTCGAATCAGATAATTCATCATTTAATAGATCTACCTTAAGCTTGGAAGACTTACCACGCTCGAGGACTTCCTGCTTGATAGAGCGGGCATCTGATAGCTCATTCTTGAGATCGTCTATGATGATACGTTCTTGGTCAAGCTCCACGGTTAATGTCAGGTTTCTTTGATTCAGATCACTAATTCTATTTTCCAAATCATTTTGAGAAGGCAAGTTGCTCGCAGAAGCAAGTTGTTCCTTAAGTAAATTATTCTGAGATCTTAATTCTTCAATCTCTGCAAGTTGAGATGCGTCAATCTGGGGATTTCTTTGGATGCCGCCATTCTCGAAATCACGCATTCTAGATTGCAAAGATGCCAAACTCCTGTTGGCAAAAGCTAATTCTTCACGCACTCTCTGAGTCTCTAGTTTTGCTTGGCTATTTGCATCTTCTGCTTCCTGAAGCTGGACCTGGAGCTGTAAAATTTGATTTCGAGAAAAGCCGTCAGATTTTTTGGAAGCGAGTTTTGACATTTCATCCCTTAGACCCTGAATTCTTGAATCTTTTTCATTGATCTGACTGGCTAAACTAGCATTTTCTCGGGTCAAACCGTTAATTTGGTTTTGCATACTTTCACCAGCTTCATCTGCTTGTATTCTTGCATTGGTTAGGGAAACATCTCTCAATCTCCTATTTTCAGACTCTAGGGTGTTTAAACTATTCTCAAGAGTCGAAAATTCGTTCATTACCCCCAGTAGTTCATCATTTAATCGAGCACCCTCATCTCGACTGTTCTGAAGTTTATTCTCGAGTTCCTTAACTCGCGGATCCGTCATCTCTTGTATGCTGATGAGATCATTTTGCAAAGCTAGCATTTCTTGCTGTAAATCAATAAACCTCGGATCATTCGAAATATCGCTTGATTGTGAAGCTTTTCTTTCCAATGCCGTGACCAAATCCTCGGTCTCTGACCTCAGTAATTCTGAATTCCTCAGGGCATTAGATAATTCGTCGATACGAGCTTGGGCACTTTCCTGAGCTTCGTTTGCCTTCCGAGAAATTTCGTCAATGGTTTGTCGAGATGGGTCCAATGATGCGACTTCTTCCATCTGTTTAATACGAGCTTGGGTTTGTTCAAGCTCCATCTGTAGTTCAAAGCTTTCGGCAACTGCTTGCCGTAATTCATCTTGGAGTGCTGCCATTTCAGGAGATCGAGAATTTGATGCAGTGTCCTCCTTTGCCTTCTTCAATTCATCCCTTAAAGCATTAATTTCATCAGCGAATGCCGCCTTTTCATCAGATGACATCCCTTGGCTTGAATCGGGAGTAACGGAATTTTCAATCATAGCTAGATTAAGCTCGGCTTCAGCTTGCCTAGATATCATTGATTCAATTTGCTGATTTAATTCATTGATTGTTGAATTTGCCTGATCTAGCTCATTTTCAAGTAAGGCAAGTTTAGGACTATCAGCGGAGCCAAACTGACCGTCCATCTGTTCGATCTTAGCTAGGGCCATCTCTAGCTTCATTTCCAAGTCCATCGCTTTTTCGATCATGGATGGGTCATCTGACAAAGGAGTCGACTGACTTTGACTAAGCATATTCTGCAACCGATTGATTTCTTCATTCAACGAATCATTTTCAATCTGTAAGGAAAGAAAATCATCGCTTGTACTAATATCAGGTACAGAGGTACTATGCTCAGGTTGACCTTGCCCTATTTGGGCGTTCAAATCTTCTATTTTCGTTGTTAATTGCTGATTTAATTCCCTCAGAACTAAAATTTCATTTTCAGAAGGAGCAATGTCCTGAAGTTTTGAAAGCTCGTTTTTGGCATAAGCCAATTCTTTCTGCAAAGCTTCTACGGTAACATCAACAGTTTGAGTATTTTCGTGTAAGGCCGTTCTTAAGTCATCATTTTCATTTTTAAGAAGTGCCAATTCATCTTCTATAGAAACGAGTGCACCAACGCCCAGCTGTTCGGATTGCGAAAGTATATTGTTAAGTCGCTTAATTTCTTCATCCGATGAACTTAATTGTGCTTGCAGTGCTGAATTGGACTTTAACTGAGCAACTTGAGTTCCACTGTTGGATTCTCTCAAAAGAGCAATCTCTGCTTCCAAGTTTTCTATCTCGTTTTGAAGGTTGGTCTTATCATTTTCATTTTCTTGAAATTTTTCTAACTGTCCGGACATTGCATCTGCAAGTTCGGTCCGTAAATTATCTACTTCAAGATTAGCGGCTTCGGCTTCTTCTAATGATTCCTGAAGAATACGAATAGTGCCTAAAGCTTCCTGCAACTGTAATACCGCCTGTTTGGTTTCTACTGACTCTGTAATTCCACTTCTTTTCATTTGTGCAATCTCGGCACGAGCTGCATCTAATTCTGTCTTCAACTCAGAGACCAAAATTTTAGATTCGTTTGTGGTCTCTTGAAAAATTTCTTGTTCCTCAAACATTTCATTTTGAGAGTCTTCCAGTTGCGTTTCCAAATTTTTTAATCGTAATGAAAACTCATCCTGAAGTTTTTCTTTTTCTTCAAGAGTGACAACAAGTTCTATTTTAGCACGATTCAATTCTTCTTTCAAAGAATCAAAGACTTGATCACTTGTCAGGCTCTGTACATTTTGGCTCTCCTTTGTATCTTCAAGAACTTGATTCAAATCCTGAAGCTGCCCGGTAATTACTTTTACAACTTCAAGTTCCTCCTCCAAATCTTTCTTTTGTTGGGTCAAAGAAGTAAGATCTTGATCACGGTTAGTCAGTTCCAACTCTTTGCGTGCAAGTTGATCCAAGGATTGTTTATGTCGAGCTTGAGCCAAATTGAGTTCGTTAGTTAATTCATCAATAACCTCTGTGGCTCTTTTTTGTTCATTAGAAAATTGGTCGGAGAGCAAGCGAACCCTGGATTCCGAAGCAGCCAAATCTTCTTCCATTTCAGTCACGAATGGAACGACTGGCATTTTACCTTCTGAAGCCTGCTGCAGAATGGATTCGGCCATTTGAGCTTCTTCCTCCAACTTCTTTATAGTTGTAGCAAATTCGAACTCACGAGTTGCAATATCTTCTTTAGTGCTGGCAAAGTCTTTCCTGACTTGATCCAATTCAGTTTGCGTCCTTTGTAACTGGTCTTGCAAAGCAACGACATCCGCGGAAAGCCCATCTCGTTGAGCAAGGTTTCCATCCTGCAATCGTTCAATCTCAGAATTTGCAGCATTCAATTCGACTAAGAGTTTGTTTACAAAAGCTGGGCTGGCAGAACGAGATGGAGAATCTTCAATTTGTTCCATTGTACTTTTGAGACGAACAAGTTCGTCTTGCAGCTTTTCTTTTTCTGACAATTCTATCTGCATTCTAGCAATTTCGCCAAGAGACTTCCTTAATTCTTCCTGTAAATTAACAAAGTCTTCAGAACCTGGCTCAAGTGGTTGAGCTTGAGTGGCTTCAAGTGCACGCTTTGCCTGAGCTAATTCACGTTCGAGAAAAGCAAGTCGCTCAAAACTTGCCCCATTGCTGTGTGCCGTTTGCCTGGCATAGTCTAGTTCTCTGCGAGTGCGCTCCAATTCAGTGGTTATGGAACTGATCATTGCATTTGATCGTTGTTGTTCCAGTAATAGACTCTGTCTTGATTGTCTTAGGTCTTCCCTCGCTTGCTCAAGTTGACGCTCTAAACGATTAATTTCTTTGCTAACTGTTTGGGCAGTCGCTGGTCCTCCGTCCGAAGTCTTGTATAGGCTTCTTTTCGAGTTCTCCAACTCGTCTACAATCATTTTAGACTCCTTAAGGTTGGTCTGCAAAGATACAATTTCCCTGTAAGCTTTTCTAAGGTCTGATTTTAGTTCCGCAGAGTCAGCTGAAAGTTCAGTTTGAAAATTCTTGGAATCATCGAGTTCTCTTCGAAGTTTTGTGATTAAATCATCTTCATCACCAGGACTTGGGCTAGATAGTTTCCCAAATTCAGGTGTCTTGGATAAATTAATATTACTACCAAGAGTATTGGAATGCCTAAGTGGAAGTGCTTCACGTGCTTGAATTACGGAGGAAATTTTTCGCCCCAGAGAGGTGGTTGGTTTTGCCCTAGCCGTTTGAACAGGGGGAACGGGAGCGGAAGACAACACTTTTTCATCTACTTGGTCTGTAAGTAATGAAACTTCGTAATTTAAATCTTTGGACATCCCACTTGACATAGTCGACAAAGCTTCCAACTCAACAAGAGTACCTGACAAGTTTTCATGAAGAGCCAATAGTGCCGAACGAGTTTCCTCCATTCTTCCGGAAAAGTTTTCCTTGAGATCGTTAAAAATATCTTTGGTTCCAATAAGTCTTTCACTCGTTTGATCAATCGAGGAAATCATTAATTTCTCGCGATCATTAAAGCGGTTTTTAAGCCCATCGAGTTGTGCGATCAAAATAGCTTGATCTGCTTGCCCCAAGCTCCCTGAATTTATTTTCTTTTGGAGTTTTGAGAATTCCTTCCTCGAAGGATTGATTGATGAACGCTCGAATCGATCAAGTGCTTTTTCTGCTTTTAAAATCTCAGTCGATATAGAGTCGGCTAATTGATCCGCAGTAAGGTTCTTAACATCAACCTCCGTTTCAAATTGGCTAAATGCCAATGTTACTAAACCAAGGAAAAACAACGGCAAGCCCAGCCAACCTTGCTTAATCAACAAAAGACAGGAGTTTTTCATGTTATTCACAATGGCAAAGCTTTACCTCAAAGCAAGAACGGATTTAATAACAAAAATATTTATTAAAAGCCTAAAATGCTAATGTTCAAAATATTATATAAAATGTGCCCGGGGGGGGAATCGAACCCCCACGTCCATAGGACACCAGATCCTAAATCTGGCGCGTCTACCAATTCCGCCACCCGGGCATATAAAATTTAAACATAAATAGAAGACTCAATACTAGCAAGGTACTAAAAGGCATCTCCGATCGGCCCCTGCCATAGACCCAAAACAATCGAGGCTAGCACAAGGGAAAAAAGAGCGGGTTTAAGCATTCCAACAGAACCGATATCTTTCCAGGGGTCATGCTTAGTTTCATCATCTTCAAAAACTGGACGCGGATGGAAACAAATTTCACGAATCCATCCGAAATAATAGTAAATCGAAATAACCACACCGATCACCATGGCAACGATAGATAGAAAAAGTTTAGTTTCAAAAGCTACGCTAAAAAGAAGAAGTTTACCTATAAAACCAGCAAACGGAGGAATTCCAGCCAACGATCCTATCCCGACAACAAGTACAAAGGCAGCCCAAGGCTTTTTATTGGCTAAATTTTCGTAATCAGAGAACTCATGTTCCGAATCATCGGTAACCCGGGCAAGGCCCATAACTCCAAAAACAGCAAATGAGGCAAGCATGTAAGTAAACAAATAGAAAAACAATATCCATACCGCACGATCGCTCTCTCCAGGCAATAACATGGAGGCCATCACAGCTACCAAAAGATATCCGGCGTGAGCCACTCCAGATAATCCGAGCATTCTTTTTAAATTTCTCTGAGAACAAGCGGCTAAATTCCCAAAAAATATAGTAAAAGTAGCCACAAAGCCTAATAATGGTAATAGAAACTCACTCATTCCGGCAAAGGGACCATTAACAAGATTAATTAGAACAAAAAAGCCTGCCGACTTTGAGGAAACTGCCAGGAATGCCGTGATTGGCATAGGAGCACCATGATAAACATCAGGTACCCAAATTTGGAATGGAGCGGCTCCGACTTTAAAAGCTATTCCGGAAATAATCAGGACTACACCAGCACGCAAAAGTAGATGATTAGGGTTTTCAGAAAGCAACTGATACAGAAAACTCAAAAGAAAAGGCATCTGAACTGGGAACAACGGACAAAGTTGCCCCCCAAGCTTCAGGATTGGAACCAACCCCGTATAATAATACAATTCCAAAAAGAAGAAGGGCGGAGCTTAGGGCACCAAAGATTAAATATTTAATACCTGCCTCTAAGCTCTTAGAAGACTCTCTGTCAAAAGCAACCAGAGGATAGAAGCACAATGCAACTGTTTCTAAAGCCACAAAAAAGACAAGAAAATGTTGAGTTTGACAGAGCAGCATTAAACCAGCTGTAGCAATCATGGTTAAATGATGGAACTCACCTACCCGTAATTTTCGGGTTTCTAAGTATCGATGGCCAAGAAGGGAAACGAGCAAAGACGACAGCAAAAAGAAACTTCGCATGACATCCTGATGAATTCCGTGTTTGAGCATCCCAGAGAAACTTTCCCGGTCAAAAGTGTGTCGCAAAAGTAAATAGTCAAAAAGGTGAGCAGCCAGAAGAATAAATTGAAAGAATATTGCCAATGAACCTGCCCGTTTTTTGGCATTGGAAGAATTGGAAAATAAATCGACACCAAGAACAAGCAAAGCACCCAAGCAAAGGGAAAGTTCGGGCCAAAGTTCACCCCACAAATTGTCTTGGGAGAAATTGAGATAGGTTTCCATACTCATTTAATCTGAAGTAGAAGACGGGGTTTCAGTAGATGAAACATCTTCATCTACAGGACAGCATGATGGCTTGGAAAAAGTACTTTTCAATTGCAGATGGGAATAGCGATCACTGATCTCATTGTTAATTCGATCCGATATCGAAGCAGGCCACAAACCAATGAATAGTAAGGCCGCCAGTATGAGGGAAGCAGGAATGATTTCTGCCCTAGATAAATCGGAAATTGTGGATTCTTTAGCATGCTTTCCAAGCTCTTCACTTTCTTGACCAAAAAATATCTTAGCAATCGCACGAAGACCAAATACCGCAGATAGGATGATCCCGAGTGCAGCCAAAACTAAAAAGATTTGATGCTCATTAGATTCCCCAAGGGAAAGGAAAACTCCAAATTCTCCCCAAAAATTACCAAAGCCCGGAAGTCCAATAGTGGCCAAGGTTGCAGCAATACAAAAACAGGCAAGCAAAGGAGTCTTTTCCCCCAACCCACCAATCTCGTCCATTTCCAAAGTATTGGCACGCTTTCTCACGAAATTTGCCAGAAGGAACATCAAGGAAACTGACAGTCCGTGAGCACACATCAACATTACAGTGGAACCGACTCCCAAAACACTGCAAGCACCAATACCCAAGAAACAATAACCCATGTGCATAACTGAGCCATAGGATATCATGGATTTGAAATTTGTTTGCGCAATTGCAACCATTCCCACCAGTAGGATATTACCCAAAGCAAGCCACATTAGCCAAGGGCTCCAGGACAGGGCTGCATCGGGTAATAAGGGAGATGCAATTTGAATAATGCCATAAAGGCCAAACTTTTTAAGGACCCCAGCATGAAGCATTGATACCGAAGTGGGAGCTGAATCATATCCACGGGCAGCCCAGGTATGAAATGGGAAAAGTGCGACTAATATACCAAAACCGAGGAGTAAGAGCCCGTAGATCTTAAATGCGGCAGAATCCGTTAGACTGGATTGATCCAAGGCGGCAGAAATACTGGGAAAATCGAATTTTGGAGCGTCCACCAAAATATTCAAGGCAACCAAACCGCCAAGAGAAATTAATGCTCCAAGGGTCAAATAGATGGTAATTTCCAAAGCAATGCTTCGACGATCTCTCCCACCCCATAGTCCAATCATGATAAAAGTTGGAATCAAAGCAAACTCATGAAAGAGGTAATAAAAGAAAATATCAACACTAGCAAAAAGACCCATCAATCCAGATTGCATAAGAGCCAACAAAGCAAGATAGAGATGCATTCGCTCAGCACCAGAATGGAGAGCAGCCAGGCCAGCTCCAAAACCAACTATTCCTGCCATGGCAAAAAGTGGGCTGGATACTCCATTCAACCCGAGGTGAAAGGTAATACCTAGCTCCTGCAGTCCCATACGTTCGTAAAGAACTTCAAAATTGTAACCGTCCGAACCATCGAAGCGTAAAAAGAGTATGACTGCTGCAAGGCATGGAAAGCCAAACACCAGATAACCAAGTTTTTTGAGGCTTCCTTCGTCTTTGGCAAAACCGGCAAAGAAAAGGACCGATCCGATGGCCGGAACAAGAATGGAACCCAGTAAAAGCAAAGCGTCTGAAGTCATGAACAATTAATTACCGAAGAAACCGGCTGCATAAAACAGAAAGCCCAGGGTTCCTAAAATGAACCAAAAGGCGTAAGCGTGAATTTTTCCCACGTAACATAGTTTCGCGAGCATCGAGAATAAGGCAGCTACACCGGCGGCACCTCGCACCATCAAGCCAGAAATAAACAACAATTCCATCACTTCAATAAAACGGGCAAGTGGGTCCTGTATTTTGGATAAATAAAGCTGATAAAGCTCATCGAAGAAAAGTTTGCTTCGGCAAAGCTCAAAAAAGGCTGGGAATCGACGAGCCAACGGATCATCCTGTAACACTTTGGAAAAGAAAGCCTTGGCTACCAATAGACCAATTATCCACGCTGAAGTCCCCAGCACAATCATCCACATATGATGCGGAAGAAGCGAAACAGCAGATAAGTCAGGTCCTAAATAGGAACCCAATTGGATGGGGTATAAGGAATGGTAACCACCAAAAATAGAAAATACAGCAAGTACAATAAGAGGACCAGTCATGAGAAATGAATTCTCCTTCGCATCCTCTGCATATTTGGAACGTGCTTTCCCCTCAAAGGTTATGAAATATAAGCGGAACATGTAAATGGAAGTGAGAATTGCCCCAGCGTATAAAATTACAAAGATAGGCATATTGAAATTGTAAGCCCAAAGTAGAATTGCATCTTTGCTAAAATAACCGGATAAAAAGTTAACTCCGGAAATGGCCAAAACCCCAATCAAAAAAGTAAGGGCAGTTATGGGCATGCGTTTACGAAGTCCCCCATAATTAAAAATATCCTGTTCGTGATGACATGCATGGATAACAGAACCTGACCCTAAAAACATTAGAGCTTTGAAAAAGGCATGTGTAGTCAAATGAAACAAGGCAACGCCTGGAGCACCCAGACCAAATGCAGCAGCCATATATCCAAGTTGTGAAAGAGTGGAGTAAGCCAGTATTTTTTTAATATCTCTTTGAACAAGAGCACAAAATCCTGCATACAAACCCATTGCCGCACCAAGGAAAGCAATTAATCCAAGAGCTTCCTCAGTAAAAAGAAAATCGATACGCAACAATAAATAAACTCCCGCAGCAACCATAGTTGCTGCATGGATCAAAGCAGAAACTGGGGTTGGCCCAGCCATGGCGTCAGGCAACCATACATGCAAGGGAAATTGAGCAGATTTACCGATAAATCCACAAGCTAATGCCAAGCACAGGCCAGTAGTCGCAAGGCTTGGAGAAAAGTCTGCCAAATCTGCAAGCTCACTCAAATTAACTGTACCATAGGTCCAATAAGTCAGCACGATTCCGATAAGAAAACCAAAGTCCCCCACCCGATTGACAATGAATGCTTTTCGGGAAGCCTTGGCTGCTTCATCTGTCTTGAAATAATGGGCAATCAGGAGATAGGAACTAAATCCGACCAGTTCCCAAAATACAAAAATCATCACCAAGTTATCCGCAAGAGTAATCCCGAGCATGGAAAACATGAAAATAGAGAGGCCGCCAAAATACCTGGAACGAGCGGAGTCGTCCGCCATATAGCCTAAGCTAAAGACATGGATTAAAAATCCAACAAAGGCCACAATGAAGAGTAACAACTTGGCAGGTGCATCAATTAAAAAACCAAAACGCAACTCCCACCCGCCCATAGCAAACCAAGTTGTATCCCAAGCGAGTGCATCTGGATTATCTGAAAAAATTAGACCAAGGGCTAGTACCAAGATACCACCTGCTGTAGAGACCGAGAGCAAAGAGGCTAAATTTCCATTTTTGCGAAGAAAAAGTAGAGTTACTGCTGCGGAAAGCAACGGTAAGAAAAGCATACTTAGGGCAATACTTATCATCAGTTCACTAGTTTTTTAACAAGCCCATATCATCGGAAAGCACACTGTTACGCTTTTTGTAAAGTGCGACTAACAAAGCTAATCCAACTGCGACCTCAGCTGCCGCAACCGTCATTATAAAAAAGACAAAGATTCCACCATCTAAATTACTGCCCACTCTGGAAAAAGTTAGGAGGGCAACATTTATTCCATTAAGCATTAATTCCAGGGACATCAGCATAAGCAGAACATTCCGGCGGATTAGTAAACCAAGAAACCCAATACCGACGAGAAGGAAGGAAAGAATAAGAAAATGCTGTGGGGTAACTGATAGCATAGGAAAAACTAGTTTACATCCTCTCTGCCCGGGGTTTTCTTACTCAAAATGATTACTCCGACCATAGCAGCCAACAGCATAAATCCGGAGATTTGAATAGGAAGCATATACTTGGTCATTAATCCATACCCAAAGCTGGAAACCTGAGTAGAAAAAGGCAGGCTTTGTGAAGGTCCATCCTTGGGTTCGCTCAACTCCGGCCAGATCGATTGATCTAAAGCCAATGAATCAAAAGAATTACCAAGGGTGAGCAAAGTGCCTACAAGCAAAACAGTAGCCAAAACACCAAAAATTCCCATCTTGAAATGGCCTAATTTTCTTTTACCTGCCTCGGGACCCACATCAAGCAACATAATGATGAAAAGAAACAAAACCATGACCGCTCCGGCATAGACCAAAACCTGTAAAATTGCCAAGAAGAAGGACTCCAACAATACAAACAGGGCGGCCACCCCGACCAGTGATACGATCATAAACATAGCCGCGGAAACTGGGTGTCTGGAAAAAATCATAGCCAGTCCACCTCCCACAGAAAGGATAGCAAATAACCAAAATAACAAGTCAACCGCGTTCATAAACCTAGCAAATTTGTGCGTGGGAAAAATGATTCATTTGCAAATCTCAGTGAGTATTCCCATCTGTTTCTGCCTCTTTCTTCTTATCCCACTTGTAATGACGGTCTGGTAAAGTGCCACCCAACTCATAAAGTTTCTCTTTATTGTTAATCATTTCCTCTCGGGTGAAACCGGATGAAGAATATTCATCTTGGAGAAAAATAGCCTCTTCAGGACAAACTTCTTGGCAGTATCCACAATAAATACAGCGTAACATATTTATCTCGAATTCTTGGGGAGCTTTTTCCACATGTTCACGATCGTCTTGATCTTCGGGTACACTGCCCGGAGTTATGCGAATCGCCTTGGGTGGACATACAAACTCGCAAAGTTGACAAGAAACGCACTTCTCCCTGCCATTTGGATCTTTTACTAATGTAGGCACCCCACGATAGTTGTTTGGAATAACAGGCTTTTCTTCGGGATATTGGAGAGTAACCTTAGGCTTGAACATATTACTGAAGGTGGTCTTCAGTCCGGTAGCAATCTGCGGCAGGTAAGTTCTCTCAGAAAAAGAAAGGGGTTTGCGTTCCAATACTACAGTTTTGGCCATAATTAATTCAAAGGTTGGCGGCGGCATTTTGATCGATCACAGTGACGATCAATAAGTAAACGATCAGATTGACGAGTGCTAGGGGCAACAATTTGCTCCATCCAAGATGCATGACTTGATCGTAGCGAAAACGGGGCAATGTCCAACGAATCCAAATGAAAAAGAAAATCAAAAAGATGGTCTTGGCTAAAAACCATCCCACCCCAAGCAATGAACCAATCCAGTTAGCAGGCCAAGGGTCTTCCATAAAAGGGAGAAAGTGCCAACCTCCGAGAAATATTACAGTAAATATTGCCGAGCCGATTACGATGTGGGCGTATTCCGCAACAAAGAAAATTCCAAATTTAAAACTGCCGTACTCCGTATGAAACCCACCAACTAAATCTGTTTCTGATTCAGGCATATCAAAAGGCAAACGATTGGTCTCAGCAAAAAGAGCAATAAGGAAAATCAAAGCAGAAAGAGGTTGTACCAAAAATAACCATGCACCTCCAGATTGAGAGTTTGCAATTGCAGATAAACTCAGTCCTGACTCCGAGGATCCAGGTGCACAAACCCACAAAAAGACGGGGAGTAAAGAAAGCCCCATGGCGAGTTCATATGAAATCATCTGAGCAGATGAACGGATACCGCCCAAGAATGAGTATTTGCTATTGGAAGACCAACCAGCAAGTGCAATGCCGTATACTCCAAGAGAAGATACTGCAAAAACGAAAAGTATACCAACTTCCAGGTCTGCCAAAGCCAGAGTGGATACGGTACCATCGTTCCAATACATTTGCCCGAAAGGAAGCACCGTCATTGTGGTCAGAGCAGGTACAAGAGCAATGAGTGGAGCCAAGTAATAATAGAACTTGTTAACATGGCCCGGCACGATCTCCTCCTTAAAAAGAAACTTCAATCCATCTGCTAGCGGTTGAAACATTCCAAGTTTTTTCAGAAGCGGTCCGAAAATGGGAATATACTCGACGAAAGGAAGAACTGTACGGTTTGGTCCTACCCTGCCCTGCATCCATGCACTAACCTTACGCTCGGCCAAAACCGAATATCCAGCCATAGTCATAACAGCACCAACCATCATGAAGGCGAAAAAAACCTTTAAGCATACCTCAAACCACAGACCTTGGGGCATCCAATCCATCATGATGCTGTGACTCCCGCGGGTAGATGATGAAGGGCCTCTTTCTCAACAAAGGAAAGATCCTCCCACTTTGATCCATCCAGTTGAATCGCACCCTTTTTGATTTTCAAAAAAGTAATTCCCTTAAGCACAGAAGTTTCGGTAGTGCTCAATGCTTTCCAAATTTCATCCAACTCAGAAGGAGCAGAGGAATCCTCGGAAAACAAATTGTTTAAACGAGCAAGGATTTTAAAATCAGTCATCAAACCAGCAGGGCCTGGAATTGCCTGCTCGAAAGATTGAAGAAAAAAGGAACGATTAATCAAACTGCCAGACTTTTCAAAAACGGTTAATCCAGGAAGGACTACATCAGCACCATCACTTGTCGAGTTTTGATGAGTTCCTAAAAATACTAACGAAACTTTTTTCAGGTTATCCTCATTGACTCCGGACTCCTGTAAATTTTCTCCAATTACCAGTAAAGCTTCGATATGCCCGTCGGATATTGAATCGTTCAATTCGTTCAGGTGGTCGGAAGGATAATGAGTGGTCAATTCTGTAACCAAGGCTCCTCGTAAGTTGGGGGTACGATCAGCGGATAGTAAAATCCCATCGTCCTCTCCAAAGTGTCCGCGGATAAAAACTTTGGCTCCCGTCTTCTCGACTAGTCGCTTGATAAGAAACTGTTCCTCTAAGGTAGAATGACAACTGGCAACCACCCCGATTTTTTTGTTTCTCAAGGTCTCAAACGCTTGAGAAATCGCATCATCTAATGGAAGATCACTCCCCTGGAAAGAGGGGCGCCGTATCCGGCTATCTGATTTTACCAATTTGTAAAGCTCACGACCACTATCCGTCATCCAAGTATCATTCACCAGATCATTTCGACGGGGTGTAATGCGTTGAATCACTCCTTCCCTACTGGAAACTAAAGTATTACAACCGGAACTGCTCTCAGTACACACACTTTTCGACTCCTTAAGAAACCAAACACGCATTTTAAAGCGAAAATCGGTACTGGTTAATGCACCAACCGGGCAAATATCGACAGTATTTAAAGAATAATTATTGGCCAACTCCTTGCCTGGAAAGCAGGTTAAGGTTGAAAAACTTCCCCGATCAACAAAGCCAAGTACATCGTCCTTGGCCACTTCTTGAGAAAACCGAATACAACGGGAACACAGGATACATCGTTCATCATCCAAAGTTACACGTGGACCAAGTCGAGTACGCTTAGGCTTCACATTTTTTCGCTCAATATAGCGGCTGTAACCCCGTCCGTAGTCAGTGGCAAACTCCTGCAATCTACACTCCCCTGCTTGATCGCAAATAGGACAATCTAATGGGTGGTTAACAAGGAGAAATTCCATAATTCCCTCCCTACACTCGTTAACCAGATCAGATTCAGTTCTGAGGTGCATACCAGGAGTTATATTTGTGGCACAACCGATCACTGGTTTTGGCACCCAGCCGATTTTTTGGGCCCCATCTTCGTCTAAAATTGGTTCTCCACTAGCACGGTCCCTCATAGGTGTACCCATTTCAACCAAGCACATCCTGCAATTTCCAGCTACGCTAAGTTTGGGGTGGTAACAATAATGAGGTACTTCTTTACCATGTAAGGCAGCCGCTTCTACCGCATTGATTCCATTAGGTACTTCAACCTCAATACCATTTAAGGTAATGTTAACCATCTCTTTTTTATCAGGAGCAATCATCAGTTAATTAAATAAGCTGAAGAGATTTTGGGTCTCGCTCTTTGGGAGCGTCAGTTGCTTTACGAATAAAATCCTCCTTAAATTTAGTGACGAAACTCTGGGTAGGCCATGCAGCAGCTTCACCAAATGCACAAATAGTACGCCCCTCTATTTGTTTAGCTACTGAAAGAAGTAAATCAGCATCTTCTTCCCGAGCACCACCTGAGCACATCCGTTGTGAAATTTTACGCATCCACAAAGAACCCTCCCGACATGGGGTGCACTGACCGCAAGATTCGTGAGCGTAAAAGGCATTAACATTGGCCATTGCTTCGACGATATCAACGGTGTCGTCCATTACAATAATCCCTCCAGAACCTGACATACTTCCAGCAGCCATAGGCCCATCAAAATCCAAGGGTATATCCTCCAGTCCCCAATCAAATTCAGTCCCGTCTTTAAGAGTGCCGGAAAATCTCTCATCCGCTCGCAACACCTTGGCTGATGACCCGCCCGGGATTACCGCTTTTAGGGAACGACCGGGTCGCAACCCTCCACAAACATCAAAAATCAATTGTCCTAAAGTCAAGGAGCCGCATTCAAATTCATAGTATCCCGGCTTCATAACTTGACCAGATACACACCAGATTCGCGTACCAGTGTTGTTTGGCTTTCCAATTTTAGAAAACTCTTCTCCACCCATCTCTATGATGTGTCTGACATTACAAAGGGTTTCCACATTATTTACAATGGTCGGGCATTGGTACAGACCAAGAACAGCGGGGAAAAAAGGTGGTTTGATACGTGGATTGGGCCTCTTTCCTTCCAATGATTCGATTAGTCCAGTTTCTTCTCCACAAATATAAGCACCAGCTCCACGATGAATCACTAAATCGCAGGAATATTCAGAATCTAAGATTTTATTTCCGCAAAAACCTGCCTTTTTTGCTTCCGAAATTGCTTGTTCAAGAATACGGGCACCCTCGTGGAATTCGGCCCTAATGTATATAAATGCCTGCTTAGCTCCGATGGCAAAAGCAGTTATCATCATTCCTTCAATTAATTGATGGGGATCTTTATACATGATCTGCCGATCTTTAAAAGTGCCTGGCTCTGACTCGTCCGCATTGCATATCAAGTAAATTGGCTTACCGGATTTTCGATCAAGAAACTTCCACTTCATGCCTGCAGGAAAACCGGCACCTCCACGACCACGCACTCCCGACTTAAGAACCTCTTCACCAACTTCTTCTGGTTTCATTGAAAAGGCTTTTTTTAAATTTTCATAGCCTCCCTCACGAAGATAACAACCAATACGGTTTGAATACTTTGGATCATCCGCATGTTTGAGGATAATTCTTCTTTCTTTTGGGGTGGAGACGCTCACAAAATTAAATCGATTAGTTTTTCGTTTCTTGGGTCAAAGAATCTTCATAGCTGAGAAAATCTTCAGACTCATCGAGTTTTCCATCGATGAGAAGATCAGCAAATTTTTCCGCGGATTTCCCGTCGATATTTTCATAAGTCTTTTCATCGACAATAACCACTGGTCCCTGCCCGCAATCTGCCAAGCATTCCATAAACTCAATAGAATATTCTCCATCCTCACTCACATGGCCTTCTTTGACTCCCAATTTTTCCTCAAAAGTTTTGCATGTTCCATAGGATCCGCGAAGTGCACATGGCAGCGTACGGCAAACCCTGACATGTTTGCGCCCCCAAGGCTTCTCCCGAAGCATTGGATAAAATGTAATAAGTTCCTTAATATTAATTGGTTGGAGTTCGAGTCGACCAGCAATCCACTCGCAGGCAACATCATCGATCGCACCCAATTCGTCTTGGACCAAATGAATAACCATGAGGGCCGCACTTCTTTTTTCAGGATACTTCGGCACTACTTCGTCGATTTTCGATAAAGTGTCGTCAGAAAGATTTAAAGAATTTTCCATCTTAACGATCACACTCCCCCATTACAAAATCGAGGCTACCAAGAATCACAGTTATATCGCTGAGCATATGCCCGGGAACTAATTTTTCGAGAATACTGAGATTGCAAAAGCTGGGGGCCCTAATTTTAAGCCTGTACGGGACACCCCCACCCTTGGAAACCAAGTAAAACCCGAGGGCACCCTTCGGGTTTTCTGCCTCAAAATAAGTTTCCCCTGCGGGCACTTGTGGGCCCTCAGTGACAATCATAAAGTTTTGGATTAATTCCTCCATACTCGTCATCACTTTTTCCTTCGGCGGTGCAAAAATTTTCTTTGCATCCTCAGCATACCATAACCCACCGGGCATGGATGCAATCACTTGCTTAACAATAAGTATACTCTGCCTGACCTCTTCAATACGAACCAGGTAACGATCATAACAATCCCCCTTCGTTCCAATAGGCACATCAAATTCGTATTTCTCATAACCGCTGTAAGGTTTGTCCTTACGCAGATCCAAATCCACTCCACTGGCTCGTAGGTTTGGCCCCGTCAGTCCGTATGCAATTGCATCTTCCTTCGAAATTGTGCCTATGCCTTCTGTACGATCCAGAAAAATACGATTTCTGGTGAGAAGTTTTTCAACCTCATCAATGGCTTTTGGAAGTTCGTCAACAAACTTCTCGACCTTGGACATCCATCCTTCTGGCAGATCTCTGGCAACGCCTCCTATGCGGGTGTAACTGGTGGTAAAACGAGCCCCGGTAAGTTCCTCAAACAAAGTGTACAACTTTTCCCGTTCCGTAAAGGTATACATAAATGGCGTCCAAGCCCCGGCATCCATCCCAAAGACACCCATACCGAGAAGATGGCTGGAAATTCTGGCCATTTCACAGACCAATACCCGTATAGCCTCACAGCGTTCAGGCAATTTTAAACCAGCTAATTTTTCTACTGTGATTGCGTAGGCTACATTGTTGGCAAGAGGAGCCAAATAATCCAATCGATCCGTGTAAGGTACGAATTGATTGTAAGTCATATTCTCCGCAATTTTTTCATCTCCCCGATGTAAATAGCCAAGAACGGGTTCACAACGGGTGATAAGATCACCATCCAATTCCATCAACAACCGAAGCACACCATGGGTAGTGGGATGAGAGGGGCCTACATTGAGGGACATTCGCTCCCCGTCCGCGTGAGCAGCCGCTTGGGCACCAACATCACCGATTTGAACTTCTTTTACAGTGGTACTCACAATGGTTTCTCGGATTCCTCGGTCCAGCTTTCATCCTTAGCTCTAGGTTCAGCTTCGCTCATCCGGCCGTTACCAGAAGCAACAAACGGACCACCCATCATCGGGGCAGGGTCTACATCTGCTCCGGTCACTTCTGCCACATCTGCTGCCGGCAAAGGTACTTCAATTCCAGCAAGGGGAAATTCTTTGCGAAGGGGAAAATACGGATAATCATCCCACATTAAAATTCGTTTGAGGTTGGGATGATCTGTAAATTTGATGCCAAACATGTCGAAAGTTTCTCTTTCATGCCAATTAGCCGCGGGAAAAACTGAGCTAAGAGATGGAATGCAGGGTGATTGATTGTCTGTGCAAGCCACATGCAAACGAAGATAAGATTTGTGAATCAAAGAATAAAGATGAAGCACAACCTGAAAACGATTATCTGCTTCTTCCCCATGATCCACAGCAGTTAAGTCTACAAGCAAATCAAAGGTCTGATCATCACGAAGGTGTTTGCAAAAATCTATCAGTGAATCAGGCAAACAATCGAGGGTTAGGCAATCGTCTCTATGCTTGATAGAAATAAAATCCCGCCCTTCAAGCAGGGCTTTGACGAAATCATCGTCAATCATTCGATCAAGAAACTCCGGTAGATTCGGGTTTTTTCGACAGATTCTTAACTGACGATTCATTCCCGATCTTGCCCTGTAACTTCATCATCGCGTCCAACAATGCTTCCGGACGAGGTGGACATCCACTAACATAGACATCTACAGGTACGACGTTATCAACTCCTTGCATTACCGCATAAGAACGATACATGCCCCCAGTCGAGGCACAAGCCCCCATGGCAACTACCCATTTAGGATCGCCCATTTGATCGTAAATCCTACGAACCACTTCAGCCATTTTATAGGTGACAGTACCAGCGACGATCATGCAGTCAGACTGGCGAGGAGAAAAGCGCATAACTTCCATCCCAAAGCGCGAAATATCGTATCGGGAAGCAGCGGATGCCATTAGCTCAATGGCGCAACAAGCAAGCCCCATAGGCATGGGCCAAACCGAATGTTTCCTGATCCAATTGATCACAGAATCTGCACGGGTTACAATAACCTCGCCTTCTACCTTGCTGTTATAACCGACCTCGTTGGAAATCATTAATGTTTTTCTAGATGATTTAGCGAAACAAGCAAACCTCAAAAATAATCCCCTCTAAAATCTACAAGTTTTCTAATCAATATGAGTAAGGTAGGTTCTTTTGAACATTGACGGGGAGTTCATACTCCTTCATATCAATTTCCTTCGTTTTGCGTACAAGGAGAGGTGACAGAGTGGCCGATTGTGCAGCATTGGAAATGCTGTGTACCGCAAGGTACCGCGGGTTCGAATCCCGCCCTCTCCGCCATATCTTAAACTAGATCAAAAGAGAGTTTTAAGCTTCCCGAACGAACACCTTGGCATTGTTACCAAAACTTGCCTCTGCCATATCCAGAGTAGCCGGTGCGGCGATAGGATCGGTTGAAGATGGTGCAACAGCTTGGCCAGAAATTAGGACAGCAACCTTGCCGTACAAATTAGTTGACTCCCCATCTACTGGAGCGATTACTTCACCTTCATTTAACCACCTGCGCATTTGAATCTGACTCCACCCATTGTAGGGTTCTTTAGCCCCCAAAAGATTTTCCGCAAAGCGCATCGCAGCAGTTTTCCAAAGGCTTCCTGACAGTTCCGGGGAATCAGCCATGATTGCCTGCATTGATTCAGTATTTAACCAAAGAGCATTAACTGTAGAATCAGCAACCACCGTAGCAGTTCGGGGAACGCCAGCCAAGACGGCCATTTCTCCAATAACCGCGCCTCTGCCCATGATATCAACCACGACATCCCCAATTGACACCTTAACACTTCCACGGGTTATCACGATCAAACCATCTCCAGAGTCTCCTTGCTTCATTAGAGAGTCGCCTGAGTTGTAGACCTTGGTTTCTGAAGCCTCTAATATTTTTGAAATGACTCCATCACTCATACCCTTAAGCCAAGTGACTTCCTGAAGGACCTCTTCGGGCTTGGGAAGCCTAAGTTCAAGAGGTCTTTCCATTACATCTTTCATCCTCTCCTCGACTGCTGTAATCATTCTTGTCGCTTCATCTGCCTCAAGCATTCCATCGCCACGCATTTTCTTGATGGAAGAGCGTTCATGATTAAGCACGGAACGAATGGCATCTTTGGTCTCAATACCCACGGTTACTTCAGGATAGTTCTCGTGCATGTTGCGAATATACTTTAATCCGCGCAAACGATTTTGGCGTATCTCATCTTTGAGCTGACGGGCTGTTTTTTGTTGTTTCTCCACATCTCCACTGTCATCTAACTCGCGAACCAAGGAATCAACCATTTTGGCCATCGCTTGCTGGGCAATTACAAATGCCTTAGCGGCATCATAACCTATCGTTATCCTGTCAGAAAAATACCTTTTCAAAAAGGGAATATCTTTTAATGCCTCGCTTAGCTTGCTGACCGTACAGATATCATCAAGGTATGTACGTTCTGTCATGGGGACCTTGCCTTGAAAATCAAGGAACTCGCTTAAATTGTTATCCAGCTGAGCAACTGCAGTAGCAGAAAGTAAGCCCGACCTGAACTGCGCCCAGTAACTGCTTCTTTCTTTCTCCAAAAGTCGTCTACGAGCCTCGGCCAATGTATCCATACTTGCAAGTTCATCTGCAGTAAGTGGATAACTTACAGGATCGGGCAAATAGTTCCTGACCAAGCCCCAATTTGCACCGCTTAAAAAGCGATCATCTTTGAGAAGATCCATTTCTTGCTCACAGACATTCGATATATTGCCCGTGGCGTTGGAAAACATTAATTTTTTTACTGCAGGCAATTCTGTCAGTCCAAGTTTATTCACCAATGCTTTGATCGTGGTGGCATTGACCAAAAGAGTGAGCAACACAATCCCAGAAATAAGAAACAAAAACTGGTCGCGAACACGCGACGAAATCCCAACCAAAGAAGCACTTGCGATCGCTCCATTTCCTTCGCCAAAAATAAGAACTTTTTTGGCTCCGCTCGATAAATCTTCCCGAATTTGCGAAACGATCTTTGAATCTTTCTTTCCGAGAATTTCCTCAGATAATTCACTGGATTGAGAAATTCCCGTAATTCGCCCATTGGATACTTCAGCCTTGGCAAAAGAATTTGCTGCCATTCCATATAAGTTCAGGTTTGGATTATTTCCAGCATACGAACGAGCCTCATCAGAATCGACCACGAAAACTGAAGTGGTTTTTGCGGAATATCCGCTCCCACCCTCAGTGATTTGGAATTCATACCTCAGGCTTTCTGAATAAACCACCAAGGCTAAGGCCAAGCCAATCGCCCCACGCAAAGCTCCCCACCATACCACAATCGCATCTTTTCCGGGAAGTCCATACCCCGCTTTTTTCATAAATGGGTAAAACATGCCCATGTTAATTGCCCGAACCACATGTATGATTACATAAACTAAGAATAAAATGAGGAAATCCATTCCCGTGGGTTCTGCTTTTTGGGCAATCACCACCCCTACAACGATGAAGATGATTACATTTGCAGCAAAGGCAGTGAATTCCCAAAATTCGTGCATAAAATGCTCGACCTCTGGACTAATTCTTGTCCTTCCAACTCCGGCCATAACGATTCCCAAGGCGACTAAACCAAGAACTCCCGATACATGGAAGAAATGTTCACAAACAAAGAAAACGGCATAAGAAGCTACTAAAACTACGGTTATTTCAATCAACGGGTCGTTAAAAACTTTTCTCACCCATAAAATGGCAATTAATCCCAGAAATACTCCAACTAATCCACCCGCTGCTCCAATTTTACCAAATCCGATAGCAGCACTGCCAATGAAACTCCCCGCACCGAGGAATTGATCTGCTCCCGTAACCACTCCGATCAAAAGAACAAAGGCTACGATTGCGGTTCCATCATTAAGCAATGACTCACCCTCAATTAAAGTTCCCAATTTTTTACTGGCGCCCAAATCCTTGAGCAGAGCAACCACTGCGACAGGATCCGTGGCACTAACCACAGCCCCGAACAACATAGACGCCAGGACCAGAAAGGCCCCGGAATCCACATTCCAATCTTCTAAAACTCCTCCTGATCCCCCAAAGGCTGCAACCAACCCCATAAAAGCAAGCCCGGTCATGACCGTGGCCGTCACGATACCTGGTCCCGCCATGTAAAAGGCATTAACGAAAGATTTTTTAAAAGTGTGAACATCTAAGGCAAACCCAGCCTCAAAAATGAGAATGGGCAGGAAAACATACAAAATGAGATGTCCATCCAAATTTCCGCCCCAAGATATAGCTCCACTTAGGGTATCCACGAACTTTGCCCATAAACCTGAGGCTTGCTCAATTCCATGATCATCTCCATGCGAACTTCCGCCATGCGGCCCATAGGCCCGATTCAATCCCCCCATGGCCAATCCTATGAGCAATAAAAGAACCGTAAAAGGAAGAGGGATTCGTTGGAGGAAATGCCTAGTGGCTGCACCGATAATCAACGCAACAATTAAGAAAAATAATCCGTAGAGATACCCGCTGTCACCAGAGGAGGCCAAAACATGTGTAAAACTTAAGCTAGTCATAATTATAGGTAGTTTAAAAAATTAATTACCCCGTAGCAGGCGACTGGGAAAGGGCCTGTTCGTCGGATTTACTTCAGAGGATTCTTCAGTAGCTATTCTATTTGGTGTTGGTATGGTTGGAGAGGGAAAGTTATCAGAGGTAACAGACAATCTCTTTGGCTTTCGTCCAAGAAGTTCTTGCAAGGGAAGAGAGTCCGAAACTATGTAGCCCTTATTTTTGTAAGAAACATTCGACGGGTCGTCTGAAAATTGGCCTGGGGTATTCGGTGTTTCAGACTCGTTGATAATTTCAAAAACTTCAGATTTTTTTGCACTACCAACAGTCGCATCAAAGGTTTTACCAATGAATAGTTTTTGAGATTCAGAAACACTTTTAAGAGAATCTAAAAAACTCTGACTATTCGAAAAACCAGATATAAGGTATGATGTTTCAAATAAATTATGGAGATCCACAACCAATTTATCGCTAAATGCATTTTCTGCTAAATTGGTAAAAACAAGCTCTCCAGGAAGAATAGTTGCCGAACTTTTTTCATTGAAGGTCAAAATAATCTTTCCAAGTAACCCAACGCATTTAAAACCACCGTTTGGTTCGACATCAATCAAGCAAGAACCCGCACCGGACAAACGAATCGAAGCCTCAGGGCCTTTAAGATTCAGGGCATTTGTAATTTTACGAGATCGTACAAATATTGAGCCACTAAATAATTCAATTCTTTGCTGTTCAAAGACAAAAGCCGTAGATGAACCGAACCTAAACTGATAACCAGCAGCAAGTGTCTCAATTCCACTCTTAGGCCGAACAGACAATTTGGTATCAAATGGCATAAAAGTGGCTTGATTGACTGCCGTCGATTTCCCGGATTTATCGGATAGAAAAACCCCATCTCCCATGCTTGCAACTAAGAGGTGAGAAACCTTACCCAGGACAGGACTTCCTCCAATCAAAAAAATCGAACATGCAATAAGGCAAAACTTCATCCTCATTGTTCAAAGATAATTTAACAGGCAGGTCAAACAATCAAAATTTCAAAACCTTCGCTTTACTAAATGATATTTAGATTACTATCTTTACTCCTCGCCGCAAATACGATGGTACATCCAAGTCTTCCCCCTCATACATATTCCTGCTTGGAAGATCATCAAATATGCCTCTTTGGTTCTCTTCTTCCATAAAGAAAAAGGTGTTTTGTTCTTTATTATCACCTTTTTTTCCTCTCTTCTTTCGAGTGGCTATGGAAGAAGTTTTTTCCGTCTTAGTACCAGTAATCTCTAATTTAGATCGATGGGACTGTTTAGGCTGCTTACCCAGTTCCAAGACTTGTTGAGCGACGGGAGCAACATCGGCAGTGGGAACCAAGGGATCTAACGAGGTAACTCCTAAAATGGTAATTTTGACTTCCTCCCCAAGGTTCTCATCCACATGGGCTCCAAAAACAACATCTTCTCCAGCCTTAAATGAATCCCTGATCTCTTTGGATACAGCTTGTAAACCAGACATGCTTAAAGAGGTTCCACCCTGTACAAAAATAAGCAAAACATCTGCAGCCTTTGATACATCTGGCATATGTAACATCGGACAAACTAATAAATCTCTCAATGCTTCGCGCAAACCTTCTGGTCCACTCCCCTTTCCATAGCCAAAAAGAGTCCGCCCACCTCGGCCAGAAAAAACTTTACGCAGGTAGGAAAAGTCAACATCGATCATTCCCTTTTTAAATACTATGTTGCAGATGGCAGCTATGCCTCTGCTGACATTTCGTCCTGCTTCAGCAAAGCATTCCAATGCGGTGGAGTCTTCACCTCCCATTTGTAAAAGTGAATCATTGGGTAAGGGGATAACTGCATTTGCATGCTTCCTTAGTTCAGACAAGCACTCCTCCGCCTGTGCATGTCGTGCCTTTTCCCAACTAAATGGCAAGGGAGTAAAAGCGAAGACCAAGGCCCCATGTTCGCGGGCTAATCTCGCAACAACTGGAGCTGCCCCTCCTCCTACTCCACCCCCCAAACCAGCAAGAAGGAAAATTAAATCAACTCCTTCCAACTCTTTCCGAATTTTGTCTTTTTCTTCTTCTGCCAATCTTTTACCTAGGTTGACATCTCCCCCTGTGCCCATTCCCCGAGTATGCCTCCTACCAAAAGTGAGTTTGTGAGAGGCGAGAGAATCAGCAACTGCCTTCATATCGACATCGATAATCAGATTATCTACGAAATCAAAATTATCGAAGCGTAAACCATCGACTAAAGATATACCAGCCCCACCAACTCCAATGACTTTTGCCCGGATTCCAAATGAATTATTATTTAAGCTGGAATCGTCAGTAGTTTCAAAAAATGTTTCTTGATTCGTATTCATATTGTATTGGCTGGAGTGTTTATATGTTACCTCACTGAATGGACCTTCAAATGGTTTTTAAATACCGATGAGCCCGCCTAGCTTTTTAATAAACCCAGAACTGGCTGGCTTGTGCTGCTCTCCTGGTAATCCGTGATCTTCCAAGCCGTAATGGAGGAGTCCAAGAACGGTGGAGTTTTCAGGTTGGGCAAGTTCATTACCCAATCCGGATGGGAAACTGGCTTTAGTCACCGGCACACCGAGAACCTTGGAGGCCAATTGCTCAATACCTGGCAATCGCGAAGCTCCACCCGTTAGCAAAACTCCAGCACCCAATTCCGAAGTATCAAGCAAGTCGCCTAATTCTTTACTGATAATTTCAAACAGTTCAACGATACGAACATGTATAATATCGGTCATCGTTTTACGTGGCACTTTACGGTCACCAATCGTTTTATTTCCAATTATCCATAGTTGTTGGTCTGCATCAGAAGGATCTGACTGTGACTTTCCATATTCTATTTTAAGTTCCTCTGCGTAAGGCTCTAATACTCTCAGCCCCATCGACAAATCCCCTGTAAGGTGATCGCCCCCCACCGGAATCACACCGGTGTATGCAACATTTCCATTACGATAAAGGGCAAGATCCGTAACACCGGCACCCAAATCAATAACCAGAACACCCGCCCTTCTCAGGTCAGGTCCTGCAACCATAGTCGAAGACGCAATCGAGGACAAAATAAGATCAGCCACTTCCAATCCATAATTGTGGGCAAGATCGAGGTTCATTCTAATTGCCGATTCATCTCCCTCTATCGACCAATAAATAAGTTCTACTTTTTTGCCGATCATACCGACAGGGTCTTCCACGGAACGACCATCCAACTGAATGGGCATTCTAACATGATGAACATAAGATCTCCCTGATGCAGGCTGTTTGCGCTTTGCTTCATTAGCAGCCGTTTGTAGGTCATCGACTGAGACCCGACCATCAGGCGACGCAACATTTGCACTTCCCCTTAAAAAAGAACCTTTTATATGTGCACCCGTTTGGGCTAGGTATACAGAGTCAACCGTTGTTCCAGACATTTTCTCCGCCTCTTCCAAAGCCGCGTGAACACTTGAAGCGACTTTTCTAAAATCTACAATCTCCCCCTTGCGCATACCTTCGTTTTTCCGAACAGATTTGCCCACAATATTAAGAGATTTCCCCTCGGTCACTTCTCCCACTAATGCTTTAGCACAAGAGGTTCCAATTTCCACGGCACCAATTATTTTACTCATGGTATATATAGGTTAAAATTAAATGCGTTCACCCCTAGATTTTGGCAAAAACAGAACGGCCATGGGATAGATCGATCGAATGAATAGAGGCAGCCTGGGAAAAATTTGGTTCATCCAGCAAATAGCGCAGCCTTTTTAATTGGTTCGCATAATTGGATGGGTTAAAGCGGATACTCTTTATTCTGATTGGATTTTATCGTAATGCTTGCACCGGGATCGTTATCGTATGGACGATTATAGGAAACAACAGACCAGCCTCGATAAAGTTCAGGATAGTCTCTCCTTGCTAACTCCAAAAGCGGTGCCACAACTGGAATACCTTTGAGTTTTTTAAAACCTTTTCCATCAGGTGTTTTTTCGATAAGCGAAGCATGAATATGTAAGGAGGGAATTAACCTGAGCATTCCCTTGCTGTAACCCTCGCCTCGGTACAGGGAACCGTCTGAAGAGACGAGCCAATCGAGGTAGCCCTTTTTTCTGTCCCTCAACCTCAATACTAACATAGGAACCCGTTCTTTTATTTCGACAACTAAGGTAGATGGAAAACTTCTGCTGATTCGTGCAGATGAAATTTGCTCTTCTTTCAACAAATTTTGTTGAAGCTTTTCCAAGTCCACTTCAACCAATGAACTCCCCCTTAATGGACCCAACCAGTTAAGAAACCATTCGTGATTAAGAGGGCCAGAAGAGCGAAAAACTATTTGCTTTATTGGCAAAGAAGGACCGGTGTAATCTTTTTTACCAACTTCGGTCCTGGCGTCTTTATCAATTTGTAGATACAAGAACGAGAACAAGAAGATGATGATGGTTGCACCAAAGATCATACGAGCAGCAACGGCCAATCTTTTTCTAACCACAACTCGAGAACTTGACTTTCGTGAAAACCTGGGCTTCAGGTTCCTCCAAGTTGCAGGCATAACGAGATCATTCTTTTTGGCTTTGCTCATGGGATTAGGCTGCGTGGTTATTGACTGTGGAAGAGGAATTAAAAAACCTCTCGAGTCCAGGGCTTATTAATTTACGCGTTAATTGATCAAAATTATATCCTGACGAACTAGCACTTTTGGGAAGTAAACTCGTAGGAGTTAGACCTGGCAGGGTATTGATTTCTAGAAAATGGGCATTCCCGTCTTCGCAAATTATAAAATCGACCCTAGCAAAATCTCTACATCCGCAAGCCTCAAAGGAACGGGTGGCAAAACTTTTAATTTCATTTTCAACTTCTTGATCAAGGACAGCAGGAAAACGATATTCTGTGGCTCCCGATGTATATTTTCTTTCGTAATCATACACACCTCCCATGGGAATTACCTCAACCACACCAAGTGGATGATTTCCCAAAACCCCAATCGTTACTTCACGACCGTAAACTCGTTCCTCAACCATCCAATCTCCTGGGCTAAGTTCATCCAATTGTTTTTCCAATTCCCTCAAACCCGAAATCAAGAAAAGGGAAACACTGCTACCTTGAGCAACAGGTTTGATTACTAAATTTTCTCCAAGTTTATTTATTAACTCAACCGCATTGCATTGAGCAGGGTCATTAAATTGGAAACTTTTAGGAACGCGTACGCCCACATCAGAGACAGATTGTTTGGTCGCTATTTTATTAATACATAAACGGCTCGATTGCGTGGCACTTCCACAATACTCGATTCCAGCCGAATCCATGAGTGATTGTAACTGGCCGTCTTCACCAAATTCACCGTGAATAACCGGAAAGATCAAATCGGTTAATGGGTTCAGGTCGGATGGAAGAGCATTTTCATTAATGTCTACAAGCTTTGTTTTGCAACTCGTAGACAAGGATGCAGCCAGTGCTTTGCCAGATGCAAGAGATACATTTCGCTCAGGTCCGGTACCACCAGACAAGATAACAATATTAGGTTCTAAATTCATAGGATATATAATTTTACATCAGGATAAGTATTGGTTCCAAGACTCGCCCAGCAGGTTGACTTCGGGTTCTAAAATAACTCCCTGGCTCTCCTTCACTCTCTTTTTTACACGCTGGATTAATTCAATGACATGCTCAGAAGTCGCCCCCCCATGATTAACGATAAAGTTTCCATGAATTTCTGATACTCCGGCACCACCTACTTTCTCTCCCTTTAATCCTGCCTGATCAATGAGCCAGCCAGCTGGATGGTTTTCCGGATTACGAAAAACACAGCCAGAACTTGCCTGCTGAGGTTGGTTTTTTCTGCGTTTCTCCGATAATTGATCGATCATATTGCGAATCTCCAAATGCTGGGCTTTTCCCTTTGCCCGAAGTTTCGCACGCAAAGCAATGCCTTCATAGGCTTCCCGGCAGTACCTGTAACCAACTTCAAGCTCATCACCTGGAATCTGCCTTACTTGACCATCCGGCATCAGAAACTTTACCCACTCAACCATATCAAAAATTTCCCATCCCATCGCTCCTGCATTCATGCGAAGAGCACCACCCAGGGTCCCAGGGATACCTTCGAGGAATTCAAATCCCTTCAAATTTTTAAGGCAGGCAAATTTGCATATTTCCTTCAACTTTGCACCGGCACCAACAATAAGTGTATCTTCACTTCTTAAATCAATGGTTCGCCAATAATCTCCACGCAACCTAATCACCAATCCCCCAAATCCCTGATCTGGTACAATTAGATTGGAACCTCGACCGAGCATCGACCTGGGCAATTCAAAATATTCACATGCCTCCAAAAGGGTTGTTAAATCCTCTGTATTAGCAGGTTCACAATACCACTTTGCACCTCCACCAACACCCATGGTTGTCATCGCCCCCAAGGGAGCATTTTCAACTAGTTTGCTTTGCTCAGAGATCCGCCCTTTTAAAAAATAACCAAACGCGTCCTGCTTGACTTCACCAGCGGTTTGCCAGGCAGAAAAAGCATGAGCCCACTTCCATAAATCTCCGGCACCAACAAAAAGTACTTGGTCCTTCGCCAATTCTGATGATTGTCCAAGGGCAAGCCTAAGATCTCGAAAATGGGTGTATACTTTTGCCGTTTCTCGAAGCCTGGGTGGAAGGTATCCACTTAAGGACTCAACAGTTCCTGAATGATCATAGGGCTCAAAGGCTGCATAGGTTTGTAACAAATGTAGTTCATCAGCATGTGAAAGCTCATCTGCAAAAGATGGAGCCAATGCTTTGGTACGGGAATATCGATGAGGTTGAAAAACCACTTTTAATTTATGATCGGGGAAAAGTTGGCTCCTCATCCTTAGTAAACTGGCAATTTCTGTAGGGTGATGAGCGTAGTCCTCAATGACTACCCGCTGACTGGATTCAAAGAGTGTGCTTTGACGCCTCTCCAAACCCGGAAATTTTGAGAATTGCAGGCTGCTAATATCCACCCCTAGGGCTTTGGCTGTCTCCCGAACTGCTCGTTCATTAGCATCAAGAAAATTTGCGGCTTCTTCCGCATGCTTAAAAGGATACAGCTGTTTACCCTTTAATTCACTGATCATTTCATCCAAGGGATTTGTATCTGCAAAAACAACCGTGTTTTTAGTCCTTTGAAGTAAACTTTTTAGGGTTTCAGCAAAGGAACTTTTTTCTTTGTAAAGGTCTACATGATCCCAGTCACAATTTAAAGCAACCGTCATCCAGGGCTTGAACCCATCAATCGAACCATCACTTTCATCCACTTCCATAACCACCCATTTTGAGTTTGAATAAAACCCGGATGGCAGATGAAAATCTTTAAACTGTGCACCGACAAGGTAGGAGGTTTCAAAACCACAATTTTTCAGTGCCCAGACTAACCTGCCCGTAACACTGGACTTCCCATGGCTTCCAACCACCGCAATGATACGTTTTCTAGCAAATAATTCGGCAAGGAAATCGCCCCTTCGATAAAGAGGAATGCCCATCTTTTGGAACTTAGTAAGTCGGGAATCATCTTTTGAGACTGCAGACGAATGAACAATACAATCGGGAAGCTTGATAGGGTTTAACTCATCAATAATCTTAACCCCAAAACTTAATAGGTGTGAACGAATCGGCTCGGAGAAACGATCATCAAAAGCTTCCACTCGAACGCCTGCCCCCCGAAGATAAAGGGCTAATGGGGCCATGCCCATTCCACCAGCCCCGAGCAAAAGTACTTTTTTAGGTCTTCTCATAAACTTAGTTCCATGAGTTCAATCCCCGGTTCGGATCTCTTATTTATCTGCAGACTCTTTAATACATCCTTGGCTAACCTTTGAGAGACATCATCCTGATCAATCGAATATAAATTTCGCCGTAAAACCGCACGGAATTCTTCGTTGAACATAACTTCACGAACTTCCGAAAGTAGCTTACTATTCATACCTTCTTCCAAGCATACAACTCCGCCTCCTTTGGCTTCTAAAAAATTGGCATTGGCTTGCTGATGGTTATCCGCGGCATAGGGATAAGGGATGAGAATAGAAGGCACTCGACAACGCACAATTTCAGCAATCGAACCGGCACCGGCACGGGAAATAACAAGGTTCGCAGAAGACATTAAAATGTGAATCTGATCACTAAAAGCAACGAACCGACTGGTTACTATCTCCCCCCCTACACCTTCCAATTGAACGACACCGGAACTCTGTTCATTCATTCCAGTAAGGCAATAAACCGAAACCCCATCCTTGGCTAATTCTTCTAAATTGTTTTTCACCCAATTATTTAGGGAAACCGCCCCTTGGCTTCCTCCAAGAACAACCAATAATTTATCCGACATCGAAATCCCAAGACACTTCCTCGCTCTCTCCATGGGAATCCTTCTAAAATCTGATCTTAGCGGGTATCCAATATTAGAAATTTTTTCGGTCGCAACCCCGGGCAAAGTTATTCCACTTGGCAAATAGACTCGATTGGCACGATTAGCCAAAAAGCGAACCGCCTTACCCACAACCCGGTTGGCCTCGTGAATATGAAAGGGAATTCCATTCGTACGCGCTGCTAATGCAGGTCCAAAGGATGAAAACCCGCCAAAGCCAATAAGTACATCGGCATCCACTTTACGAAAGAATCTTCGGGAACGAATAAAGGAAAGTAAAAAACCTTTAAGGAATTTAAACAGGCCCAAAGGTGTACGAATAAAAGGTGCACCTGGCATAGAAATGAAGGTAAGTTCTGGATATTTAGAAGCAAGGCGCGAGTCCACCTGTTTTTGGCTGATAAATAGCCAGGTCGGGCAGCCCAGCTCTTCTAAGCTTTGGGCGAGTGCAATACCAGGGGTAAGATGCCCTCCTGTTCCTCCACAAGCTATAACTATGTTCTTCATAATTCTCTTGCTTGAATAGGTGAAGGATTATCCTTTTTTCTCAGCACATTGATGACCAGTCCAACAAATACAAAAGTTACCACAAGGTTGGATCCCCCATAACTTATAAAGGGAAGGGACATCCCCTTGGTTGGAAGACAACCCGTGACCACGCCCATATTTATGATTGCTTGCAAAACCACGAAAAGCAGCGCTCCCATGGCCAAAAGGTATTCATGCATCCTCGAAACTTGCCTTAATTTCAAACCCACGCTGAAAAATAATAATAAAAAAGTAAGAAGGATCGATATAGTGGTGAGCAAACCAAGCTCTTCTCCAATAACTGGAAATATAAAATCAGTATGGGCCTCGGGCAAAAAATACATTTGTTGACGACCCATACCCAAGCCGACTCCTTCAATACCTCCTACGCCAAAAGCGAGCATACCTTGCCATAATTGATAGGCACTGTCATTGGCGTTAGCTTCAACATCAAGGAAAGAAGTAACTCGCCTTATACGAACAGGGTCAAAATATACTAAAATAGAAAATGCAGCCACCGCAAAGCCAGCAACCGGTAAAAGCCATCTTAGGCCAACCCCAGCTTGAAAAAGTAATGTCGCACCCACAGCTCCGCACAAAAAACAAGTACCAAAATCGGGCTGTAAAAGAATGAGCAAACAAACTGATCCAATAATGAGAGATGGAATGAAAAACCCGTGAACAAAACTGCCAATCTCTCGTTGCTTATCGGCAAAATATTTTGCCAACAATAAAACCAGTCCAATCTTTGCAAATTCAGATGGCTGTACCCGTAATGATCCAAGACCTATCCATCTTTGAGCCCCGTTTACTTTAACCCCAATTCCCGGAATGAGAGTGAGTACCAAGCCCACCAAGCAGAGGGCAAAGATAATGTAGGTACGGTTGCGCAACCAATCCAGGTCGACAAACGAAATATAGCCGCCAACTGCGAGAGATATGAGAACCCAAACAACCTGTTTAACCAATAAATCTTGAGCTCCACGTACTGCCCCAGCACTAAAAAGCATAACCAGTCCAATCATCGTTAGCCCGATCGATGCAACGACAATATATGCCGTTACCCAGTTGGTAGTCCTATTAAACGCTCTTACATCTGCCAATCGAACCTCCCATTTCCACCACACACATTAGAAACCTATGACACCATCAAGGAGCATCGATAATTGGTCGATCCTCGTTGGATGAGTCGTTAAAGAAGTCTTGCAAGCTTGCCCCCTCATCACTTGGAACTACCTTCGCTTCATTGCTAAAATCTACAGTGGGAGGATTCGGCTGTGAATTAACCGAAGCCTGTGAAACGATTAGCGGCTGTCCAGCACGAATCAAGCTTGGATTGGTGAGCCCATTCCATTCCATAATTTGTCCGACTGATACTCCGTAAATCGAGGCAATACGAGAAAGGTTATCTCCCTTTTTAACAATATGTGTACTCGCTCCAAGCGGGACCACTCTGGGAGCAGAAACTTCTGTAGTTTCGGTAGGAGCATATGAAGATCCTTCTGGTATTAATAACTTCTGTCCAGGACGGATAATGGAAGACATGGACATATTGTTCGCCTTGAGTAATTCCGACAAACGAAGCCCATGTTTACGGGCAATTCGAGAAAGCGTGTCCCCTTTTTCTACAGAGTAAGAATTTCCCGTTAATCCAGAATCAAGATTACTCGCTTCTGGTGAAGCTTTGGGCAAAGACAATCCAGGAGTATCTGCGCCGGGAATCATAATTTCCTGACCGATCGATAAGCGGCCGCTTTGATTAAGATTGGGATTAGCATCCAGTAATTTTGACAAAGCCACGCCATTTTTTCTGGCAATTCCCCAGAGGGTATCTCCCCGCTCAACTTTATAAATTGCAAGATCCGAAGGGCGCAAATCAATGGGGACAGGCTTTTGTTCACGAGGAACGATAATCGATTGAGTTGAGGATACACCTGGCTCTTGGGGCACAATTAATTCTCCAGGAGCGGGACGTTGAGGTGCCGCAAATTCATTGGCAGAAGAAGTGCCTTTAACTTCTGTTGGCTCCTGAATACTGGAATCCTCGATTCCTTGATTAAAGGTTTGCTCAGAGGCATCCTCGGCCGCGGGAGGAACATCCGCACCGAGGTCTTGTGCCTTTCCACCTGTTGTCTGGCAACTTGGTTGGAACATAACCAGAAGAATAACTCCGACGTGAAGCGAGAGTACGATACCGAATACTTTTGATAGTTTCATTTTTCTTAATAGCTGATTTGCAAATGGGTTACAGGTAATTTCGTATCCTCTTGAGAGCACCTCTTCAAATCGAAAACGAGAGATTTAAAGGAATTTCCTCTTTCTGAATAATTCGAAAACATGTCAAAACTTGAAAAACCCGGACTAAAAAGTATTTTTTGCTGCCGTGCAGCAGCCTCAAAAGCCAGATGGAGTGCGTCTCTTAAACTTTTGCAAATGGTGGACTTAATTCCTCTTTCCAAAAGGCATTGATTGAGTGGAAAACTCATTTCACCAATTAAAAAAGCCCCTGCTAAATAGGGCTTTAAAGATTTTGCAAAATCACTCGCTTGCTGTCCTTTATTTTTTCCACCACCTATCCAAATTATTTTTTCAGAAAACGATCTGCAGGCAGCAACAACCGAGGCCAAGTTGGTCGACTTTGAATCATTCCAAAAACTAACCTGATTAACATCATCAACTTTTTGCAAGCGATGGGGTTCTGGTTCGTACCCTTCAAGTGCTTTGAAAAATTGTTTATGAGAAATTCCAAAACCAGAAGTCCATTGTAATGCGAAAGCAAGATTTTCAGATTGTGGAATGCTCTTAAAGAAAGGGTTTACATCCAAAGGGATATCTTTTTTACCCAGCGATTGAACAACCTGAAAATTAGGATTTATAGAAATTCCAAACTTTTGGGCATTCGATAGAACCGATTCTCCAATCCAAACATTATTTGAGTTCTTACACCTATTAGCCAATTTCAACTTGGCTAGGAAGTATTCTCTTTCACTCAGATGATAATCCAAATGGTCTGGGGAAAAATTCGTCCATAAGAGAGAGTCCAGCCTAAGAACAGTAGATTGAGACGCTTGAAAAGAACTGGTTTCAAGAAAAATATTTTTCCCTATCGTTTTACCACTAGCTTCTGCACTCGCTAATGGATGGCCAATATTTCCCAATGCTATGCTTGGAAGGCCCAGATTATTAGCAACATGACTCAAAATAGTGGCAAGCGAAGTTTTGCCATTGGTTCCGGTTATGCCAACTAAAGATCTTGCCCTTGAATAGCACATGCCAAGATCAAGTTCTGTGATTATCGTTTTTCCCTCTTTTTCTGCCAACTTGATCCATTCATGACTGGGAGGAAAACCAGGACTCGTAATGACTAACGAACAATTGCGTGCATTTTCACGACCAAACAATTTGTCTTTTTGATCAAACATATCGCAGGCATAACCCTCTTTGTTAAGTAAGTCCTCAACCGCTCTGCCACTTAGGCCATTTCCCAAAACTGCTACTGAACCAGTAGATCTTTTAAGTAAGTCTTTTAAAAAATCAGCCTTCATTTACCTAAGTTTAAGAGTGGCCAAACCGATCAAAGCAAAAAGAAGAGATAATATCCAAAAACGAATAACTACCTTGGTTTCTTTCCACCCCTTTAATTCAAAATGGTGATGAATGGGAGACATGAGAAAAATTCTTTTTCCACGAAGTTTGAAAGACGCCACCTGTAAGATAACTGACATTGCTTCGATCACAAAAATACCCCCGACAATAATTAAAGTTAGCGGTTGATGAATCATAAGGGCAATAATTCCAACCAAGCCTCCTATGGCTAAGGATCCCGTATCACCCATAAAAATTTCGGCCGGATGTGCATTGTACCATAAAAATGCGAGACTCCCACCGAGTAGTGCCGTACACAAAATGGTTAGTTCCCCTGAACCAGGAACCCAACTAATTTTCAAATAATCCGCAATGAGGAAGTTTCCGGACGCATATGACATGATTCCATAGGTCAAGGCTACCGTAACCGTACAACCAATGGCCAAACCGTCTAATCCATCGGTAAGATTGATCGCATTACTTGTACCTGAAAGAGTTATCAGAAAGAAGATAAAGAGCGTAACAGTGGACATCATGGGAATACCCAATCCATCAGGATAACTCACAAAAGGAATCCAAAATTCCCTCATTTTATCTGGGCTGCCCAGAGATTCATTACTCACTCCACTTAAATCATTAGCAAAAGGACCAAGTAAGATAAAAAGTGCCACAGCTGTAGTTCCAAGCTGACCCAGGAGTTTAAATTTACCGGGCAAGCCTTTACTGTTCTTCTTGGATACTTTTAAATAATCATCCGCAAATCCAACTCCGGTCAAAAGTGCATATGTTATAAGTGCAGTACAAACATATACATTTGGCTCCGCCCATAAAAGGGTACTACACAAAACCGAAATAAAAATAAGTGCACCTCCCATGGTTGGTGTATGAGTTTTATCTGAGTGTAAATCCGCCAAGTCTCCGACTTCGTCTTTTCCACGAAATGCCTGTTTTGCCCCGATATTCCTAAGGGATCGAATAAGAAATGGACCGATCCAAAAACCCATAATTAGAGCGGTTATTCCAGCACCCAAGGAACGAACAGAAATATATTGAAATAAACGAAGCGGCCCCCAAAGGTCCTCACTAAATTGTAACCAACTCAGCACAGCATACCCACTTGTTGTGACTCTACCTCAACAGCCCACTTAGGCACTAATTCCTCTAGGCGAAACGAACGACTTCCTTTTAACAATACTGGTCCATCAAACTCTTCAATTAATGGCCTTCCATCCTCTGCATTTTCAAGCACTACAAGTTGATCCAGCCTTGCTCCACTATCAATCATCCCCTGAGCCATTTGACGGGCATGACCACCAATTAAAATTGCTCGATCCTTCTCATCCATAAGAATGGCTTTGCCGGTTTCAAAATGGAGTTTTTGGCTCATATTTCCCAATTCATTCATTCCGCCAAGAACTAGAAGCTTTGGTTTATTTCTAAACTTTCTTCTAAAATACTCGATACTATCCATCATAGATGCTGGATTAGCGTTATAACAATCGACGAGATACGAACGCCCCCGGCCTACGAGGTTAGATCCTCGTAGACCGGAGGGACAGTATTGGGGTAGGCGTTCAAAAATTTCTTTATCACTAGCTCCAAGTTTCCATGCAGCAACGCATGCCAAGACCATATTTCTTATTAACCCATCCGATAGTGGTTGGATAGGAATGGAGAGAGGAGGGCACTCAAAACGCTCTATATTCAGAACGATAGAATGCCCACCCTCGTTTGTTTCAGTCGAAATATTATAAAGTACTTGGTTTGGACCTTGAACCTCCTCCGGTGCCCCACCCTTTTTGACCAATATATATGGGCGTTCTTCGCTAATAGCATTTTTAAAACAGTCGTATTGCACTAATTCCTCAGGGAAAATACCAAGGCACTTTTCAGCAGAATGTGTCCATAGCCTAATTTTCTCTTTGGCCACATTTTCAATTGTTTGCAAACCCTCTAAATGGGAATGTCCAATGGAAGTAATGATAGTCAGGTTTGGACAAATCATATCTGTCAGAACATCCATTTCTCCCATTTGATTTATTCCAGCTTCTACAACAGCAAATCTGTGCTCACCCTCGCATACTTGGGTTAAAGTCAAGGGCACCCCAAGGAAATTATTTAAGTTCCCTTCCGTACACAATGATTGGTCCAATAATGTTTTTAAAATTTCTTTCGTGGATGTCTTCCCACAACTACCAGTGACTCCAACAACTTTTCCAGAAAACTGCGCCCTATGCTCTTTGGCAATTCTTTGGAACGATAACAGGGTATCACCTACCACTAATTGGGGAACTTGCGATCCACCTACCTGATGGTCAACCAATCCCGCAATGGCTCCCTCCTTACATGCCTGATCTAAATAATTATGCCCGTCCCTATCTGCTTTAATCGCCACAAACATATCCCCCGAGCTGACTTTTCGGGAATCTATAGTAAAACCATTTATCCCATTGCTCGGTGAATCAGTCCACCTACCATCGCACCAACGGCTTAAAGAATTTGGATCAAAGCGATACATTTAACCTCCAAAAACTTTTGCATCCAATAAACCACCTGCAACTAAACGATCATCAAAAGGAATCGCTGTGTATTGAACCTCTTGATAAGCCTCATGGCCCTTGCCTGCGATGAGTACACAATCATCTTCGCCAGCAGCATCTAAAGCTAAATCAATCGCCCTTCTTCGGTCTTCAACGAAATAAACCTCAGCGCCTTTACACACTCCTTTTTGCATGTCGTTAAATATAGAATCGATACTTTCCGTCCGTGGATTATCTGAGGTCGCCCAGACCTGATCTGCGGCAGCACAAGCGACCCGCGTCATTTCAAGTCGCTTTCCTTTATCTCTATCTCCACCGCATCCGAAAACCACCCTGACTTTTCCCTTAGTGCATTCCCTGAGCATTTCTAATGCATTACGAAGTGCATCGGGCGTGTGAGCATAGTCGACAACAACTCGGTAAGGCTGTCCCCTGTCTACACTCTCCATCCTTCCACATACACCCTTAAAACTTCTTAATTTATGGATCGATTCGACCACACTTTTCCCCATTGCATGCATGATAGCAAACGAGGCCAAAACATTCGAAACATTGTAACGCCCAATTAAAGGACTAGCCACCACGGTGTTTCCCAATGGACTTTCCATTACAAACTTTGAACCTTCGGCATCAAGGGTAAGGTTTTTCGCACAAAATTGATTTCCTTCTTCAAACCCAAAAGTTAAAACCTGTACCTGTGGAGGCAGTTCCTGAATCAGTCTTTTTCCATAGGGGCAATCTCCATTAATTACCGCTACTTTTGGCAACGGTCCGTTCATTCCATTGAAGAGTTTGCGCTTTTCTTGGTAGTACTCCTCCATACTTCCATGGTAATCGAGATGATCCCTTGTAAGATTCGTAAAAGCTGCAATTTCAAGAGAAATTCCATTAACTCTTGATTGATGAATTCCGTGGGAACTTATTTCCATCACCGAACTACTGCAACCTGCAGCGAGCATACTTTTTAACATGGGATATAAATCGGTAGCTTCTGGAGTTGTCTTGAATGAAGGAACATCTCTGTCTCCCAAATTATACTGTACCGTTCCGATTAATCCTACTGGGCAACCAGGTTCCTCCAATAAATGACGGGTTAAAGTACTAACCGTCGTTTTTCCATTGGTTCCAGTTATCCCAATAAGGCTTAATGATTCATCAGGGGAACCATAAAACTTTTTGGTAAACTTTGCCATGGACTTGCGGGCATCCGTCACCTTTACGCGTGCCACACCAAGGGGTACACTTACCTCATCAGATTGAGAAACAATTACTTTTGCCCCCCTATTTAAAGCTTCCTGGATGTGAAGGTCTCCGTTTGTTCTATTGCCAGGAATAGCAAAAAAAGCAGCTCCGGGATTTACTCTCCTACTGTCTGAACTTATCGATTTAACCACCTGATTTTGAAAGTTTTTATCTGTACTGAATTCTTTGTCTGTCAGAGCACTTAGTTCTCGATGCTTTGTAATTCTCGACTTTACGCTATCCACACAGTTTATTTCTTGATCACTCTTTTTCATAACAACTTATAACCCTCGTTTTTGTTCTCTGATTAAGGATAATTCTTTCGATTTAGGTTGAATCCCAAAATAAGTAATTAAACGGGATGCAATATTTTTAAAAGATGGACCCGCCACGCTTCCCCCATAACCCAGCCTACCCTTCTTCATTTTGGGTTCATCAACAACAACTGTGATTACTGCTCTTGGATTATCCGCAGGAAAAAACCCTGAAAATGAAGCTACATGATGGGTACTCGAATATTTTCCATCGATAATCTTCTGGGTGGTTCCTGTTTTTCCCGCAACTTGAAATCCTTGAATCATTGCCGATCTTGCAGTGCCCTCAGGACCAACCACAGAAACGAGCATTTCTGAAAGTTCATCGGCAACTTGTTCGTCAATTACACGCCTAACAGCTCGCGGTTTGAATGGAATTACAGTTTTTGATTCCTCATCGAAAACCCTTCTTATTAAGGAGGGTCTCATCATGATTCCACCATTGGCAACCGCACACATCGATCCATGCACTTGCATTGGAGTTACAGAAACTGCATGCCCCATTGGCAAACGTGTAATGGTCAAGCCATCCCATTTACTAGGTTTATGGAGAGTTCCCTTTCTCTCACCAAGTAAGCCTAGATTTGTCCGCTCACCAAAGCCGAATGCCCGGCAATAAGAATAAAGGCGTTCAGGCCCAAGCCTCAAACCAACCTGAGCCGCACCACGGTTACTAGACTTCTGAACTACCTGATGAAGTGAAATCTTACCTAAAGGATGATGATCCTTGGGAAGCCTCAATCTCTTTTTTCCTTTTTGATAGGTCGAAACTGAACAATCAATAATATCATCAGTTCTTAAGATTTTTTCATTAAGTGCAGCACCTACAGGTATTATCTTAAAGGTAGATCCTGGCTCATAAAGATCTGTCAAACAACGATTCCTGTGATTTTCCAAAGGTACATCATTGTATAGATTGGGGTCAAAACTTGGCCCATTGGCCATGGCCAAAATTTCACCCGTCCTTGGTTCACTGACAATAATTGAAACGCTTACAGGGGAAAACTCCTCCATAATCCTATTTACTTCCTGCTCAACTCGATCCTGCACAACACGGTCTATAGACAATTCCACACTCAACCCTTCTCTGGCATCAAATTCTACCGAACGAAACTGAGGCATTTCTCTACGCCTTCCATCTCTTTCACTTTCTCGCCATCCGTCCTGACCCCGTAGATAATAGTCAGCCATCAGTTCAATACCCATACATGCTTTTCCTTCTTTGTTTACATAACCAAGGACATGCGAAGCAAAGTTCTGATTTGGATATAATCTTGAGTGTTTATAATTTCCATACACTCCATCAATTCCAAGTTTTCGAATTTTCCTGTAAGTAGAATCATCAACCTCATCTTTTAATTTCACCCATCTTATGGGTTTCATTTCACCTCCAACATTTCCAGAGTGTATGAATTTTCGTCGAACTGACTCTTCAACCTTTTCTGAATCAAGACCCAACAGAGTTGCCAACTGCTTTATCTTCTCACTGTCTTTTTCCTTAAATGAATGTGGATCAACCCCTAGAACAACGACTGATCGTGTAGTTGCAAGCAGGCTGCCTTTACGATCGACTATATCTCCCCTTCTTGCTTCTTCATGAATAAAATTCTTACGTGCGTTACTTGCCAGGCTGGTGTACTTTTCACTCTGCCACACTTGTAGATGCAAAAGCCTTCCCCCAAGCGTACAAAAGGTTAAAAGGATAGCCAAAAATACAAAATAAAATCGATAAGGGGAGATGAAGACGTTTTTCATTCTAACGCCTTACTGAAAACTTTCTTTTGGAAAGTTCGTCTTTTCTTGCGATATCTGATTGCCCATAAGAATACATTTCACGCTCAGAAACATGAACCGTTCTTCTTTCCGTCGGAATGGTTAATCTCCCTGATACCAGTTGGGCAAGTACGGAAGGTCTCATCATTGTTGATTTCCGCCCCCTGAGCTCTCTAAGTTCTCGAGCTACCATCTCCCGTTGGTCCTCAAGATTTCCACATTTTTTTGCGGTTGCGGATATCTCCATACGTAACCAAACGATGGAGATAGCACCGCTACCGAACAGTGAAACTGCAAGTATTATAGACATCCACCACACCCGATTCATCAGTCTTACAGTTCCGGTTGTTTTAATTTTGTTAAAAACCTCAACCGTGCAGATCTACTGCGCGGATTATTTTCGACTTCTTCCTTGCCAGGGAAAATTGCTTTGGATCCATTAAGTTTTGCGTAGACAATTCTATCTTGCTGAGCTCTCCCATCATATTTGGATTCTGGGCGACCAGCCATTTTCCTCATAAATCTTTTAACAATTCGATCCTCCAAAGAATGAAATGAAATCACCGCCAGTACGCCTCCCTCTTTTAACGCTCGAAATGCTTTTGGTAAAGTAACCGCCAAGGCTTCAAGCTCACCATTAATCGCAATCCGAATACCCTGAAATGTTTTTGTTGCTGGATGAATTCGTTGGCGAAAATTTCTTCCACCAACCGCATTACTTACTAATTCAGCGGCACTCATTGTCCGTGATAGAAGGCCTGTTCCTCTTGCCTGAATAATCGCTTCTACTACTCGCCTCCATCTTCTCTCTTCCCCATATTCTCGAACCGCCCTGACCAGGCTTTCATAGGAGGCAGTTTCCAGAAACTCCGAAGCACTTAGACCAACCCTTGGGTCTAACCTCATGTCAATCGGTGCATCCAACCTAAAGGAAAAACCCTTACCTGGTTCCATTAATTGAAAAGACGAAATCCCAAGATCCATAAGGATGCCATCAAATTCACCAGCCGAAGAAAACTGATCCAGATCACGGAATGAAGAATCGCAGAAATTAAACCGATCATCAAACTCAGACACGAACGATTCTGACCGATCCTTAGCATCCGGATCACAATCCATAGCTAAAAGATTATTTTTACTGTTTGCTTCTAGAATTGCCCGGGAATGCCCTCCCCCACCAAATGTTAAGTCAGCAAACGACCCACCATGACCGGGCTCAAGAGCAGCCAGGCATTCATCTAGCAGGACGGGAATATGCTTCACCGCTGTTGGAGAACATACAAATTCAACCGCACCACAATACATTTCTACCCCCCCCGAGATTGACGTTATTAAGAAAAGAAGCGCGAGGGAGGAGGTGGCACCCGGAGTCAAATCCCCTTCTTAGGACGACCACCCTAAAAGTCGTCCAAAACTTGCTACCAAGCATCATAACCCCAACTCCCTCATCGCATCGAAAATATTTCTCTCGTCCTCGGCTGGCCGCTTTTCGTAGCGACCGACTGACCAAATTGCAAAAGCGGAAAAATTTCCCACCAAGACTGCTTTGCCCTTGATACCTGCATGAGCCAACAACTTGTCGTTCAGGTTGATTCGCCCTTGCTTGTCGCACCCAAATGAATGGGCTTTTGAAAATAATTCCATAAAGAGTGCCTGAGCTCTTACATCGCTGAGGCTTGCCTCTGCTACTTTTTCCTCCAAACGACCGACCATCTTGGGCGGATAAACGGTTATATAACCTCCGGGATTGGGAAGTGCCAAATAGGTATTCTCGTCTCCCGATATCCTCCACTTTGACGGAATAGTAACCCTCCCCTTGCTGTCCAAAGCATGAGTAAACTCGCCCACAAAGAAGGTTGTCGTCTCTTTTTCCATTAACTTTGTTTATTCGTGCATAAATTACCACTCCACACCACTTCTTGCCACTTTAACCCACTTAGGTCAAGTTTTTTTACAAAAATGCTTGAAGATCTACAAATAAGTTATTCGGTAATTGAACGATTTGCCATGATCGGCACCCTGTAAGCAGATGAGCAAAAAAATACGCGCAGATGAATTATTGGTCCTTTGCGGTTTGGTCGAGAGTCGTACCAAGGCCCAAGCTTGTATTTTGGCAGGACAGGTTCGGTGTAGGGGCGAAAAAGTTCAAAAATCCAGTCAACTTTTCCCATCGGATGAAAAACTCACCCTCGATACTCCCATGCCCTATGTGGGTAGAGGTGGATTAAAGATGGAAAACTTCATTAAAGAATCAAAGTGGTTGGTTCGTGGCTTAGACATTTTGGACCTTGGGGCCTCCACCGGTGGATTTACTGACTGTCTTTTACAGATGGGGGCCAAGTCATCAACCTGTGTAGATGTTGGCCGAGGCCAGTTGCATTACAAATTAAGAACAGACAATAGAGTTACCAATTTCGAAAAAATGAATTTAAGGTCCTTACAAGCAAACGACCTCCCCCGGACAAGCTATCCTTTAATTGTGATGGATTTATCCTTCATCTCGCTTCGTAAGGTACTAAAGGAAGCCTGGCAATTTCTTGAAACCAACGGTCGCATAGCCGCTTTGGTAAAGCCCCAGTTTGAATGCCATAAAAAAGAAGCAGATTTAGGACGAGGGGTTATAAAGGATAAGAATATTCACCTCAGAGTCCTCGAAGAAATTAAACAATTTGCCGATCTAAACTTAAACGGGTCCAATTTACTCATCGAAACAACCTCAGAACCTAAGGGGAATGATGGTAACACCGAGTTCTTTATAGGTTGGGAGAGATTACCAGGTCCCAACTCAGAAATTGAATAGTGGGGAATTTTATTCTTCGAGGCTGGATGATATCAATTCCCGGAGAATTTGATCTCTTGAAAGCATACCTCTAGAAAGTTCCAAATTCCTTTGCATGGCAACTGCATCATCTGGTTCCGCAACTTTCCCTCTTAGCGAGTAAATATCACGAAGCTTACCAAAGATGACTTCATTCTCATTTCTTTCAATCTCAGCCCACTTGCCATCAACAGGCAAAGAACCAGCCCCTTCAAGAAAAGAAATTACTGTTGATCGCTCTTGGTTCAATTCTTCGATGCCAGAGTTTAGGCTTTTAATTTGACGATCAAGGCTGGCCTTTTTAGCCGATCCTTCTTCCTTCAATTCTGCTTTATCCTGTTCAAGTTTTTGAATCTTAGAACGGGAATTTCTCTGCTTTGCATCAAAGTACGCCTGAGCAGTACCTGAATTCTTTTTACTGAACTGATGAACTTTCAAATCTTTATTATCTGCCTTATCGGACTCAGTTAGACGCTTTTTAATGCTTTCAACTTTCTTGGCAAAAGCATCAGCTTGTAAGTGTCTTAAATATTCCCGGCAAAGAGTTGAAAAGGGTAAATCCTTGTAAGCTGCAGGGCGACGATCCGTTTTTCGGTCCAAAATAAAAACGACCTGCCCGTTTCGGGATTTTCTTACAGAACGGGTAAAGAAGCGTACTTCATCTAATGATGAAACTTCCTCCAATGGTTCCCGGTTGGTTCTTTGCTCACTTGCTCTTCTCTCCAACCCAAGAACCATGGACTGCACTCCCATTTCAGAATCAGAAAACGAAACCTTTCTTTGCTTTGCTTCACTGGAGGTCAAAAATCGCTCAAGTTCATCGGAATTCCTCAAGGCGAGGTAATCAGGGAATTTTCGTTTTATTTGGTCAGCAAAGGAGTTTAGGTTATCGAGGAAATCAAGAGCTGACTCCTGCGCTAATCGACCGGCCTCTCTTTTTGCATCATTGGTATCCTGTTGGGCGACTTTTTGGCGCACCTGTTCGACCACATCCTCAAATTTAACATCTTGAGGAACACTATTATTTCCATCTTCTTGGACCGAGGAATTCTCATCGGAAAGAAAATCCAAACGATTTCGTTCGAAGTAGGAACGAAGCCTTGCTTCATCAGCTTGCGGTGGAGGTGTTAGAAAGCTTTGATTTTCAAAGACCATCGCGGTGGCAAAGGTACGAGGTTCTTCAGCAAAAACATCCAAATCCCGATTTTTCTCAAAATAGTTTAGTAATTTATCCGAAAGCAATTCTGTAAACTCAAGGGACTTGGCATCGCACTTAATTAAAGGCGAAGATTTACCAAGTTTATCATTTTCAAGTTCCAAGGAGATCACATTTCCCTTTTTTTCATCGGCTAGAATCCCCAACTCCTTCTGATTAAGGGCACTAATTAAAGCTTGAACACTCTTCTTTACAGTTTTCCCAAGTACAACCTCCACAGTGGATCCATTAGTATCGGTTGCAGAATCACTGAATACGAAGCTGTACTTTTTCGATCCGTAAGAAACGGACAAAGAATCACCAATACTGGGTTGCCTGGAAAGTTTAACTTGTCCCAAAGTTAATGCCTTACGGGGCAAAGCTGTTGCGGAGAGGACAGCAACATCCCCATCCCATGCAAAGGCATTTTCGTGACTAAGAGCATTAATTTCGCCCGGCAATGCAAACCCACGACTCTGGTATACCCGATCGATTTGATTATCTCTAAAAGCAGCATACAAGACCGACTCCAGTTCATTCGCAGACATTCCAAACCTCGATCCAACCATCGAAAAAACTGAGGATCGATTTGCCTCTGACTGCAAGGAAGGATCCAACCGGCTGAGAAAATTAAGGAATTCCGCATTAACGGCGGGATGATTCACTTGCGGAGACAAAAAGTCCCATTCATCGGCCTGAAAGCCCAAGGCGACACGGGATTCAATGGCCGCATCCAAAAACTCACCATCGTACGATCCAGAACGGGCAATTTCGCGAGCCTGAAAATCGGGAGCAAAATTTGGCCAGGCCTGCATATATTCAAACATCCTTTGCATCGCATCACGATCAACCTCCTCAGGGTTTGCCCGAAAAGCCGCTTGGATTTGTTGCTGAAGCCCCTCCATGTAAGCAGTGCCTGCCTTGGAAACATCATCACGCCCTGGACTGGAAATTACCCCCATGGCACCAGCCGCACGGGTGGTCACGCTAAGAAAACGTCTCTGATCGGGATCGTTCCAATTATATCCGAAGAACTCTTTCTTTTCCCGCCCGCCATCAGACATCAGATCAAAAACGGACGATCCTTGGGATAGGTATAAAACAAAAGATACGACTACTAATAAGAGCAGAAGTATAAATACAAATTTTCCTTTTTTGGAAATAAAGTGCTGAAGGGCTGTAATCATAAGATCGTCAATTCAAACCAATTGTGAAAAGGTCCATGATGAAGACAGCACGCCTAACGTCAAATCTTTGCAATTTGATCGATCAATAATTCTACTTGGCAACCAAGACCGGACGATCGGAAAAAATTAATGAACTCATCCAACTCTGCCTCTTCGAACCGTCTTCCTTCACGAAGGGACGCATAACCACCATTTTCTCCAGAACCAAAGCCTTATCTCCCTCTTCAGACCAGCGTAAAAAATATTTGTAACTTTCCTCGGGTATATTCTCTTCCGCTTCCAGAACAATCTTAGGTAGCTTGATAGTCACAGTAACCCGGTCACTCACACGATTCCACTCCCCTGTCATCATCTGGGGAAGACCTGCACCCGCAACCCGGGCCCCACCTTTATCACCAAATGTAATCTCAATAGGGTAAGATGCCTTGCGGGACTTTCCTAAGTTTCGCATTAATAGCAGCGGCGATCCATCGTCATTTCTTAAACCCTCGATAGACTGGAAAGCATAGCGAACACCCCGCTTGATTAAAAAGAATTCTCCCGGTTTTTTGTCGTCATCTAAACGAATAATTCTTTCGCCATCTCCCACCTCCCATGTGCCCAGTCGGCTTACCGGTTTCATTTGCGGATGAGCAAAACGAATTTCTGCAGTCATTTTGCTTGGGGATTGTGACAAGAGCAGTTCAACCCGGCACTCCTTACCATCCGTGATTAAATTTCCCTCAAAAACTTCATAGACCCAGTCTTTAACCTCACCCACATAAGAACCCTCGGGGTCTTCATACAGACAAGAAGAAAGCAAAAACAACAGCCCACACAGGAAGGAGTTTTTTACCCAGCGTATACCAAAATCGAACATCTGGCTCGAATCTTGAAAAAAGCTTTAAGGAAACTCAATCCTTTCCCGCCGGAAACTTGGGTATAGACACCAAAATTCGATGGTACATAGAGCAGGCTAACAAAAACCCGACCCCGAGAAAAAGGGACCAACTCGGCCCAGATTTGTCTGTTTGAGCAAAGACTAGTTCTGCCTTTTTTATTACCCCCGCACTCCGGCGCATCCTCACCTCAGGGAACAACCGGAGAGGCTCCTGCCCTCTTTGCCCAGGCAGAAAGACATCTTCTTCATAAACTCGCTTAACAAAACGTAATTCCCTATTACCTCGATCAAAAAACAAATAATCTGACCAAGCATAATAATCATCCGGACGTGTGGCTCCTTTGCCTATAAACTGCCAAAGTTTTTTCCCTGATTCGTCCTCGTCCACTTTTTTAAATTTTCGAAAATTTAAACGAAAGTTTCCGTCTACTTTTTCCCATTCTCCTGCGACATCTTGTCCGCCCTCTCCATTATCATCATAAACTGCGGGCAAAATCCCCCATGCCTTGCCTGACCATATTCCAAAACCAAGTTGATACCGGTCCGATGCACCCTCCATCGAATACTCGACCCAGGGGGATGGGTTCAAGTAAAGATATATTTTAGAGAATAAAAAAATAAGCAGACACAAACAACCAGCCAACCCAGTCATATTTCTTCGAAAAGTGGATGACTTAATTTTTTGTTCTCTTTCCCATTCCCATTCCCGCTGCTTTCTCACCTCTTCTGTTGATAGATTGTTCCCAACATCCTTTTTTTCCGAAACCATTCCATAAACCGACAAATCTTCTACTCCTGGAATGGCCTCCATCGATTGAGCAACTGTGAAAAAACCCCGATTTACCGCCTTCCCTGCCCAGGCTTGCCAAGCTAACCATTCATCGCTGGGTTTCTCACTTTTTTGGATGATGGATTGGGCTAGGGCTCCCATTGCTACCAAGTCCCAACTCTCTTCGGGTATTGCCATAAGATTGGTGTTGGGCGGGCGGTAAGCCTGGCTTTCTTTAAGAGAGTCCTGGAATTGCAAGCTTTGTGAAGAAAAGGCAGTTACATTTTTAACATCATCTCCAACGGGTTGAAAACAGCACAATTTAGCCAGGGCAAATTCAGATATCCAGGCAACGAAAAGCCCATCCTCTTTTTCCTTCAATAAAATATTGCTTGGTTTTAAATTACCGTGAATAACTCCCGATGCGTGTGCCCGGTTTAACCCGCAATGCATATCAATTATGATCGACTTTAATTCTTCAGGGCCAATACGGTTTGGATAATAAGTAAGCCAATCTGCCAAGGATCGTAATGCAATTTCCTCAACTTCTTTGTCTTCAGATTGGTTGGGGGTGGGTACTTGAACGGTCTTTCCATCAAACCAAGCAAAAGAAACCCAGTGCTTCCACTTGAGGGTGCCACTTGCAAGCATCGGCCAAACCCCGCGTCCTTCAATCTGTTGAATAGCTCGACACTCTTGAGAAAAATAGTCGGTAAAACCTTCTTTTTCAGAAAGTTCTCGATGAAATAATTTCAGGTACCTCAACTGCCCTTTCTCTTCCCCTGAACTTCCTTCCCCTAAATAACTCTGGCCACAAAATCCTTCCCTAATCCACTCTTGGACATTATACGGGCCAATTCGTGTACCTGCGGATAGCATCCTATCCGATTCCTTGTAGTTTAATCATCCCCATTTCAATTTATTTCGCAATACCTTGAAATGCGAATGATCGACGGTTTCCATCAAAGGAAAAGCTTTTGAAGAAACAAATATTTCCAACGGGAAGTTGGGAGATGGGGAAAAAGCCTCACCGCCATCAGCCGAGACATGGGGAACCGAGTTGTTTTCACCACTCTCTATTCTGAGGTTTAGCCCCGAAGGAAAAACGAGTGGGCGACTGGTCAGGCTATGTGCGGAGATCGGGGTCATCAGCATGACCTCTGCCTCCGGGTGAGCAATGGGTCCGCCCGCGGCCAGGTTGTAAGCTGTCGATCCGGTCGGCGTGCTAAAAACGATCCCATCCGATGCATAATCCCCCACCCTTTCGCTCCCACAAAAGACTGAAAACCTTCCTAGGCGGCCGGCTATACCACTCTTGATCACAAAATCGTTAAGGGCCAACTTCTCACTCCCTCCGGCCTCACGGCAACCCAGCAGGCTCCTTCGGCGCACGTGGAAATTCCCCTGAAGCAAAGGGGGTAAACAATTTTTCAGATCATCAGGCGGTAGGGTCGCTAAAAAACCAAGTTTACCCAAGCCGACTCCTGCCACGGGGACATCATGGATAATCGCCTCTTCCAAAATATTTAGCAATGTACCATCTCCCCCAACCGAGAAACAGGCATCCATCCCTTTTAAAAAGCCAACCGGGCATGGAAACTCCTCAGTCAGCCGGACCTCAACCCCCTCATTCCTGCAAATCTCTGCCAAGATGCGGGCTACCTCACCCGTGCCAGACTTGGTCAGGTTGGAAACAATGGCAACGCTGCGTAATGGATTCATCTTAAAAAACTACTCTTTTAAGCTAATTCGATCCATCGAATCGGTCAAGTGCCCGCCACCCAGGGTAAATCTTCAGGCAATACATACTCGTCGGGTTTTATAATAAAGTGCGATTGCTGGGGAAACCTTTTCCTGAACCACTTTCGCTGCTTCGATACTAGTTGGCGGGTAGACCGGGTGATCGACCGGGACAAGTTTTCAACTTCCCCACCATTTTTTAAAAACTCAATTACTTCCCTGTATCCTACCGAGGATGCAAGGCTGATATGATTTTCAATCCCCTGCTCAATCGCTCGTTCAGTCTCCTCGATCATACCTGCCTCGAGCATTTGTTGTGTCCGCTGTTCAATGCGTGCCAGGAGGTCATCATTCTCACGGTCTAACCAAACCAGTTTTTTTTGAAAGGATTGATAAGGCACCGGCATCTTGGCGAATTCATCTTTTAAATCATTCAAGGAAAGGCCCGTCTGCATACATCTTTCAAGTGCCCGCAAAACCCGTAGTGGGTTATTCGCATCCAAACCGGCAAGCCCATCCGGGTTTAACTCTTTCAACTTTTCAAGAATTTTGAAAAGGCCACCACTTTCGAAAAGTTTTTCTGCCTCATTTCTAACCTGCTGCTCAATTTCAACACCATCTGATATGGGACGTAAAAATCCATCAAGAAAAAACCCGCTTCCTCCCACTAAGAGAACTTTTTTTCCACGGTTAAGGATTTCCTCTACCTTTTCACGGGCATAGTCATGGAATTGGCGGACATCATAGGTCTCGCTAAGTTCTGCAAGATCAAGCCCATGATGAACGATCTGTTTTTGCTCTTCTGTAGATGGCTTGGCCGAACCCAGATTAAGTCCGCGATAGAAAGATACAGAGTCGCAGGAAATAATTTCAGCACCGTTTTTTTCAGCCCATTCGATCGACAAACCGGTCTTACCTGCGGCAGTTACTCCTCCTAATAACCAAAGTTCCCGGACTGTACAACCCATGGAACTTAACTATACTAAGCAGCTTTTATGCAGCGGTTAGACCGCCCACCAAAGCCCGAGCCTTTTCTTCCAATGCGGCAAGCATATTGGGAGTACTCTCCAAATTTTGGGGAATGCAATTTACCAATGCACTACCCACTACGACTCCATCAGCAACCTTGGCAACTTCAACAACCTGCTGAGCCGAAGAAATTCCAAAACCCACAACCAAAGGAAGATCAGTGTGCTCACGAATGGCCGCGACCCGCTCGTCTAAATCACCAGCTAAATCATCTCGCTCTCCGGTCACACCCTCCCGGGATACATAGTATAAAAACCCAGAAGCTCGTTTAGCTATTTTGGGAATACGCTCTTTGGGGGTAGTCGGGGCGATGATAAAAATATTGGCAAGTTCACTTTCTTGGCATGCAGCGATCAATTCATCCGCCTCTTCCGGTGGCAAGTCGAGAGTCAGTAAACCATCCACCCCTGCGGCTTTTGATTTTCGAGCGTAATTTTCAATTCCCTGCGAAAAAATCAAATTGTAATAGGTGTAAAAAACAATGGGTATCTCGGAAAAGGTCCTAATCTCACGGACCAAACGAAAAACATCATCCTGGGTACACCCAGCCTCCAAAGCCCGTTGAGCGGCCAATTGATTGGTCAAGCCATCCGCAAGCGGATCGGAAAAAGGAACGCCTAGTTCCAAAATGTCCACGCCCTCCTTAATTAAAGACCTGCAAACCTCCAATGAACGATCAAAGTCAGGATCGCAGGCACAGACATATGCCACAAAGGCCGATCGACCTTCGGCCTTGCAATCAGAAAAAAGTTTCGCGATTCGGTCAGAATTCATCATATAAGAAATAGCCTTGAATCATTCCTCATCCAACCCGAACTGGCAACGGTAAACAGGACACTCTTACCCGTGATATTTTTCTACCGTCTCGCCTTTCCTTTTCTGGCACTCCTTGCAGCGCCTTACTTTATATACCGAATGCTCAGGCGAGGAGGATACAGCTACAAATTCTCCTATCGCCTTGGCTTATTTCCTACACTTCCCCCCAAAAAAGCGAACTGTAAACGCCTTTGGATACAAGCGGTCAGCGTTGGCGAACTCTCCTCGCTTTCCAAAATAATCGACCAACTTCAGAATAACAAAGGCATCGAAATTGTGCTCACCGGAACAACCAGTACTGGTTTGCTCATGGCTTCCCAACGCTATAAAAACTGCCTACTTGCTCAAGGTCCCTTCCCACTCGATTGGTGGCCAGTCAGCCGATTAGCCTGGGCAAAAATCCAGCCCGACTTAATCCTTACAGTAGACAGCGAATTGTGGCCTGAACACTTTCATCAGGCAAGCCTTCGAGGCATACCCGCCCTCGTCATTAACGCCCGCCTTTCCGATCGTACATTTAACAGGCTGCAAACATCCCCGATAGCCCGAAGCTTGCTCCTCCCCAATGGGCTTGAAATCCTTACCACCTCGGAGAGACAGCGTTCAAGATGGATCGAAATTGGCATTCCGCACGACCGGGTTGAAGTTGTTGGAAACCTCAAGGTGGACGCCGTTACCTCACCCCAGTTTGACCAGTCTGAATCAGCAAAATTAAAAGCTGAATTCGGATTCAATGAAGATTCTTTTGTTCTTACTGGTATATCTACCTGGCAAGGAGAGGAGGAAATGCTCGTTGATACCCTCTTGGAAATACGCGATCTTAATTTGGATGCCCGACTGCTCTTGGTACCCAGGCATGCGGAAAGAAGAAGGCAGGTTATAGCCATGCTCCAACAAAAGAACATCCCATATCACCAACGTACCCAAAAAAAACAAGCCCCTGACGGCACTTTGGTATATTTAGCAGATACCACCGGCGAACTTAGCAAACTCATCGAATGTGCAGACCTTGCCTTCGGAGGAAAAACCCTGCCACCCAACCGGGGCGGTCAAAACCCAATCGAACCCATTGCACTTGGAATCCCCTTGGTGTTAGGTCCAAACTTTCAAAATTTCCAGCAAACCTGCGGGGATCTACTCGTTCACGAAGCCATTCAAACAACCGAATCTAAAGAATCCGCCCAAAAAGAACTACTTTCTCTGGCTCAAAATTCGCAGCGCAGAAATGAACTTCGACAAAATGCAATCTCCTGGTTCGAGTCCCAGGGATCGCCCACTGATCGAACCCTGGAAAAACTTTTTCAACTTTTATAAACCGACCCTCCCCTAGCCTCCCTTGCTTAACCTAATTGACTAAAATAAGACAGTGGTTAATGATATTGAGACTCAGTCTCAATATGAAACCTGCTACTTGCATGAACCGAAATAAATTAAGCATTCCTTTGATTAGTGCATGCTTGGCCATACTTTTTGCCCAAGCAACTATCTCATGTACTTCCCCTGTGGAAGAAGAAATTCTTCCCCAGTCAGATGTACCCAGCGAACTATCTCTCAAGAAAGTTGTTATCGCTCTAAAAGCGAACAAGAACCCAGAAAAGATGCTGGCTGAAAAAGAATTTCTCGAAGCTTATCTTTCCAAAAAACTCTCCCGTGAGGTAGAAGTTCTCATCCCCACCGATTCTTCCGTGGTGGTCGAATCTTTCCGCAATGGAACGCTCGATCTTGGCTACCTTAGCTCGACCGATGCAGCCCGAAACCTCGACCAGCAAACTGCATCCGTGTTGCTGATTCATTTAAAAAACGGTTTACCCAACTACCAAAGCATTTGGCTGAGTTTAAAGAACAAAGGCTATCAAACCGTTGAAGAATTAAGCAATAAGCCCGTTGCCTTTGCCAGTCGATCAAGCACCTCGGGGTACCTCATTCCAGTTTGGGATATGGCCAAACGCAAATTGGTCGGGCCTAATACAGCCCTGACCGATTTCTTTTCATTGGTCATTTATGGAACTGGCTATGTATCCGCGGTTGAAAAAGTCCTCAGTGGAGAAGTGGAAGCTGCTGCGGTGAGCGATTATGTATTCACCGGGGACAACAAGTACTTGTCCGACGCCCAAAAAGCTCGTTTGCGCATCGTCCAAAAACAAGGCCCGGTACCTTCACACACCCTCTGCGTGCGGACATCCTTATCGCAATCTGACACTGCAATTCTTCGGGATGCCCTACTCTCGATGAATCAGGAAAACCCGACCCTGCGCGACCAGGTATTTAACGGGGAACTAACCGAAGTGGACGAAACTGAACACCTTCGAGTGACGCGCGAGGCCATCGAAACCCAAAAAAACCTCAAGCCCTGATCGGGCAACTTCCCCCCGGTCGAGAATTGATGAATTCCTCCCTATTGGAAACTGAAGGCCTCGGTCTATGTATTTCCCAACGCTGGCTTTTTCGTAACCTTGGTATTTCCATACCCCCCCAATCTTTTGTGGGAGTGACTGGTCCATCAGGTGTTGGCAAAACCAGCCTGCTTCGCTTACTTGCCAGAGATCTGCAGGCAGACGAAGGCAAAGTATGCTCTCACCTACAAGGCGGACAAAATACTGCCATGATCTTCCAGGATCTTCAACTGGCAGATGGTGCCAGTGCCCTCCACAATGCTCTGGGTGGATGCCTTGGTAGGCACAGCGGAATTTCCACCTTCTTTAATTTCCCCAAGCAGGAAAAAGAAGCCGCCAACAACTGGTTGGAAAAATTTGGACTGGCCGGAAAATCTCGCCAATGGGCATCGACTCTCTCACGAGGAGAACGCCAACGCCTCGCCATTTGCCGTACCTTATTGTCCAACCCCACCCTGCTACTTGCGGACGAACCAGTAGCCAGCCTCGATAGTGAATGGGCCGGTCAAACACTGCAAATCCTCAAGGATTCACAAATACAAAAAGGAGGTAGCCTGGTCTGCTCTCTCCACGACGAAGACCAAGTCCAACGCTTTGCCGATTTTGTCCTTCGTCTACACCCTTCAGATCCAACTTCATGGAGCTGGGAAACCCTTTCAAGGAGGACTGAATCATGAAGCCTGAGCTTCCATGGCATAGCCGTTTTGATCTTTTAGGTGTAACCTTTTTGCTTTTTTTGGCAGCGGCCCTGGGAGCTCTCCCTGCCATTGAGGGCTCGGGTCGGGATTTGGATTACCTCGGAAACCTTTCCCGCTTTGCCGCCCAATTTTTCCCGCCCGACTGGTCTATATCTAGGCCGTACCCTTGCTGGCTTGCTCGAGACTGTACAAATCGCCTTGGTTTCCACTCTATTGGCCATCTTTCTATCCTTTATTATTTCCCTTGGAGCATCCCGTAATGTTTCGCCGCCCTGGTTGCTCTGGCCTACCCGTATGCTCCTCAATATGATCCGCACCATCCCCAGTTTGCTCTGGGCACTGCTTGCGGTGGTCATTGTTGGTTCAAACTCCCTCGCAGGGGTTATCGCTCTTACGCTTTACAGCGTTGGATACCTTGCCAAATTTTTTAGCGAAACCTTTGAATCTGCCGATCTCAATGCCCAAAAAGCACTCCAATCTCTGGGTGCCGGCAGGCTACAGGCTTTCCAGTACGGACTGTGGCCCAATGCTCGTCCCATTATTTGGAGCCATTGCTTATGGATGCTAGAGTACAATGTTCGATCCGCCAGTATTATTGGATATGTGGGAGCCGGGGGTATCGGCTTGCACCTTAAACTCTATGCCGAATCGGCTGATAGTTGGAACAAGTTTTCCCTCGTTCTGCTCTGTATCCTTGTAATCGTTACTCTGCTCGACTTTGCCGGTGAAAAAATCCGCAAATCGATCAGGGACAAACTCGAAGGTACAGGATCCTAAATTTTTCTTTCTTCCGCTTGATAGAAAGGTTGTTACTTACTCAAGGTTTGAATCCTTGTAATCGGCTATAAAATCTTCCAGCACCTCTTCGACTACATCCAAAACATAGGACTTGTCCCGCCCTGCATTTCCAAACATTCCATACTTTCCTTGATTAAGCGTAATAATTGAGCCCACTACCTTGGGATCATAACCATAAGCCTGAGCCATTTTTTTGAGGGATACCTCCACGCTGAAAGCTGTACCCTTTGAAAGGATTACTAATTCGATTTCCAAGAAATGAGATTGTTCACGTGGACGCTCTGGTCTGATGCCCAAATCCCACATTTTTTTCTTCACTGTGGATAATACATCTGAACGAGTCACCCCCGATCGGTTGGGCGGAATCTCAGAAACAATCGGCTCTAAAATTCGGTGGTCTCCATGTACTTTCAAACCATTGAATTTCTTGGCCTCTGCCTGCTGGGTCAAAAAAACCCAGAGCATAGTAAATACAACCAGCGAAAAAAGCTTTAATCCCTGGGCTGGCCAAACTTTCAAACTAGGATAGATTCTCACTTCTTTCATTCTCGGTGGTGTTCTCCAGGTAGACATGCTCAGGTTTTTGTTTCCATTTTTTATTGAAACAACCCCCCACAAAAAAGACCATAACGAGGGGTAGGAGTTTAATGTTCATAGATTCAAATAATAATAAAAATCAGAAGAATACAAATTTATACACCAATAGTTTATCCTGAAATAAATCGGTCCTTACTCAAAAGGCATGAGAAGCCATGATCGATCCCCCAATATCCAAAGCTTCATAGCGTGAAGAGGGTCCTTGAAGAAGTTGCCCCACTTCATTCATCCGCAAAATGGAACAAGTAATTCCGAGATCGAGGCTTAACCATTCAGTAGCCTGCCAACTTCCATTTAAAGAAAGAGTGGTCGTCCAGTCAATACGGCCGTCGTTATCATGATTTAAATACTCTGACCTCGAAAAACTCAAACTTGGCATAAGCATAAATTGTCCGTCTGATCCCAAAAGTTTGATAAGCATTAGACTCATACCTACCTGAAGGTTGTCCCCGTCATCCGGAAATTGTCCGGGTAAAGGATTGGCAATTTGACGATCTGTCATCGAGTACCTTGCATTGGCGTCCAACATCAGCAGGGTACTTTCTCCCAAACTAAAGATTTTACCCACTCCAATCGAGGGAACCCATGCGTCGAACATTTTATCGCCTGTATCCAAACTATTTAACAAGTCATACTCGTACCCCAGCTTGAGGGAATAATCTCTGGGGAATTCAAAATCAATCCCTGCCTTAATCAACCCGAAACGATAGCCAAGCAGGTCTTGGAGGTTTGCACCGCCTACCTCCTTATCTTCATAGGAAGCGACCTGCATCATCAAATCAAGCTTGGGTATGAGGGTGAGGTAACGGCCTGCAGCCAATGGCCTGGTAGAAAAGGAAGCTCCCAAAAGATTTTCCCATACGCCGGCCTCATCCTCTCCATCTCGAATGCGCAAAACATTGTAGGTGTAATACGGTCGTGAACTGAAGAAAGTATTCAAACGCAAAAAATTATCCTTCTTTTCGTTCCCTTTAGTATCTACCGCAGGCTTGCTGTAATTAGACTGTTTTGTTCGATTAATCACCTTGCGGTTTGCCAATGACCCTAAAGGAATGGCCCGAGGAGCTAACTCCGAGGGCAAAGGTCCCACCCACCCCGGTGCAGAATTATTTACCGGGACTGGTTGCCCGGTAAATTCCAAGGGGAAGTTTTGGTTTTCAGGTAGTTTAATAGGTTTTTCAACTTTTACCGGAATCAGAGGCTCAGGTTTTTCATCAAACTTTTCTGCTGGCAAGTAAGTCTTCCTTTTCATTGACCCAAGTGGAATTGCACCAGGGGCTAGTTCGTTCAATGTCGGCCCAACCCAAGGGCGTACAACCTCGACCAATTTTTGCTCACCTAGGTTCGATTCAAAATCAGAGAAATCTCTAGGTTTACTAAACTTTTCTCCCCAAACAGAAGCACAAGAAAAAACCACCAAGAAAAAACCAACCTTTCTTACATTCTCAACCATACTCATTCCCAAAATGTACAGCCTTTTATGGCCGGGCAATCTTCCCGATCTTGATATTCTGACCATGCTGATCAAAGCTCGGACGATCCTTAAGCAAATTTCCGGCTGAGCGTACATTCTCAATAAAGTTTACCCGGCCAATTTGTTGGGCCGCAGAAACATTTCCAAAATTTGGATAGCGACCATCAATTGCCCCCTTCAAACTATTCAGCCTAACCTGGGCCGCTCCTGGAAAATTAACATTTCTCAGCCTCATGGTTTGTGCCTCCATCACGATGCGAGAAATATCTTTTTTAAATTCCAACCCGTTTACATTTAAATCTCTTCGGGCCTTGATGGTGGCAAGCATCGAAGCATCTATTTTCACCTCGTTTAAGGTGACATCGCGCATCCCCCGAATTGCCACCTCCCGTGCGGCCAGGTTTACCTCTTCAAGCAATAAGTCCTGCCTTGCCGCAATAACTAAATCACTGGTTGCAGAATGAAGGGACGCACCCTTACTTATTTCTAAATCGCCCGCAGTCATTACCACCAACCTTGTGCCCTCATTAGTTGTAGAATCCCAGTTAAAATCTCCACGAAAAGTCATCGATTTTCGACTCAGCAAGACTACCTCTTCCACCCCGTTGGAAAAATGGCTTCCAAAAGCTACCGCATTTTCTTCGACGATTAAATGGTCTGCTCCCAGCACCCGATCCGCCCCGTTTACCAATCCATCAATTTCTAATTGCTCATAGGCATTGGCTAGCTCAAGAAAAAACGGATTCTCCCATACTTCCTGGGCTGAAAAACCTGGCAATGCTGAGAAGTCTGAGACCTCAAGGTTATGGGTCAATACCTCAGCAACTTCCCCAATCCTAATCCAATACTCATTTAAGGCACCACCGGACATTTCCAGGAGCTCCTCCATAAGCTGGGTATTATCGCTCTCCTTTAATCGATCGCCCAGGGCAATGGCACGAGCATTTAATACCTCATTTTGCTCAATGACAGGAGCTTTCCCAGGTTGCACCGCATTAAATTTAAGCTTGTACAACGACTCCTTGAGTAAAACTTTGTCCACCGTGGGATCCAGCATGGCGAGTAAAACATCGTCAGTCACCGTCATGAATAGTTCCCTGGTTTCACGATCGTGGCTAAAAAATATATCCGCTTTCCCCGCATTAAATCCTGAAATACCAAGCAAACGAATCACTGAGTTAGGAGGTTCATTGAGTATGGCAAGCCGAGCCTCTGCAGATAACCGGTCGTACCTTGCAACCTGTTCTTTACTCAGCCCATACCTTGCAAGTTTTTGGTTCTTTTTAAGTTCAGAATTGTTTTCTAAGAGCAAAGATTTGTCAGGCTGTTGAACCTTTGACTTTAAAGCACCTGTCTTTCTTGTGGCTGGCTGGACGGTCTCCTGGCTCTTCTTTGGAGGTGGTACTTCTTCGGGTGCTGCACTCTTAGAGTCTTTGCCAGTCCCTACCGAAGATGACTCACCACCCTGCGGATCGGATCCATCTTGCGGCTTCGAATCTTCAGCATTCCCAGGCGTGCTCCCTTCTTCTTCTGCGGAGGATTTTTTAGAACCTTCATCCTCTTTTGGCAATTCTTGGGTTTCAACAGTATTTTCATTTCCCTTAATCGCACTCTCCTCTGAGGTCTCGTCCTCTTCGATCTCTCCATCATTGCTTTCCGATGCTTCTTCGTTCTCCCGGGTAACTTGTTTTTCTATAACACTAGATTGTTCCACTGCCCTAGCTACTTCACCAAGCGAGACATCTTGGGTAGCCTCTGAGGCTGCCTGATTAGTCGTCTCGATTTTGGTGGCAACTACAGGGTTTAACGGGCGTTGCGTGGCAACACCACTTGGAGAGACACTTAAACCATTGCCCTGGCTTACAGGTATTGCATCTCCGCCACCTGGCGGGGTAAAGGCAACTGTCGACTCAGTCACATCCAACTGCACGCCCTGATCAGGTTTCGCTGCCATTTGAAACTCCGTACCGCGTATGCCCGCCACCCCAACAGGAGAATCAATGTTAAAGCTCGATGTCTTGTTTAATTTCTTGGTTTTTACCACCAAACTTCCGTAATCCAAATCAATCAAAACCTCGGAAGCACTTGGTTCTCCTGGCAACTCGGCCAATTTCCTACCATCGTCCACAAAAGGTTCCTGCTCAAAGCTGGCCACTTTCATCCGGGTATTTTCTGTGAGCGTTAACAAAGTACCATTACTCAACAAGCCAACAAGTTTTCCATTTACCCCCGTCCTGATTGTATAGCTTGTTGGTATAATTTCGCCCACTTGGATCGCAGGTCCTTCCTGACCATTATTCTGTAGGTACTGCACATCACCCGAACTGGATATTAAAATAAAGGCCCCGTTATTCGAGCCAACCTCTTTCGCATACCCTGTTGTTTGCAACAGTACAATCGCTCCTAAAAGAAATCTCGAAAAATCAAATAATCTCATTACTCAAGTTCCTCTCCCTTGCTCTCGTCCACGCCGGAATCATTGAGGTATTTCCATCTTTGACTACCATAGTCAAAGAGCATGCGCTTTTGGTTTAACTCGCCATAAAAATAATACCACGACCCAAGATCATGGGAGTACAAATAGGGGTAGACGGATTGCCGGGTCCACACCCAGTTAAGTCCCTCTTTCCACAACCACAAACCATTACCCTGACCCCCACTCGGGTAGATCCAACCCAAGTCGATATGGTACCACCACCCGGCATCCCCTTTAAAATATGTGCCAAACCACCAGCTATCCCACCAACCTGGAGATCCTTCGACGCGTAGAGCACCCGTCCATACATCACCAAGCTTGCGGTTATCAAATCCCCCACGATTTACATTTTCAAACTCTTCCAATAATCCAAGATTCTCTCCTTCTTCATTGGAGGCAAAAGCCATAACATAGACCTTTTTAACATCCTCACCGGGAAAGAATTCAAATTTGAATGTCATCGAATCTGTGGCTTGCAGAATCCTAAACACCCCATCTTTCGAAGGGTCGTAAAAAGGTTGATCAAAACTTATATAAAAGCCGGTTTCGAGGCTACCTATGGCTACATCATCAAGAATTTCTCCAGTTGCACGAATAATTCCACTTTCGAGTTCCTCGACTGGTTTTGTATCCACAATTGGTGCCACTTGGTCCCAAACGAAGACAGAAAAGTTTTCCTCAATAAACTGACCAGTACTTACAGTTCCTCTTACACGAATCGTATATTCAGAAATCTTCTCAAAATCAAAAACTTCCTTTGTCCGCAAAACTCCACTCTCCGAAAGTTCGAACTTCGCATTATCCACTCCCCCTACTGCCAAAGAGTATATCATTTCTCCCTCATCCGGATCGGTCGCATTAAACTCACCAACAAAAGTCCCTACAGGTTTATTTTCCTCAACTCCCAGCCAATCAAGGGATGTTAAATGCTTGGGGGTTCGATCAAAATTTGAATCGTCCACAACTACCAGGCGAGTAACTGGATCTGCATTATTTCCACTTTCGTCAACCACCCGGTAAACGAGTTCGTATTCACCCAATTCATTTGATTTCACCAGGCCAGAAACGATTATTTCATCCGTCAAATCTCCATCCACTAAATCGAAGGCTTCAGCACCGGGGTCTTCAAAAGTTGTTCGGTAAGGGTGTAAAATTTCAGCTTGGCCGAGCAGTACGATCTGTGGTTTCGTATCATCCACATCCAACAACTCAATCGTAAATTCTCTAGAAACCGATGCATTTCTTTCATCCCTTGCTTCCACAACGATTATATAATTGGATGCGTTGAGTTCGTAATCAAACACAGTTGCAGTCTTGAGTGTACCATTCTGATCAAGCGTAAAGAAGGAATTATTATTTCCTCCTCCTATTAAGTGATAGCTTATTAAATCTCCATCCGGATCGGTGGCATTAACCTCGCCCACCCAAGTTCCCACCGGTTGGTTCTCAAATACGGCCAGTAGACTCTGATACATTAAGATCTACAGGTGCACGATTGGCAAGGGAGGTGGGGTCACGCGGGTCTGAACCATAGTCTGTCTCCTCATCGTTTGGATATCCGTCGCCATCCATATCGTCATCTAGATGATCCTCAATCCCATCGGCATCCAGGTCTTCAAACTCATCAAGTAAATAGATGGTAAATAAGCCCTCAGTAAAAGTATTTCTTTCATCGCTCACCCTTACACCTACTGAATACTCACTCGGTTCTGTCTCGAAATCGAAACGCCTGGTCGTACGCAGAGTGCCATTCTCATCCATGCTAAACCATGCATTATCCTGGTCACCAAAACTATTGGTAAAGGTATAGGAGAGAACCGCCCACTCATCGCGATCATAAGCCTGGAACTGCCCGATCAAAGTGCCAACTGGTTCATTCTCAACAAATGTAAGAGCTGCATAGATTCGCAACCCATCATCGATGGTCATATTTACATCCGAACTTCCAAGGTTACCGGCAAAATGTTCGGTCTCGTTGCTATCCGTCCATCCGGCCTGGGGGTCAACCATTCCATACTGTTGATAATCCGAGGAGTTGCTCTCCCCTGCAACCGATGCTCCGGTTCCCTGCTCTGCCGCGTATGGATTCGTCTCATAGGGATCGTCCAGTAGATGAACGGAAAATACCTGCTCAACGGATTCTTCCTGTGCTGTGCTTGCCCGTGCCCTAATCAAATACCTCGACACTCCCGACTCATAATCAAAGGATTGTGCTGCCCGCAATAAACCAGTGGGCTCGAGAACAAACCATTCATTATGCGTGCCTCCCTCCCCCTCGATTAAGGAATAAGAAAACTCACCTTCTCCCGAGCTTCCGTCCCCATTGGTCAACTTGCCCACTGGTATGCCTGGCTTTTTATTTTCCAAAACCTTTAACGGAGCAAGAAAGTCAAGATTTGCGGGCGTAAAATTGGCTACCGAGTTTGGATCGCGTGGATTCGATGGATAAGCAACCTCCTCCATATTGGTATATCCATCCCCGTCCATATCAGGGTCCAAATGATCCTCGATTTGGTCGCCATCCAAGTCCTCATATACATCTAACAGCGTCACGGTGAAAGTTTGTTCACTGGTTGCGTTGTAATCATCCTTGGCTTGTACCGTGATGGTGTAAGAGCTATCGGTTTCGTAATCGAGGATGGCTGCACTTCGGAGCGTACCGTTCGTTTCGATACTGAAAAGGGAGTTATTATTTTCCCCAGCGGGCAGGTTAAATGTGATCGCATCCCCTTCCTCATCGGTCGCACTAAATTCACCGATGAAGGTACCAGTCGATTGGTTCTCGGAGAGGGTGAGTGGTGCGGTGGTCGAATTTAGGTCTACAGGAGCAGAGTTCGCCAGGTGTGGTCGCCAGTCATAACCCCAATTCTCATTACTCGAAAAAGATGCATGGATTTTACGCTTATTGATATTTGATAATCCATCAATGCCCGCACCAAAGAAAAAATCTTCTACGGAGGATACATCCCAGTTGCTTATATCCTGATCAAAAACAACGGCAAAACGAAATATAGCATTCATTTCTTCGACAGACGATGTGTCCCAAGTTGTGATATCTCCATTAAACACTGTGGCTCCATCGAACACTCTATTCATTGATGTCACCGAGGACATATCCCAGTTACTAAGATCTTGGTTAAAGGCTGATGCGTTTTGAAACATATTGTAGGCAACTGACAAGGCTGAAGTATTCCAATCTCCGATGGGCTGATTAAATACGGACGCTCCCGCAAACATCTCTTTTGCTGATCCAACCGAAGACATATCCCAACCACCGATGGGCTGGTTAAAAGAAGTCGCCCCAGCAAACATACCATTTGTGCTAAGAACGGAAGAAGTATTCCAATCGCCAATCGGTTGGTTAAAGCTTGTGGCACCCGAAAACATTCGGTGCATAAGAGTAACCTTTGAGGTATCCCAGTTTCCAATCGGTTGGTTAAAAGAAACTGCGTCTTTAAACATCAGATTAAACTGTGTAACCGAGGAGACATCCCAATTAGCAAGTGGTTGGTTAAAGCTACTCGCTCCGTTGAACATGTATAACATATTCTCAACCGATGAAGTATTCCAATCACCAATTGGCTGGTTAAATGAAGAGGCTCCACTGAACATATGCGGCATGTATTTAACCGATGACACATCCCAAGCACTAATATCTTCGTTGAATTCAGTTCGATCGCTAAAGGCAGCATTCATATTGGTCACCGCCGATGTATTCCATTCGCTTATGTGTCCGTAAAGTGCGGTGGCGTTTTGCTCTGCATCAAACCACAGAGCGACCGCACTCATGAAATTTGAATCGTTGAGGGGCAAGCCGACCGCACTTCTTGGGTCCGACCCAATGGCCAGTTCCTCCGCATTGGTAAACCCATCCCCATCCATATCATCATCCAGGTGGTCCTCCGTACCATCCCCATCCAGATCCTCAAACACATCCTCAAGCGTCACCGTAAAGTTCCCCTCGATGGTGGCATTGTATTCGTCCTTTGCCTGTACCGTGATGGTGTAAGTGGAGGCATCGGTTTCGTAATCAAAAGTAGTGGCGGTTTTGAGTGTACCGTTGGTATCGAGCGTAAAGAGGGAGTTATTATTTTCCCCAGCAGGAAGTGGTAAGTGATGCGCATCCCCTTCCGGGTCGTGGCATTGAAATCGCCCACGATGGTGCCAACTGGTTGGTTCTCGGCGATGGTAAGAGCTGTAGTGGAATTGAGATCGGTCGGTGGCTTATTGGTATATTGGAAACTGAGGCGGAAGCCATGGGCTTTAGTGACGCCCATCAAAGATCCAGTAATTTCTACTCGCAGAACGCTGATTGGCAGCATTATTGACAAAAGAAGCCACCACGGGCAACACGGTTGGAACTAGAAGATTGCCCCGCTTGGGTCAATTTGAGTTTCGCTACCAAAGGGTTCGTACCAATCAGATGCATCCATTCCCAAACATTGCCATACATATCAAAAAAGCCCCATGGGTTGGCACTGTATTGGCCGACATTCTCCGTCTGGTTGGCATCACTTCCATGGTTCCAATTGGCATCGATGGACTTATCTATCTCCCCAAGAGTACGCTGTGGTTGTACCTGCCCGGCAGGCAAACTCCCACTGGGCTTCCGTGGGTAATACATAAGCCCAACCAGCGGTAGTTACTTGCCTGTTGATCATTAGACGGGTGAAGAAAACCTGAATATCATCCCAGGACACCTTTTCTACCGGACGGTTGGGTTGCCGCCATATCGGCTGGGCGTGGCACTATTAATGCCGTCTATCTGTTCGTATTCCCCGTCATCACCGCCTCGTACTGGGCCTGGGTAACTTCGTACTTACCTAAGATAAAATCCTTGAGTCAGGGTAACATTGTGCTCAGGCTCCGCAATTCTGTTACCGACTGCCCCATGGTAAATGTGCCCGGTTCCACCCAGATCATTTCCAGGTCCACGGTGGAGTTTAGGTCTACGGTGTGATTCTCGCGGGCTGGTTCGTACACATCCAGGATTGTCACTGTAAAATTGCCCTCGGTGGTCGCATTTAGTTCGTCCATTGCCTGTACCGTGATGGTGTGACTCGAAGCATTGCTTTCGTAATCAAAAACAGTGGCGGTTTTGAGCGTGCCGTTGCTGTCGAGGGTAAAGAAGTGGTTATCGTTGGAACTATTGGAATCGCTTAGCTTGTAGGTTATCGTTGACCATGCGTCTGGATCGGTGGCAATAAATTCTCCAATAATTGTACCAATGGGTAAATTCTCTGCAATGCTCAGTGGCGAACTTGCATTAAGATCAAAGGGAGCAGTATTCCCTTGAAGAGCAATTTCTGCAACTTCACGAGCTTGTATGGCTCGGTCATAAAAACGAATTTCATCTACCATACCCTTGGTGTGGTTAGCGTTGTATGTAGATTTACCAAACAAATGCTGGGATCGACTGATTTGGCTGGCAAAATCCGCACCACTTTCAGTGGCAATCAAAGAACCGGAGCGGTAAAGCCTGATCGTTGCATTACTATCCACAGTTAGGGCCAAGTGTACCCATTCATTAAGCACCCAAAATGGTTCGCCCACATATCTATCCCCATTTGCAGTTTTCATTTGGAAAACCATTTCCCGAACTTCACTACCAGCATCGTTCATATTGATTTTTAGGTTTTCACTGGTGGAACTATTGGCAAAGTCCATGATCGTGTCCCAATTTTGGAATTGCTGAATCTTACCCCAGAACGAAATGGTCATCCCACCACCTAGCTCAAAACTGGGCAATACTAGTGCATCATTAGTACCATCGAAGTAGAGTCCCTGGCCAACAGCCCCTGCTTGAAACGATGCACCATTTTGTGCTGTCCCATCCAGATCATTGCCAGATAGATCAGATGCATTGCCCTCCAACGGCCAATATCCAATCAATCCAAAATCCAAACCGGGAGTGGAGGTGGCATCATTGACATCACTCCCTGCGAAGAGGTTCCGAGGTAATCATTAAATCCATCCCCATCGGTATCTGCAGATTCATCCGCCACGCGGACGGTGCGGGTGGCGTTGGCTTCGTTGCCGGCGGCGTCACTTACGGTGTAGGTTAGGGTGTAGGTGCCGGTGGTGTTTACATCCACGGTGCCGGATATGGTGACGGAGCTGGTCAGGTTGCCGTCCCGCACATCGCTCGCTCCGTAGCCGGGCTCCGCCCATGGCTCGTCGCGCTTGTGCGGGATATCGGCACCCCCGAACAATTCCAGTTCGGGGCTGGCCTCGTCTGGCTGGATTTGGAAACCGACACGGAAGCCGATGTCGTAGTGCGGGTGCTGGGGGTGCTGGTGCGGTAGGCCGAACGCAGGTACGTGCCGGTATGCGCCAGGAGCCGCCCCGATAGACACGGTAGGAGCCCGTAGCCGGACCCTCAGGATCAGTCTGTGCTCCCGAACTGTATGCTGCGTACCAGTCCGCCGTCCACTCCCACACATTTCCGTGCATATCAAAAAAGCCCCAAGGGTTGGCACTGTATAAGCCCACATCACGTGTCTGTGAGTATCCACTATCGCAGTCCAATTCGCATTGCTCGTGGTAATACTATCCCCCCACGAGTACGCCGTGGTCGTGCCTGCACGGCAGGCATACTCCCACTGCGCTTCCGTGGGTAATACATACGCCCAACCCGCAGGGATATTGCCTGCCTCCTGGGCATTCAAACGGGTGAGGAATTTTTGGATATCATCCCAGGATACCTTTTCCACCGGGCGGTCAGGTTGTTCGGCCAGTTGCTCGGCGTGGCACTTCAGACCATCCGTATTCCCCGTCATCACCGCCTCGTACTGGGCCTGGGTAACCTCGTATTTACCCAAGTAAAATCCTTGGGTCAGGGTGACCTCGTGCTCGGTCTCGATCGCTACCCCACTCTTGCCCCATCGTAAAAGTGCCCGGTTCCACCCAGATCATTTCCAGGTCTACGGTGGAGTTGAGCTCCACCACATGGGGGATTTTTTTGTAAGCAAGGCGGAAACCAACATTGTCTGACCGTAAATCTGGACTATTGGCACTTCGATAGGCGGAACGCGAGCGATCCCCCGTACGGTACCAAGACCCTCCCTTGATAGCACGACTCCCACTGTTTGCCCCCTTTGGGTCGGTGACTGCTGCCGACCCAAGATCTGCAACATAATAGTCGCGCACCCGTTCAAAAACATTTCCATGCATATCAAAGAAACCCCATGGATTGGCATCATATTGGCCAACATCCACAGGCTCTGCATATCCGCTGTCCTGATAGTTTGCATCACCATTTGTAATAGCCACGCCCCAAGAATATGGAGTGGTTGTACCCGCACGGCAGGCGTATTCCCACTCAGCCTCAGTGGGTAATACATAGGCCCAACCCTCCGGCAGGCTGTCTGCTTTTTGGTCATTTAATCGTTCAATAAATACTTGTATATCATCCCAAGATACCATTTCCACTGGACGGTGAAAGTACCCGTGCCAGTTCGATGGCGTGGCATTTCTATCGCCAGTAACTCCTTTCATCACCGCTTCGTACTGGGCCTGAGTAACCTCGTACTTACCCAAGTAAAAGCCTTTGGTCAGGGTGACATTGTGCTCGGTTTCATTCGTCTTGCCTACCAGCTTCAGTGGTCGGACTACCCATGGTAAAAGTGCCCGGTTCCACCCAGATCATTTCCAGGCTGACGGTGGAGTTGAGCTCAACGATATGCGGTACTTGCTGGAAACCGACACGGAAGCCCATGCCGTTGAAGCGGGAGCTTGTGGGGTTGTGGATGCGAGAGGCTGTACGCAACGATGTACCTGCGGTAGTCCCACGAACCCCCACGAGAGACACGGCGCGAGCCCGTAGCTGGCCTGCATTGAATGGATCGGTTTGTGCTACCGAACTGAATAGGTACCCCAAGCATCCGCCGTCCATTCCCAGACATTGCCGTGCATATCAAAAAAGCCCCAGGGGTTGGCACTGTACTGAGCCCACATCTCGTGTTGTGAGTATCCACTATTGAGTAATTCGCATTGCTCTGAGTAATACTATCCCCCCACGAGTACGCCGTGGTCGTGCCTGCCCGGCAGGCATACTCCCACTGGGCTTCCGTGGGCAAGACATACGCCCAACCCGCAGGGATATTGCCTGCCTCCTGTGCATTCAAACGGGTGAGGAATTTTTGAATATCATCCCAGGATACCTTTTCCACCGGACGGTCGGGTTGTTCGGCCAGTTGCTCGGCGTGGCACTTAAGCCATCGGTATTCCCCGTCATCACCGCCTCGTACTGAGCCTGGGTAACCTCATATTTACCCAAGTAAAATCCTTGGGTCAGCGTGACCTCGTGCTCGGGTCTCATCGCATTACGCCCTACTTCCGTGTCGGACTACCCATCGTAAAAGTGCCCGGTTCCACCCAGATCATTTCCAAGGCTACGGTGGAGTTGAGCTCAGCAAATGGTCTACACGCGGACGGTGCGGGTGGCGTTGGCCTCGTTGGCAGCATCCTTCGCTGTACGGTGATGGTGTAGGTCGAGGCATTGCTTTCGTAATCAAAAGTGGTGGCGGTTTTGAGGGTGCCGTTGGTTCGAGGGTGAAGAGGAGTTGTTGTTATCTCCGTTTACGAAGTGGTAGGTGATCGCACCACCATCCGGATCGGTGGCATTGAATTCGCCCACGATTGTGCCGACGGTTGGTTCTCGGCAATGGTAGCGCAGTCGTGGAGTTGAGATCGGTCGGTGCTTGGTAATCTGCTGGAAACCGACACGGAAGCCAATGTGTCGTGCGGTAGCTGGGGAGTTGTAGCGGCGGAGCCGAACGCAGGTCGTACCCGTATGTACCAGGAACCGCCCCGATAGACACGGTGGAGCCCGTAGCCGGACCCTCAGGATCGGTCTGTGCTCCCGAACTGTATGCTGCGTACCAGTCCGCCGTCCACTCCCACACATTGCCATGCATATCAAAAAAGCCCCAAGGGTTGGCACTGTATAAGCCCACATCACGGTTTGTGAGTATCCACTCTTGAGTAATTCGCATTGCTCGAGGTAATCTATCCCCCCACGAGTACGCCGTGGTCGTGCCTGCCCGGCAGGCATACTCCCACTGCGCTTCCGTGGGCAATACATACGCCCAACCCGCAGGGATATTGCCTGCCTCCTGGCATTCAAACGGGTAAGGAATATTTGAATATCATCCCAGGATACCTTTTCCACCGGGCGGTCTGGGTTGTTCGGCCAGTTGCTCGGGGTGGCACTTAAGCCATCCGTATTCCCCGTCATCACCGCCTCGTACTGGGCCTGAGTAACCTCGTATTTACCCAAGTAAAATCCTTGGGTCAGGGTAACATTGTGCTCGGGTCTCAGCATTAGCTACTCCAGTCTGCCCCATCGTAAAAGTACCCGGTTCCACCCAGATCATTTCCAAGTCTACGGTGGAGTTGAGCTCCAGCGAAATGGTCTACCACGCGGACGGTGCGGGTGGCGTTGGCTTCGTTGCCGGCGGCGTCACTTACGGTGTAGGTTAGGGTGTAGGTGCCGGTGGTGTTTACATCCACGGTGCCGGATATGGTGACGGAGCTGGTCAGGTTGCCGTCCCGCACATCGCTCGCTCCGTAGCCGGGCTCCGCCCATGGCTCGTCGCGCTTGTGCGGGATATCGGCACCCCCGAACAATTCCAGTTCGGGGCTGGCCTCGTCTGGCTGGATTTGGAAACCGACACGGAAGCCGATGTCGTAGTTGCGGTAGCTGGGGTGCGGCTGTAGCGGTAGGCCGAACGCAGGTCGAGCCGGTATGACCAGGAGCCGCCCCGATAGACACGGTAGGAGCCCGTAGCTGGACCCTCAGGATCAGTCTGTGCTCCCGAACTGTATGCTGCGTACCAATCCGCCGTCCACTCCCACACATTTCCGTGCATATCAAAAAAGCCCCAAGGGTTGGCACTGTATAAGCCCACATCACGTGTCTGTGAGTATCCACTATCGGAGTAATTCGCATTGCTCGTGGTTATACTATCCCCCCACGAATACGCCGTGGTCGTGCCTGC
>CALSMY010000010.1 GCA_943787575.1 uncultured Opitutales bacterium | reverse complement strand
GGTATTGACTGGACACTGGGGAGATGATGGTCGTTAGTGGAACGATCCAGGATAGCGATCGTGAGAAAGTGGAGGGCTATCTCGCTCACAAGTGGAAACTGCAATCAAATCTGGCAAGCAGTCATCCCTACAAAAACAGGTCCCCTTATTCTCCTCAAACAGTACAGATGGAATTTTTTGACGGCCTGGTTGATGACCTACGTATCTACGATCGTGCCATCGGAATGGATGAAATTTCAAAAATCTATCAAGGCGATTTAATTGAGACCCAACACCTGGGAGGTCAGGAACCCCAGGTAACCCTCTTTTGGGGAGACGAAGACGGGGGGCAAAGCGAAGAAATTAATGCTTCATCCACATATTCCTGGGACGCTAAAGTTGATCTTGGAACAATGAATCTGGGTGAATTTTCAGTCTCAATGGATGGGTTGGAAAGGGGGAAAGATTATTACTACAGGTTCCTTGCCAGCAATGACGCTGGTTCCAGTTGGTCGTCAGAAGTGGGTAAGTTTACTACAGGGGATTTTTCTTACTCTGCAAGTACCTGGCTAGATTCGACTCTTTTGCTTTGGTTAGATGCTTCGGATATCAATGCCGACGGTGATTATACCAATGAACCGTTTGGCGGAACCGTCAATGATTGGAGAGACAAGTCCGGTGGAGACCGGCATGCAGGAAATGGGTTTGGTCCTTCGATATTGTACCGTGAACTTGGTGATAAATCCGTTCTTCAATTTGATGGGTCTGAACAGTTTCTTAGAATTAATGATTACCCTTATAGTTCATCCAAAAGTTTGAACATCGAAGATCAGGGCACCTTAGTGCTGGTGATAGAAGGAAGTGATATGTCACCCAGTACAACTATAATGAGCAAAGGATGGCCAAATGATCCAAGCTGGGTTTTACGTAATGATCAAAGCAGCCTCCCGAGTTATGGTATCACAGGTACCAGTGGACAAGATGTACTCACATCCCCTTCCGGCTGGAAAGAACAGTTTCAGGTTTTCACTTTTCATAAGACTCCCTACCTTCGCTCAATTCGGGTAAATGGCACTTCAATTATCCGCATGCTTGATGAAGGTTTTTCTTCCTCTGCCCAGAATGATGACCTGATCATCGGTGGGCTTGAACAATCAGGCATCAATGAACATGGGACTTTTAAAATTGCAGAAATCTTAATTTACGACGAAGCCCTGGCCTCAGATAGAATCGAAAAACTGGAAGGTTATTTAGCTCACAAATGGTCAGTGGAAGATTCTTTGACCGATATTCATCCTTACAAAATCAACCCTCCCGCATTTGAAAACCGGCCAGAGATTTTGCTCAGTACTCCCTACTTTATTGGTATTGATCAGGATTTAAATTTCACGATCGAAACCAACCGCCCGGCTAGTATGTTTGAGGAAGAAGGATTGCCAACCGGACTTAGTCTAAGCCAGGCAGATGGGGTAATTTCCGGAAAACCATCCGCTCGAGGAACCTTCCATTCGATATTACATGCCACCAATGATGCGGGAACCTACAGCCAGCCAATTCAGTTTGAGGTAACTGATTTCTCCCTCTGGCCTTTTCAGTTGGAGCTCAATGTATCGGGATACAACGCGGATAGTGTGACCGAAGATTTTGTTTTGTATGTTGAGCTAAATCAATCAATTGAGGGATTTCATTATGAGCAATTCGCAGACGAGGAGGGTCGGGATATTCTATTCCTTTCAGCAGACCGATCCAGTGAATTGGCCTACGAATTGATTGAATGGAACCCGCTGGGAACATCTTCTTTTTGGGTCTTCTTGCCAAAACTTGAAAACGATACCTCAATTTATGTTAAGTGGGGTAATCCTGCCGTTACTTCCAGACCGGATTATACCAGCGATGGCACCGTATGGAAAAACCATCGGGCAGTTTGGAGAATGGATGGTGATCCGGAATACAGGATTGAAGACCACGCGTCTGGACAGCATGCAATTGCCAGAAATTCCAATCTCGAAAATCCAAAGGGCGTAATTGGCAATGCTTTCTTCCTCGACGGGATTGACGACTTTCTAGAATTGCCGAATACATCTTATTTCGCTGAAGGTGAAAAAACGCTCAATATTTCTTTTTGGGCTCAAAACCAGTACGAATTACTTGATGATTATTCCTTATTCCATGCACACTCAAGTTTAGGAACACATCTACAAGTTCAGCTACCATCTGCAGCAGGTAATCTCGAGTTTTTCACAGGCAGTGGTAATCTTGATACAAATTCTTTTGATTATACTTCACAAAGTGCAATTAATCGCTGGGATTATTGGGTACTTCAGTCCGATTTAGACTCCGGACTATCCAAGATTTTCTTTAATGGAAATCTTGCCACCGAATATTTCGGAATTACCCGACCCTTTGGAAGTTCCGTAGATTCGTTCAGAATTGGTTCAAAGAGAGATGGCACCGAGGCTTGGCGTGGAATGATTGATGAGGTCAGAATATCGGATAAAATCGAGTCTACCCAAAAGATTGCAGCGTCTTATGCCAACCAAAGGCCCGACGGTCCGAATTTTCTTTCCCCTGGTTACGTAAGTGGACCTCCCATAATCCTTTCTTCTCAAAACCTGCAAGCCTTTGTTGGAAAAGATTTCTCATCAATGATAGAAAGATTTCCCATTGGGGAAGGCAACCTCACAGCTGTTGGATTACCCGCGGGATTATCCATCAATAATGTTACTGGAGAGATAAGTGGCAGACCTGTACAAGACGGTCAATATCAGGTAACCGTGATCGTTCAAAATGATGAGGGTAAAGTAACCAAGGCATTTGGGATGAGTATTTTTGATCCCACTATCTTTTCGAAGCAAATGGAATTCAATTGTTCAAACTATTCAGGCACCAGTACTTTAGAGGACTTTCCTTTGCTCATTGAAATGAATGGGTCAGTGAGCGGTTTTAATGTAAGACAATTTGCATCGGGGACGGGTAATGACTTACGATTTTTTGACCCCGCTGGAAAAGAATACCCTTATGAGATTGAGACTTTTGATCTGGCTGCCAATCGTTTGGTTGCCTGGGTAAAAATCCCTTTCCTCGATGCCAACACCTCTTTTTCTGCCTACTGGGGTAATCCATCTTTAGCAGAGTTCCCACCTGCATATTCTATAAACGGGGAGGTGTGGAGTTCAGGCTACCGTGGGGTATGGCATATGCGTCCAACTTCGGGAACACCCATCCTCACCGACTCATCATCCTATCGAAATCACCTAGTTGATAATTTTGGTGTTTCGCGGGCTAACGGATTAGCTGGTTCAGCCCGCCAATTATTTGGGCAACCCGATCATTATTTGACTGCCCCGATCAATGACTCATTGGAAAATCTCGCTTTAAATAAATATTCATTTTCGGGATGGATATGGCTGGACGGCACCCCGGAACAACGGACCAATGAGGCGTTTTATGGCTTGGGGTACGATACTACTCCTCAACCTACCTATTTCGATAAACCGGAAAACTTTCTTAGCCCTCGAACCAGATGGTGGGCGCATCATCAAAAAAGGTCCAAACAACCAAGGAATTAGTTTTGGAAATGCGGATGATTTCAAAACCCTTGATTTGGGCATCACCAGATCCAGTGGTTTCATGACTGCTCTAATGACCCGATTCAGTCCGCCCGTATCTGCCGCTTATCAATTTCGGATACAGATCGGAGACGATGACTTTGCATCCCTATGGATCGATGAAAATAGGAGTGGAACTTTTCCCGATTATACAACCTGTAGTTCCGATATTACCACCTCTCAACCCATTGCCCTAGATGAGGGGGAATCCTACAACCTTCTGCTCGCACATGGAGTGCCCAGCGGTTCCGTTGCCACCAATCTCTCTATCGAAGTAAAGTCAGACAACGAAATATTCTCGGACTGGACATTAATCGATCCAGCAGACCCGGATCAAATCAAGTATTACCACCTGACTTTCGATGGAAACCTGAGCGATCGTATAAGCTCGGTAACCATCTTTCAGGATGGCCCTACCGAAAGATTAAACTTGCTTGGTTTAAAGCCGCAAACGACCCATCGGATCTCTGGGGGAGAAGCCATTGAAGCAGAGGGTAATTCCTCTCTACAACCAGCCACCTGGATGCATTTATTCACCCAAGTAAATGAAGGAAATGATTCCCTTGAAATATACCTAAACGGAAACTTAGTCGCTCAGAAAGACCTACCTGAAAACCCTTTCCCCACTAACCCGAGTGCAGCTCCTTGGCGCTTCGGCTTAGCGACTCTGCCCTTGGCGCTGGATGAAATCAGGGTATCAAGTAATAACCGCTCTCCCGACTGGATTAAAGCAATGTATGATAACCAGTCAGGAAGCTCAGTCTTTCCAAGCCTTGGTTCCATTGAAGGGGAAGAGTCTTTTCTCCTCCCCGACCTTGTTTTTACAACTCCGGCAGAATCTTACTTCGAACTTTTTGTAGATGCCACTGGAGAACCTCTTGCTTTCCTCGCATCTGGTCTGCCTGGTGGAATCACGATAAATCCGGCAGATGGGAACCTCTCGGGAACACCTGTTCAGGCAGGTATATATAATATAAGCCTGGAAGCCTATTATTTGGACCAATCCATCGCCGAACAGCAAATCACATTGCAAGTTACCGCCGGGCTACCAGTCGTTACCTTAGATGAGGTCATTAGCGACAGCACGCCCACCCTTACCCTGCACTATGATGTCACCGCAACAGGGGGTGACGAACCCTACCTTATGGCGGTTGCTGACTCTGAGGACAAGGGAACCAATTTATATGATTGGGAATATCGTTTAGACCTAGGCAAACAGGGATTTGGTCCGGGCACATTTCAAATGAAGGGACTGGATGCGGACAAGCGCTATTTCGTTCGTTTAATGGCAACCAACATCGCAGGTACTCAGTGGACGGGTAAAGAAACGATCACTAACTATGTCCCTATCCCGGATGATTTGCCCAGTTCTCTCTTTCTCTGGTTTGATGCCAATGATTTACTTGCTGAAAACAAGACCGAATTACTAATCAATCCTGTCGGCACACCAGTTGATACATGGAAAAACAAGGCGATAAATTCTACTATATCGAGAGATTTATCTATTCCTGATTCAAGCCCCGATACCAATAATCCTGTGATTGCACACGATGGTCATAAAGGCATTTCGGTTGTGGAATTTGACGGAAATGACTTGCTACAAAATGAGCCCAACTCAATTCCAACAAGCTGGAGAAACTCGGGCTACTCGGCTCTGGCGGTTTGCAGATACACCGAGGGCTTAAACCAGAGAGTAATTACAAGCACTTCGACAAATAGTCGTAACTGGGACAATTGGCTGATGGGATTTCATGCTGGAAGTATGGGGAGGTATTACTTCCTTGGGTGGGTAGACCAGGGATTTAGCAAGGATTACAACTTCCATCTTTTCGAAGTAGTTCATGAGGGTCAGAATAAATCTTCCGACCCAAGAGCCTATGTTTGGAACGATGCCGTTGCTGGAAATTATTATAAAGGATCCCCAACTGGTTCCAATCATCATTGGTTTACCCCCCTAAATATTTCATTCGGTGGATGGACCAGGCAGAACGCACAGCTAGAATTCTCCAACTGTCAAATTGGTGAGTTCCTTTTATTTGAAGGCGAATTAGAAGAGTCTGAACGTCTCCTACTTGAAGGCTACCTTGCTCAGAAATGGGGAGTCCCCTGCCCTCTTCCCACCCATGGGATAAGGGGCGTCCTTCTTTTGGAGAAATCGTATCAGAAGGGGTTACTCCGGTCGGGTTTACTGGGCCAACCAGTAGTCCAATTGCGGTGAACTTGGGACCTGCCAATCTTCGTCAGTCCACCGCTTCCCTTACCGGACAATTAATCAATCCGGGTCGGGGTATTCTTAAACCTGGAGAATTTTCACCCCAGGATTACCCGGGATTACAGTTATGGCTCGATAGTAGTGCGGCCAATGGGGTGAATTATGATGCAAATGATACCCCCGACCCAATTCCCTGGCACCCAGGCGTTGTGCAGGAAGTGGTCTTCCACTTGGATGCCAATGACTCCGAAAGTATTACTCTAAGTGATGAGGATGTTGCGGAGTGGATGGACAAAAGTGGTAACGGATATGACATGATATCTCAGGGGCACCCAACTTTAGTCGACTATGGATATGGGACTGGTTTGAAGGTTGTTCGATTTGAAACAGACCAACAATCCAAAGCTGATAAGAAAGCAGGCGGGGATTCTCTTTACACTGAAAAAGAATGGGATACCAGCACTGGGGACTTTACTATGTTTGCCGTTGCCCGCTATGCCGCTGATCAAACCGATGAATGGTATAAGAACAATTTCATAATTTCTGATAGATCAGCTAAAAGAAACTGGAGCCTTTGGGTTTGGGTACGATGTTCTCGGATCCACATTTCTTGGAAGAGAGAGCTTGAATGTAGTTAGTCAATTAACTTATGAAAGCCACGAACTGTTCATACCTTCTACCGTTTCAATAGATGAAGTATTTCGAGTAACGATCGGAGGTGTTGATTGTAATTTCACTGCTCTAACAACGGTAAAATCTGATGCTATTGATGGGATTGCACTCGCCATTGCCAGTGAATTCCCTAGCACCTTTAATTTTGGCAAGTCCTCGGACAGGCTTCGCTTGAGTAGTCGTGCGACTGAAATATCAAGAAGCGTTTCGGTATCGACTAACTTAACCTTTACAGTAAGCCCTCCTAACGGTGTGTTCTTGAGTTCTGGGGACGATGGGTTCCACTTAGTTGCAGTGGATATTGACGGCTCCGAAGATCTAGCCAATGCATGGGTAGATCTTAGAAATGTGACCCAGTATTCAAATGCTGCTAATACAAACTTCAACAATCACTTTCCCAAATACTTACAATTTGGGGGGCATGGAACAAACCGTGGATATTCCACTGCCGAAATTGGTGAATTCATTGCGTTCAACAAGGTTCTTACCATTGAGGAAAGACAAAAAGTCGAAGGTTATTTATTCTACCGTTGGATACAAATGTTCAGTGTGGACCCCAGTCATCCTTACGCCAGTACCCAACCCGATTGGTCACCCAATAATGAGGTTAGCCTGCAGGCATGGTTTGATGCCAATGATTCGAGTACCATAAATAAAAACTTTGTCAAAAAATGGAAGGATAGTGCCAACCAGAATGAATTTTCCCAAGGCGACCTGCCAAGCCGACCCGGGATAATTGCTAATGTGATTAATGGGCTTCCGGTTGTCGATTTTGATGGGGCAAAAGATTCACTATCTATAAATTCCCGTTTCGGTCTTGGAAAAAACCCCGATCTTTCTATTTTTGCCGTTTCCATTACTGACTCGCAACGGGTCAGCATGTACAGCGAAGATAATAATATAAGTGCCTCTCCCACAAATTATGAAGAGACCAAGGGGCCAGAATTTTTAGTAGACCAGGATTTACTCACGACCTATGTCCAACCCGATGGTAACCAGTCCACCCTAAGCATCGATTTACCCGTCCCTGGTCGCGTAACTGCAATTTCTTTTATTTCCAGCAACAGTGATGATCGCGAGGGAGATCCCTCCAGTTTTCTTTTTGAAGGCTTGGAAAACAATGGTTCCTTTTCGACGATCACCGAAGAACTAATTCCGGAATTTGATAGCCCCAAACAGAATCGACTGATCGCATTTGAAAACGATCAAAACTTCAGCACTTACCGGATTACCTTTCTCAATAATCAGGACGAGTTTAATAATTCTAAACAAATTGAGTTAGGGGAGATAGACCTTCTGGGCGTTCCCGGCAGTGACACCTGGTTGAGCACCGCTCCTCTCATACACATTGGGGGGCAGGCAAACACCCGTATTTTATCTGCCGCTCCGGGAAGTTGGAGGTTTAATGGAGGAGAAGTAAATTACTCCCCCATCGAACCAAACACACCCAGCCTGCAGGTGTGGAGCAGGAATAAAGCAAGCGATTATAATTCATCCAGGTTTTTCTTTAATGGCACCGAACAATCCGCCACTGAATTATCCAACCCCGAACAATACCCCTTGGACACCAATCCATTTGCATCACTTGGAACTGGATATGGTGTATTCGGTAGCAACATGCCCTTTGATGGTAAGATCGGGGAACTCATCGTTCTTGAAAATGCATCGGATGAAACCCGCCTAAAGTTTGAAGGTTATTTAGCTCATAAATGGGGACTTGCTGATAAACTGCCCAGTGATCACCCCTATAAAACTCAATTCAACCCAACCTATTTACCTCCCTCTCCGATAAGTGGGTTGTACGACCTGTCGGGCAATGGAAATCATGCCACCCAATTGAATAGTGATAACCAACCCGGGCTAAGCCTGAATGGATTAAATGGAAAGAGTGTAGTACAATTTGACGGGAATGACTTCCTCACTTTCGAGCGGTCAATCAATTCGATTAGGTCCGTTTTCATTGTATCCAAACGGGTATCTGGAAACCGGGGATTTTTACTTGGACATTCTCAAAATTCCGCCTTCCAGACTGGGGAGTCCACCATATGGAAATTCCTCAAAATAAGCACTGAAAATATAGACGACTTCGACCTTTCCGACCTCGAAGGATTGTCCGACCCCAACCTAATTAACGGATCGTTTCAGGAAAACGGGCAATGGAAAGATGGGCTCGCACAGGACTACCTCGCCGGGTCTTCTTCGATAATTAGCATTACCACAGATGGCCCGGTACGGGCTTCGAATTTCTCCAAAAATCCTATCGGCAACCGATTTTGGAAAGGAAACCTTTCAGAAATACTCATTTTCAACGAAGTATTACCAACCAATGCAGTTCGTGAAATTGAGGGCTACTTGGCACATAAGTGGGGATTAGAACCTAACCTCTTGCCCACCCATCCTTTCAGAAATGACAAACCCGTACCTTCAGAACCATCGGCCGAGATTACTCTGTTATGGGGAAATACTGATGGAGGAACCAATTTGGATATGTGGGAAAATTCGGTCAGTCTAGGACGAATCCGTAAAGGGCTTCGGAAACTGGAACCCGATGAAATTTTGGTAAAAGCAATTCCCGAACCCAATGATAAAGGAGCCAGCTATCCTGCCTCTAAATTAATAGATGGACTGGTGCCCAAAAATGGATGGCGATCCACTTGGACAGCCTGGTATGGAGTGGACCCTCAAATCACATTCAGTTTCAAACGCTCATGGGAATTAAGCAAAGCCAGGCTTTATTTCCAGCCGTTCGCTCGAGATGATGAACTCAAATTAATTCAGGTATACGCTGCCGATGATGAACTCAACTTCAATCTTTTCAGCACCATTGATGAGCTTGTGGGACCAGTGGAACAGGGCAAGTGGGTAGAATTCTCGCTCGAGGGTGTGGATACCCAGGCTATTCGTCTACTCCCTCAATTCCAGGGATGGGGTCATCAGTGGGGAGAACTTGAGATCTGGGTTATAGATGATGGAAAATTCCAAGCGGATATCGGCGGATTATCCCCCAACGAATCTTATTTCTATCGTACCTTTGCCTCCAATGATGGGGGGTATTCCTGGGCACCTCAAACGGATCAATTTACTGCTGAAGACCGGGTAAGCTACGAAACTGGAAAACTCTTCATCAATACAACTTTGGGAACTTGGGAACACACCAACGGAGATACACGAAATGGTGAGGTCTTCCAAAGAACTTTTTATGATGAATTGGGAAATGCCTACACTTTTAAAGTCTGTTATTTTGCCTTTGATCAATTAAGCCTAAGCGGTGATCTCGAAATTATTGTCTCCGGAGATGCCTCATTAAGTATTCAGATCAGCGGCGACGGATACCTCGGGAGTACCTTTGATCTTTCAGGTCAAAGCGGAGATAATTCCCCAATACCGGGGTCAAGTCCGGGTGGTTTTGCCGGTGGTGCAGTCAATGAACGAGGCCAAGGCCCTGGCGGTGGGACATCCTCATCGTCACCTGGAGGAGCAGGTCATGGAGGGACCGGTTCAAACCCAACCCAAAATTCGGGAAGAACATATGGAGATGGTAAAATTACAAGCCTGCTCGGAGGTAGTGGCGGAGGAGGGTTTGTTGTTGATACAACTGGTGGTGGTGGTGGTGGTGCCCTGGCAGTGGATGCCAATGGTTCCCTCACTATTGATGGTTCCATACTAGCCTTGGGAGGTAATGGTGTGGCAGGGAGTGCCGGGGGTTCAGGTGGAGCAATCCGCTTATCGGCAGATGATCTTTCCCTCACCGAAAATTCTTTACTCGATGTAACAGGCGGTGCAAATGGGGGAGCCGGTGGTAGAATTTTCCTCAGTGGCCGGGTTACCTTGAATAACGATGGCGAAGACAACCTAATCGCAAATCCAGGCGAAGGAGCGAACTTGGGATCCGGAGGGAGCGTTCGTTTCGACCGTTTAATCGCACAGGCTAATCTGTTTTCGTTCAGTGGCACCTTAACCATAGATACGAATTTAGGTATTATGGAACATTCGGATGGCACCCGGCATTATGGAATCATCGAAGATCGAACCTACCGTCACGATGATGGAACTTCCTGGCCCTACTCCGTTTGCCACTTCGTCTTTGAGGAAATTCAATTAGGTGGAAGCCTGGTCATCAATCTTAAAGGAGCAAATGGATTAATTTTGGAAGCACGATCCGGTGATTTTGTTCTAGGTGCTGACATCCGTGCAGATGGCGGGCATTCATCAAATGTGGATGGTAGTGGTGGAATCGCTATCCTTGGTGGATATGATGGAGCTGCTGCTGGTCAACTACTTGGAAATGGCCCGGGTAAACCGACCGAATCATCTGAACAGGGACATGGAGCGGGACATGGCTCCATTGGTTCCGGTGGAGCAAGCGAAATCGGTCATCCCTCGTTGAACAATTTACTTGGTGGAAGCTCTGGTGGTTCTTCCAGCCAGGATGGCTCGGGTGCGGGAGGAGGATCCATTCAATTGAAAGCGGCTGGAAAATTAAAAATTGAACCAAATGTCATCGTCTCTGCCAATGGAGGTAATGGCATTAGGTCCTCTGCATCCGGAGCGGGTGGCTCCATTCGCTTGGATGGTCAATCGATCGAAAACTTCGGGCGGATTGAGGCGAAAGCAGGCCAAGGGGTGAAATTATCAGGCACCAGTCAAACGAGGGGATCCAGTGGTGGACGTATAGCCTTATATGCCCAGGCAGAAATTCATAGCGGCAATGTCGATGTGTCCGGAGAATGGATGAGTAACCCGGGGTCAATTTTCATTGGTGGAAATTATTTTGCATCCTCCATCGATCTGGATATCGGAACCTTGGTTTTTGATACTAAGTCGGGTTGCTTCTTCGTCGAAGGAGGAGCACACGGAGAGGGTTTGATCACTTCTACATCATTCACTCATGGTATTGAAGATCCCTGGTTATTCGACACCTGCGTATTTACCTTTACCTATGTAGATATTGGCCCAGAGGTCGAAGTTGTCCTGCGGGGAGATAAACCACTTGTCATTCAAACGGTTGCGGGAGGTGATATTGTAATCGGTTCTGATTTCATTCTCGATGGTAAAAATGCCTCATCCTCCGATGGGTATGGTGGTTTGGGAGTGCTTAACCCCTGGAGTGGTAGAAGCTCCCAAGCACTTACCTGGATACGGCCCCGGGGGGACTGACGCCACTAGCTTTGATGCCGGAACTGGGGCCTCCTTTAATTATAATAGAGACGGAAAATTTCTCGTTCCCGGCAGTAGTGGATCGAGTGGAAGTTCATTTCAGGGCTCGGGTGCTGGAGGAGGTGCAATAAAATTTATTGCAGATGGAGACTTTATTCTAGATGGAGGTTCTCTTATCTCCGCATCTGGTGGTAAAGGACGGAGTGATCAGGACCCCACTAAGCCGGGAGGAGGTGGCTCTGGAGGTGCGGTTCATATTTTCGGTACCAATATTGATAATCGCGGAATGATCCGAGTTCTCGGAGGGAACGGAGGTGCAGAAGGCGGGCAAGTTCTTCTAGCCGTATCCAATTCGTTGGAACAAGGAAATATCAGCCTGGGATCTGGTCACTTGATTAAAATCACCCCCCCTCAATTTGATCCGATCGGCACTCAATATTTAAAGTTTGGAAAAGCTAAAGAAATTCAAAAACATATCAACGCAACGACCAGAACTAATAATTTGGTAGTTCATTGGCCAATGGACGAGGAAGAAGGATTTATTCTGATTGATGCTGTTGGAGAGAACCATGCAAACCTCTCTGGCAAAACCAGCAGAGTGGATGGTAAACTTGGCAAAGCAATTGAATTTGATGGCTCGACTGCATTTATATGGACCAACCCAAATTTTACAGAAATTGGATTAACTGGAAAACAATCCAGATCACTATCCTTTTGGTTTTGGACTCACCCAGTACAACTTAAAACCAAGCCCGGTCTGTATGGATATGGCGAGCGTACCAATTACGATAATTCGGACAGGTTCTGGGGAATTCATAGCATTACAGATAATGGCTTTTTGTCATTAACCAGTGAGCATTATGGATCGAGTATCTCTTTCTCTCACGATCAGGAGATTCAAAATAACTGGACGCACCTTGCACACTTATATGACGGGAGCAATATATCGATTTATTTGAATGGAAAAATGATTGGGTCACAAAGTAATTCAAATATTAATACGGGGCTTACTGAACCATTCTTAATCGGACGAACCAATAGTTTGAGTGACTCCTATTTCAACGGGGTTATTGATGATTTTCGAATTTACAACGATACATTATTACCGGTTGAGATTGATCAGATTTATCGGGCTGAGGACATCGTCGAACAGCAGGTTTATCATCAATTCCCCATAAGTATTAGCGGGCAGGTTGATGATGTGAGTATGACTGGACTTCCGGAAGGTTTATCCCTCGACCTGAAAAGATTGGAAGTTATCGGAGCACCCCAAGAATCTGGTGTTTTTGAAGTAAATATGACCGCTACCAATGAAGCAGGCACAAGTATCTCAACTGTTAACTTAGTGGTAAGTAAATCTCTGCCCGTTCTCTCAAGTATCAGTCCACGCAACATTAGCTCCAACGGAGCTTTATCATCTGCCCAGATTCATTCCGATGGTGGGGAAGCCCTAAACATGTCGCTCTTTTGGGGAAGTGTAAATGGGGGGGATAATGAACAAGAATGGGAAAATCAATATACCATAAATGACCGCAATTTTTCCAGCGGCCGGGTATCTCAATTTATCGACGGATTTGAAAAGAATGAAACTATTTTTTACCGTTGGAAAGGAAGTAATTCAGTATCTTCCGATATCTGGAGTGAGCCCACTTCAGAGGGATTAATAAGTTGGTGGACATTTGATGAGATTATTGGAGATGAAATCATCGATAATCATGGTAACTCACCTGCCCGTATGACTGGCATGAATGAAGGAAGCGAAGTATTTGGTTATAAAGGAAAAGCTCTTTACTTCACATCCAACTCTAATGAATCTGTACAAACTCCAAATTTCAAAGGGATTTCAGGTAATAATCCCCGATCCATCTCTCTATGGATTCATACCAATGATCAAAATGCTACCCTCCTCGATTTTGGTGGGGAGGGAAAAGGAGAGTCCTGGACATTAAGGGTAGAGGACGGAAAGATATCTATGTTTTTGGGTGGATACATAACCGCTAAATCCGATGCCTTTGTTAGTGATTCCACCTGGCACCATATCGTCACTGGCATTCCTAATGGAGCTACTCAAGTTGGTGATGTATTTGTCTATCTTGACGGCGAATCTGTAAACCTGACTCCTGTCTTCGATGTTCAAAACCTCAGTCCCGAAGTATGGTTTGATGCCAGTGATCTCGATGCGGATAGCATAATAGACACAACTCCATCTGGTAATATTTCAGCATGGATGGATAAGAGCCTGAATCAACGGGAAGCTAGCTCTGTTGGTACCCCTTATTTAAATACAATGAGCGGCCCCAATAATGGTCGGGCCATCGAAATAAGGTCTGGGGATTATCTACCCATAGACGGTACATTTTTTGCCAAAGATTACTTTTTTGTCTTCCGTTCACCCCCAGACAACTCCGTATGGAGTGGATATGGTGGTCCCATGGGGCATAATCCAAGTAGCGGTCATACCCAAAGAAACTCAAATTATATCACCCAACACAACGCTACTTATTTTCATAGCAACCAATACCCTGCTGAGGTCTTTAAAAATGGAGTCGCCTTAAGTGGTAATTTTGATCTCGAGACCATAACAGATTACATGATCGTTCGCTTGGTGGTAAATGATAACGATCCTGGCCCCTACTCTTCTTACCAAATTGGTAGGCTTACTGGATTGCAGTGTAATTTGGATATTGCCGAAATCTTAGCTTTTGGGAACAAGTTATCCGATGTAGATGCAAATTTACTGGAGTCTTATTTAGGCAATAAATGGGTTCTCACCAACCAACTCCCTGCAGACCTACTCACTACCTCATCCATTCCCCTCAATACTTTAGCTGAGAGAAACCTCAGTCTTGGAACTAGTTCAAGTGAGGAATTTGGCTTTGAAGGAACAATGGATGAAATTCGTATTTACAACCGTAGCCTGACCGCTTCAGAAATTTCCATTCTTTATCTTGGAGGAAGTGTAGAGTTCACTACTTCCAATGAAAGGCAACCACCGGTGGTGGAACTTTATCAAGCCAGTCCGGAGTCAAACAACTCGGTCCTTCTTTCGGGTGAACTTACCAATATCGATTTGGAAAATCCATTGGTAACCATTTATTACGGTTCTTCCGATGGTGGTCTTGCCATATCAGGCTGGGAAAACAATCTCACATTAAACAACGGCAATCCCCTGTCCGCGGGTGAATTTGACGCAAATATATCTGGTCTTATCCCAGGCCAAAAGTATTTTTTCCGAGCCTATGCTCAGAGTGCGGATGGTTCAGACTGGTCAACCGGAGAACCAGAGATCAAAGAAAATCTTTTGGCATTTTGGAGACTGGACGAGTCTTCTGGTAATATTGCCACTGATTCTGTCATTCCCCTTAGGGATGCCCTCATTCAAGGAAAAGACGAGAATGCCACCCGAACGGCGGGCTATTCAGGAAATGGACTGACTCTTGATGGCGCAAATGACTGGCTTAACCTAGATCCGGAAAACACCGGTTACTTGAACGAATCATTCGAAGGACGCACTTTTATGACTTGGATGCAAATTGATCCCAAGTTGTATGCCGGTCCCGAGATCACTGCCTTCAAAGATCTAGCCGCTTACTTCCCTTTTAAATTAGGCTTCGGACTAACCGCATTCGATACCAACTATGAACAGTATGAAGCCTCGATCAATGGAAAGACCACCTGGGCAGCAGGCATATTTGACAGTGCCCTCAACCTTGAATCCGATCTCGACCATGTTCTCGTACCCGCGAAAGAAAGTTTATCCACACTCCATCATGACTCCTACTCCATTTCACTTTGGGTAAACGCTACCATTGGGGATGATAAATTCACCCGGGGTCAGTTAAACGCTTTTTCTTTTGATTTAGAACCAAGTGACTATTACCTGTCCGAGATTGAAAACCTTTTAACCTTACAACCAACCTTTACCTCCCTGCTTAAGGATGAGGAAACCATCGATCTTAACACCTTCAGTCCGCAGGACATTCCCGGTTTGGTTATCTGGATGGATGCAAGTAACGAGAATAGCTTTGACTTTAATGAAACCAACAATGCCGTTCTGGATTGGAACAACAGCGTAATTGGTCAGGGATACAACTTCACTAGATCCTGGGGTGACCCCACAAGGAAGTTTTCGGGAGGTAAATGGACAGTTAATTTTGATGGGACTGACATGCTTGGAACTGATTCATCCTTCAACAGTAAAAACTACACTGTATTTTCTATATCCCGACAAACAGGAAATGATAATCAACGATTGATTGCGAGCCATCACAACTGGCTGTTTGGATATCATAACGGTGGAAACAACCGTTTCTACTTTAATGGCTGGCTTTACAGCGGACCCGATGCCTCTGATACAAACTGGCACCTTCATACTGCCACCATGAATAGCAATGACCAAGGCAGTACCTGGAAGAATCTTGTCCCCGGAGTAATAAATGGTGAAGGAGCATCTAACAGTTCGTCACACCCAGGAAGAATAAGGTTTGGTGGGTGGAGAAATGAGTTAGGCACTAATAGTGAAACCAGTAAGGGTGAAGTATCTGCCTTTTTATTGTTTAATTCCGAACTCTCCAACACAGAACGGTTGAACATTGAATATTACCTGGCCAACAAGTGGAATATGCTCGATCAGTTGGAATTTGATTTCAACCGGAAGCTCAAATTTACGGAAGGTGCTGATTTTTATGAACTTCAGCTTACTGAACAAAATAATTATAATAATTCCCTGACTCTCTTTACTGGAGTTTTTCAGGCCAAAGAATCGGGCGCTTACCAATGGGAGTTAGCAAATATTAGTGAGCAATCAGCACTCTGGCTTGATAAAAACCAGAATGGATACTTTGAAACAGATGAAAGACTACTTGTTTACCTAGGTGAGAATCAAAGCAACCAAGTCATCGATTCTATTGAACTTGCGGAAGGAAATTACAGCCTGGCCGTATACCATGCTGTAACCTCTGAAGTTCCCTCAATCGAATTACGGTTTTCTACCCCATCTAGCAACTCAGGTCCTCCATCCTTAACCACCATACATCCATCGGCGTCTGATCAATATAATTTATTCGGCACCCAAAGTCGTTCCACTTTGGCTAGAAGAGGCCCAATTCAATTTGGTCTAAACAAGGATGGTACGATCTTTTTCCAATATAAAAACATGGATAATGTCGTTTTGGTCGAGTCTGATCAAAAGGTTACTCAATCAGCTTGGTCACAGGTCGGAGTCTCGGTGAACGAACAGAATTCATCTATAGAACTCTTTATCAATGGCCAATCCGTTTTAACATCCGAATTACCCAGCGGTATGGTTGCCGATTTGTCTGACTATTTGTACTGGAATGTTGGTGGCTCAGACCCCATCGAGCAGGATTATTTCCTTGGTAAGATAGACGAACTACGCTTTTACAATACTGCCCTTAGCCAAGAGCAAATGCTCAAAATTTATGAGGATGATATTACCGACCAACCAATCATAGGTTACCGCCAACAAGTAATCTACGATGAAGGTGACTCGAATAATGGTCTCCTTGTTGTAAATGACGAAGGGACCATCCGAGCACAGGTTATTGTAAACGGCACTCGAACTGAGGTTAATTCCACAGCACTTTTGCAAAATACAAACGAGAGTTTAAAACTCCCTTTCTCACCCCTGCAAGAACCGGAGTGGAACTTGAAACTATGGCTCGATTCTGCCGATATTGAAAGTATGGACAAAGGTTCAAGTCCAGGTGCAGAAGGTCCGCCAGCTAGTGGTCAAACCGTTGGGTTTTGGAGGGATAAAAGTCAATCTGGACATAACGCAAAGATTCTTTCCGGGTCTCCTAAATGGTTGAATAATGGGTTTAACGATAACAGCTGTATAGACATTACCAATGATTCCTTTTTTCTCGAAAACAGTGTGAGTACTTTTGAAGGTTGGGATGACATCGTAATTTTTGCGACTCTTTACCAAACTGCATTCGATCATTTTTGCTACCCCATTGGTAAGGGAACTCAAACGGGTTGGATGAATAGTAACAGCTACGATTTTTCCTGGGCATTAACGATCCACAGAGCTGATAAAAATGGCCACAGAATATGGGGTCCTGCCATTAATACTGCTTCTGGAGGAAATTCTTACCTGAGAACGAGTTCTGATGCCATTTGGACACATGATGGATTTAGTGGAGGTCCAAGTTTGATCACAATCCGTTATTCATCTGCAAACCTAAGTTCGATGAGTCATAACTTATTCATGAAAGTCAATGGCAGTCAATCGCTCCAAAGCAACCTAACAGGTGCCCTTAAATCCACTTCTAATATTCCAGTAACAATTGGGGGGACAGGTGATGGGGCTGGTTTATGGACGGGACGAATTTCAGAAGTTCTTATTTTTAATAATGATTTGGGTAGTGAAAATATAGAAAAAATCGAGGGCTATTTGGCACACAAATGGAATCTGACCAATAAATTACCTCAGAATCATAGCTATCTTGAAGCGTCACCGCCTGGCTACAGCGGGCTGAAAAAGGTCAATCAGATTGAAAAAAATTGGCATCACTTGGCCGTAAGTTATGGAGAAACCACAAAAGCATTAAAGCTTTACCTTGATGGTAAACTGGTCGACCAACCGGAAATTTCTTCTGGAGATGGTTTTGTCCCCATACACCAGGATGTACCATCTATTGGTTTACCCTCAGGAAGTTTTGGATTGGATAATTTTGGTGCATTCCTGGGATCCGTTGATGATGTAAGAGTCTACGACCGGGGATTATCTGCCAATGAAATCTCTCAAGTATTTGCAGGAGATGCCAATCAAACCGGGTTGGTCGAATACCGGGTGGTTGAAAAGCCGCAAATTAATACTCTGCCTGCGATGGAGGCAAGACCACAGTCAGTCATCTTAAGGGCCAACCTGGCATCGATTGGTGGGGAAATCATTGAAGAAGAAATTTCTTTGGGTGACACTTTTAAATATGATACCATACCTGGTATTCAGGCATGGTTTGATGCCGAACAAATTAGTGGACAGAATGGACAAACCCTCAGTAGGTGGCAGGATCAATCGGCCCGCCCGAACCAAGATCGTAGCTTTAACAATGTAAGCGGAAGTCCTAGGCTTTTATCTTTTGCACTCAATGGAAATCCAGCCGTGAGTTTTGACGGGGAGGATGACCAAATGTGGACAGGCTATAACTTTAATTCAATTCTTCATGAAACTGGTTACACCATCCTTACCTTGGCCAGATTTACAGGGGGTAATAACAAACAGGTAATCACTTCCAGGAATAACGATTTCTATTTTGGGTTTCATCAGGATGGCATAGGCCTTTGGCGGGCAGGTGGTAACATCTATGCGTTCGGCGATCCTATTGATAATGAATGGCACCTTCATGTGGGAACCATTAGTGATAATTCCGGGGACCCCAGGGCTTCATTCTGGCAGGACAGTATTTTAAAAGTCCTGGAATCCCGAGAATCAGACAACCAAAACTTTGGCCCTGGACAACTACAGCTTGGAGGTAAAGGCATTGAAAACTCAGCCTGTGAAGTCGCAGAAATCCTGATTTTTTCGGGTGAATTAAACCCCTTGCAACGGGCAACCCTAGAAGGGTACTTAGCTCACAAATGGAGCCTTCAGCAGGATATCCTCTCAGATGACCACCCCTACGCTCAACTTGATCCATTTGGCATACAACTTGCCCAAGCGAATTCTCGTTCTGAGGGAGGAGATCCTTCCGAAGTGATTATCTTTTGGGGAGATGAACGTATCGAATCCAACTCTACTTCGGCCAATCCAGACGACAATTCATCATGGGACTACAAATTAGTCCTCAGTCAGGCTGCTGATATTGGGAATTTTGAGAAAACCATTTCCACAAACCTCGAAGAAAACAAGCTCTACTATTTCCGAGCCTATGCCAAAAACATTGCTGGTGAAACTTGGGCTCAACAAATTATGACCTTCAAAACGATCGACACCCAATTTACCAAGCACAGTATGGACGGCTTGATTTTTTGGTTAGATGCGACTGATATTGATGCAGATGGTCAAAGAGACTCATTGCTGGACCAAGCAAACATTCCCATCTGGGTTGATAAATCAATAAATGCCAAAGATGCGATTCAAACTATTGTCAACCAAATGCCTACCTATGAAGAAAACGGTTTTGGCTCCCTTCCCTCGGTTAAATTTTCCTCCGGTCAATCAATGAAGGTAGGGATACTCAGTAATTTGAGCGGCCCTCTTAATATCTTTGCAAGTGCTTATGGTGATGGCGTGGTTATCGGAGGCGATGATGGCCAAAACCCTTGGACATTGGAGGCAAGTTCATACAACTGGTTGAATGTATTTCGTGGCGAAAATGAATCGCTACAGCAAATCACCCTTGGACTCGACCCCAGAACCAATTTAGGCATGCTGACAGGCTCCATCGGAGAAATTCTCGTCTTCGACCGACTGCTTGAACCTTTTGAACGCGAAATGGTTGAGGGGTATTTGGCTCATAAATGGGGATTACTTGATGATTTGGCAGAGTCTGGTTTTGCGGTTAGTCAAGGATTGACCCTTTACTATCCCTTTAATGAAACTGGCGGATCCATAGTTGAGGATTATTCCGATACCCTAAGGCACGGTATGGTAATCGATGCAGATTTGAATACTGAAGGTAAATTCACTTCGGGTATTGGTTTTGATACCATTGACCCTCAAAACGCTAAAATTGATCTTGATTACAACTCACTTTTCTTCTCCCAGCCTAATTGGACAGTCTCAACTTGGTTCAAATATCCAATTCATAACCCTCTTGGTGATGAATATGTACTTACCTGGTCTTCGGGGTCCAACTTTCCCGCTTTTCTTGCAGGAAATGAACAATTTATTCTTTCAGGTGTGTCAGACTCAGATTTTTATGCAACCTCGCTATCGGGTACAGAAGAACAACCGAAATGGCATCATTTCGCCCTAAAGTCAGATCAAAATAGCTATTCCCTGTTTATCGATGGCGAAGAAAAGTTTAAAGAAACCACTTACAATGGAGGAGCACTTGACATACGCACGATTGGAAATGTACTCCAAGGCGGAAGCCGCTTCTCGCCAAGCTTGGATGATTTTCGTGTTTATGAACGTACATTAACCAACCAAGAAATTGAAACGATTTATGGTAGTGGCGAGGGAGATTTTGGCACACATCGCTATGAGTCTTTCCCTCCGATTTTTGACAATGTTCCAGTTATTTTATTACCTAAGGATGCAATAGCGCACTGGAAGTTCGACTCCCTGGACGGCATAGAAATTATAGATTATTCGGGCTTTGAAAATCATGGTTTTGTCGACAATAACGATTCGGGATTCGATTTATTTATCAATAATTCCGCTGCTGGCAAAAAAGGTCAGGCGATTCGCTTCCTTGATGATTTAAAAATCAAAACCAATCTCGACGAATCCAATGACAAACCAAACTTGAGAAACTCTTTCTCTCTTAGTTTTTGGATGAATACTGAGGACAGTGACGCCAATGTAATTTCTTCGGGTCGCTTTAATATATTGATTGAAGATGGATACATAAGTGCGAATGCCTATGTGGGCTCAAGATGGCGCTCTACTGAGCCGACTCTTTTACCCCTAGGAACATGGTTACATATAGTTCTATGGTGGGATGGTAATAAACTCCGGCTTTACATTAATAACGAAGAAGCAGCTGCTTCCGTAAATGCAAAAGGCAACCTTACTGGAGATCCAACTATTTACTTGGGTTATGACTCAACTAATTTTGCTTTTAACGGTTTGATTGACGATTTCAGAATATATGCACATGCCCTTAATCCAAAGGAGAGGGAGAATGCTTTTAATTTTATCGACTCTGCATTAGTTGCGACCTACGGGGAAGAATTCTCCTATCAGGTGGAAACACTCAAAGGGCCAACTGATTTTAACGCAACCGGGTTGCCCTCCGGATTGTCCATCGATGAAAAATCGGGATTAATTTTTGGAACACCTCTACAATCAGGTCTCGATTTTAATGTCACCATTGTGGCTTCAAATTCTTCTGGTAGTGATGAAGAAAATATGACCCTTTTTGTAAACCCAGGAACACAAAGCATTATCTTTGAGGAATTAAGTTCGGTAAAATATGGTGATCCTCCCATCGATCTAAACTGGACAAGTACCTCTGGCTTACCGGTGAATATAAGGATCGTGGAGGGAGAAGAATTTGCCGAGCTTACTTCAACTCAAATGCCTACCACTTTGAATATCCTTAAGACTGGGGTTGTTAAACTGGAAGGTTCCCAGCCTGGAGATGGCAATGCAACCTATCAGGCAGCCCCCAAGGTGTTGGACGAATTCCTCATCGCTAAGAAAGAATTGGTTGTGCAAATTCACAATCATTTTAGAAAGCCAGAGGAACAAAACCCCGAATTAGGCTACGACTTGATCGGTTTGGTGGGCGAGGATAACGAGACTGAATTTGACCGAAACATTAGCTTAACTCTTAGTGTAACAGATGGATCTATTCCCTCCCCCACCCCGGTTGGAGAATACCCCATTCTGGGATCAGGCGGTCTATCTGACAAATATTTCTTCACTTATGTAGATGGTACCCTCACGGTGAGTAACAAGCAAAAACAGGGCATTATCTTTGACCAAGACCTCAATGATATTCCAGCCTTATCCCCACCCATCCTTCTAAATGGGAGCTCCATTAATTTGGACAACAATGAAACCACTGGACTTCCCCTTTACTACGAGGTGGAAAACGAGAAAGTCGCAAAAATTTTGGTAACCCAAAGAGAGTTTCTTAAATCTCATTGGAAATTTGATGAAACGAAGTATGCCGAGGCTTATGATCAAACGGGCCAAAATTCCGGAACTTTGCTCGACCTGGTAACCGTTGGTGAAAACAACGCCTGGAAGGACGGTAAATTTTCAGGTGCCTTACAATTGAACGGAAATTCAGGCAGAGTAAATTTTGGACCTATCCGAATCGAGGACGACTATACATTTTCAGTTTGGGTAAAGCCGGATTCGAATTCCACAAGTTCCGATAGCCCGGAAATGAATATTCTTACAAAAACTGGGGTTCCCACCATGAATCATTTCCGGCTCTACAAAGAGGATGGAAACGGTTCGATAGCCCTGGCTTTCTACACCGATGGAAATAACACGCCCACCATATACGATACCAACCAAAGCGTGCTCAATGATTCCAACTGGACTCACCTGGCAATTTCTCACAACCCGGAAACGGGCAACCTTAAAATTTATGCCAATGGTGAAGTCGTAATTGATGAAGCGGAAGTAAAAGAGACTAATAACAGTCGCCCACTGGACTTCCGCTTTAGCACCTTTTTTGCCGGAGACGAAACCTCATCTTTTGCCGGTCTGATCGATGATTTACGACTCTACAATAAATCACTCTCTCAAAATGATATCACCAAAATTTACAACCAAGGAGGTGGAGATTACCAAACCATTGAAATCTTGGGAGCTGGCACAACCCGCATAACTGCTAGGCAAAATGGAAACATTCAATATGAAAAAGCACTACCAGAATATAATTACCTCAATGTCATCAAATCCGACCAGAATATAACATTTGCCGACTTGATAGATCGATCGGTTGGAGATTTCCCTTTTGTTCTTTCTGCAGAAGCAAGCTCGGGCCTACCTGTACAGTTTTCGCTCTCTGATCTTTCTTTGGCCAGTATAAAAGATAATTATGTGACTGTGCGCAATGCCGGTGAATTAGTAGTAACAGCAACTCAAGATGGAGATGATCGTTTCTTTGCCGCTGAACCAGTTAGCCAATCTTTTAATATTAGGTTCGGTAATCTCTTTGCAGATTCCATTCCCGGGCTCGCTCTTTGGTTGGATGCAAACGATATAAACAACGATGGCATTGAAGATCAACCAGACGACTTCCTTGCTTCTGGCAAAATCAGCCTTTGGGCGGACCGATCGGGTAATAACAACAGCCCGGTTGAAGCAAACTCGAGTAAGATGCCAAGCTGGATTGCACCGAACTCTGCTCAATCCCTTCAAGGTAAAACCGTCGTTTCTTTTAACAATTCATTCAATCAATCATTAAGCCTGCAAGAATCTATATCGGAACCTGCGATTTTATTCCTTGTTGCGAAGCAAACTTCAATAAGCGAAAGCAAATTATTTGGGGGTGATTTGATTAGCACCAATAGCAATGGATTTTTCTCACTCGATTACAACTTCGGCAACCCATCCATAACTTCTGTACAACCAGCTAACTCGTGGACAATATGTGTTTTGGGAACCATGGCGAATACTCAGAACCTATGGATAAACGGAACGCTCATGGGTTCCGGAAATAGTTCATTCTACCCAAAACCACTTGATGCAATCGGTCAGTCTTTTACCGGAGAAATTGCTGAACTATTAGTATTTTCGGAAACTCTGAACTTTGTTAACCGTCAACGAGTTGAAGGTTACTTAGCCCACAAATGGCAATTAGAAAGCAGGCTACCCGAATTGCATCCCTTCTCCACCTCTGTCCCTGCTTTTGGGGGAAATCAATTGATAACATGGTTGGGAACAAGCGACTTTGATGATGGTGGTGATGGTGAATTAGAACTACCTGTGAAATCAGCAAACGATCCTGACTTCACCCTTAACGCCATTGCCTCATCCGGTCTACCTGTAATCTTTGCAAGCAGTGACCCGACCATTTTGGCGATTGCTGATAACCAAGCTAAAATACTGCGCCCCGGAAAAATAAATATCACCGCCTACCAGCCTGGTAATATTCGCTTTTTTGCCGCCCAGCCTCAGAGTGTTGCTTTGGAAATTATTGATTTCTCAGACCCTTCGTTTCAAAAAGATACACAAGCAATTATTTTTTCCGAAGTTCCTAAAAAAGTTCGCGAAGACCCGCCCTTCCAAGTTGTGGCTATAGCAGAGTCGAGTGGCCAAAATCATTCAGTCTACAAACTACCGGTTGTCTTAAAAGTTGAATCCGGTCCAGCCACCATTGATGCTCATGGTGTCGTCACTCTCGACGGAAGTGCCGGTACCATCGTAATTTCCGCTTATCAAAGTGGTAATGCTTTTGTTGATGCTGCTAATCACCCAAACTTTAGAAATCATTGTCTCCAATCGGACACGCCCAGTTATTTTATTCACAGACTTGAAGAATGAAGGCTCTTTGGCACCCGTTTTGGCTAATAGCAGGACGAAGTTTATTCCTGGAGTATATGCGAGTAATGGAAATAGAGTTTCCCTCACTAGTTCAGACTCCAGTATAGTAGAAATTTATGGTCAAAATAAAATAATTGCTCACAGAACAGGTGTGGTAACCTTAAACCTTAATGTTCCCGAGGATGATAACTTTGTGGCTGCTCTTCCCCGAACCCGTACTTTGGAAGTGGTCAAACCAACCAAAGCAGCCTGGTTAGAAAATCGTAGAAATGATACAAGGTATACCCGATTAAAAGAAAGATTCGTTAACAACAGGCTCAGTAGCCACTCCTCAGTCACAACTGAACAGGCTGAATATGAATTTGATTCGGATAATTTTGATTCCGATGGGGATGGATACAGTAATCTTTTTGAACGAGCCACAGGGATGGATTCTCTAGGATTCGATTCCCAAAATGCTCCCCATTTTCTTAACCCGGAAAACGGAAAGTCCGGAATCTCTTTTACACGGTTCACAAACTCTTTCTCATCCACTGGCGAATCATTCCAATATATGATTGAAGAAAGCTTCGATCTTCGATCTTGGCGGACTGTTTCTTTAAGCTCTGAAAACTCAAAAGTTATCCCGATTGGTGGAGGTATGGAACGAGTTAGCTATTTTGCAGAGGAATCAGCCCATGGAGATACACAACCTTTCCTACGACTAAAAATTGGCCTTAGTGGACCTTAATCAAAAATCCAAAAACATTTTGAATTTACAAATATTAAACCTACAAAACCTATAAAACTAAAATGAAAAAAATACTTATTCCATTCATTCTCATTTGGGCAGCTGTTTCTTTACAGGGCCAAGATTTTGCTGACATAAGCATAGAAGATTTGCAAAAGGCCATTCTGGCAAAAAAAGTCGCTATCATTGATGTAAATGGCCAAAAATCATTCCAGAATGGTCACATCCCCGGGGCCATTAATTTTTCATCGCAAAAACAAGCTCTTAAAAAATTACTACCCAGCAACAAAAATACCCTAATTGTTGCTTACTGTGGCGGCCCCTCATGCCGGGCTTACCTTCGTGGAGCAAAGGCAGCCGCCGAACTTGGTTACAGCAATGTTCGTCACTTATCTGCTGGAATTTCAGGCTGGAAGAAAAGCGGTAATAAGGTGGCTAAAAAATAGTAATTACCAAATTTTTTAATCCCATGGGTTCACCAGCTAAAGGTTTTATCCTCTACGCATTTCTCGGAATGCTTATGCTTTGCTCCAGAAGCCAAGTATTGGCATCCAACCTTAGCGAACCCATGGGGGTGGTAAATCTTAACTTAGCCGGCGGAAGCCCGGAAGCACCAAGCTTTACAATCGTTTCTCCGGGAATTCACGGATCTTGTATTTTTCGTGGTCCAATCGAAGGGTTTGTATCTGATAACAATGTTTCATTTTATCGTACCTCTGAACTGGCAAATCCGGCCAACCGTAGAGGCCCTTTTTCTAGTGGGGTTCTTGGTAGTATACAAGGACGTGCTTCGAGCATACTCGATGAGAATGGTTCCGTATCAAATTTAAATCTTTTATTTGCTGGAAATGAATACCGTGGCAGACCTAGGATTTCCTTACCTCCTCCATCTAATCCAAACAATTCTGCAACCGTTTACCGTTCTGCGACCGTCGAAGCGGAGTGGAATTCATCCCTCAGGTCAATTACTGGTTTTTCTATTTTGGAAAAAGGTATTGGATATGATCAACCCCCAGCGGTCCACATCGAAGGAGGTCCGCATTATTTGAAAATTATTGATACGGAATCTAATTACACGGGCTACTCTTTCCGTATTAATTCCAATTCGGACTATGTCCTGGAATTGAACAATTCCTTAAACCTACCCCTTGGTTCCATATTCTTAAAAGATACCGTGGTCGAGGTTATGCCAGTATGGACCCTTGGTTCCTTGTTTGGTTACACCGAAATTCAGCTGCAAAGTGATGCTAACGCATCACGAGCAGACTGGGTCTATCTGCTTAAAACTTCTCCAAATCAAGTTGGAGACTCTAGCGACTATGTAGCCCACTTCCACAATGGTACAGAATGGAAACTTGTTAATTCCCCAAATGATTCCACTTCTCATTACAAAATATCTCCTGACGAATCGGTAATTATCGCTCGAAGGTCCGAAGCCAATAAAATCCTCACCTTCAACGGAATCTCCCCTTTAACCCCGACAGCTTGGCACCTTCCTGAATTTAACCGTACAAAACTGGTAAGCAATCCATTCCCCACATCCATAAAACTATCCGATATTATTGGCAACGAGACGATCACGGATGATAATTCTTCTGCGGAAGAAAACTCAACTCGTTGGCTCGCGCATAAAGAACAGGACTTAGCTGATAATATTCAAATACTCAATTCTTCAGGGTGGTCAACTTATTGGCATGACGGAACCAATCTTACTATTACAAAACCGGCCGTAATTTCAGCCAAAGCGGGAAGTGGAATCGGTGGTGGTTTGACCATGAGAGATTTTTCCATGGCTTCTGGAACTATTCAGTCTGTCACCAATCCACCTAGTGGGAATCCTGTAATTACTGCCCAAGACCACGGACTTGAACCTGGTTTTTGGATTAAAATAAGCGGTGCAAAAGGAAGGCTTACCAACGATGCAAAGGTTCAAATAAATTCATTAGGCGAAGAGGTGGATAGTGGAGAAGGTATGTTGATTAACTCTTCGATCAATGGAAGGTGGGAAATTATCAATGTAAGCACAGATAGCTTTGAACTTAACCATTGTTTGGTCGAGTCGGACTTTGAAGAAAATGGTTTGGCCAAGTGGACAACAGGAGATCCGGGAGAGGGCTACGACGCCAATGTTTCCTTATCTATTCTGGGCGGAGGCGGACAGGGTGCCCGTGCAGTCGGGATTGTAGAGGGGGGCAGGATTACTTCCATTTCTCTTACTTACGGCGGTTTATTCTACACCAGTCCACCCACTGTTGTTGTTCACCCCGGTGGTTGGAATAGTTTGGGCCGTGGAGAAGCACCGATTAATGATTTGTTAATACCTGCAGGATCGGGAGCTCTACTTATTCGTAAACACCCTAACGGAATAAAGAGCACACTTCCACTCAGATCAATCTCCCAAGATTAAGCCGATATTACAGGCAACTCAGGATACTTGATGGGCATCAACATCCAAGGTATCAATAATTTCTTTATCAATTGGAAACTGCTGCCTAATAATCCGGATTTGAGATAAGCAATGCGGAACCGATGGGCTTAGATAAAACAAATGATAACGATAATAACCCTTCATTTTAGCGAGTGGGGTTGCCGCCGGGCCTTTAATCTCCACACCCTTTAATTGCGCACGGTCCAATTCCTTTCTCCACTGTTCCGCATAAAACTTGGTTTTCTCTTCGCTTCGCCCACGAAAGACATGCCTTACTAGATGCCTAAAAGGTGGATACTTCAATTCTTTGCGCATCGCCAGTTCCTCGTCCAAAAAAGCATCCAGTTCTGCCCGCCTCGCAAATTGAATACAACTTTCATGCGGAGCATAGGTCTGCACATAAACTTCTCCAGCTCGGTCTCCCCTGCCTGCTCTTCCTGCCACCTGCACTAAAATTTGAAAAGCTCGTTCCGATGCCCGAAAGTCTTCCATACGCAAGGGAAGGTCAGCATCGATTACCCCCACCAAAGTAACCCGTGGGAAATCCAGTCCCTTGGCAATCATTTGTGTACCTACCATCACATCGATCTTACCTTTACGAAAATCTCGAAGGATTTCCCGAAAAAGATTTTTTTTGGTCATCACATCAGCATCAACCCGTACGACCCGGGCTCGTCTGGGCATGATCGATTCGACCACATCTTCAATCCGTTGGGTTCCATGACCTTTTTTACGAATATCAACAGATTTACAATTCCCACATACTCTGGGAGCAGGCTTACGGTAACCGCACAAATGGCAGTGCAAGTAATGATCAGTCCGGTGATAAGTCATGGCAATGCTGCAATCCCTACACTGCTCAACTTCACCACATTCCGTACAAAACAAAGTGGTATTAAATCCGCGACGGTTAAGAAATAAAATGCTTTGCTCCCGGTTTTCATATCTTTGCCGCAGTGCCTCGACCAAAGGTTGGGAAAGAATTGGCGGAACTTTTTGTTTAAGAGCTTCCCTGCGCATATCAATTAAATGAACCAAGGGAAGTTCCCTCCCATCTATCCGTTTGCTAAGAACCGACTTTGCATATTTCCCACTCTTCACATTGCGGGCAGTCTCTAAGGATGGAGTGGCCGACCCAAGCAAACAGATGGCTCCGTTTAAATAGGCTCGGTATACCGCAACATCGCGACCTTGGTAACGGGGTGCATCCTCCTGCTTGTATGCAGCTTCGTGTTCTTCATCGACCACCACCAAGCGAAGGTTTTGCACAGGAGCAAAGACGGCCGAACGAGCACCGACCACAATACGTGCCTCTCCACGGACCAATTTCCTCCACGCATCCAAACGTTCACCTCCCGAAAGATGACTGTGCCAAACCACGACCTCCTCTCCACTCTGTCCAAATCGGGCTCGTAAGCGATCAACTGTCTGGGGAGCCAGTGCGACTTCAGGCACGAGAAATAATACCCCACCACCCTGCCCCAATGCCTTTTCCATGGCCTGGCAGTAGACCTCTGTCTTTCCTGATCCAGTGACCCCCTGTAAAAGACGTGTACGAAATTCTCCTGAGTCCAAGTCCTCAACGATTTCATCGGTTGCTTTTTGCTGCTCTTCAGTTAATTCGCGTAAGGATTCAACCAGTCCCTCTGCATCATCTGTCCACTCATCGGTGTAAGCATCACGGGAGACCTCGGACATGGATTGCTTAATCAATCCTTTCTTGATCAATCCATCGATCACAGATGGGGAAACCTTTGATTCCCGTCCCCAAACAATTGCATCAACCTGTTTTGGCTTGCTCTCTTTCAAAAGAGCATAAGCATTCGCCTGTTTAGGCGAGCGCTTAACCAAATCAGCCACCTGTTCTTCGGGCATAATAATCGCTTCGATCATCCTACGGGTTCTCGCCTCCATACCGTCCCGTACAGAGGCCGGAATCATTGCACCCAAAGTATTTTCCAAAGAGCATGCATAATAAGCGGATATCCACTTAGCCAGATTAACAAGTTCCGTACTAAGGACTGGTTCCGGTTGTACTAAAGCAGAAACGAAGCGTAATTTTTCCAACGGAGGAGCATGCTCGGGACTTAAAGATGAAACCACCCCGATCAATCTTCGGGCACCCAACGGAATCCGGACCAATGAACCAACCTTCAAACAATCGTACAGGGATTTTTTGGCACCGTAAGTAAGGGCGTGATCAAAACCTCCAAGGGGAAGAACTTCGACCAAGGCCGGGCTGGATAAAACCTCTTTCATTGCCCGCGAAAATCGTAACAGAGTAAACGGCTCGACCTCCCGCTCATACGATCGGTATCGTTCTGCATAATGTAGAGAAGTCCACGGCTCAGGGCTGGCAGGGTCCATGCCTCCGGGGCGAAAAATAGCTGAGTCCGTTCTTCAATCTTCCAACCGCTTGGCGAAAATTTAATTCTCAGCAAAGATCCAAATTCGGAAAGACTCAAAAAACGATTCTCTAAAAGTAACCAGCTTGCCCTAAAGAGTTGGAGCTTCAGTTCACGACCCTGAATCGTTTCCTGCCAAGCAATGAATTCTTTCCATAACACCTCACCAGTCTTCCAATTTAAACAAAAGGCTTCCGCTCCTTGTTGGTGCCTACCCGAAACACCATATAAATAACCCTCATTTTCTACTGGGGTCATCCAATGAATTCCAATATCTGAATTTTCCCAGACTATTTCATAAGAAAAATCCTCTTTGATACGCAAAAGAACGGAACCTTTTTCATAACACTCCGAAAGAAAAACATATTGATCTCCAAGGAAGACTGGGGGACAGGCGGTGGCCGACTCGTATTTTTTCGACCTCCACGGAAAGCGTATTAATTTTTCGCCTGTCTTTGGATCAAAAATCAAAAGCCCACCAGTTGCTGGCCGGCTTTCGCCTCCCGTCATCGCAAGTCCGACTAACCTACCATGAATTGTGGCGAGAACTGGGGATGAATAACTCGCACCCCAGTCGTCTTTCAAAATCCATAAAGTCTTTCCGTTTTTACGATCAAACCCGACCATACATTGCCGGTCTCCGCCACCAAGGTTGAGAACAAGAATATTCCCACAAACAATTGGATTTGATCCCTTGCCAAAAAAATACTGGGGGACCTTGTATTCCTTTGTTAGATCGCGTTTCCAAATCAGCTTGCCGGTTTTTAAATCCAGGCAAGTAAGCCAGGCAGTAACTCCGTGTAAATAAACCCGGTCTTGAAAAATTACCGGACTTGCCCGTGGACCAGCAGAATATCCATATCGATCCCGATAGTCGACTGGGTAGGAATATTCCCAAAGCGGGGCACCACTTATCGCATCTCTACCCTCAGCAACCTCCCGACCATTCATGCGGTGAAAAAGAACCAGAATATCGTCCATAATTGCAGGTGATGCATAACCATCCCCTTTCTCTAATGACCAGATTAAGGAAGGCCCATCCGCTGGCCAGTTTTGCAAAAGAGGTGACTCCATAGACTTGGCATTATCGGCCAGACCATTAAAGCGTGGCCAATCTTCCACCACCGCACCCTTACTTAATGGATTGGGAGCCAAAAATTGTGTCCATCGTTCCTCAGCAAACGAAGAGAAGCAAAAAAAGAGAAACCATACGAAATTGGAAATTTTAGTCACCCCACAAGCAATCTTCGATCTGGAGCATGTCTTCAACCCGAAAGCAACTTATTCGTATATCAAAGCGGTTGGGCGCAAAACATTCTCGCACCCCAAGGATATTCCATCTAAATAAGATAAAAAGTTGTGAAAGCTTCCATCCACTTCATGCCCTCTGTATTTAGGGAACGCAATAGGCGCAAAAATGTTACCCGCCTCTTAAAACTGTTTGTTGTCTTGGCGGTCTTTGTGGTTCTATACATGAATCTTTACCGTTCAATTATGGGCGAAGAACGAGGAGGGGCTTACATTGGATGGGTCGAGTCCTTGTACTGGGTACTCACAACCATGTCCACCTTGGGCTATGGAGATATCACCTTTTCGGGAAACACTGGGCGTTTATTCTCCATGGCAGTAATGTTTACCGGTGTGTTCTACCTCTTTATTGTTCTCCCATTTGCTTTCATGGAGTTTCTTTACAAACCCTTTGTGGAGTACCAGTCGGGAGCCCGTGTGCCCAAGCGTTACGAATGTGGAGAGCAAAAACATGTCATTCTCACACATTATGATTCCATTAGCCATGCTTTGATGGAAAAGCTAAGCCAGTTTGGGTATCCCTTTGTTTTGGTAATCGATAAATTGAAGGATGCCCAAAAATATCATGACATGGGCATACCAGTTATGTTTGGATCGATCGAAGACCGCGAAACTTTTGAGGCTGCGGGGATTAAGAACGCTGCCATGGTCGTGGCTACAGACGACGATATCCGCAATGTCAATGTGGCCTTTCGGGCCCGGGATGTTGACCCTAAGCTTCCCATCGTTGGCACCTGTAATAATCCAAGTTCGGAAGATATTATCGAATTGGCAGGAGCCAATCATGTCATTCGTTTTGCCAAACAGATGGGCAGTTTTCTTGCCCGCAGAATCTCCTGTACCGATAATAATACCCATGTGATTGGTTCTTTTGGGGAGGTCTTGATCGCAGAAGCAACTGTCCATGGAACTCCCTTGGTTGGAAAACAATTACAGGAAACCACACTTCGTGAAGAATATGGAGTTAATGTGGTGGGAATTTGGGAGCGGGGGAACTTTGAAACCCCGGAAGCGACTACCATGCTTAATAACCACACCGTCCTTTTGCTTGCCGGAACTCAGACCAGTTTTGACAAGTATGATCATGACTTTAAAAACTTTTCCTCCAACTCCGCTCCCGTCATTATCATAGGAGCCGGCCGGGTGGGCAGGGAAACTGCCAAGACCCTGCACGAGATGAATGTGCCCTACCGGGTGATCGAAACCGACGAGAAAAAAGCCGGCATGGTGGATAATTCAATCCTGGGAGACGCCTCTGAAAAAGCCGTGCTCGAACGGGCTGGTATAAACAAAGCCCCTGCCGTTGTCATTACCAGTCATAATGATGAGAGCAATATGTACCTCACCATTTATTGCCGAAAATTGCGTCCTGATATTCAAATTGTCAGCCGGGCATTTCTTCATCGAAATGTCGAACCCCTCCACCGGGCTGGAGCAGATTTTGTCATGTCTCAAGACTGGATGGGTGCTAACACCATCTTTAATTTATTAAACCGTGCAGAAATCCTCATGATCACCGAGGGGCTCGATGTATTTAGTCAAAAAACTCCGAAGTCGCTCGCTGGAGTATCAGTTAAGGATTCAAAAATTCGCGATAAAACGGGTTGTAGTATCGTAGCAATTAAAGGAGATGCTGGAACTATTATCACTCCCTCACCTAAGGACGAATTTTGTAAAAACGGAGAGATTATCTTGATCGGAAGCGAAGCTGCAGAAAAAGCTTTCGAGTCTAAATTCTGCTCTTAAATATTTTAACTGGAACAACCGTTTTCCGGGCTTGGGTTTAACGAACCACCTTCAAGGCGGCACCCGGATAGTCTCCCTTTTTCATTTGCGGGTGGGAAATAAGAAAATTGTTCTCGTCAATCAGGTTGAAGACATAGTGAGTAACATGAGGAGGTAGAGTGGCTTCCACTTTGGCAGGTTGTTTACCCTTAGCCGAAATTACCTGAGCCTCTAAGGGGAACCATTCGCTATCCCTGCTATCTCCGTTCATCGTGTAGATTACTTGAGCCCGGGTAACCTTGGCCCCATTTTCCTTAAAGCGTAAACGCACCCGACGATTGGTCCTCTGTTCATCAATAACAGAGAGAAGTTGATTAGCCCCAGGTATTTTCACCCTCGTACAGGTAGGATTATAATAGGTCATCCCCGCATCCATACCCTCAAGAAATTCAAGCAATTCTGCATTCATCGAGTTCGCAAGTTCGGGAAGTTTTTGGCTAAGATCAATTTTCTCTTCCCAATCCACCCGCTTGCCTTGAGAATCATACAACTGATAAAGCTCCAGGCGTGGACGTTCATAGACATGGTTGTAAATCAATTTATATCCATTTTTTAAATGGGCGGACTGTTGACAATATCCATTGGGGAAATGCCAGAACATCGATTCTCTAGGTTTATTCGTTTGTGGACTGATTATCCTTTTATCATCTTGGGGATCGACTAACAGCATATCTCCGAGATCACTCCCATCGAGAATTTGGCCCGCATTGGGGGGTGTATTTGTCCACCCAAGAATTGTGGGATGAAGGTCTAAACCATTGACGACCACATCGCTTTCAACGGCACTTGGAATATTGGGACCAGCAATGATGAAGGGCACACGGATTCCACCCTCTCGAATATAAATCTTTCCTTTATCAAGGGGTAAATTATCCGTAAATACCTCCTCATGGTGTCCTTCCATACCGCCGTTATCTGAGGTAAATACGAGGTAGGTATTTTCCACCAGTTTGTGACCCGGCCAGCGTGGATCATCTGTGCGCTCCAGATACTTCAACATTTTACCAATGTAATGATCGAGAGATTCAACCATGGCACAATAATACGGATTTCGTTGGCCCTCCAAGAGCCAGCCTTTCGGATTTGTTGGGTAGTCCACCCCCAGTTTCTCACAGTATTTTCTCAAGAGTTCCTGACTTCTTGATTGCAAAGGCGAATGAACCAACCAGCTGGCATAATAAAGGAAAAAGGGTGAATTCTTATTTTCACTAAGAAATCGAAGAGCTTCCTCGGTTACATGGTCCCGAGGGAATCCGGCCTCGTCCAATCGGTAAGGGTCTTCACTCTTCCTGGAAGCAAAACTGTCCAATCGATTAGGCATTCCGTTTTGAACACCCCGGGCTTGTGGGTTACCGGCATAGTGACTGGTAAAATCAAATCCCTCGTCGCTTGGTTGCGGAAAGGCATAATGTTGGATCGCGATGTGCCACTTCCCTACATGGCCAGTTCGATATCCATTCAACTTCAAAGCCTCGGCAATGGTAATTTCTTTTGTATCCATACCTCCACGGCACCAGGGAGCAATAAATGAATTTTGGGGATGAAAAGCAGAGAGAGGTTTCCCTGATGCAACCGTGGTACTCATAGTACGTGCGGGATGCTTCCCACTCATGATCGCACATCTACTCGGGCTACAAACTGGCGCCGGAGAGTAACCGTTACGAAAAAGTACCCCACGCTTGGCTAATTTATCCAAGTTGGGAGTCTCATAAGGACAGGGCTCGTCCAGGTCATAACAAACTACATCCTGCCAACCCAAATCATCCACCAACATTAATAAAACATTTGGCTTGGCCGGACGTTTATCCTCACCATGCAACCACAGACCGGCTCCAATAAAACAAACCAAACCAACTAATCTTTTCATCTCAATCATCTCTTTCCTTTTCCTATTTTAGATGGCAAAAAGTCCACCCTAGTAAACTTATTCATCCGGGGAATACTTACATTCAAAACACCATCTTGTACCCGATATGGCCCAAGTTCAAACAGCTCTACATCCTCATCCTCACCCGTGGTTGGATTGATATTTTTGGTGATTACATCGACCTTGTAATAAGAACCATTTGTAAATCCTTCCCCCCGAAAATCCCGGCGTGATTTTGAATGATTAAACCGTTTACCTTGCTGGATTTTTGCGGGGATGGAAACCTTGGCATCGGCAATTCCCGAACCACCACTAGAATAAATCAAATTGGTAAATATTTTCCTCGTCCGATTCCAGGTGGAAACGCGGTATCGCTCATTCCCCGTATAACCGGGTCCAGAAACCGATAAATCGTTTCCAATCTCCCCTGCCATGGCATGTCGGATAACCTCATCTCTTGCTCCACCTGCCTGAGAAAACCACTTCCAAATATAAAACTGTAAGTGATTGGGATCAGGGGGATTTTGATAATCGTTGATGTTGAAATTTTTTCCCTGCCCATCTGAAACCCTAAAATTCTGATCTGCACCACGCAGCGAAACTTTCTGTGTAATGATTGCTGGGCCACCATCGGAAGCAGGAATGACTAAGTCGGGTCTTAATTCTCCCACCCGGCCATTGTAATCGCGCCTCTTGGTAAGCCCCATAGCCCATGGGCTTTCATTATCAGTCCATAAAAAATTCATCACATTCATTCCCCGTTCCATAGATTTTCCCATCAAGGTCAGGGTCTTGTAAAAACTATCGACCTCATCTTTTCGACCATCTCCATCCACATCAGCACTCAGGATCATCGACCCAAGCTTACCGTCGTTCCAATTCACCCAAGCCTCGGCGGAAACGATTGGTTTCCACCAGTAGCCCTCACGGTCTAATTTTTTCCGAACCAAGTCATAATTGCCCCAAGTCGAAGTAATATAACTACCATCCATCATCCCATAGCCGTCATGGTGGTCGGAAACATTAATATTTAAAGAATCTACGAGATCGAGCAGGGCATGGTTGCGAATCTTCTGCTCAAAATAATCATCCACTGCCTGTCCACCCAATCCCTTTAATCCATCAATGACCGGACAACCCTGGCAAGGAGAAGTTCCTGAGGTGGAAATTAATACAGAAGTAGCAGGCTCTTGGTTGTAGACCCCACGAACCGCCTTCGCTCCCTTGATAAAGATTTCATTGTGTAAAAATTCAACATCTGCACCCGGTAGAATGCTCTTTAAATTAGTTTCATGCCCGAGTTGCCAGGAATGTACGCGTCCCTTGAAATGTTTGGCTAACCTCGAAAGAAAAGCATTAAAATGATCGGGCTTTGGCCTGCGTCCTCCATTAGGAGCAATTTCTGATGCCCAGCCGGGTGTACCAAAGAAAACAAATTCAACAAACAATCCCTTCTCGTTTGCCATATCGACCACCTGATCGAACATTTTCAAACCGCCCGATGGATTATTTTGATAATCGCAATGCTTCTCGCTTGGTTCCACCTGTGACCATGCCACCCAAAACATAACATAACTGCTGTGCTCCCCAAGGATCGGGCGGGTCATTTCATATTTATTATTGAGCGGCCTCGAAACAGACGGCTGCCAACGCACTCCTACCTGCATGTGATCGGTGGTCCATTCAAAGGCAGGCTTACCTGCCAGTGTCGATACACCCAAGGTCAAAAGGAGAGTAAAATAAGGTTGAAGCAAAATGTTTCGTTTCCTCAATTGATTATTCATAAAAGCAGATTCAGTTAAAAGAATGAATCACCTAATATAAGGATATTCTCGAGAACAAGGCTTATTCGTTCGATATTCCAACCTTTTTCATTCATGAATGGCTGGATCGGAACCAAACTCATGTCCCCTCCCCCAAGTCAACAGTCCATTGCCCGGCGAACCTTTCATCTCGACCTGATAAACAGTTCGATGAGTGGAATACTGGAGGTGGGTTTCGGAACCTTTGCTATCCTCATTGCCATTCGTTTTCTCGATGCATCCGATACGATTAAAGCGATCCTTGCCTCTGGAGTATCCGCCGGATTATTACTTGTTCCATACATGCAAAGATTGGCGGCTTGGACCGCCTTATCCACCAGTACTTTTTGTGCTTTTTTAATGCTAGTTTCTTCGGCTTGCTTGTTTTTAGCCGCTCAAATCAAAGACCCCTGGGCTCTGGCAATCTCTTTATTTCTGGCCCAAGTATGCTTTTCACAACTTCCGGGCTTTATGATTCAAGTATATTCCCGCAACTATGGATCAAATGAGCGCGGAAAAAAATTAGCATGGAATTTCATTCTTTCTGCTGCCATTGGCATGGTACTATCCTACGGAGGAGGAACCTACCTCGATACTGAATCTGCTGATCCCGGATGGGTTTTTCGAGCCATGGCTTTAGTTTCCCTTGGATCTGCCGTCGCACTCTTTTTAATTCCCTCACAGCCTATTACTAAAGGGAATCGAAACCCAGGCTTATTGGATAGCTTAAAATTGCTTAAAGAAGATCGATTGTTTGCGAGCATGTTACTCGCGTGGATGGTTATGGGTCTGGGAATTATCATGACTTTACCCCTGCGGGTGGAATACCTAAGCGGTTCTGGCGGGCTCGATTTGAGTAACGAACAAATCGCCCTGGTCACGGTGGTAATCTTTTCTGTCGCCCGAATTATTAGTTCACGCCTTTGGGGAGAACTTTTTGACCGTATTCGTTTCTTGTTTTTTCGCATCTCTCTCAACCTTATCCTCATCGCTGCCACCCTGGTTTATTTTCATGCCGATGGATTTCTCGGGGTATCTTTGGGTGCGATGCTTGCAGGAGTAGGAGTTGGAGGTTCCAAAATTGCATGGAGCCTGTGGGTTACCAAACTTGCGCCTGAAGGAATGGAAGCCAGGTACATGGGTGCCCATGTTGCCCTAACTGGACTTCGCGGGGCACTTGCTCCTTTTCTTGGTTATTGGATGCTTAGTCTGATGGGCTACAAAGGCGTGGCCTGGTTGTCAGTTGCTTTGGTCACTCTATCCACCCTGCTCTTCCTACGTCTATTTACCCATCAAAGAGCCAAAGAAAACGGCTTGTAAATTATTTGGATATTACAGAGTTGTCGATTGACGGGATGTGGGGGGGTGGTTTGATAGAAGGTCTATGAAATTAACCCTCTATCTTGCTCTCCTTTGTATTACCATAACCACCTCGCTTTCGGCAAAAGCACGATTAGGGGAATATTTCCTCGGATTTGGATATAGTATGGCCGATGGAAGCGGAGGAACCGACAACAGGGAAGGAGATTTTCTACGCATCACTGCCAGTTCTCCCAATGATGCAAATTCAGACCTTAGTGTTTATCTTGATTACGGAACTATGAATTTTGGGGGCCAAGATGCATCCTCGTGGAACTTAGGTGCAGATTACCTTGCTCATTTCCAAGGGGTGGGCAGTAGGTCCTTTCGGCTGCGTCCCTATTTGGGTGCTGGTGTAGGCTTTATTGATGATGAAAGACCGATCAAATTAGGCGACGATGGATTTACATGGAGCCTGCTTTTGGGTACCGAACTACAATTTACTAATTCCTTGTCACTTCATTTGGGTGGTCGGTTTTTAGGTTTATGGTCGGAATTTGGAGAAAATGAATTCACCGTAGATACGGGCATAACTTGGTGGTTTGATGCCGTGCACGGGGTCAGTTTGGAATACCAACGAGCTTTCGAAGCTGAGCTTCATTACTTCACTCTGAAGTATCTCTACTCTTGGCAATAAACATTTATTAGGAAAAGCGGGGTGGTCGATTGAGTATTGGTTCATGGTTTGATGACTGTCCCGACCGAAAGGACAGACCAAGTTTAAAGTGGGGAAAATATTCAGGGAGAGATATCCTCCCCCTATGGGTTGCCGATATGGACTTCCGGGCACCTCCTGCAGTGGTTGAGACGGCCCGCAAAGAAGCTGAATTTGGCAATTACGGATATGCTAAGTGCCATACTGAGCTTACTGAAGCTGTCCTTGAATACACCAATCGTTTATATGACTGGAAAATTGATCCCAACTGGATCGTTTGGCTACCCGGCATGGTCTGTGCCCTCAATGTTTGTTGCCGCATGCAACAAGGCAATGCCAGCCAGGTGCTTACCCATGTACCTGTTTATCCACCCTTTCTCTCGGCTCCGGGAAACTTTGGGTTAACCTGCACTCAACTCCCCCTGAGACTCCAGGGTAATCGTTTCTCCATGGATTTCGATCTCATGGACAACACAGCTACCCAACCGGGCGACCTTTTTCTTCTCTGCCATCCTCACAATCCAGTAGGTACCGCTTTTACCAATGAAGAACTCGAGCGGTTTTCCCGTTGGGCAGAGGAAAGAAAATTACTTGTTTGCTCCGACGAAATCCATTGTGATCTCCTCCTCGAGCCAAAGCTCAAACATCTCCCGCTGGCCAACCTCAACCCAAAAATCGCCGAGCACACCATCACCCTGATGGCTCCCAGTAAAACTTACAACCTTCCCGGTTTCGGTTGTTCTTTTGCGGTAATTTCCAATCCCGACATTCGTTTACGCTTCAAGAAGGCCATGGCCGGTATCGTACCTGACCCTCCAGCCATGGGGTTTCGTTTGGCTGAAATTGCTTATCGGCACGGAGAAGAATGGCGTCAGGCACTGCTCAAATATTTGCGTGAAAATCGAGATTTTGCCCTTGAACGCTTACACAAAATGACCGGGCTAACTCCCTACTCTCCCGAGGCTACTTATTTACTTTGGATAGATGCCCGTGATCTTAAAGCCGAGAATCCGCATCGCTTTTTCGAAGAACATGGAGTTGGCCTTTCGGATGGTTCCGACTTTGGATCTCCCGGCTTTTTACGCCTAAACCTTGGATGCTCTAAAAGTTTGCTCGAACAAGCGCTGGATCGGATGGAACGGGCGTGTTCCTCCATGGTTCAAAAATGAGTGCCTCCAAAACGGATAAATTAAAAACCCAACGGCTTGAGGAGTTACGAGCCGAAGTTAAGCGGCACGACGAACTCTACTATCGATTAGCTCAACCAGGTATTTCTGACCAACTCTACGATGAGAAAAAACGGGAACTGGAAAAATTAGAGGCAGAAATCGATCCACTGGGGTTATTTTCCAAAAGCTCTGAGCATTCCAACGAGGCTCCACCTTCCGTCGTTGGGGACGATCGCCTGGAATCCTTTTCTTCGCATCGCCACCTCAAACCAATGCTCAGCTTGGATAATACTTACGATGAGGAAGAATTCTTTGAATTCGATCAACGATTAAGGCGAATTTTTGAAACCGAAAAACTTTCCTATGTGGTCGAACCCAAGATTGATGGAGTCGCTATCTCCCTGACTTATAAGAATGGAAAACTGGAGACCGCCACGACCCGTGGAAATGGTGTGGAGGGAGATATCGTTACCCAAAACCTCGAACACCTTGAACATTTACCCCATCAATTAAATGGGTCAAATCTGCCAGAACTCATTGAAATTCGTGGAGAAATTTATATGAGTCATCAAGAGTTCGAACGGATCAACCATGAGCGGGAAAAAAACGAACTTTCGCTTTATGCCAACCCACGAAACCTGGCTGCAGGAACCATCAAATTACTCGACCCCAAGGAAGCAAGAAAACGAAAACTGGAAATTGTTCTCTATGGACTGGGTGCATGCACTCCGGAAAACCATTTTTCCAACCTTTCTGAATTTCATCAGGCTCTCTCGCATTGGGGTGTACCCTCAGTGGAATACTTTCGCCAGGTTGACCATGCAGATGACGCCTGGAAATCCATTCAGGAACTTGATCAATTAAGGCATAGCTACGGTTATCCAACCGATGGAGCAGTAATTAAACTAAACTCCTTTGCCCTTCAGGCAGAGGCGGGCCATACCTCCAAATCACCCCGCTGGGCGATTGCTTATAAATTCGAGACCGAACGGCA
>CALSMY010000009.1 GCA_943787575.1 uncultured Opitutales bacterium | reverse complement strand
GGATGTATGGAGAAAGTCTACCCTGTCTTGCTCGTTTCGAGTAGGACTGTAAAAAAGATGCAATACTGGGTTGGCCGACTCTGAGACCAGAACAATTGGACGACCTCCTTTATTTGGCTCGTATACAGAAATCTGGGAGGGTCTATTTAGCTTATCCCCGCCAAAGTTTTGCGGAGGATCGAATGCAAGCCCCTGAGCTTCCTTAATGGAATAATAAGGCACGGTTCCCCCGCTGGTGGTAAAAACGATATCGGTGTATGCATCGCTATCCAATGGCAGGGACTTGACTGAATTAACAATCATATCCGAAACTCCCCCATCGATCAAAACATCCTGTTTGTGATAGAAAGAACCATTTTCAATCTTTTCGAATAGTCGAACCCCCCCCTTCATACCGACGGCTAGATCATTGCAGTTAAAATTTCGGTCAGAAAGTAAGGAAGCATCCGTTAAATCCAAAACCTCCAAACACCTAGGCTCCTCAAGGTTTTGTCCGATTACACTTACAAAATTGAACTGAGCAGAACCGTCATTTGAATACCAAACAACTTGACTACTACCTCGGCAGACAACAGCAAAGTCCAAGTCATAATCATCGTCAAAATCTGCCGAAGCTAAATAAATTGGTTGATCCAAATTCCCATTATCATTGGAAATTGTTTGAAGATTAAAAGTTGTTGTTCCCGTTTCCTGGAATTGGTTGAGATAGACGAGGACTTCGTCTTCGGAGGCTATTGCAACCAACAAATCAACATCCCCATCAAAATCAAAATCCTCTGCAATGGCGTGCCGCGGAAGCCCGTTCACGCCTGCCAGCTTGGTTCCAGGGTTTTCAAACTTACCAAATCCTTGGTTCTCAAAATACCAAATCCCGTTGCCACTGCTCAGGGCAATCACATCGTTGGCTCCATCATTATTCATGTCTTTGGACAAAACAAAATGGGGAGAATCCAAGCCAAAATCGGTGGAAACATTTCTTACCTTTTCGTATTCAAACAAGGTGTCATAGGGCACGCTTTCGTTCCACGAATTGGACGCAAACGAGATACCTGACTCCGTCGCGTAGAGTAAATCAAGATACGCTTCGTCAGACTCGTCGTCTTCAACCTCCAAGCGAATAACCAGTTGTTCATTTTCCTGGTGGGATAAATTGCTCAAAGAGGGATGAACAAACTTTGGCTTTTCTACCGAATCGGAAACCCGAACAACGAAGTCTTCTGAAAGTAAGTGTTTACCGGCAGCCGTTTTGATAAAGATGTTTACCTTGTAATCGTTATCAAGATTGGAATCCAAGGGTTTTTCAAAATTCGGCATTTCTTTAAATGCAAATTCAAGGGAGTTTTCCGAAGTACTCGAGTTAATGATTTCAAATAATAAATCGTCCTCACCATTACCAGATATTCCAAGATCTAATCCTTCCAGACCATCGACTGCATCATCAGTATTGGCAGAAACGCTAAAGGTTCCCATGGTTTCTTCCAGCAGGGTAAAATTTGCATCCGCATCGGATGACTGAGTTGTCTCAAAAACGGGCGACTCATTTACATTAACCACTTTTACGACAACCACTTGGTCTTTATATTCTCTGGGAAAACCAAGAGAATCAAACTCCGTTGCTCGCACTTCGACCGAATAAGTTCTCTGAAGTGGATTCTCAAAATCTGGCAACTGTTTCAAAAAGTAAAGGGTTGCGGAAACCGGGTCTCCATTAAAATCATAGTTTGTGACTAAGTAAAAATCGTCTCGATTTAAGTTTTTGCCAAAAGTATCCCCGTCTAAAGTATAGAATATTCGTCTAGGTTCTTCCCCCTCAGTTAACTCTTCGAGGTCCGGGTCAAATGCCTGTAATGTGATGACTGATTGGTTCGTCTCTTCAGTGTAGGGAACAACAAAATTGTTTTGGTCCAAATCCACGAAAACGGGAGTTTCATTAGGCACGTCCAAAATACTGATCGATACATTGAGCTCTCGAAAAAGTTCAGGGTTGTCTTGGGGGTTGGCCCCAGTGGTATCAGTAACGCCAATGGTAAAGTTGTAGGGGATGTTACCCAGGCCGCCAGGCGGCGGACTACCAAAATCTGGAGTTTCAGTAAAAAACAATCTCTTTTCCGATAAACGCGCTGAACCAGATAACCCTGGCAAAAGATCAAAAACCTCGGAAATTTGAAAGCGTGGGTCATTAAAATTATAGACTGCCCAATCAAAAAATGTAGGCTCTTCGAGAATACCATCGGCTGAATCATCGGCCTCCAATGCAAGAACAAAGGGAAAACCCTCCTGGATTTGAAGATTTAAAACTCCAGATGCTTCTGAAGCCTCCACATGGACAGGTGCTGTCCAGGTAATAAAAGGAGGATCTGGTTTAGGTTGAACTTCGAAAACTAAGGTTAATTGGGTCAGGCTATTTTCCTCATCTACCACATCGAGTCGAATTTCAAACTTACCAGAAGCATTTGAAGGGGGCTGGTATTCAAAGCGATAATTTGGTTGTAAGTTTGAAGGAGGAAAAATGGTCAGCGTTCCATTATCTTCTGAGCCGGGTGGCGAGAAACTCTTGGTTACCGTAACATTTGTGCCTTCTGGGTCCAAAAAAGTAAAATTTTCAATTGAGACTGGACTGACCGGATCTTCCTCACATTCAATCGGCTTACTCTTTTGGCTAAACTGACCAGTGGTATCGTGAAAGGATTCGAGCACGCCAATTTCGTCAAACACGAGGGGAGACTCTTCAAAACTGACCACTTGAATGTTAAGCACAATTTCATTTGAATAAAAGTCATTCACATCTTTTGCCCTTACCCGCACGGTTAAACTACGCAGATCAACAGCCTCGTAATCGGGCATACCGTAAGTGCCCACATCATATTCCAAGATCGATCCATTAAGGATAAATCTTTCGCTATTATCTCCCTCCCCTGGAGTAATTTCAAAAGTTAGAGAATCATTTTCATCATCCTCAAAATGACGAATCAAATTCATGCTTTGATTCGTAAAATTATTTTCCGACAAATAAATTACCGCATTTTCACTCTCCCCTAAGTAAGGATTGTAGCGCGGGGGATCATTCACGGGGGTAACCGAAAATGGCAGGGTAAAGAGACGAGACGCATCAAGTTTCTTTCCTGTTTCCCATGCTCGCAATGTAACATTCCAATCACGCTCACCCACGACTTCATAATCAGGCAAAGAGTCTTCACGAAAAAGTAACTGAACCTTTTCTCCACTTGAGGAGTTAAACTCGAACTTGTTTAAAGGAGAAACTATCTCCCAATTAATATTTGATCCAGAGTTGGCAGGGACATCCGGATCATATGCACTAAGACCTGCCACTGTCGCGGTGTTTTCCTTAATTGTTCCATCAAAAGAATTGTCAACAAATACCAAGGGTGCTTCATCGCTATCCTTTAAAACAAACTGAAATTCGTAATCCTGCTTTTGTCCAGCTTCGTCGACCACACGCAATACAACAGAATAATTTCCCTCTTCTGGAGGATTTTCATAATCAAAATCCAAAGGATTATCCAAGTTGAAAGTCAATTCATAGACCGAGGGATCATCAGCTACATAGGAACCGCTAAAAAGATCTTCTCCAAGAATTTGATAATTCGAATAAATACGCGTTGAATTTATTTCATGCCCATCAGATTCATCGGCAAAATAAAGAGTTAATAAAGGTGGGTAATTCTCATCCGCCTCGATGACATATAAAAACTTGTTGGGGTTTGTAGGGTAAGATGTACCGTCAACAACACCCTGCCCGTCAGAAAACTCGATTAAATTTAGTACAGGTGCATTAGGTTTATCCCTGAGAGTGAAATTAAAGTCGACCCAGCCAAAAGAAGAACCGTCAAAAAATTCGAGTCTGAAAAAGTCATTTTCTGTAGTACCTCGCGGATCGTAACTAATCGATAATGGCCCGGGGTTATAACCGTCTGCTTCGGTAAGCACGACCCCATCACTGGGTTCGATTTGAACGATACCACGCGGAATAATCTCCGTACCATTCTGATCAGACTCAGCAACTCGCCAAGTTATACTCTGCCCTTCTTCTTCATAGGTCTTCAGGGAGAAATCTGCATTAGCAGGCCGAGGAAATGCATTTCTGTCCCACACCCAAGTGAGGTCTTCGTCAATGGTTATGCTTCTTTGGTCATAAATTGAAGATACATTTGGGAACCGCAAATAAGGAGTTTCATCTAAAGGTAAAACTTCGATGTGAAAGGTGACTTTATCCTTAGTCCAAGTAAAACTCTCATCGGTTGAGGGAGCGGAAGTTGCATCACGGGCAAAGACATCAAATACATATATATTGTCGCGAGCTCCGGAATCATTCGGGGTATCTAATTTTCGTTCGTAATTAGGAGGAGAACGGAAATAGATTGAACCATTTTCATCGATAGTAAAAAAACTGGAGTCATCACCTTCCAGGGTGTAGAAAATCTGAGCACCTCTTAAATTTCCTGAGGTATTATTATCTATCTGCTGGGTAAGATTCCTGTCACTATCGGGATCTCTGGTTTGCAAATCAATTACTGCACCCACACGATTTTCATGCCAAGAAGCACTAAAGGTATCCCCAGACGAACCAACACTATCAATCTCATATCCATCCGGAGACCTAAAATCTGCTAGGCTTATCTCATCCGAAAAATCGTTTTCAATCGTAACGGCTACAGAATAAGGTTCTCCTTCTTGCTCTCCATCTTCATCGAATGGAATAAATTGATAGGTCAGAGTACCAAAAGAATCGCTTAGATCGTTGTCCAAGTAAAAGGTTACGGCTTCACTGGATTCTACAGAATGCGTAAATACTCCCCCTGTTGCACCAGCGGACCCGAGGTGAGGAATGAGTAAAGTAGGGTTATTTTCTTCATCTAAATAACGAACAGTTAACAAGGGGGATGCGTTCGGTTGGTTGGTCTTTAACATCCAGCGAAAATGATCACCCTCTTGATCGTAAGCTTGTAGATTAAGAATAAGACGCCCATTATCATCTTCGCTAAAAACATGGCTTTCAGAAGATTCACCAACCACCTGGGGAGGTTCATTCACTGGTTCGATTGAAACATTAAAATCAAGGACTTTTTCATCAGCAGCATTCATCTGATCATCCCGATATCTGATCCTTAGGTCGTATACCAACCGTTCTGAAGAATCGTAGTTAGGCCCATCCGTCCCTTTCCATTTTAAATCATACTTCCATGATTTTCCATTTTTAGAAGCACTCTTAACTGTGATAGGGTTAGTTGCTTGTGGAATAAGAATAAAATTTCCATTGGCAAGATCTCCGTCGGAAGTATCTGCTTCTAAGATTCCATTTACATCAAATGTTTCCAACACAATGACAGGTTGGTTATCGATTTCGCTGTCAGGATCAAAAAACTCGATTTCGGATATCTCGATCGTCTCTTCCTCTAATTCCAGTTCGATTTTCGTCTTGGAATCCTCATAGGAATCCCTTCCATCCGCAGATAAAATAGGAACGTCATTTACCCCAGGATTGATAAATATATTTATCGTGTAGTTATGCTCTGTTCCTGCAGTGTCGGTTGCAGTCCAAAAAAACTGGTCCCAGCCTTCTGCATTCTTGTAAGGTCTGTAGATGAGTGAATCGGTAGTGTCGTACTCGTCTGTTACAACGATTCCGTGTTCTGGTTTTTGTCCAGTGCCCCACAGGTTGTATGATTTAACATAATTGATGAAACGGTTATTCAGGGTCCTGGGCACATTAATTTCAACCTCAGTCTGAACCCCCTGATATTCATTCAAAAAAACAGTAGTATTAGGATGCTGCTGGTACTGGACTGAACGGTTGTGAGCCTCCTGATCTTCATGACCAAACAAATTTGAAGCCATTGCCATCAAGAGGACGACAAAGACAGAAAAGAGTTTGGCTACTTTAAGCATGCAAATGATAATTGGAAGAGGGGTAGGCCTTTATATATGCTTATATTTTTGCACGATTTTGATAATTCAACAAGTTTGTATTTTTAACCGAGATCTCCCCACAACCTGCCGCCAAATTATTATATCAGAAGAAATTTTCCGTTATCTAAAATTTTAAAGAAATTAAAGTCATTATTGAATCGGTTCTTGCCAGTTTGGTTTTTTTTCATCCATGCTCAGGAAATGACAGCCCAATCCGCCTCGCCAGATTCCTATTGGAGTGATAGCTTAAAGCTCGTAGGAAAATTGTTAAGCATCTGGTTTCTCGTATCCTTTGGGTGCGGTATTCTCTTTAAAGACTACTTAGATCAGTTCTCAATTGGAGGGGCTCCTCTTGGATTTTGGATGGCTCAGCAGGGTTCTATTATTTGCTTCGTCATTATACTAATCGCTTATTCCTTTTTGATGAACAAACTGGATGAAAAACACGGCTTCGGGGAGGAGGAAAACTGATGGACCAGACAATTTGGAACTTCATCTTTATTGGAATCACTTTTGGAGTATATATCGGGATTGCGATATGGTCCCGTGCAGGATCAACCAAGGAATACTACACAGCGGGCGGAGGCGTTTCCCCATTTGCCAACGGCATGGCCACCGCGGCCGACTGGATGTCGGCCGCAACCTTTATTTCCATGGCTGGCGGAATTGCTGCTGCAGGTTATGGGGCCTCCAAATTCCTCATGGGTTGGACAGGTGGTTTCGTTCTGCTCACCACCCTGATGGTTCCATATCTTCGAAAATTTGGTAAAGCCACGGTGCCCGATTTTATTGGGGATCGATTTTATTCCAATGGTGCCAGGTTGGTAGCCGTTATCTGTGCAATCTTTATTTGCATGACTTACATAATGGGACAAATGCGGGGTGTAGGCATTGTCTTTTCCCGGCTTTTTGACATCGAAATCTGGATGGGGGTAATGATCGGCGGAGGAATTGTATTTTTCTATGCCGGATTGGGAGGAATGAAAGGAATTACCTACACTCAGGTCGCTCAATATTGCGTGATGGTATTCTCGTACACGATTCCCGTGGTTTTCATATCAATGATTCTTACAGGCAATGTGATTCCCCAACTCGGACTGATTGGAAATTATATCAAAGATGGTACCGAAAACGCCGTTCCATTAATTGTTAAAATAAATCAGATCTCCACGGATCTGGGTTTTCAGGAATATACAGCCAGCACGAGCAATACCTTAGATATGTTTTGTATCACCGCCGCGTTAATGATTGGCACGGCTGGGCTTCCTCATGTGATCGTGCGTTTCTTTACCGTAAAAAATGTCAAGGCAGTCCGAAAGTCAGCTTGTTGGACACTTGGGTTTATTGCTATTATCTATTTAACCGCTCCTGCTCTTGGGATGTTTGCCCGCACTAATTTTGTGGAGGAAATTAACCAGAAAAAATACGAGGAGGCACCCGAGTGGTTTAAAAATTGGGAAGATCAGGGAATGATTGCCTGGGTGGATAAAAATAAGGACGGTGTTATGCAATACCAAGAAGGTTCTGTGTTTGCAGAAAAACCAGTTTATATTGACGAAACCAGAGTTGCAGGTGGCCCGCGTCCAGTATCAAATAAATTGTCAGATTCTGCCAATGAGGTGTATTACGATCGGGACATTATTGTACTAGCCAACCCCGAAATGGCCGGTTTACCCAAATGGGTAATTGCCTTGGTTATGGCGGGCTGTGTGGCTGCCGCACTATCGACGGCTGCCGGCTTGCTCCTCGTTCTGTCCACCTCCGTCTCACATGATCTAATGAAGAAAATCATCAAGCCAGATATTTCGGATAAGCAGGAGATTCGATATGCCCGAATGGCTTCCTTTGGAGCTCTCGCTGTGGCCGCATACTTCGGGATCAACCCACCTTCTAGTTTTGTTGCCAAAACCGTCGCCTTTGCCTTTGGTTTGGCTGCCTCCTCCTTCTTCCCCACTCTAATCATGGGAATCTTTTCCAAGAAAATAAACAAGCAGGGAGCGATTGCCGGGATGATTTGCGGGATTGGATTTACCCTCGGATATATCATACATTTCCAATTCCTAACTGAGAGCAAAGATTATTGGCTGGGCATTTCTCCTGAAGGGATTGGATTCCTGGGAATGTTCATAAATTTTGCCGTGGCCTTTGTGGTTAGTGCAATCACGCCTCCCCCACCCCGGGAGGTCCAAGAACTTGTGGAAAACATTCGTGTTCCTCAAGGGGCAGGAAAAGCAATCGATCATTGAGGCTTCTTTTCCCAATTTTCGGCTTTCTATTGGCTGACTTAATTTTATTGGGCAACCCAACCCCTCACGCCCTCTTTAACGGAACCACGCTCGATGGATGGGAGGGAAACTCAGAATTCTTCCGGGTTGTGGATCAATGCATTGTGGCAGGATCTTTGGAACGACCCATACCCGGGAATCAGTTTCTCGCCACGGTTGAAGAATTTGAGAACTTTGACTTCCGTTTCGAGGCCAAACTAGTAGGACCAGGCAAAAATGCTGGCGTTCAATTTTGGAGCCAACGAGTGCCCAACTCAAATGAAATGATTGGTTACCAGTGTGATATTGGATCCTTTAAAGATGGCCTGCTCTGGGGCTGGTTATACGACGAATCAAGACGCCGTCGATTCCTTGCATCTACCAATCAAGGACAGATACAAAAAATGGTTAACCCTAAGGGCAGATGGAATCAATTACGGGTAAAGGCCGAAAATAATTCCATCTTTATTTGGTTAAATAATCAACCCACTGTTCGTTATTTTGAACAAAATAAGGAGATTCCTAATCAGGGCCGATTTGGGCTGCAAGTACATGGGGGCCACCCCTGGAAGCTTGGTATAGGAATTTCACCTTAAAGTTAAAGTAATTGCCAAAAGGAAACTTTTCATTCAACAAAAACAAACATGAAATATTCCATTTTATTCGTTATTTTATCCATAATTCCCGCCCTTCTACCAGCTTTAGATGCGAGGAATTCTGACTACCATTTAGGTTTTAGAATTGCTCCCCGAGTAAGTACACTTGGTGGAGGTCTCGAGGTGGCAAAAGGATTAAGCCCATGGTTTGGCTTACGTGGAGGAATCAATTACTTCACTTGGCAATATGAGGAGATTGAATCAGGAAATAAATACAACCTCGATTTAGAATTGAAAAGTTTTGGTTTATTCGCTGATTTTCACCCATTTAAACAAGCCTTTCGTGTAAGCCTCGGATTCTTAATTAATGGAAATGGCATAGATGGAACAGCTAAATTAGGAAGTGGGGAGAAATTTGATTTAAATGGTGTTGAATACAACCTGAAAGATAATACCGCCTCCATGGCACTCTCCTATAATACATTTGCGCCCTATGCTGGGATTGGATGGGACACAACTTTTGGAGATGACGACAGATGGGGATTTGTATTTGATCTTGGCGTTGTCTTTTCCGGATCTCCCGATTTAGTCATAAACGCAACAGTCGACCCTTCTGACCCTAATGCTGCTACTTTCAATAGCCAAAAAAAGAAGGAAGTTAATGAACTGCAGGACGACTTAAACCAGTTTGAATTTTGGCCCGTTCTGAGTGCAGGTATTGTGTACCAATTTTAATACGCAGTCCTTAGTCGTTCTTAACGATCTTGGGTTCATGATCCCATAGCCAGTAGATGGGAAACTTTATAGTCTCTCCAAAGTAAGCGAGAATTCCGCGGTCAGATTTCCACCAATCATCAACCGAAAAGACCTCGTTAGGCGCACCGGCTGCCTGCGTCCTGATATTACTGCCCGAAAATACTTTTTGAAATGCAAGCAAGGACCTGCGGGTATGAAACTCATCGGTTACAAAAATGATCTGCTTCCACCCCTCCTTCTTCGCAAATGACAGGGCATCCTCGGCCTCATCAAAGGTGGAGGTCGCCCCACCGCTCAAGGAGGGTAAAAGTTCCCAGTGGGCATTCAAATTCATTCGCTTGGTAACAGCCTCAGCAAATTCAAGGTGACTGAGTTCCAATGCATTAAACTCGTTATTCTTCGGTTTTTCTGCGGTGACGAACAGACGTTTAGCATACCCATTTTTCCACAGCCTTAGGCATTCGGGGGTGCGAGTTTCACGATCTCCGGACAAGCATATGATAGCATCCGCTCCCTTCTGAGCATCACTTACGATAAACCATTGTCCATAAAGGGTGAGAAGTTGGGCATGAAAAACCCAAAGGATAAAAAGACCAAGGCAACAGGAACTCAAAACCCAGGCGATTTTTTTTAGAATATTCACTCTCTTATTTGGAAAATTCCCTCGATTTCCACCATCACCCCGGCAGGTAGTCCGGAAACCCCTAAAGCACTTCGGGTCCCTACCCCGGCATCATCTCCAAACACATCCTTAAAAAGTTCGCTGCAGCCATTAATCACCTGGGGGTGTTGAGTAAATCCGCTCGGTGCCTGAACCAGGCCAAGCAACTTAACAACCCTGACTACCCGATTAAGAGATCCTAGTTCGGCTTTTAATGTGGCCAACATATTTAACCCAACTTGACGAGCCGCATCATGCCCTTCCTCAATGGATCGGTCATGCCCGACTGACCCAAGAAGCATTTTCCCATCTTCAAGAATAGGTAAGTGCCCGGAGAGGTAAGCGAGGTCTCCCACGATCGTCATCGGCTTGTACAAGCCAGCAGCTAGTGGAGCAGGGGGTAATTGGATACCACTGGAGGAAAGGAATTCGTCTGGATTCATATATTCGAATAAATGCCCTCCTCCCCCCCATTGGGGCAAGCGTCAAATCGAAGTAATTCCCCGTTGCCTATACACAGGTTAATTTATTTGATCGTGCCATGAACTCATCTTTTTCAATTTCAAGACGTCAACTACTCGGTGGAGCAACTTTGGCTAGTCTATCTGGCACCTTGTTTTCTCAAGCTTTGAGCAAAAAAGAAGTGGCGAATCCAAAAATTCATTTAAAGCCTGGAGCAACCCTGCTTTTTCAAGGAGACTCCATAACCGATGCCGGACGTCAAAACCGTAAATCGCCCAAGCCCAATGACCAGGCATCGATGGGGAATGGGTACGCATCGATGGCAGCAGCTGGCATGTTAAACAGCAGAGCAGATTTAAAACTATCTATTTTTAATCGAGGAATTTCTGGCAACAAGGTACACCAACTGGATGCCCGTTGGCAAAGCGACTGCCTGGCACACAAGCCTGATATTCTGAGTATATTAATTGGAGTGAATGATATCTGGCATGGCTTTCAGGGGAAGTACGATGGAACCGTCGATCGCTACGAAGAAGATTACCTCGCCCTAGTCGCCCGGACTCGAGAGGCATTACCCGACATACAACTTGTTATTTGCGAACCCTTTGTCCTAAAATGCGGAGCAGTCAGCTCAAAATGGTTCCCCGAATTTGATCGTTACCGGGAAGCAGCCCGCAGGGTTGCAGATTCCCACGCTGCTACTTTTGTTCCCTTTCAATCGATGTTTGATCAGGCACTAAGCTTTGCTCCCCCTCAACACTGGGCACGAGATGGTGTCCACCCGACTGCTCACGGTTCTGCCCTGATGGCCGATTATTGGCTCCAGGCAGTTAGAGGATAAACTTAGATTATCCACCCTCGATCAAAATGGACCAGAAAGTCATCACCTTTTATCGATTTGCCGAATTCCCCGACCATCGGGAATGGAAACCAGTCCTTGAAGAACTTGGAAAAAAAGAAAAGGTTACAGGCTCCTTAATTCTGGCAAAGGAAGGGATAAATGCCACCCTTTCAGGCTCGGAGGAAGGGCTTGAACGCTTTGTCAGGCACATCTCTGCGGACGATCGATTCTCGGACCTTCCCCTACGATCGATGACCACTCCCCGTTCAACTTTTTATCGCTTACGCATTGTAATCCGGCGAGAGATTGTAACCTTGGGCGATCCGTCCATTCTTCCCTCAAACGGATCAGGCACATACATCGAGCCTGAAGACTGGAACACCTTGATTTCAGACCCAGAGGTCGAAGTGGTAGACGTGCGCAATGATTACGAAGTTGAAATCGGCACCTTTGAGGGTGCAGTAAATCCAAAGACCCAAACCTTTGGCCAATGGGCAGACTTCGTAAAAAAACATTGGGGCAAAGAAAAAAAGAAAAAAATAGCCATGTATTGCACGGGTGGCATTCGATGCGAAAAAGCCTCTGCACACTTGGTTCAAAACGGATTTGAAGAGGTTTATCATTTGCGAGGAGGCATCCTTCATTACTTGGAAAAAATGAAAGAGGAAACAAGCAAATGGAAAGGAGAATGTTTTGTTTTTGATCATCGGGTCTCAGTCATTCATGGATTAGTGGATGGAAAGGCTAAACTTTGCTTTTCTTGTAGGTGGCCTCTCGATGATGATGACTATGAATCCCCTGAATTTGAAGAAGGTGTATCCTGCCCAAGATGTGCCCGCTCTATCAGCCCGGAAAGAAGAGAAGGTTTGCGGGAAAGGCAGCGGCAAATTGCCCTTGCACAGAAGCGAAACACCCAGCATATCGGGAAAGAAATGCCTGCTAAGCATAAGAAAACGGCCCGTCCTTGCACCCATGAATAAGTTACACTAATTTAGAGTTACTTGGTAATTGTGATTAAGAAAGAAGAGGAAAATAACTGCCTAAAACAGGAGCAAACAGATGAACTCCTTCCTCGTGCATGGAAAAGTGGATCCCTTAAATATGACGAACTTAATCCCCTAGGGGAAGGAGGCACAGCCAAGTTGTTTCTAACAGAAGATGTAAACCTTCACCGCAAGGTAGCTTATAAAACCCTGCACAAAGACCTCCAGGATTCAGAAATAGAAACCCAACGCTTTGTTCGTGAAGCCAGAGTAACTGCCAATATACAACATCCAGGTACTGTTCCGGTATACGAGCTTGGCCGAGACCGGGAAGGCCAGCTTTTCTTTACCATGAAAAGAGTGTATGGGCAGGACCTTAGGCAAATCCTGCTTGATTTAAAACATGAAGTGCCCGAGATCGTAGAAAAATTCCCGCTTCCCCGACTGCTTGATATATTAATTCAAGTAAGTCAGACCATTGCTTATGCCCATGAAATTGGCGTGATTCATAGAGACTTAAAACCCGCTAACATTATCGTAGGAAAATTTGGTGAAGTCTATGTTCTCGACTGGGGATTAGCCAAGGTACTGGGAGGTAAGAGCCTAGCCGAAAAACTGGGAGGGGATGGTAAACCTGCCGACCTCAGCCTTACTCGTAGCGGCATGCATTACGGTACTCCCCTTTACATGACCCCGGAGATTGCTCGTGGGTTAAGCGATCTCGATGAAAAATCAGATGTTTTTTCTTTGGGTATTCTACTCTTCGAAATGCTCACCCTGAAATCATTTCTTCAGGGAGAAGATATTTCAGAAATTAAGAAAAAACTCCTGGACGAACCCTACCCGCTGCCTAGAGAAGTTGCCCCAGAGCGTAAAATCCCCAGAGACCTACAATCTATTTGTATGAAGGCACTGCATCGTTCCCGTGGCCATCGCTATTCCCACGCCCGTTTATTTCTAGAAGACTTGCAAAGATTTCGACATGAGGAGGAAGTCTCAGTTTATTGGTACTCTGGTTGGGAACGACTGACGCGTTGGAACAACCAAAATGCTTATTTAATTATTTCGGCACTTTCTGCCGTTTTGGGTGCAGGTATCTACGCTTTATTTTCTCAGTAATCGAAAAAATTCGATTTTGTAGTCAAAGAATCATCATTCGGGAAATAGGCTTCCCTTACCAACCTTATTGACCCGACAATCCTTGCACACGCAACCTGTACCATGATCGTTGGCAGGTTTCCCCAAAACACCAGGGCCAGTAGATTTGAGAAAATCTTCCCCCTTTTGTGGAAGTAAAGCTTTGCTCTTTAGTATGCGCTCGGAATTAGAGCTAGAAGTAGTTTGCTCCAAAGGTTCAACCTGTTTGGGCAAAGGTTGTGACTGGTTCCGGCGTATGGAAGCAGCTTGGTTACTTACTTTTTTTTTTGCGTATGGATTTTTGACAGACTTACCCATTGAATTCATAAGCCTGACATATTTAGGAGCCACAACTTCCACAAAATTTGAATTCACAACTTTTATGGTAGCTAAAAGTTTATCGCTATTCAATTGAGCCACGACCAAGTAACCAGCAGCAGATGGGTGAAAGCGTGTGGCCCTTAACATTCCACCAACAGGGACAGGGACCTGCACCTGTTTGGAACGATCAGTAAGGGTAACTCCTTCATTCGCCAGGGTAATTTCTGCAGGAAAGGAAAGGGTGGAATTCTTGTGTGCCCAACTTAAAACTTCATTCACAAAGGATTGGCTAACTTTAGGAACATCTGACTCTTCCTTGGCTACCTCGACAGGGCGTGCTCTTTGTGCTCGTACAATATCATCCTTTGCGTTGCTTAAATCACGTTCAAGGCTGCGAACCTCATCTTTTAAATCGTCAACGGTTTCGGCTGCATCTGCCACCTCTTCCTCCAAAGCTTCATTGCTTTGTCGCAAGGACTTCGTTTCTTCGACCATCTCTTCATTTTCACCCTCCAATTGCTTCTTAAGTTGAAGGTAAAAAGATTCGTTCTTTTCAAGTTTCTCAACCTTTTTAGCTAAGGTTTCCGCCCGCTCAGCGACCGAATCGTCAATAGAGACAAACAGACCAATCATACCCAGCGTACTTAATCCAGCCAAGGCAAAGGCAACCAAAGCCAATGGACTGATACCTGATTTTTTTACAGAACTTCCTTTAAATGCGTTCTGCATGTTGGACACTTTGCCCTGCATCTGCTTGAGAGCCTCCGATTTTTTCTGATCGGCATCCGAGGCTGATTGCAGGTGCTGCAAAGACTCCTGAAGGTCGCGTCCCATACTGAGCACCTTTTGGTTTCCATCAACCAGGCGCCCGGAGAGGATACTTGCCACATTCAAACATAACTGACCGCCAGCAAATCCATTCTCACCGATAAATTCCAATAACCTTTCATGATCCATCCGCCAGAGGATACACTCGCCCACAGCCTGTACAGTGGCAGAAGCAACGACCGCCACTGAGAAAGGCCATTTCCCCAAAGGCAGCACCTGCCGATAAAGAGGCAATCTCCTGGTTACGTCCTTGATCATCTGCTTTGTAAATTCCTACATGTCCGTTTACCACCATGTACAGAAAGCGTTGCTCATGACCGTCAGAAACCAACACTTCGTCACGGGCAAGAACCCATTCCCCACCAAACTTCAAGGCGCCCATTTCTTGCTCCCCAATATTGGCGCACAAACCTTCCGCCGGGAGATCATACCCGGCTTCTTCAACATCTTCACGGTAGAGCAATTTCATGCTTGGTGCGAATCTAGTTAGAATGAGCAGGTCAGGGCAAGGAAAGAAAAGCTAAAGCTCTTAATTCCGAGATTATTTAACCATGACAACATTTACCGTGGCTTTTTAATCTCCAAAAATTGTAGGGCCAGGCAGCAAGGAAACCAGCTCCTAAAGTAAAAGGAAGAACAGACAGAGTAATCGCTGGTGCACCCATCATTCCATAATCCATCAAGTTCATAGCTGCCTCCATCAGCAGCATGGAAACCATACTCATGCCAATCGCCGTACGAAATGCTTCTTTGGGTCCTAATTGTTTCCACAGAATAAGGCTTTCCAGAAGTACGCTAGTGCAAATCCCCGCAGTCATGGCAAGTCCCCACACCAAAGTCCATAACTCTTTGGGAATAGGCAGGGGAGAATAATATGATTGAAAACCAAGAATGGTACCTAGGTCTCCAAGGGCACATCCGAAAAGGCACCAAAGTGTGTTTTTGGCAGAACGTCTTGCAATCATCCGCCTTGCATCACGCCGCTTTTAATTTGGTTAAATGCAGAGACTTTTCAATCTCCTCAACAAGGGCCGAAACTACCGGGACAACAACCGAGTTCCCAAACTGTTTGAAACAAACATTTGCTTTGTCATGTAAAATAAAACCTTCAGGAAAACCCATGACTCTCCTGCACTCTTCCGGGTGTAAACGACGCACCCGGTCTCCTACCAGGTACATACCCGTCTTTGCTCCGATACCGCCACCAAATGCAGACAATGTAACGGCGTGCCCTTTAATACTGTACACCCGTTCACCCTGCCCTCCCTTACCAACAGTACCGATTCGTAAGGGCCGATTTTCACGCCGCACGGGAATAATTTCCCTGAAACGTAAATCGTCTCGTTGAATCAAAAATTCATCCAGCCTTTGATCACCGGCAGGCAAAAGAATATCTTCCAGGGCAACATCCTGGTTATGGGGCAAAGGAAAACTAAATTCTTTGACCTCCAAGTTTTTACGAAAACAGACGAAAAATAAACGCTCTCTTTTTTGTGGAACTCCAAAACCAGACGAATTTAGGGTTTGGTAGTAGCAATGATAGCCCGCCCGATCCAACAAGGAGAGTGTAGTGGAAAGCGTCCTTCCACCGTCATGGGTTAAATAGTTACGAACATTTTCCAATAAAAGAACCGCGGGCTGTCTGAATTTTGCAATTCGTAAAACCTCGTGAAGCAAAGTGCCCCGAGCATCCTCAAACCCCCGCTGATTTCCCGAAATGCTAAAAGGTTGGCAAGGAAAGCCTCCACATAGAAGATCATGATTGGGAATGTCTTCATCGATCAAACCGGTAAGATCTCCCCGAGGAGTCTCTCCGTAATTGCACTGATATACCGACTGGGCATGCGGATCCCAATCAGAGGAAAAAACGCACTGGTGGCCTTTTCCTTCAAGTGCCTGGCGAAACCCTCCAATACCACAAAATAAATCTATGAATTTCAACTTCGCCACCAAAGAAAACTCAAATTATTCCAAGTTTAAAACCCATCAATACTGGGCTCAGACATCGCAAAGCTCAACGGCTTGGCGAAGGCTGGTTAAAGGATCCCCCGTTGGAATAAATTCCTGCCCGACAAAACCCTTGTATCCGATGTCTAAAAGAGCTTGCATGATCGGTGGATAATTTAATTCCTGAGAATGATCAAGTTCACCACGACCTGGGTTGCCCGCAGTGTGAACATGACCAATCATATCTCCGCATTCCCCAATCCGACGAATCACATCACCGTCCATGATTTGTACATGGTAGACATCAAAAAGTAATTTTACTCTAGGCGATCCCACTGCTTTTAATATATCCATACAATAATCGATATGGTCCCCCTGGTAGCCCGGATGTCCTTTATCCGGATGATCCCCCACCCGACTGTTGAGCATTTCTAAACATACAGTAACCCCTTTTTTCTCTGCATAGCCAGCGATCTGCTTAAAGCCATTGATACAGTTGCGAGCTCCTTCTTCCAAAGAAAAGTTTTCTGAAAAACCAGTAAATGCGATTACATTGGGACATCCAAAATCTGCGGATTTATCAATCGCTTCACGAGTGACCTTGCTCAACCATGAGTGATATTCTGGATTATTAAATCCTTTTATAAATGGGTATCCCTCAACATCGATCGGGGAAATGGCACAGGTAAGTCCATATTTTTGTAAAACTGGCCAATGTTTTGACCCAATTAACTCCACGCTTTCACAGCCCAACTCACGGGCATACTTGCAGGTCTCTTCAATACTCCAATGTTTGGAAAAACACCAGGATACTACGGATTGACGAATATTACCGACCCTTCCGGGCGACGAGGACACTTCCTGTTTATTGGCGCAACCCGTTGAAATTCCGCCCGCAAGGGCACTGACTCCTGCCAGTCCGGCAATGCCACTCTTAAGAAGACCGCGACGGGATAAGTTTTGATTGGAGGTTATGTTTTTTGGATTCATGAAAATATTTAAGGTTTACAGTAAGTTTTGTATTTCAAGTGTTTTTCAACTTATCGTTTCCAGAAAACCATCGAAACGAGAAGACCACAAAAAGCACCCGCTGCATCCATTGCTGCATCCCATACATCGGGTGAACGAGAACGGTCGAGCCAGTCCTGCCAACATTCATCGGCAATTCCAAAACATGCGCAAAAAGCAAAGAGAGCCCAAGGGAACCCAGCAGTCCCGCGCCCAAATGCACCCCAACCCAGCAAACCCATTAAGCAATATTCAATAAAATGCAAAGCTTTGTCTGGGAGCAAGGATGGCTCTTCGGGTAAATCTTGTGGAGATAAACTCGATATGTAAAAAACTAAACAACAATAAGCTACAAAACTAATTTTCCATTTTAACATAACTTTCTTTTTCCTCATCTAGGGCAGCGGAGCAAGTCTGGAAATCTTAACCATTAACATCCCGCAAATAAACATTGGCTTCATCCCACTACTTATCAGGGGGTAGACTTGACAAGCTTAGAGCCTGAGATCAACTTATTGAAGTGGAATCAATTATATATGGCTTGGCTGGTTTTAGCGTAGGATTAACCATTTTTTGCGTATATTTTTTTATCCAAAGAAAGAGTAGCAGAGAAGAATTCGACCAATTAGAAGCAGAACTCCATAAAACCTCCAAGGATGCTCATTCTTCCGCCAAAGAAGTAGAAATCCTCAAGCAGGCATCCTTACAGACAGAAAAGCTAGAAAACGAATTGCGGGAGAAACTGCTCAAATCAGAAACTGCAGGGGCCCGCCAGTTAGCTCAAATGCAAGAACTGGAGAGGCGCTTAAAAGAGCAAAGTGGCGAACAAGCCGAAGTAGCCCGGCAAATGCAGGAGAAATTTGAAAACTTGGCCAACCGTATTTTTGAACAAAAATCGACGAAATTTTCTGAGCTAAATCAGGAAAAGCTCAAGACCGTCCTGCAACCTTTGGACAAGGACATTCGTGAATTCCGAAAAAAAGTTGAGGAACTTCACGAGAAAGATTCACACCAGCATGTTGCCCTAAGAGAGTTTGTCTCTGGTTTACAAAAAGCTCAGTCCCAATTAAGCGAGGAAGCCCGGAATTTGACCCGGGCACTCAAGGGCGACTCGAAAAAACAGGGCGACTGGGGAGAATTTATTCTCGAAAGGGCTTTGGAGGCATCCGGATTAACCAAGGGCCAGGAATTTTCTATGCAGTCGAGTTACGATGGCAAAAGACCCGATGCGATTATTCATTTACCTGGAAAACGACAATTAATCATCGATGCCAAGGTTTCACTCACTGCATATGAGCGCTCCATTGCTGCCGAGTCAGAAGAGGATCGAAAGAAAGCCTTAAAAGATCACCTCCAATCTGTGCGAAAACATATCGATGAACTATCAAACAAAGATTACTCCTCAATTGAAGAGCTAAGCTGCCCAGACTTCACCCTACTCTTTATTCCTATTGAGCCCGCTTTTGGGGCTGCATTAACCGAGGACTCCGAACTTTACCAATATGCCTTTGACCGTAAAATTGCACTGATTACCGCATCCACTCTCATGGCTACGATTAAAACGGTTGCCAACCTTTGGAAATTAGAGAAACAGAACAAACATGCTCAGGATGTGGCCAAACGGGCTGGTTTACTTTTTGACAAATTTGCCGGATTTCTTGGAAACCTTGAGGAGGTGGGTAAATCTTTGGACAAAGCCGTGGGAGCTCACGAACGAGCAGTTGGGCAGCTGTCAACTGGGCCTGGGAATTTGATCGGGCAGGCGGAAAAGCTCAAAGCAATGGGTATTCGGACAAAAAAAGAAATACCCTCTTCTTTTGCTGAGAATCGAGGGGAATTAAATGAGGAAGAAACAGATCAGTCGGAACTCTCTTTTGATCAACGAAATCCCGAAGGTCAAGACAGGCATACTGCTTAGCCGCACCGTTTGAATTGCTCATGACTAATCGACCTTTCACCCAATCCTGTAAATAGTTACAACCCTATGGCCATCCTATTTCGTAACCTCCTCGTGCTAAGCCTGACTCTCCAATTATTTGAAGGAAGCAGCCTTTTTTCTAAGGAGAGAACCAACGATCCATTTGCCCATTTAGCCGCCATCGTCAAACCCTCAATTGTTACGATATCGAGCGTGAATCGGGGGGGTGGGCCTTGGGGTGTGGGTACTGGTTTTGTTGTCGACGAAGAAGGAGTGATCGCTACGAACTTTCATGTGATTGGTGAACACCGCGAATTCACCGTCGAGTTGGCCGATGGTACGCTTTGCAAGCCGACTGAAATTCTCGCAATCGACCGCAGTCGAGACCTTGCCTTATTTCGTATCGATCAATCCGGACTCCCCACCCTTCCCTTGGGTGATTCTTCAAAGATTGAACCCGGACAGGCTGTGCTATCTGTCGGGAATCCTTTAGGTTATGACCTAAGTGTCAGCCAAGGGGTGGTGGCTGCGATCCGCGAGTTGGAATTTGGGGACGGTCGCCCTATGGTGCAGGTTGCGATTCCTATCGAGGCTGGAAGCAGTGGCAGCCCAGTGGTAGACCGTAATGGCGAGGTGCTGGCAATTCTTACCATTAAGTCGGGCGGTGCTATGGGGTTCGGAGTTCCCGCGAATGCACTACGGTCATTAATGGAGGAGATCCGACCTATTCCAATCAAACGGTGGTTAACAGTTGGAATGCTCGACGAAGACGAATGGAGACTACCCTTAGGGGGAAACTGGAGGCAGCGTGCCGGTATCATCAAGGCATCCGGAATGGGAGATGGCTTTGGCGGTCGCATGATTTGCCTAGCACAACAAACCAAAATCTCTCCACCCTATGATCTTGAGGTTGAAGTTAGGCTTGAGGATGAAAGCGGTGCAGCAGGATTAGTCTTTGGATCAGACGGCGAGGAGAAACATTATGGATTTTATCCGACCAATGGCTCTCTTCGTCTTACCTGTTTTAATGGGCCTAAGGTATTTGATTGGAATATTATCGAAACCATTCCCTCTCCGGATTACCTGCCCGGAACATGGAATCGGCTCCAAATACGATTCGATCAAGGCGGTCAAATTCGTTGCAGTATAAATGAACAGGAAGTTATTGAGGCAGTTGATTTCACCCTCAAGAAGGGCTGGGTTGGGCTATGTAAATTCCGGGAGCCTGCCGCCGAATTTCGCAATTTCCGAATCTCACCCAGGTTATCCTCCGGATCCATTACTCCCGAAATTCGGGAACGTGCCTATGAGCTATCCCAGACACTCGTCTTAGAAAAGTCTATCTCTCCGTCTGAGGTTCAGGATCTTACCAAGTTGGATTCATCCTTTTATCAAGCTTTAATCGATCGGGCAGTCGAAATGGAAAAGGCAAGCGAACGTCTTCGTCAATCAGCTGAAAAAGTCAGGATTGCCCGTATTATAAAAGAGCTTACCGATCTGCTAACTTCTGAAAAAACTGAAAGCGAAGAGATTTTACTTCGAGCCGCTCTGTTGGTTTCCCTAATGGACAACCCGGACTTTCAACCTAAACAATACCTGGATCGGGTAGATCGAATGGCTAACCGGATTGCTCAAAAGATTCCCAAGCAAATTAGCAAACGAGAAACTTTGGATATTTTAATCGAAGAATTATTCGTGCAACTTGGATACCACGGAAGCACTTTAGATTTTCACCATCGTTCAAACAGTTACCTCAATGAAGTCATTGATGATCGCGAAGGCTTACCCATAACCCTGACATTGCTCTTCTTAGAACTTGGGAAGCGAATCGACTTACCTATTACCGGACTGGCTACACCCGGACATTTTCTTGCCCTCTATCGAGAACCCGGCCAGAAGCTTGAGGACTCGGTAATTATTGATGCTTTTTCCGGTCGAACCATTTCTCGAGAATACGCCAATACGCTCACCCATTCAGAACTTTCGGACAAGGATTTTGCTCCCGCATCTGAAACTGAAATTATAAACCGTATATTGCGTAATCTGTTGCGCTCTGCCGATTGGGACAGAGATGTTTCAGCTTCCCTGCGTTATCTTGATGCCCTGGTATCAATCAATCCTAAAGATCGATACCACCGAACTCTGCGTGCGATGACCCAATACGGCTTGGGCAGTTTTGTGGAAGCTCTGGTAGATATTAATTACCTGATCGACCAAGATCCACAAGACCCAGCAAACGCTCCGCTAATCGAGATCAAACGAAGGCTAATGCAATCCCATGAGCAAATAAGGTAGTTTAAGAACTACACTTCCGTGCTTTTAAACTATTTATTCACTCCAGCCCATTTCTCGCAGTGCATCTTGCACTCCCTTTAAATCTTCGTCCGCTAAAGCCATTGCTTTATAGCGCTCATCCCTCTTCGCCGCTTCCTTGAGAAAATCAAGGCACTCTCCAGGACTTCCCAACTGACAAGCATAACAAGCCAAGTTATAGCGAATCAGAGCGTCATCATAGTGATGAACCAGGGCTTCGAGTAAAATCTCCCTGGCTTGTTCGATCGATAGAGATCGGCGCGTTGCATAGGCATCCATTACCCACCATCCACTTTCTTGGGGAAACTCCATCCGCAATTCATGAGCAACCTTTTGCATCTCCTTCCAATTTTCTAACCCTTGAAAAATCTCGAGTAACATTGATTTCTTTTGTTTCGACCAAGGCAATTCATTGGGTAAACCAGAAAGTTCTGTTCTCGCTTGCTTGAACATCCCCAGTTTTAAATATCCTGTGGCTCGGGACCAATGAACCTCAGGGCGCAGAAGATGTGGAAGTGGTCCGCAGGAATCTTCTTTCATGCTCAGGATCTCACAGAATCTACATGATCCTTGAAAGACATGTCATTTGCACGCGACCAGCGAGATGCTAAAAGGCTTCCAATCAGGCAATGAAGAATGGCACTAAGGGCACAGGGTGCAGGTACCATGGGCATGGTAGAAAAATGCTTAGTTGCCAAGGCGGTACCTAAACCGGAATTCTGCATACCCACCTCAATCGACAAGGTTTGTTTGTCCAGCCTATCCCTATGCAACCAATGAGCACCAATATAGCCCCCAAAAAAACCACCGAGGTGAAGCAAGCTGGTAGCCACAAGAAGGATCCATCCATGGTCAAAAATCAAGTCTCGTTTAGCCGCGAGTACGAAGCCCACAATGAGTAAAATAAATAGCACAGAGATAAGTGGAGAAAATTGTGCTGCCTTTCTCGCCGACTTTGGGAACAATCGATTCCATCCCACTCCAATTGCTAACGGAGCCAAGACAATTAAAAGTATACTTTGCAACAAAGACCATGGGTCCACAGGAGTATAATGACCGGCATATAAATAAGTCAGCCATGGCGTGAGTAATACAGCTGCCAAAGTCGAACACAGGGTAAGGCTTACCGACAAAGCAACGCGAGCTTTGGCCAAAAAAACAACCACATTTGAGGCTGTACCCCCTGGGCAGCAGGAGACAAGAATTAGCCCAACGGCCATTTCCGCAGGCAATTTCAATACCCAGGCAAGGCAAGCACTCCACGCTGGCATAATCAAAAACTGTAAGCCAACCCCCATTGCAATTACCCCTGGTTCTTTCCAAACATCGCGAAAATCTTGAGGCTTTAAGGTAATACCCATCCCTAGCATGATGAAACCAAGGCCCAGGCTTATGGCGTCCGCACCATACCAGAGAAAAAGGGCTGGCTCATAGAGAGCAGATACTCCCACAAGTATCGACCAGACCGGAAAACCGGCAGTCAGCCAAAGTGAAATTCTACCTAGATTCAAAGATTTATCACTTTGAGATTTCCCAAAATTCAACTTCTCCCCATTGATGCCCCCACCCCTGAAACTTGGGTGATATTTTAAAGTACCGGGCCCGAACGGCTCGCAAATCCATTTCCACCCAGGTTCCTTTCTCCTGCAAAGTAACGATCTCTCCATACTCATTAAATGGGAAAAAGTTTTCGCCATCCAAACCAACAGCTACCTCCACACTTTTTAATTCATCCTCCCTGGCAAAAGCTTGGAAATAAACGCGAATCGCTCCAATTCTCTTTGCTTCTCCAAGATCAAAAATAACCGCGGGATCTTTTTGATACCACGCCGTCCAGGTTGAGCGCCATCCATCCTTGGGCAATTTACCGTCCAATAATCGATCTAGGCCGTACCGAACAGCATCCATCGTTGGTTCAGGGGACGAAGTTACTTTTTGTACCTTGCACAAACGCAAAGAACGGGATGGGTCTGGCTTTGGAGAACCTTGGCCATTCGCCCAAGGAGAAAAAAATAGGAAGAGGGCAAACAAATGAAGAAAAGATAAGAATGTAGCCATAATACTTTTCTCTAATGTCCATGGCTTGCAGGCAAGCGTTATAGGTTTAATTTTTAATTCCCAGGGAGCTTTACCTTAAAGGAAGGGTCACGATTAACCATCCAGACGGCATCCCATTTGTTCAACACACTTTATAAAAGCTCTTTCCGCAGTCCCGAGGGAGTGACTCTTCAAGGTTGAAATGCCCCACGGCCTAATCAGTCTTCTTGGTCCCAAAGGCAGTGAGACCAGTTCTCCCGATTCAACCTCTTTCGCAACAAACCAGTCCGCCAAAATTCCAATCCCAAATTTGTGCTTAATCAACTCCTTGGTTGTTTCCGAACTATTCATTTCCATGAAAGAATTAAGTTGAATTCCTTTATTTGATAAAAAGTCCTGAATTGCCCGAAAAGTGAAACCTCTGCGATTAGGTAAAATAAACTTTTCTCCGTTTATATCTCTCCAACATACGATCCCCTTTTTCGCCCAACTGTGCTCAGGATAAGTAACCACAACCAACTCATCGGAAAAACAGGGTATAAATAAATAGTCTGACCGGGGAAAAGGTTCCACTGTTAAACTCAGATCTACTTCGTTTGAACTTAGAAGATTTAAACAATCCAAAGTATCCAAGCCTCGAATTTCAAATTTGCACCTCGGTTCTAAATTCGAAAATTCCTTTAATAGTGGTGGTAATAAAAATCGACAAATTTGATCGCTAGCCCCCAAACGAATTCGAGGCACCCCTTGATCATCAGAGCTACGAATCTCATCCCTTACCCGGTTCATTTCCTCTAACCAAGGACGGGCAAAGGCAAGCAACCTTTCCCCTGCTTCCGTTAACCTAATTTGCTTTCCCTGCTTTTTTATAAGTTTACAACCCGCTTCTTTCTCCAGGCTGCGTAAAGAATGACTTACTGCAGACTGAGTAACCAACAATTGCTTGGCAGTGCGGGTAAAACTGCCCGTTTGACAAAGGTGCTCAAAGGCTTGGAGTTGTCGGGTATCGAGTGGTCGAATTCTTTTCATTTATATTGTGAACATCTTGCAAGTTTTGAACCAATTTTACTTCATTTAGAATAGTGTTCTCTCTTTGTTCAGCCCTCAGGCTCCCTTAATTGCTTGTAGACTGTAATAATTTAGGTACTTTTCGAAAGAAATGCTCCTTAGGTCTATATCACTTTTTTTATTGATCCTTGCTGTATCAGGCATCGCTCTACCTTCTTTATGGGGACAGATTCACCCCAAGGAAGCTTTGGGCCGAAGAATCTTTGACTCTTTTCGTCAGAACAAATTTAGCGACTTTTACTTAAGGTCGATTTTCTCTCTCGAAGAAGAACAGTTTCGTGATCTTCTATTTAACTTAGAAAATTTTGAACTCCGACAAAAGCTACTTCAATTTTATACCTTAGATTATCCTGCCAGTGCCAAGACTCCGCTCGAACGTTGGAAAGTTGCTTTTGCACATACCTGGAGGGATCAATGGCGCCACATTGCAAAAAACTCTCCCAAAATGATCCAGCGCGAAGCCTTTGACCCGATTCTTCGTGAGGCCAAAGGCTATGGAGTTCAGTGGGAGACTACCCGCCTACTTGCCATCGAAATTCCTCTTTCGGTTCATTGGAAAAATAATCGTTTTGTAGTTACTGGAGATTCCATGATTGATCGTAATGCGACCGATCCAAAAACCCTTTTTTTTGAGCGAGAACTTACTTATCGTTTGCAACTCGATCATTCTACCCACGGAAAACCTCTAATGATTGGGTATTCTCCGGAAGATTCAGATAAAGCTTATAACCAAAATATTTTGGGAAACGGGTCGGGACAAGCTGATATGCTATTTCGCTTTGATACTCCCTTCCCAGACCGCCTCTTTTATTTTTGTCCTGATAAATCCTCTGCTGGTGGGCCCATTTTAATTAAAGATTTTGACGAGACGGCTAAGCCCAATCAAAGGACCGATATCCTACTTACCTTTTCTTTTGGCCAACCAGAAAGGGCTTACCAAATTTTAGTCCGTGAAGTATTGAGCACCCTTGGGGAGAAATCTTTTGTGAACGCCCCCAATGGATTGGTGAAGTTCCCTTGCCCAGAGGAATTAACTTCAGTCGTTAATTTAGGCAACTTACTACTAGCGGAGAACTTCAATAAGTTCTCCATTCTTGTAACGCACCGCCTTGGATATTTTACCATCCTGGTCCCATGAACGCATCAATCCATTTGCTCGATTATTGAACCATTGCCCTTCCTCCTTAAGCTTACCATTGGGATACCATAACCTTTCCATCCCATCTTTTTGACCATTGAGAAAATAAGCCTCCGCCCGGGGCGTATCGTCAGGGAAGTTCTCTAAAGCCATTCCCGTAAATGGAGTACGCTCAACATCATGGTGCCAAAGGTTGGTTTTTTTATCCCTTACCAAAGAAGCTCCATCTACCCTGCGAAGCTTTAAACTCAACCGAGCATTTTCCCACTTGGCTACCTCCAAATCGGACTCCAACTCTCGCACCCGTTCCCGTCTTGTTAATGTGGATTCAGTAGGAGTGTTTTCAAGCGTTGCAACCGAATCATCTTCACAACTGCAAAGAATAATTACTAAAAACGATGCAAAATGTACTCTCCAAATCATGAATCTCTTGATTAGCTTTAATCTATGCTTACCGCAAGTCGCTAAACATAATTAGCAACTCAGGGTATTAAAGGCAGTAACTTGGTAAATAAAAAGTTAAATTATATTTATCCTCAAAGCCGAACGCTTAAAATTTACTCAGGAAGATATGGAAAGGATGAAAGAACTTCAGCTTTGGGATACTTAACAAAATTTGAAGAAACGCAGGTTGCTTCAAGTGGAAACTTAAAATCCTCAAACAACTTCACAGATTTTTCTAATTGTTTGGGTGAAAGCCTACTAGCTAATGAGCAGTGGGGTTCCCATAAATCAGTCCGATAAAATTTATTCATTGATGAAAATTCTGCATTTGCATCATGAAGATTATGAAGTTCAGACAATAAATTTGATTTTTCAGGCGAAAGAAAAAGAACGCCTCTATCTGGAAATGCAGCGAATGCATTAAATTCAAATTTAAAAGTCTTTTGTTTTTCCAAAAAATCCCAATTTACTTTTTTAAGCCCGCTAATTTCGCCATAAACCAATGTGATATGGGGCGAAAAGTCTTTTTCTAAAGCCCTGCAAGGAATATTGTTTTGGGATAGTACATTCCACATTTCTTGAATCGCTGCGTTTGTAATATCGTCAAAGTGTACTTCTATTGAATAAGGCATATTTTCATGTTGTTTGATTGAAATCTCAATATCCTTAAATAGTCAAATTTGAGTTAAGACGCAATGGTTCTAATTACCTTAAGATTCCCAAATTTAATTTATTTTGGAGAAACTTACACATTGAAACACTAAAATATCTAAACCAAACCTAAAAGACTTTTTGAGCGAGGTGTAGAATTTAAACAATCAACTCAAACCAAGGAATACCTGCTGAAATAATTTTGTTATAAATGTCACTTTCGTCTAACCTTAATCCAATGACATTCGTCTCCATCACCCACCCCTAAATGAATGGTTGGGATAAACCAAGCTAAATGCCTGTACGAATTACACGGTCCAGAAAATGCGGTGGAAGTTTAGTTATTAGAAGAACCATCGAACCCCGAGTTACTCCCAGCAGAAGATCTAAGTACCACAAAAAGAGAGCCGGGAATCGGATTTGAACCGACGACCCACGCATTACGAATGCGTCCACACCTCTTATTATTAAGTGCCTTTCAGGCGTGTGGTAGCAATTTGGTGGCAATATATTATGTCTATCGTACCCCAGGCGTAACTCGGTAACGATCGATGTTTGGAGTCCTTGGGGTTTGCAGAGGAACATACTGCGCAGGAGGTGGCCAATTTGGAGCAGCAGGTGCCTGTATAGCTCTTTGTTGAGGAGCCTGCGGTTGAATAATAATCGGGCCTTGTGCCCTCTGTGGAACTTGAGAAACTCCTGACAACTGGTTTGGGTCGATTTCCATAGCATCGAATAATTCCCTATCCACCAAGATCTTAAGGTTTCCGTTTCTATGTTTAAAGATTACGACATCTTCTAAATTCATGATAAGTGAGAATGAAGGATTAAAATTATCCAATTTGAAGATGTGATTGCTATCGACTTCTAACAGTCGTGCAGAGTTGGTTTTCCAGTTTATCTGTAACACTCCCTGCGTAAATAATTTGATAGCCAACCAATCTGGACAGCTGTCGAGCAGTTGACCCAAGAAGATGGTGACTAGAGGTAAAAATTAAGATTAAACAAAAAAACGATAAAGATAATTTCATGCATTATGCTTCAGTTTGTATTTGAGAAATTGCAACTAATTTACAAATCCCATGCAAGTGCATGTGCGAAATTTCAAAAAGATGACTTCTTCATGACTTACTCGAGCGGGCAATTTTGTTTTGCTCAGCCCAAGCGCGAGTGTAAACCATGGATTTGAGGTAGCTGTTGACATCCCCGTTCATGATTTTCTGCAATGTTTCACGATAGGTGTTGGTCAATCGTGCGGGACTCACGAGTGGTTTGTAACCAGTTGACGATCAGCTTTACGCTTTGGTCGGTTGGGTTGATGAGAAAACAATTCGTGAGAAAGTAAATTTGATTAAAAGACCCCTGAAATCAATTTCTGAAGCTTATACATTTTCGGGGGAGTAAACATTTCTTTAGTACCCCTCGATGACATCCATGACTGCCTGTTCAAAAATGAGGTTATGGATAACAATACCTTCAGTGAACTTAATACAATAACGGCATGCTCCAATCTGGGTAAGATTGCCCGCGACAGGGCACAAGATGCCCACATACAGGGCTTAGCCGAGCGGTGATGCACCGATTGGTCCGCACCCTGCAAGGAAAACGATTATTCTCCGCAGGTTGAGTCCAAACTTCTTCTCCAGAAAGGAAAGAACCGAGGCGTAAGACTCGTAAATTCCCAAGGTCTGATCAGCTATATAGCAAGCTTTGGGGGAGGTGGAGTCGTGAAGAATTTAGCATCTAAATATCTTAACTCGGAAGTATCACGCTTTAATTCAGTAACCGGCAACTTCCCCTAGTGGGTTACCCCTGACTGTAGGGTCAGGTTATTCAAGAAATCAAAGATGGAGCTTATGCCAGTGAAGTTGACCGCTTGAGATCTCTTTCAGATGCTCCGGAAAAACAAAGGAGAGTTTAAAACTGGGATGACTGCAATCAGTCCCTCTGGAACCCTAAAAGGCAGGACACTAGAGAAACACATAGGTTTAATCCAAGGTTGATTTTGACAATGTGCCAGATCCTCAGGGGCCACATGAAATCACTTTTTAGTGATGAGCACATCTTAATGGCTTGTATAAGTCCCAGCGGGGAATGGGCGTAAAAGCATTGGCGGCGATCAATCCAGACAATCATAAGGCGGCGAAAGATGAGATGATCGCATACTTCAAGAAAGCATACCCTTTCCAAGAAATTGACACCAGTCCCACAAGCAAAAAATGCATTAATGATCATACCATCGGATGACTCGATCATGGTTAAGGATGGCAATTACCCACTCGATGTTTTTATGGGAGCTAGAGGGTTTAGCAACAGCACCTCAGTTCCAGGATTTAGAAACAGACACAGGTATTCAGCTTCAGTCCCAGCACACAGACACAGATTTTTCTGAGACTCAGACTGTGCCCCTACAACTATGCCTATGCAGATAAACCTAAAAACCCTTTTGAAATAGCGGGTGAACGCTTACACTTACTTCCAATTTGCCAGCAAAGAAAAGAGTTATTTATCAAAGAAAACCCTGGGATAAAAAGCATCTGGGAAATTCACATTGAGCGGTGGACTAGAAATCGATTTCTCTAAACGGAATGAATCCCTGGTAAAGCTTATCGCTCGGTGCTTCCACAGGTTTAGTAATGATCAAATATTATTTTTGGCTGCAGCATTTCACGAGATCTACAAGCCATTCTTCAAGGACTCGATCGATCAACATATGATGGAAGCTGAGGCTATGTTAAAGTCGCTCCAAAACTCCTATCTGAAAGATTTCCCGGAAGAACAAACCATGTATCAATCGCTTCCTGCAGACATCCAAGGGTATATCACAGAATCTGCCGAGATCTTGCCCAAAATGACCAAAAGGATACCCAAACCCTTTTTTGCTCTCTCTGGAAATGAACTCGGTAAAAGGCTTGGCACCACAAGAAGCATAGCCGGCACAATGCTTTACTCAGCTTGCCGAGTATATTAATCATCCAAATTCAAGAAAAAGGCGAAGCCTGGACAGCAGGTAAAAAACGCTAAAGCAAATTTGTGGAAGTGGATGCTACCGCTTTAAATAGAAACGCTAAAGAGGTGATCTATTGGGTGCCATATATTTGACAATTATAATTCTAAAATTCATTTTTCATGAATGAATTTTTCACGAGCCCTAAGTGTAATACCGTTACCTAATTCTTCATTCCATCGCTCTTGCATATCCATTCGATTGGCAAACAAGTACGGCATATAGCAAAGGAGATCTGGTAATATACGACGGAGTCTCTTACATCGCTATTGCGGATGTACCAAACACCTTAACTTCTGCCCCAGACTCTTCCTCAAACTACTGGGGCTGATTTGCTCTCAACTGCACCAGGTAATGAATCCTCTGACCCTCCATCTTCTGAGCCATCAACAGAACTAAACTCGGAAAACTTGGTGAACTTTCGCCATGGGTTTAAGCATTTGGATCAAAGTGGGGCCAGTGATTACTTGATCGAGCAGCCAGGCATTAAGAAATATTCAGAGTGGCAATCTCCACCCTCTCACCTATTTTGGCCCATCCACTAATAATCAAGAAGCTAAATTGACCTACAAATATTCCTTTGACGGTTCCTTAAAATCAGCAAAAACAAGAATCAGCCTATCGGTTTGGAATTTTAATGTTAGCGGAGCCTATGGCTCTGGTAGTGGCGAGGGCATCTGCCTGGGCATCTAAGGATGGATCCAATTGGGTCAACCTGATCGATCTGCCCACGCCCGACCACATCGTTCAGCGATGGAAAAACATTTGAGGACATGCTCCCATCCTCTGTATTAGGGGGCTGAGTAATCTCTATTTACAGATACGCATGAAAGTTTCTGGAGCCCCCCAACTCCTCATACACCACCGCACAATGTTGGGGCGATCCGATGCAAACGCCAACAAAGAACATCTTTTATTTGGATGCCAACTATTCTAGTGATTTGCCTAGCCCAACAAATGCCGTCTCCTTGGTTCGTTCAGTCTCAGGATTTAGATTTTCGCTCTGCTCAGGATATTGAAGTCTCTTCTAATGATGAATTCACCATTGTAGGAAGTATAGGAAGTGGAGGATATGCTAAGGGTTATGATTCAGAACAATCTGTTAAATGGACTTTCTCAACCTCCAAAACCAACCAAACATTTTTAAAAGGAGTGTCATCTGATAGTTCCGGAAATTTCTATTTATGTGGACATCTTGGTGCAGATGATAACTGGGGCGGGATTAAATGTCTCTCACAACTATGAGAGGGATCCTTGGGTTGGGAAAGTCGACGCATCAGGCAATTGGCTATGGGTAAAACCGATTGCGACATCTGCATGGAGTGGTGCTGACGCTTTATATACTGACTCTTCTGGTAATAGCTTTATCACTGGTTATGTTTATGGGGACCAGCAGGCATTGGCACTCAAAATGTAGGCGGGCGTGGATGGTACGATGCTTTTTCTAGCAAAAATAGATGCAGATGGTAACTGGCAGTGGGCTGTATCAGGAGGAAGTAATTCGGGTGATTTTGGGGAAAGCAATCACTGTAGACTCTTCAGGTAATATTTACTGGGCGGGGCAACTTTAGAAATACAGCAAGTTTTGGAAATATTTCCTTAACCTCCAGAGGTGGCGGAACAGTAGATGGAGGGGGCTGACGACATTCATTCATCGCTAAACTTGATAGCTCAGGGGAATTTCCTTTGGGCCAAAAGAGCTGGAAGTAATAACGAAAACTCAACTTATGAGGGCACTACACTTGCTCTTACCACGGATTCACAGGACAATGTTTAATTTGAGTGGCAACATATCTGGAAACAGTGATTTTGGTGACATTTCTACTGACTCTCGAGGGTGGGCGAGGATGGGCTTTCTCGCAAAGTTAAACCCTTCAGGCGATTGGCAATGGGTACGAATTGTGGGAGGGTAGTGGAGATGAATCCATTTCGGCCCTAGAATATTTAAACGATAACACACTGGTTGTCGCTGGTTCATTCTCTAACAAGATTACATTGAGCAATAGAACTACCTTATCTCCGTCTGCTAATTCAGACTCCTACATTTTAACCTATAATACTTCTGGAGAGCTATTGGATTTCGATACACTTAATAATTCCGGGTTCCATCAATATTTCTTCAAGCACTGTAAATTCTGATGGTAATATAATCTTTGGTGGGCACCTTTACTGGCGATTTCAACTACGCCAATCAAACGCATCAATCTGCCAATTCTGGTGCAGATAAATCTGTCTTTGCTCTATTCTATCCTCTTCAAGGTGAAACCATCGATCTGACCAGCGGGGCTGATTGCGTGGGTATCCATTTGATGGCAATGCGTCCGATATGTCGGGCAATGGAAATAATGGTACGGTGTATGGTGCCACCCTTGGAGAAGACAGGAATGGGGAAGCGGGCAAAGCGTATGAGTTTGATGGGGATGATTTGGATAAAAATAACCCACAACGATTCTATTAATTTTAACACTGATAATCCATTTTCATTCTCTTTGTGGGCTGTTATTCCTGAGCCAACTATTGAATATTCTTCCATTTTTGAGAAATGGAGTCTATTAGGCGAAGATCACTATCCATATGCTTTCAGGATTCACAAAACTTCTAGTAAAAGAGAGCTATATTTCAATAGAACATGTGGGTAATAGTGGCTCTAGGGCCTCAATTATGGACTTCAATTTCAGTAATGATTATAATCATTTTACTTTAGTAAATTCTTTCCAAAAACAAATTATCTATCAAAACGGTCAGCTAATTGATGTTACAAATTTTGATCTTACTGATACGGAAAATACCTCTGATCTACTTTTGGGAAAAAGAGGGAATAGCTCTGCTTATTTCTTTAGCGGCTCAATGGACGATGTCCGCATCTACAACCGTGCTTTGTCCGAGGCAGAGGTACAGGCATTGTATGAATTAGAAAAACCAAAGATCGATCTGACCAGCGGGCTGGGTTGCGTGGTATCCATTCGACGGCAATGCGTCCGATATGTCGGGCAATGGAAATGATGGTACGGTGTATGGTGCCACCCTCTGGAGAAGACAGAAACGGGGAAGCGGGCAAAGCGTATCAGTTTGATTCTAATGGTAAATTCTGCCCCAACTGGTGACTTCGCGAATAATTTCTCTGAAGACTATATCGATTTTGGGAAGTGCCAACCCTTTAGGCGGGTCAACATGAAGCAACAATATCACTTTGGATTAAACCTTTAGTTTGGGCAACAGATGGAAGTTATAATACAATCACTGACAACATCCCTTCGCAAGGACTACTCCATTAGTTTTCAGCTCAAGCCTGGGAGGCATTAGGTTCAACTCTTTATCGTGAAGGCTGGAATGGTGTTAGTATTTCAAACAACTTATTACCCCTTAAATGATTGGACGCACCTTTTAACAACTTCGAGCAAAACTGAAAACAAGCTCTTTCATAACGGGTTTACTAGCGGGGAACAACGGATAGTAATTCGCAGGCCTATAGCGAATAGCTCATTATAAACTCGGGGTTGGAAGTTATTATACTGGCTCGATCGACGACATCCGCATCTACAACGCGTGCCTTGTCCGAGGCAGAGGTACAGGCCCTGTATGAATTAGAAAAACCAAAATTTAATATGGCGGAGTGTATGGAGCACTTGCCAGCTGGTAGCTTGATTGCCATCCCGGCTGGGTACATCTGCACCGTCTGGACTAAGCCTCATACAACAAGCCAACTTAGATTCCTATAATATGGGTGGAAAGGGCATCGGTGAGTGTAACTGATTATGCTTATGATGGGGTTAGTGTATTGGGAACGGCGGAATATATTTTTCTTTTCGGTGGTGGATTATTCAAATACCCCAAGAATTAAGAAGTACAAATTTATTTGAGAAATATGATCCAGTTACAGACACATGGGAAAGCCTAACGCCTTCCCCTATATCCCGCTCAGCTGTAGCAAGTGCTTCTACAGGGGGCAAATTTTATGCTATTGGGGGTACTGGGCTTTAGTAGTGTTGGAGTTTATGACCTGGAGACGGATTCATGGTCCGAGGGAGTTTCATTGCCAAGCGAAAGTAAATCATGCAACTGCCATTGCAGTTAATGGCAGGATATATTTGATTGGTGGTAAGAACTCATCAGGTCAACATTTAGCCCCAAGTTCTATGCTTCGATCCATCTACTCAGGAATGGACAGTCAAAGAACCAATGCCTACCCGCCAGAAGGGGAGCTAAACTTGTTTGGTTTAATGGACAAGATATGGGGGTAATTGGAGGCAGATTGGAAGGCCATGCCTCCACTAGCAAAGTTGAGAGTTATGATCCTGTATTAGATGCATGGCAGACGGAAGCCTCCCTAAGTTCGTTAAGAGGTTGGCCTGTGGCAATGGGTTGCTAATGGAAAGATTTTGTGTAGGGGGGCGGTTTGACCGCTGCTACTGATGACTGGAACTCACTAACAAGAAGCTTTGAAGCATATGATCCGCAAACAAAGCATATGGTCAGTAGTTGGTAATATTCCAGGAAAACAAATTACGCAGGTGATGCTGTTGTCCTAGATGATAGTGTCTATTTAATTGCCGGCCAAAGAGGGCCAAATGATTACTCCGACAAAGTATTCTCTGCCAATTTAAAGAAGTTTGATCTCTACCAAGTGACGGGAGGTGTGCCTTATGAGTAACTCGGTTGGATCGGGAGCAAGTGAAGTGATAAAAAATCCATCCAAGTGATGGTCCTATTTACACAGGAGGATATAAACTCCACACGCGATACCGCGAAAAAAAGAGGGTGAGGAATATTGGAAAGTCGCTGGGCGAATATTCCGTGATCAACAACCCAACAGGCTATGGACTTGTATCGAATGAGAATCACTTGTCTATTCTTGCGGAAACCAATGCATCAGCCCGGTTAGTTGGTGCAGAGGAGGGGTAGAAATGAAATTCTTGCAGACCCATACTCTTATAATTTGGTGACTAAATTAGAAGTATGATCAAATGGCTGAGAGCTTGA
>CALSMY010000008.1 GCA_943787575.1 uncultured Opitutales bacterium | reverse complement strand
TCTGGGATCGATTGCGAGATGCAGGAGGGGCGCGATTTATGGTGGGACGAAGCAACCACGGGTGCCTCTACCGATTGTCCCTGTGAGGAAATGGATGCCGAGGACCCACTATTCATTCTTTACACTTCTGGATCAACCGGACAACCCAAGGGCGTGATGCACACGACTGGCGGATATATGGTCTACACCGCAACCACTCACAAATATGTCTTCGATTATCACGAGGAGGATGTTTATTTTTGTGCCGCAGATATCGGATGGATAACCGGGCATTCCTACATCGTATATGGTCCCTTGGCCAATGGGGCGACGACCACCATGTTCGAGAGTATACCAACCTATCCTAATCCCGACCGCTATTGGCAAGTGATTGAAAAGTGGAAGGTTAATCAGTTTTACACCGCTCCCACTGCCATCCGGGCGATTGCAGCTGCGGGAGAAGAGTGGCCGAGTAAGTATGATATGCCAAGTTTGCGCATCCTGGGTAGTGTGGGGGAACCAATCAATCCGGAAGCCTGGCGCTGGTACCATCGAAATGCGGGCAAGGAACGTTGTCCAATTGTCGATACCTGGTGGCAGACCGAGACTGGTGGTATTCTCATTACCCCGCTTCCGGGAGCGACTCCACTTAAACCCGGATCGGCAACTTTTCCGTTTTTTGGAGTTAAGCCGGTCTTGCTTGATGCACAATCGGGCGAACATATTGAGGGCAATGGAGTAAATGGTGTTCTTGCCATGGAGGAACCTTGGCCCGGGCAGATGCGCTCGTTGTATGGAGACCATAAACGATTTGAGGAGACCTATTTTGATCAGTACAAGGGATATTATTTTACTGGGGATGGATGCCGTCGGGATGAAGATGGATATTATTGGATTACCGGACGGGTGGACGATGTCATCAATGTATCTGGCCACCGGATGGGAACCGCAGAGGTGGAAAGTGCTCTGGTTGCACATGGATCAGTAGCGGAAGCTGCTGTGGTTGGATTTCCCCACGAGGTAAAGGGCGAAGGGATCTATGCTTACGTTACTCTAAATGCAGACCAGGAATACACCGAGGAATTGCGAAAGGAATTAAAACAGCAGGTAAGATCGGTCATCGGGCCGATTGCCACGCCCGATGTGATCCACTGGGCGCCCGCTTTGCCCAAAACACGATCGGGAAAGATTATGCGCCGGGTTTTACGCAAGATTGCCACCGACGAAACCGACCAGATTGGAGATACTTCCACCCTGGCTGATCCCTCGGTTGTCGACAACCTGATTGCCAACCGGTGAATAAGATTTTCGCTTGGCGCTCGCCAAGTCGGAAACTTTCCTGCTAATAAAAATTCAGAAGATGAAAATTTATTTAAACGGGGACTATGTTGAAAAGGAAGATGCCAAGGTATCTGTATTCGATCATGGATTGCTCTACGGGGACGGTGTATTTGAAGGAATCCGCATTTATGAGGGGTGCGTCTACAAGTTAGACGATCATCTGGAGCGCCTGGAACAATCGGCCAAGGCGATCTTACTCGAACTGCCCATGAACCGGGCGGAATTCACAGAAGTAGTATGTGAGACCTGCCGGCAAAATTCTTTGAATAACGGCTACATCCGACTCATTGTAACCCGGGGACCTGGACATCTTGGACTCACCCCGGATGGATGTGGCCCTCCCACGGTGATCGTGATTGCAGATAATATTCAATTGTATCCCGAGGAATTGTACGAAAATGGGCTAAAGATTATTTCGGTGCCTACGCGTCGGATCAATGCTGCAGCTCTTCCCCCGGCAGTTAAGAGTTTGAATTATCTGAATAATGTATTGGCCAAGATCGAGGCTAAACGTGTGGGTTTTTTAGAAGCTTTAATGCTTAACGATAAGGGAGAAATTGCCGAGTGCACGGGCGATAATGTCTTTATTATCCGTAAGGGGATTTTGTATACCCCACCTTTGGATGCCGGTTCTTTGCGGGGAATTACCCGGGCAGCGGTACTTGATATTGCAGAGGGTATTGGAATTCCGACCAAGGAACAGGCCCTTACCCGTTATGATTTATGGATTGCGGACGAATGTTTTCTAACTGGTACAGCGGCGGAAGTGATTCCTTGCGTGGAGGTGGACCATCGTCCGATTGGAGATGGGAAACCCGGAGAGATGACCAAAAAATTAATTGGTCTGTTTAGGGAAAGCGTCAAAAGCGATGGCGTGCGCTTGGATACATCGGGTTGATTAAGGAAAGCGCATACTTGGTTCCTATGTCATATTTGGCGCATCATCTGCGTTGTATTTTTCGTGCGTGCTAGGTATATTATATTGAAAGGAATATTTAAAAAATTATGAAGTGCCACCATTGTGATAGCCAAGCTACTGTGCATCTGACCCAAATCATTAACGGTCAAATGCATAAGATGGATTTGTGTGAGGCTTGTGCTCAGGAAAAAGGGGTGACGAACCCGGATAATTTATCCATCGGTAATTTACTGGATGAAAATCCTTCCAAAGCCGATGCTTCCACTGCATCAATGACTTGTGAGAGTTGTGGAACTACTCACCATGATTTTAAAAAAGGAGGCCGTTTGGGCTGCGAAGCATGTTATCATGTTTTTCGCCCGGTTCTTGAACCCCTTCTTGATGGAATGCATGCAGGTGTCAAACACCTCGGTAAAGTGCCTTCACGAAGTGTGAAGAAAAAAAGCCAGGACGATAGCGAGGAACTTTTGAGCAAAGAATTGAAAAAGGCGGTAGAGGAAGAAAATTATGAAAAGGCGGCAAAACTTAGGGACCGTTTAAAAAAATTACAGGCCAAGAGCTCTGCTTCCGCTTAAATTTATTATGTTTCACGACCTCTTCTTCTCTAAATCAAAAAGCAAGGTTCCTAAACCTTGCCCCATTGCATTGAGTACTCGAGTAAGGTTGGCCAGAAACCTGAGCGAATTCCCTTTTCCCGGGAGAGCAGAGTCTGGTCAGAAAAAAGCAGTTCTTAGCAAATGTATGAGTGCTTTGGGTAAAGTGAAACCTTTACAATCCTGTACATCTGTGGAATTAGACGAATTGAGTGAGTTAGATCGCCAGATTTTAGTCGAAAAACATTTGATAAGTTTGGAACTTTCTCAGTCTGACGAATCGGGAGGGGTTGTTCTTTCCAACGATCGTGCCTGTAGCGTGATGGTTAATGAGGAAGATCATTTAAGGATTCAGGTTTTGGCAAATGGTTTGGACTTTTCCAAGGTCTGGAAACTTGCAGATTCTTTGGACTCTGGAATCGAATCTAGCCTGGATTATGCTTTTGATTCTCAGTTGGGGTTTCTAACCGCCTGTCCGACTAACTTGGGAACTGGGATGAGGGCATCGGTCATGATGCACCTTCCTGGCTTGGTAATGTCCAAGAATATGGACAAGGTAATTAATGCGGTTAATCACTTGGGCATTGCCGTGCGTGGACTTTTTGGAGAGGGCTCCGATGCAAGCGGTAGTATATTTCAAATTTCCAATCAGCAAACTCTTGGAGAGTCTGAATCTGCAATTCTTGAGAGGTTGGAAATGACATTGGAAAACATTGTTCAACAAGAACGCTTAGCCAGAGAGAAATTATCTGAAGACGATGGCTTGAGATTGACCGATAAAATTAGCCGTGCGGTCGGTTCATTAAAGACCAGTTATTTGATCCAAAGTTCAGAAGCTATGGACCATCTTTCACTTATTCGCTTAGCTGCTGATTTTGGATATTTACCCGAAAAATTTCGGGCCTTAGCAGATCGAATGTTCATTGAGGTTCAACCGGGCCATGTCCAACTCTCTGCTGGTAAGCCAATCGAACCTGGTGAACGCGACCGATTACGGGCCGAAACCTTGCGCAAAGAATTTTTGCGTATGCCTCAACTAAACTTAAACGCACAAGTTGACTAACCACTTATCAACCATATTCTAAAGTCATGTCTGAACCAATGAGCAATTTCACACCGAGAGCCCAGCAAGTGCTCGCTTTGGCACGCAAAGAGGCTGATCGGTTTCATCACAATTACATCGGTACCGAGCATTTACTTCTTGGCCTGATCAACCTTGGCCAAGGCGTTGCGGTAAATGTTTTACAAAAAATGGGATTGGATCTCGATACCGTAAGGCAAGCAGTCGATGAACAAGTGGGCTTGGGACCTGAAGCCAAACCTTCCGGGAACATTCCTTACACCCCACGGGTAAAAAAAGTACTAGCTCTAGCGGGTAAGGAGGCGAAGTCTCTCAACCACAGTTATGTTGGCACCGAGCATATTTTACTCGGGTTACTCCGTGAAGGGGAGGGTGTAGCCGCCCGGGTTCTTAAGTCTTTAGATGTCGATGTAGACCGTTGCCGAAACGAAATTCTTTCGGAACTCGATCCAAATTTTGCATCCAGTGAGGAGAAAGAATCCTCTGTGGTGGGTGGAGATGGAGATGAGCCTGAAGAAAAGGGTAAAGATGTAAAGACTCCTGCCCTCAAAGCCTTTGGTCGGGACCTTACTGAATTGGCCAAAAAAGGTGAATTGGACCCAGTGGTTGGCAGATCTGCGGAAATTCGTCGGGTTACTCAGGTACTTTGCCGGAGGACGAAGAATAATCCAGTGCTCATCGGAGAAGCCGGGGTAGGTAAGACCGCGATCGTAGAGGGTTTGGCTCAGCAAATAGCTGGCGGATTGGTGCCTGAAAATTTAATCGATAAAAAAGTCGTAACTTTAGATCTCGCACTTATGGTTGCCGGAACCAAATATCGTGGTCAATTCGAGGAGCGAATCAAGGCCGTGATGGACGAATTGCGCAAAGCCAAAAATATTATCATCTTTATTGATGAATTGCACACCATTGTGGGTGCGGGTGCAGCCGAAGGTGCGATGGATGCTTCCAATATCTTCAAGCCTGCACTTAGCCGTGGTGAATTGCAGTGCATTGGTGCAACTACTCTAGCGGAACATCGAAAATACATAGAGAAAGATTCTGCGTCTGGATCGTAGGTTTCAATCGGTCAAGGTGGAGGCACCTTCGATTGAAGATACAGTCAAGATCTTGCAGGGAATTCGTTCTAAGTATGAAGATCATCACAATGTCAATTATACCGATAAATCTCTTGGAGGCTGCTGCCAAATTGACAGATCGCTATGTCACCGGCAAATTTCTGCCTGATAAAGCTATCGATGCTATAGATGAAGCTGGTGCCCGTTCCCGCATGGAATCGATGCAGCGTCCTCAGGAAATTGAGGATTTATCCGACGAAATTAAAGAAGTTTGTGCTTCTAAAGAAAGTGCTATTTCCGATCAAAACTTTGAAGATGCTGCCGAAGCTCGCGATAAAGAAAAAAAACTCCGAGCCAAGCGCGAACGTGTGCTTGAAAGTTGGAAGAAAAATCGTGAACAAAATCGAGCCGATGTTAATGAAGATGATATGCTCCAAGTGGTTGCCGATTGGACGGGGATTCCCCTCAATCGTATGGAGTCCAAGGAGAGCAAGAAACTGCTCCAGCTTGAAGAGGAATTACGCGAACAGGTAGTCGGGCAAGATTTTGCCACCCAAGTGGTTGCCAAAGCTCTACGCCGTTCCCGTGCTGATCTTAAAGACCCAAAGCGTCCGATCGGATCTTTCATGTTTCTCGGACCCACAGGAGTTGGTAAAACTCACTTAGCCAAGGTTTTATCGGAGCGGATTTTTGGAGATCAGGAATCACTTATTCAGGTGGATATGTCCGAATATATGGAAAAACATGCGGTTTCCCGCATGATCGGATCACCTCCCGGATATGTTGGACATGACGAGGGTGGCCAACTTACGGAGGCAATACGTCGCAGACCATATTCGGTTATCTTGTTTGACGAAATTGAAAAAGCTCACCCCGATGTTGCTCAGATTCTGCTGCAAATCTTAGAGGACGGCCGATTAACGGACAGTTTGGGGAGAAAAGTAGATTTTCGAAATACTATCCTAATTATGACTTCCAATGTTGGTGCAGAAATTCTCCAGCGGAATACCTCGCTTGGTTTTTCGGTTAGCAATGCCGAGCAGGACTTCGACAAAATTAAAGAAAAGATTTTGGAAGAAGCGAAAAAGATATTTAAGCCAGAATTCCTCAATCGATTGACTGAGATTGTGATCTTCCGTCAGTTGTTCAAGGAGCACATGACCGCGATTGTAGAGTTGGAACTCGAAAAAGTATCTGATCGTTTAAAAGAGCGTAAGTTAAAACTGGATGTTTCGAAGGAAGCTAAGGATTTTCTAATCGAGCACGGGTATGATAAAAAATTGGGCGCCCGTCCTTTACGCCGTGCTGTGGAAAGATATTTGGAAGACAATCTGGCTGAGGCACTTCTTGCTGGAGATATCCGAAAATCTGTTCCTATCCAAGTCCTCCTTCATGAGGATGAAAAGATTGGGCTGAGGTTTGAGCAGGCAAAGAAAGGAAAGAAAAAGGTTAGCGTTTCTTCCTCGGATGAGGATAAAGATTCGAATTCCTGATTAAATTCTTATTTGCCGGTTTAAAAATCTGATCGGTATAGACTCGCATCGGTCCAATATTTTTGCATAATATTTCTCTTTTATCCCAAATGGAAAGATCACTAATACTCCTTAAACCCGACTGCTTGGAAAAACAAGTTGCCGGACAAGTTATTTCACGCTTCGAAGAAAAGAACTACGGCATCATTGCTACCCGTATGGTACAATTAGACGATGCGCTACTAGCTGAGCACTACGCTCATGTTGCCGACTTACCTTTCTTTCCTGAAATTGCAGCTTTTATGAGTTCCCGCCCTGTTTTGGCTATGATTTTAGAGGGAGAAAATGTGGTGCAAGGAGTTCGCGACCTTTTGGGCCCAACCGATTCCACCACCGCACCAAAAGGTACCATTCGTGGGGACTTAGGCACTGATCGTATGCGCAATGTGGCTCATGCATCGGACAGTCCGGAAAATGCGCAGGTGGAAATCGAACGTTTCTTCTCTGACCTATTTGCTACTGCTTGATTGTGTGGCTTGGGCAAATGCCCAGCGACAATGTATTTTAGGTTTTAAAAAGTAGGCATACTGCATGGGCAGCAATACCTTCTTCCCTTCCCAGGGATCCAATACCTTCGTGAGTAGTTGCTTTGATTCCAATACAGTCTTCTGGGATTTGGAGTAAACCGGATAAATTTTTTCTCATCTCCGCTAAGTGTGGAGCTAATTTGGGACGTTGAGCAATTAAGGTAAGGTCCACATTGCCAACACAATAGCCTTTTTCATGACACAGGCTAACCACTTTTTGTAGAATTATAGAAGAGTCCAGGTTTTGGTTGGCGGGGTCGTCATCGGGAAAATGGTGGCCAATATCCGGCAGAGCTAAGCCACCAAGGATTGAGTCGGCAAGGGCATGAATTAAGCAATCTGCATCTGAATGACCAAGGAGTCCGAGTGGATGGGGGATTTCCACGCCTCCAAGAATTAGTTTTCTACCCTCGACCAACTGATGGAGGTCAAAGCCGTGGCCGGTACGAATGGTTGGAGAATTCATGATTGGAAAAGGAATTGTGCGTAGGCAAAATCATCAGGAGTGGTGATTTTTGGGTTTGGATAGTTTGGTTCGAGTAAGCCGACTGGATGTCCGAGCAATTCCACCGCTGCCATATCATCGGTTAGGGCAATGTTTTCATTTTTTGCCCTTTCCAACCCTTCAATCAGCCAGGACTTGGGGGCACCCTGCGGAGTTTCCATAAGCCAATGATTAGAACGGTTTAAGGTTTTTGTGGCTCCTGGAGTCAGCGGCTTTTCCACATTTTCGGTACGCAGACGCAAGGTATCTTTTAAGGGGCGGGCCACGGTTATTGCCCGACCGGAAGCGACTTCATGGACGCAATCCAAAATGGTTTGAGTGCGGATGAAGGGACGGGCACAGTCATGAACTAAGACATGAGTTATTTCATCTGGAAATGCGAGCAATCCAGCGTATACAGAGTCTTGCCTTTCCTTCCCTCCTTGAACCCAAAGGACTTGTTTCTCATGAGCCTCCTGTACAGTTGCAGACAGTTTATCCCAGGAATTCTGGAGTCTCTCAAGTTGAGTAGCCGTCTTGTATGTAATGATAAGGTAGTCGATCTCTCTGAGCTCTAAGAAAGAACGAAAGCAAAGGGAGAAGGCATTACTGCTACCGATTGGATGCAATAACTTATCTTCAATTTCTCCCTGCATTCGGGATCCGCTACCTGCGGCTAGAAGAATGGCTCCGATCATAGATTTGTGGAATCCAATTCCTGGAGGATTGAATCAAGGGCATCGCGTGGATTGGCTGCTGCAAGAATGGGCCGGCCAATAACCAAAAAGTTGGCTCCTGCTTGCTTGGCTTGTCCTGGTGTCATGATTCGCTTTTGGTCTCCGACAGCGGAATTGAGAGGTCGAATGCCTGGTGTTACCAGTGCAGTTGATGCAGGTAATGATTTTCTTAGTAATGGAAGTTCCAAAGGCGAACAGACGATTCCTCCAATTCCCTGATTCACTGCCAAAGAAGCAAGGCGAAGGACTTGATCATCTACAGGGTTATTTACCCCGATGGCACTCAAGCCCTCTTGATTCGTGGAGGTAAGGACGGTTACTCCTAACAGAGTAACATTAGGCATGTGTTTGTTGGCGAATTCTGCACATCGTTCCAATGCTTCTGGGCCGGCACATGCATGCAATGTGATGAGTCCAACCGGAAGATCAACCAAACTTTCAAGGGCCTTGGTCATAGTGTTGGGAATGTCATGAAGTTTAAGATCGAGAAAAACTTTCTTTCCTGTACTCGCTAGTTCCCGTACGAGAGAAGGGCCGTCCCGCAAATAACTTTGCAACCCGACTTTTACCCAACTTAAACGATCGCCGGTTTTTTCGAGGACTTGATGAATTTGCTCACGATCTTCCAAATCGAGAGCGAGAATAATTTCGGGTGTTGATGCACTCATGTTCTTGTATTCATCATGCTTGGTCATAGGTTTGAGCCAATTCAATTCTTGTATCGCCCCTCGATCTTTGGCTCCTTAACATAAAAAAAGTTATGATCGAACGAATCAAGCATAGGTCGAAAAATACGGTTGAACTCTTTGCTCCTGCAAAGGTTAACTTATTCCTCGCAGTTACGGGCAAGAGAGAAGATGGCTACCATGATCTTTGCACAGTTTTGGCAAAAGTTTCAGTTGGCGATACCTTGGAGATGAAACGAAGGGATAAGAATGGAGGAGTAAAATTAAGCTGTCCAGGGTTTGAGGAATTAGAAACTTCAGACAACTTAATCTCCCAAGCCGTAGATAAGTGGTTTCAGCAAAGTGGAGAAAGTTGGGGAGTTGAGATTTCATTAAAGAAAAAAATTCCCCCTATGTCGGGCTTGGGTGGAGGAAGTTCGGATGCCGTCTCGGCCCTCTTGGGTATGAATGAATTGGGGGATGACTCGTTGCCCGAGGATATGCTTTATCATTTAGCTTCGGAGATTGGATCAGATTGCCCAAGTTTTTTAACTCGCGGGTTTATGTTTAGCAGAGGGGAGGGGAGAGCAGGTTCGTTCGATTAAGGAATCTTTATCTCAGCAAATCTCCGGACAAAAAGTTTTGCTTTTCCGTCCGGATATTGGTTTTTCAACCGCAGATGTGTATGCTGGGCTTGCTCGTAAAAAAAGTTATTCTTCAAAAGACTGGGCACTCAAGAGTGTGAAGTCTTGGGAAAGTGGAAACTTACCTATTGAGAAATTTTTGCACAACGATTTAGAAATCCCTGTTTTTGAAAAGCATCGTTATTTCCTTCCTCTATTTGAACAAATTAAACAGCAATTTGGAATCCATCCAAGGCTTTCAGGTAGTGGAAGTTCTTGCTTTGCGTTATTACCATCAGGGTTTGATCAAGTTTCGCACCTGAAGGATTTAATAATTAATGCATGGGGAGATAAATCGATTATACAAACCTGTGAAATAATTAACTAAAACTATTATTTTTTGGGGCAGAATTTGTTTTCCATGCCACCAACTATGAGGCATAATAGAAATTTGGTTAAAATTTTCTGCGATGATTGAGGACAACAATAATACTTCTGAACTTATGCTTTTCGGGATTCCTGCGTCTCCTGGAATTGCTCATGGTCCGGTATTTCGCTTCCTGCATGACGAAGTAAAGATTGCCACATACGAGGTAGAGGAGTCTGACCAGGCAGAGGAGATTAAACGTTTTCTTGAGGCTTTGGAGATGACCAAATCAGAAATTCGAGAAATCCGGGAAGATGTTGCTAAAAATCTTGGTGAAAAGGAAGCGGGTATTTTTGATGCACATATGTTGGTGCTGGAAGATCGTGCCTTGATCGAAGATGTAAAGAAAGACATTAAAGAGTCCGGTGAAAATGTTGAAAAGTGTGTTCACCGGGTAACCGGGAAATACCTCTCATTTTTTGACCAACTGGAGGACAAATATTTACGGGAACGAGCCGTTGATTTACGGGATATCTCCCGCAGGTTACAAAGGTGTCTTTCCGGCACCACCGCATCGGGTACCGCCTTCCTTGATCAACCTAAGGTATTGGTGTCGGAAGACCTAACCCCATCGGATACGGCGGCTTTAGACCGCACGAAAATTTTGGGCATTGCCACAGACCTTGGCGGTCAGACCAGTCATGCGGTTATTATGGCACGAGCAAGTGGAGTTCCTGCGGTAGTTGGTTTGCGTGGTTTGACTGAAAAGTTACGGCAAGGTGATGAACTTTTGATCGATGGTTTTGAAGGGGTTGCAATTATTAATCCCAGTGAAACCACTCTTTTTCGATACGGAAAAGTTGATGTTCAACGTCGTAAACTCATTAATTTGGTCGAGCAGGAGTCTTCCTTACCCTCACAAACTGCTGACGGAAAAGTTCTTAATCTTTGGGCGAACGCAGATACACCTGAAGAGGTCAAGAAGTCAATCGATCTGGGGTGTGAAGGTATTGGGCTATACCGTACAGAATCTCTATTTCTTCGAACCAATTCCCTACCTTCTGAAAATGATCAGTACGAAGAATATGCCAAGATGGTGGAAGCGGCTTCAGGAAAGCCCCTTACTATAAGAACTTTGGACCTTGGTGGGGATAAATTACTTGATGGTTTGAACCAACAAAGAGAGGCCAATCCATTTATGGGCTTTCGGGCAATTCGATACTGCCTGAGCAATCCGTCCGTTTTTCTAGATCAATTGCGAGCAATTTTGCGGGCAAGTGCACATGGAAACATGCGTATTATGTTGCCAATGATTTCAGGAGTTGGAGAGGTTATTCGCACCAAGGAATTTATTGCTCAGGCAAAGCGCGAACTGGACAGTCGTGGAGAAAAATATGATCCAGACATTCAACTGGGTTGTATGATTGAAACTCCCGCTGCAGTTGCCATTTGCGATCTACTCGCTGAGGAGTCAGATTTTTTTAGTATCGGTACCAATGATCTTGTTCAGTACCTCTTGGCAGTAGATCGGGTAAATAATGAAATCGCTTTTCTTTACGAACCTCACCACCCCGCCGTACTTCGCTCCCTTAAACAAGTTGCAGGTGTTGCCCGGGAAAAGAATTTACCCGTTACGCTGTGTGGAGAAATCTCTGGGGATCCTCACTTTCTTCCCTTGTTAATTGGATTGGGCTTTGATTCGTTTAGTGCTTCTCCATCAATGGTTTTGGAGATGAAGTTTTTTGCCCGTCGTTTTAATCAGGTAGATGTTGAAAAAATTACCCGGGAAGCGGAGAGCAAGTTTCGACCATCTGAGGTCAAGGAATTGATTAAGAACTTTTACGAAGAGCGGGTTTCAGAGGCCTCGGTTTCAGAAACTCTCTAAAAAAGGTCTGGCTTATTCGTCCTGAAATTTGGAGGCGAAAAGATCAGACATTTGCTTTTCTAATTCGGGTGCATCTTCAGGGCTGCATTCAAATGTAAGTTCCGATCCGCGGGCTGCTGCGAGCATCATAATTCCCATAATACTTTTGGCATTTACCCGCTCCCCGTCTTTTTTAGTTACCCAAATCTCCCCAGAGAAGTGTGATGCAATCCGGACGATCATGGCGGCCGGCCGTGCATGCACACCCATTTTGTTACTTACCTCAAGGGTAAAAGTATGAGCATTTTCTAAAGGTTGGTCAGACACAAATATGATTTAGATCGTTCAGGAGAGAAAAGACAAAGAAAAAGTTCGAGCACCCCAAAGAACCAAAGCCGCAGCTATGGCAGCGAGAAGATCGTCCACCATCACTCCAAATCCACGGGGTAGTTTCTGTGCGGAATGAATGATCCAGGGCTTGGTCACATCGAATAAACGAAAAAGCCCGAAACCAAATGCGAGCCAGAAAAAAGTCTCTTTAGTGGGCGGAATCATCCATAAATCAAAGAGGGGGAGGAAAATGAATGGAATAACTGTAAATTCATCCCAAATTATTTCTCCCGGGTCGTTTCGATCGAGTAGAATTTCGGCTCGAGAGCAAAGGGGGATTCCGAGAACAAAAAGAGGAAGGAAACTCAGGGCAATTAGGTGAGCAGACCAACCCAGTACCAATGTCATAAAACCATATGCGAGCAAGCCGACCAAGGACCCCATGGTTCCGGGTGCAGGTAACTTAGTTCCTACCGGTCCCAAAGTGGCGAGGAAGAGAACAATTCGATTCATCCTACCAACATTTAAGAGTCCTGGCCTATAAAGACTTTCCAGTATTTTACCAAATAATTGATCCCTGAATAAACCGTGAGAACGCAGGCTATAATCAAGGTAACTTGTGCCGCTTGCCCAATGGGTTGGATCCAAGAGGAAGAAGTCGCAAGGAATTCGGTTTGCGAAAGATCATGTATAAGTGCGCCTTTGGCGATAAATAAACAAATGGAAGTAATTTGCATGACCGTTTTTACTTTTCCTGCTTTTTCGGCTGCCAGGGTTTTGCCCTGAGCCGCTGCAATCAAGCGTAATCCGGTGATAAGAAATTCCCGTGCTAGGATTAACAGAATGGGAAATAAAGCCCATAGACCGATTATGCCAAGTGCAAGCATGCTCACAAAAGTACCCATGGTAAATATCTTATCCACCAAGGCATCCATGAATTTTCCAAAATCAGAGACCTGACCAAGGCGGCGTGCTAGCCAACCGTCCAACCAGTCGGTCAAGGCTCCAAAAAGAAAAAGTAACAAGGCAGCCGTCCAAAACCAGGGGATGGTTTTTCCTTCCCATGGATGAAGCAAGGCAACCACTATTACCATAAGTGGAATTCTCGATAGAGTTAATAAATTGGGCAGGTTCATGAATGTGGAAAGGATTTAGATCTTTCCACGAAAATTGGCAACTACAACCCTTGCGTATCCTTGGTTGTGGACTTGTCCGCAGACAATCGTTAGAAAGAAAATAATGGCTATAGCTTTGTACCCCGGCACTTTTGATCCCGTAACCCATGGGCACTTGGATGTGCTTTCCCGTGCTGCCCGGTTATTTGAGGAAGTAATCGTGGCGGTGGCCTCTGGCAATTCGGCTAAGAGTACCTTATTTTCCCCCGAGGAGAGGGTTTCTATGGTTGAGGAGAATTTAGCCAGTTTCAACAATGTATCAGTGGAATTATTTGATGGGTTACTGGTGGATCATGCGATGCACAAGGGGGCGAGTGTTTTGATTCGCGGATTACGAGTGGTCTCTGATTTCGAGTACGAATTTCAAATGGCCCAGATGAACAGACACCTTGATTCTTCTTTGGAGACTATTTTTCTCATGCCCAGTCAGAAATATTTCTTTACCAGTTCGCAACTTATCAAGCAGGTTCATCGTTATGGCGAACGGGAAACTGGATTGGTTCCTGAAAATGTTAGGCTGGCTTTGAAAAAAAAATCACTTCTAGAAGGAAATAATAAGGAGCTTGAACAATGAGTGATCGCAAGCGTTCCATCTTTGGGGTGGTATTTTTGACCATCTTTTTGGATATGGTTGGATTTTCCATCATTTTTCCGCTTTTTCCTGCGATGCTCGATCACTATTTGTTCCTTGAACAGAGCATGGGTGGGGGAATAATTTCTCTTTTCGTTTCCTGGGTGAGTGAGTTCGGTCATGACTTATTGCCAGGAAATCCAAATTTTCGTTTGGAAACCGTAATCTTCGGGGGGATTCTTGGTTCACTATATGCAATCCTGCAGTTTTTCTTTGCCCCGATTTGGGGAGGTTTATCTGACCGGTACGGACGCAGACCAGTGCTTATGATAACACTTGGTGGCACCGCAATCGGGTATTTTCTATGGATCATGGCAGGGGATATTTGGGTTCTTCTGCTCTCCCGTGTAATTGGTGGAATGGCTGGGGGGAACATTTCGGTTGCCACTGCGGCCATTGCAGATGTGACCACTAGGGAAAAGAGATCCAAAGGTATGGCATTTGTTGGTATTGCTTTTGGGTTGGGTTTTGTTTTGGGACCTGCGCTTGGCGGTTTGGCGTCGCAATGGGATTGGTCAGGTTCAGAACTTGTATTTTTTGGGATGCATCCTTTTTCGGCAGCAGCGACAATTAGCTTCGGTCTTGCCGTGATTAATCTGTTATGGCTGGTTTGGGGCTTTTCTGAAACTTTACCTGTAGAAAAAAGAAATCCGACAAATTCTTTTCTTCCAGCTGTTTGCAAGATGACTGAAGTAACAAGTCCGGAAGCTCGAAGGACCTGTCTTTGTTACCTGCTTTACATGATTTCTTTTTCGGGCATGGAATTTACCCTTACTTTTTTGGCTGTCGAGCGCTTTGCTTTTTCGCCGCAGGATTTGGGAGAGATGTTTTTACTGATCGGGGGCACACTTATTTTGGTTCAGGGGGTGGTGGTTCGTCGATTTGTAGGTCGGATAGGTGAGCGTAATATGGCTCACTTGGGAATTTTTATAGGAGTTTTTGCCTTTTTGGTAATTTCATTTTCTCATTCTTTCTCATGGTTCTATCCGGGATTATTTCTCATGTCTACCGGAGTTGCTTTGATAAGCCCCACACTAACCGCTCTTACCTCTCTCAGTTCTTCAGAATCTGAACAGGGTGTAAATCTTGGGATTTTTAGGTCATGTGGGTCCATTGCCAGGTCCATCGGACCTCTCTCTGCAGGCTTGATTTATTTTACTTATGGATCATCTATTGCCTACCTAATTGGGGCAATCTGGCTCATTTTTCCTGCCCTTGTATTGTTTGGCGTTAAACAGTCTTCGGGTGGTAGGGGCTTAGTATCTACTATTTAGTCTTCTTTTCACTCGCCAATTTTTGCAACTTTGCTAATGATAAAAGGTCTAAAACTTTGAAACTGAACCTACTTACAGCCTGAATGAATACTGAAGTTATCGATCGTATGGTCGAAAAAGATCCGTCCTTGGAATCCTCACGCCCTGTCTTAGAGTCAATGAATCCAGGAACTTACTGCATACATCGCAGTTGGGGCTTTGGATTGATTGCTGGTTTTGACGATGATCGTGGAATGATTCTGATTGATTTCGAGGAAGATGAAAAAAGTAGTCATGCAATGGATCCTGTATTTTGTATCGATAAGTTAGAATTGCTTCCCGAGGAACATATTCTTGCACAACATCGTAAAAATACTGAGGAAATTGAAAAGTTGGCCAAAAAAGAGCCTGCTGATTTGATCATCAAAATTTTGGAACACGGAAACGACGGGTGCATGAATACCCGTGAAATTGAAAGAATTCTCGGCTACCTATTTGGTGCTGCCAAAGCAAAGCGTTGGTGGACTGCGACAAAAAAGGTATTGGTTAAGGATCCTCGCATCGCGGTGCCCAACAAAAAGACCGAACCCTATGTTTTGCGTGACGAACCAGTAAAACCTGAGCAGGAAATCCTTCAGGACTTTTTTGAGGAAAAAAGGTCCTATGAAAAAATAGTACTGGCAGAAAAACTTTTTGATCTGGCAGCAGAAAAAGAGGATTTACAGGCAGATCTTCCCCAAGTGCTCGCCGATCTGACGGTTGCAATTTTAGAGGCCAAGAATTTAAGCCAAGCTGATCGATTGTATGGTATCTGGGTTCGCAACAATTTAGCCAGAGATGTTGAGGAAGATGTTGAAAAATTAGAACCAACTTCTGCTTCTATCCTCAAAGAATGCGAGGACGATCTAGCTGCCTTGGCAGATCTAATGCCAGCTAAGTTTCACAGCCGTTTTCTAGACTTGGTCGCCCGTACCTATCCTGATAATTGGAAAAAGACTGTCCTCAACTTATTGCAAAACACCACGGTTAAATTTTCAGGTGAATGTGCTCATTTCCTGATAGATCGCGAAGAATCAAAACTCTTGATTTCGACTCTTAATGTTTGGTTAGATGAACAAACCCTCAAGGCTCCTGTGTTGTTATGGATGCTCAAATTCCGAAAGCTTGCAAAATTCCAGGAGTTACTCGATAAAATGATCAATCCTCGGCTCTTAACCGCCGTATTTTCTGCAATTGATTATGAGTCTTTGAAAAATGCTACGAGTCGCCGTATTCCTCTCGGAGAAGTCCTTTCAGATGACCGACAATTATTATCCGATATTTTGGATAAAGGTTCCGAAGAAAATGCTAAAGATCTTGCCCAAGCATTAATGCTTAACCCCGGATTTGAGGATCTAACCAAGAGATCATTACTCGCACGATTTATCAAGAAGTTTTCCAGCATCCAAGCACTTTTAGACGGTCAAAGTAGTTCAAGCTCAAGTAGCTCTGCAAGTGCACCGGTTGAGGATACCCTTATTGTTTCCAAGGATAGTTATGATCGCAAACTTGGAGATCTTGATGTCTTGACCAAGGAAAAGATTCCCGAAAATTCGCTTGCTATCGAAAAAGCCAGGGAACATGGAGATTTGAAAGAAAATGCGGAATATCATATGGCTAAGGACGATCAAAAAATCCTTCTTGCCCGCCAAGCTGAATTGCAAAGCGAATTGATGCGTGCAAAAGCGACTGATTTTAGTGAAGCTCCAAGCGATTCAATTGGGATAGGATCCGTTGTAAAGCTGAAGGATACGGGTTCTGGAGAGCAGTTATGTTACACAATTCTTGGTGCGTGGGATGGTGATCCTGAAAATAATGTTCTTTCCTACCTTACTCCCCTTGGCCAAAGTATTCTTGGAAAAAAAGTGGGAGATGACATTCAAATCGATGTGGAAGGAAATGCTCAATCATTGTCAGTTGAAAGCGTCAGTCGTTGGGTAGATAACAAATAACTTTTTTATTTTGATTTTTGGAACGGTTTTTACTGTTCCAATGTCGATTATCTTATCTTTACTTCTAAACTCCATTTGGGGAGACTTGGGATTTCCATTGCAGGTAAGCTCAGGTAAATCTACAACCTCTGTGGAATGAAGATTACTGAGGTTTTACAAGTACTTTCAGATCCCACTCGTTTGCGGATGCTCCGTTTGTTGGGGCAAGAAGAATTGTCGGTTGCTGAATTACAGGAAATTTTGGAGATGGGACAATCTAGAATTTCTTCTCACCTTGGTTTGTTGAGAAGGAATGAAATGGTTAGCGACCGCAAGGATGGTAAGCGTACTTATTATGTCTTGGATATTGATCCCTCCCCAAAGTATGAGTTTCTTAGGTTGGCCTTGTCTGAGGAATCTGATGAAGAGTTCTGGCTGAGTGATCAATCTGCCCTTTCCCGAATTGTCGATCGTAGAAGGCGTGAGTCTGAACGTTATTTTGACGAGGTTGCTGAGCGCTTGGGAAAAAATTATGTTCCCGGAAGAACCTGGGAAGCAATTGGACATTTTCTCTTTCGCCTTGTTCCCTCAATTACCATCGCCGATTTGGGTGCGGGGGAGGGTACGATTTCTCAACTACTTGCAGACCGGGCCAAGAAAGTAATTTGTATAGATAGTTCAAAAAGTATGGTTCGTTTGGGGACAGACCTGGCCAAAAGAAAAGGACTTGCGAATTTAGAGTATAAGCTTGGCGATTTGGAAAAAGTCCCATTGGCAGCCAAGAGCGTTGATCTCGCACTAATGAGTCAATCTTTGCATCATGCACAAAAGCCGGAAACTGCTCTTTCGGAGGCTTTTCGGGTTCTTAAACCGGGCGGACAGTTAATTGTTATCGATTTAAAAAAACACCAGTTTGAAAAAGCTCGTGAACTTTATGGGGATCACTGGTTGGGCTTTGGGCAGAACGAGCTTTACCGAATGATTGATGAGGCAGGCTTTCGCGGGGCCAAAGTAGAAGTAGTCGCTAAAGAAAAGGAAAAGCCCTTTTTTGAAACCCTTCTGGCAACTGCAGAAAAGGCTTAATTGGGAAACTAATCCAAACTTTTTTGGTTTTTAACCATTAAAGAATTTAAAAAATTACCCACTTCTTTGGGGTCTTTTATGGGTTGTTCGCAGGCATAATCTCGGCAAAGGAAAAAAGTAGGCTTTTGCGATGACCCGTAAAAGTCGATAGGTACGGAGCTAATTCTATAATTTTTGAGTCTTTGGATAGCTTGGGTAAGTGAAGTAGCGTTTTGTAGGGCAGAAAATGTTTGCTTGTTTCCTGGAGGAATTCCTGAGTGTTTTCATCCTTTAAATCTCCGGAAATTACAATTTCGTAAGGGGGGTGAAGGACAAAGGCGAGGGCGTGTAAAAAGTTTTCCGCCCCAGAGGGGTTGGACTCCAAAAATCCGGAGAATGCAGAAAAGGAACGGTTTAAACATTCGCGATATTTTTCATCGCCCGACATCTTCCAGATTCTGCAAAGGTTCATCGCCATAACCGAATTCCCCGAAGGTATGGCGCCATCATAAATTTCTTTTGGTCGGGTTAGTAATTTCTCGCCATCCTTGGCGGTGAGGAAAAATCCCCCAATTTCAGGATCCTCAAAAAGTTCGCGGGAAAGATCGATCAAGTTGTTTGGCTTGGTCCAGGTAATGGGGGTTGCAGGTAGCCTCGTACAAGTCAATCAAGCCTTGAGCTAAAAAAGCGTAGTCTTCCAGATGGGCGGGTAGTCCGGCTTTGCCCAGTCGCCACCGCTTGAGCAACCTACCATTTGGTTGACGAAGTTCGGAAAGGCAGAAGTCAGCGGCTTTTTGAGCTCGGATGATATACTCCTTGATACCCATGGCCTGACCAGCACGGGCAAAGGCGGAGATCATTAGACCGTTCCAGTCTGTAAGTACTTTATCGTCGAGTTGAGGGTGAACCCTGCTTTCTCTGGAATCGAAAAGTTTTTTCCGTATTTTTTCCAGTTTCTTTTGAAATTCTTCTGGGTTTACAACCTGCGAATGGGAATACTCGGGAATGGATTTTTTGAGATGTGGAATATTTTTGCCGGTTCGTTGGCGTGTTGCTTCGTCCAAATAATTTCCCAAAGATTCACAACCGAATATATTGATGAAAGTTTTCCCATCCTCATCTCCTAGTACAGCAATCAATTCATCCTCCGTCCAAAGGTAAAATTTCCCTTCCTCTCCTTCGCTGTCTGCATCTTCCGCAGAGTAGAACCCCCCCTCGGGGGAGGAGAGTTCACGCGAGACATAATCAAGGGTGTTTTGGCATGCCTCTCTCATCAGAGGATCTTCTGTGAGTTGATAGGTTTCCAAGCAGGCTACAGCAAAGAGAGCTTGGTCATAGAGCATTTTTTCAAAGTGTGGAACCAGCCATTCACGATCAGTCGAATAACGGTGGATGCCCCAACCAATTTGATCATAAGTTCCGCTCAGGCGGATTTGACGCAAGGTATGGGAAACCATATTGAGGGCCTTTTGTTCACCAGTTCTTTGATGGTAGCGCAAAAGAAAAGAGAGTGCGTGCGGGGTTGGGAATTTAGGTTGTTGACCAAAGCCACCATGTTCTGGGTCATAAGCTTGGGAGAGGGCGTCAAAGCACCGGTCTAAGTGACTAGAATCGAGGTCTCCTCCCGCCTGATTCGATTGAGCCTTAGCTAAATTCTCAATGATTGAGCGTCCGACTTCATCAACCTTTTCCCTTTCTTCCTTCCAAATCCGTGAAAAGTGAGGAAGCATGTCGAGCATAGAGGATTTCGGGAAATAAGTGCCTGCGAAGAAAGGAACTTTTTGTGGGGTCATGATCACTGTCATGGGCCAACCTCCACGTCCGGTCATCATTTGAGTAACAGACATGTAAACATTATCGAGATCAGGTCTTTCTTCCCGGTCTACCTTAATACATATATAATTTTCATTAAGTAGACGGGCGACCTCTTCGTCTTCGAACGATTCCCTTTCCATCACATGGCACCAATGACAGGTGGTATATCCAATCGAGAGAAAAATAGGTTTATCTGAAGCCTGGGCTAGCTCTAAAGCTTCATCTCCCCAAGCCCTCCAATCAATGGGGTTTCGGGCATGCTGAAGTAAATAAGGACTACTTTCAAAAATTAATCGGTTGTATGCACTTCCACCGTCTGCGGGTAGCTTTGCAATTTCTTCAGCAGTGGGAAGTTTGTGACGCATCAATGAAGTTGCCTCCTTTTTGGCGGGAACTGGCGTATTGTTCCTCTGTGAATGATCACTTGATGGATTTGTTTCTGAGCAGGAGATAAACGCGAGTAAACATACCCAGGTCCACCAACTGAGGAAGTGTCTGTGCGCGCGGGGAATTCGGAACAAGCTTAGGTAACGGATATAAGTTGATTCAAAGAAGCAACCCGTTCTTCAATCTCAGATTTACCAGCGGACTCTAAACGATCGCAACCAAATGCCTCCACCGTAAGACTGGCAGTGCAGGTAGCATAAAGCATAGCTTCCTTGATCGCAGAGAAATCTGAACGGTTTCGAGAAGACAATCTTCCAATAAGGGCACCGGCAAAAGAATCTCCAGCCCCTGTGGGGTCATGTAATTGAGTCACGGGGTAAGCGGGTAGGGCAAACATTCCCTCTTCGTGAAATAGAATAGCTCCGTGTTCTCCCTTTTTGATGATTACGCTTTCTGGACCCATCTGACGAAGTTTTTCACCGGCAAGAATAACGTTTGATTCACCTGTTAATTCCTCGGCCTCCGAATCATTAATTACAAATAGGCTGACTTTTTTAATCAGGGATAGAAGCGATTCCCGCTCGGTCTCGATCCACAGGTCAATGGTATCTGCAAGGACAAACGAATTTCCAGCTAATTGATCAAGCACATGCATTTGTAGGGCGGGATGGATGTTGCCCAAGAGTACAAATGAGGAATCTTTGTAGGATTCTGGGAGATCGGGACGGAATTTCTCGAACACATTTAATCGGATATCGAGAGTGTCACGCCGGTTGAAATTTTCATGGTACTTGCCCTTCCAAAAAAAAGTGGGTCCAGAATCATCCTTTTGGACGCCTTCAAGATCAATGCCTCTGGCCCGAAGTCGGTCGAGGTCGGATTCTCCGAAATCATTTCCTACCACACCAACCATTCGCACTTGGGTGTAATAACTTGCAGCAAATGAACAGTAGGAGGCGGCACCTCCCAAAATTCTTTCCTGTTCAGCTTGGGGAGTAATAACGTTGTCAAAAGCGACTGAGCCAACGACCAACAAAGGAGAAGACTCAGAGGAATCGGATGCAATAATATCAGGCATAAGAGGTATGAAATATAAAATTCGGTTCATTTAAGCAAGGGCACAAGGCTGCAGAACTGAGGAAATCAGGACGGCATTTTCACCTCGATAATTGGAAAGCTACTCGCTAATACAACTTGCCCGTCAATTTCGATAAGGATGGAAAAGTTTCCGGGGGCATCGAACTTTAATCGGTGTATGTCATTAATCAGATTGATTCGGTGCTGAGGTCCAGGGGACTCGAACTCCCGGTCGATAATTGTCCGGGGTTCTTCCTCCGCCATGGGCAAACCAATAGTCATTTTTAGCTGATGCTTGCCAATAGTCAGGTCGGAAAAAGAAAGAAACCAGACCATTCGTGGATGGACCACAGGAAATTCCTTGGCTCGTAAACTGGAAAAAATTCCAAGCAAGGTATGTTTGCCGGTAGCCGGATCTACATAGACGCTGTCGCAAGTAATCCAGGCTAGGACTTGTGGTTTAGTGGACATATTAAAAAGGGGTTATTGGGTAGTTGGGGACAATCCACTTCGCTTCGAGTAGGGCGGTGGATTGGGGCGGGCGGCCCATAAATTCTTTAAACAATTCTTCGGGGGGGCGCGAATTTCCCTGACTGAGAATGGACTTTCGGAAAGACCGTCCGGTTGCCGGGTTCATCACCCCTTCTTTTTGAAACCTGGTAAATGCATCGGCATCTAAAACTTCCGCCCATTTGTAGGAGTAGTAAGCAGTGGCGTAGCCCATGGGGCTTCCAAATAAGTGACTGAACCGAAGGGCAATGGTTCGTGGTTTTGTCTTCCGTTTGGGTAAATAATCGTGGAGAACATTCTGCAGGGAGCTTTCCAAGTCTTGGGGTAGGTTTTGGGCAAGGCTGCGATGCATGACCAAATCGAGCTTGGAAAAAGCAAGCTGTCTCATCATCGCATTTCCGGCCATAAAATTTTTGGCCCGTATCATTTTGGCAAACAATTCATTTGGTATCGGGTCGTTGCTTTCATGATGTTTGGCGAAGAGGTCTAGGCTTTCTCTCTCCCAACACCAGTTTTCCATGATCTGAGAAGGTAATTCCACAAAATCCCAGGCAACATTTACACCATTTAAGCTTCGGTGAGGAACTTCTCCACAAAGATGGTGGAGGAGATGACCGAATTCATGGAAAATGGTCTCAACCTCATAATGAGTAAGCAGGGCCGGTTTTCCGGGAGTTGGGGCAGTCAGGTTTCCGCAGATTAATCCCAAGTGGGGAGACCGCTCACCGTTTTTTAGGGGTTCTCCAGTCTTTAAATAATTCATCCACGCACCTGCCCGCTTACTTGAGCGCGGGTGCCAATCAGCATAAAAGGAACCAAGTAATTGCCCACCTTCCGAATCGAATAAATCATAAAACCTTACTTCCGGGTGCCAAACTTCAATCGCTTGACTGTTCTCTTCGCCATGGGCATGGACTTCACCTTCAAAGAGGATCGACCGCTCCACGATTCGAAGACCAAAAACCTTGGTTACCAACGCAAACATACCCTGAAGTACCGAGTGGATAGGGAAATAGGGACGAAGATCCTCTTCATCGAAATCATAGCGCTCCTTTTTTAACTTTTCTGACCAGTAGCCAACTTCCCATGGTTGCAACAGATCTGAGTTTTTTCCGGTTTTTTCTGCCTTGTAAGATTCGAGTTCTTGGTTTTCCCGTTCGAAGAAAGGTGCGGTTTGATCTCGCAGTTCAGAAATAAAGGTATCAGCCCGCTCCCCGCTTTTGGCCATACGGCGAGAAAGGGCGACTTCAGAAAAATCGGACTTTCCTAATAATTCCGCCTTTTCTTGACGGAGTTGTAAAATGGTAGCGATTAAGGATTGGTTGTCATAAGGTTTTTCTGATCCGAGAGCATCGCTCGCGGTCCATATTTCTTTTCTTAATTCGTCGTCGTCCAAATATTGTAGGGCGGGTACCAAAGAGGGAGCATGCAGGGTAAAGATCCAAGATTTGCTACCTTCCTCTTCGCCCAGTTTTTCAATGGCAGTTGCCCTTGCTGCTTCTTTGGCACTTTGAGGTAGTCCGCTAAGTCTGGATTCCTCATTTACAACTAGTTTCCATGAATTTGTGGCATCGAGAACCCGTTCAGAAAATTGCTGGGTAGCTTGGGCAAGTTCGGATGATATTTTTTCGAGACGGTCTTTTTTTCTCCGCAGGTAAATCAGCACCGGACTCACGGAAATCTGCAATAGTTTCGTCCAAAAGCCTGTGATCAATTGGAGAAAGATCTTGGACTTCTGGTTTTTCTGAAAAGCAACGAATGACCTGCCATAGTTTTTCATCCAAGGGAATTTTGGCGCCAAATGCAGAAACCTTCGGTAGCATCTCGTTGTGAGCGGTTCGAAGTTCAGGCGAGTTGCATACGGAGTCCAAATGACCCACGAGTCCCCAGGCATGGTCCAGGTAAATGGTAGCCTGTTCTAATGCTTTTACGGAGTTATTGAAATTAGATTCCTGTGGGCTTAACGAGCGAATATTCTGCAGGCGTTCTTCTGATCTTTCCAAAGCATTGGAAATTTCAGACTTGATGAGGTCGGGGGAAAGCTCGGACCAGGCAGGGAGGTTGTCGAGGTCAAGAAAGGGATGTTTTGGCATAACTTGAATGAAATTATTGAGAAATGTTTAAACCTAAGGAAGCCCTTAAACAAAGCAATCCTAAGAGAATTAGCTATTTAATCCTTCTAGGGGTAAAAGTAGATTTTTTATCTTAGACCGAACGGACTTGCTTGATTTGGAGAAAAGCCCATTTTGAATGAGGTATTAATTTTGAGTTTTTTACACAGCATATTTTATGAAAGAACAAACCTTCACCCTTTCCGCTGCTAGAAGTCATGCCAATGAACGGGCTGCCTTTATTCGACGGACTTATTCTCACCTGGCTGTGGCCATACTGGCTTTCATCGGGATTGAATGTTACTTAGTCAATGCTCCCTTCGCTGCTCAATTAGCTATGAGTATGACCAATGGGTTTAGTTGGCTAATCGTCTTAGGTCTTTTTATGGGAGTAGGATACTTGGCAGATAAATTAGCTCGCTCCGAAAATTCTGAACAGATGCAATACTTAGGCCTTGGGTTATTTGTAATTGCCGAGGCGATCGTTTTTTTACCCCTTCTTTTTATCGCAACCATGTATGGAGGGAGTGGGCTTATACCTACAGCTGGATTAATGACTTTGTTGCTTGTGCTAGGAATTACTGCGACCGTTTTCATTACCCGAAAAGATTTTTCTTTTATGAAGGGAATTCTTTCGATCGGAGGGTTTGTCGCTCTTGGCTTTATCGTTTGTAGTATGATCTTTGGCTTTTCTCTTGGATTAGTTTTTGCCGCTGTCATGGTTTTATTTGCCGGTGGGTCCGTGCTTTACACTACTTCTAATATTCTACACCACTACAAGCCCAATCAGCATGTTGCTGCCTCTTTGGCCTTGTTCTCATCTGTCGCTCTGCTTTTTTTCTACATACTGCAAGTTCTTATGAGCCTTACGGGTGGGTCGGACGATTAATCCGTACTTAGAGTTCTACTGTATGGTTACAAGCAGTTAAAAAGACTGCCCTGAAAAAAGACGAGATGGCAGAAAGGGGCGTACCCTGTCAGAAGCACCGGTGAGTGATATATGAATGGTAATTTCTTCCTCCACCCCATTGGTACGTTTTCCTGAGGATAGTCCAAATTCTGATCGGGGGATTTTGACCAAGCCTTCTAGGCGTAGCAGGTCCCCATTTTTCCCCTCATACTTCCTGCGTTCTTTGCGAAAGTAGTGAGTGGATAGGGGAACTCGGATAGATTTCACAATCTCTTTAATTTTTAAAATACCTGAGGCTTCCGATCGTAATTCTTTCCCATGCCAGGAAATATTTTTTAAACTTTCGAGATCGAAAGAAATTTGGGGGTATTGAGAAGAATTTAGCCATTCGGGGGCATGAGCTTCGTAGGCAACTTTTGGGTAGTTGAAACGCAAGGAGCGGGTACTTAAAACGATCTTACCACTCGTTTTTTCAGGGAATTCTGGATGAAAATTTAATGTTCCAACCATCTGCCCGAAAGTTCCCCTTATTGAACCGCTTCCAAAGCCGGTTGATAAATTGACCTCGACCCGGCAAAGGGATGCAAGGGGACGAAAGTCAAATTCCATGGCGGGAAGATTTAAGGTAAAAGCGCTAATTGCAACTATTGTACAAACGAGCTTTTGCCTATTAATCATCACGTTTTTGTAACCTCAGGTTAATCTAAAGTCGAATGCGTAAATCGCTTAATCTGAGCCTTAAGTTAATGTATCAAATTTCATTGTTGATCACTATTGATAATTGATTATCAATAAATTATCATGTGTAGATTGTTTAAATTCTTAGGGTTCAGTTTGTTGGCTGGAAATTCCTTGTTTGGAAACGCGGAGTTGGATCCGATGGAAATATCCGCTCTACGATTGGAGACTGAAGCCAAGAATTTGCCAGCTAGAGTCCAGGTTATTGATGCAGAGAAGATTGAGAAGTCGGGTTCCACAGATTTGGTGGGATTATTGCGCAAAGAAGCAAACCTGCAGGTTCGATCAACTTCAGGGAATTCCGCAAGAGCGATCAGTTTCAATGGGTGGATTTGGAGAGAACGCGACAGCACAGAACATTGGTTCTTGTGGATGGGCATCGAGTGAATGCCATCGATATGTCTCCAATCAATTGGTACTCTATACCACTAGCTTGGTTGAGTCGATTGAGGTAATTCGCGGTGGGCAGTCTGGAACTTATGGCAACCATGCGGTTGGCGGGGTAATCAAGATTAATACCAAGTTACCCAATGAGCCAACCTACAGGTTCTATTGAGAGCGAGTGCTGGAAGTTTTGATTCTTTACAGTGCCAGAGGTGCCTACTCGCAAAGGATTGGAGAAATTGGATTAACCATTTTTGGAGAGCAGAGTGCAGAGTCGGATGGATATCGGGTGAATGGAGGTCACGAGACCGAAGCGGGAGGATTAAGACTGGACTGGGGAAGCGAATCCGATTTGAGGGGTTATTTATCTTGGGCTGTGTCGGATAGCGAATATGGTCTTCCGGGAGGTTTAAACACCTCTGAGTTACTGATCGACCGTCGTCAAACTCTATCTCCAGATGATGGGGTACAGGAAAGGTCTTCGCATGGGCGGGCAGGTTTGAGTTACGAAATCAATAGCAACTGGAGAATTGAAAATAGGTTTGGATACCAGGATCGTGATGTAAATGAACAATTTTATGGTGACTGGGGTTTTTACTTGGCAGAAAAAGTTTACCAAACTTTTTCTTACAGTCCGGCACTTCATTTTAACTCAGATCAAGCCGACTGGAGATTTGGTTTTGATTTCACTGATGCTGAACTTGATTCAAAGTCCAATAATGGTTTTTCAGAAACACTGACCCAATTCCAAAGAGTGACTACCGCCTTTTTAGTTTCAGGAGGAGTAAATCTCTCTGACAATTGGAATATTAATGGCAATATCAGGCTTGAAAGGGCAGGAAATTCTGGTGATTTTGATTTGAGAAAGGATGAATGGGCTGGAGGAATTGGTCTAATTCGTGAATTTGAAGGTGATGACCGAATTTACGGAACGATTTGCCGCTTTTATCGCTACCCGGCAATGGATGAATATTACAGTGTGTGGTCTGGTTTAAATCCAAATCTGATGCCAGAAAATGGCTATGAAATGGAACTAGGAGGGGACTGGAGTATGGACCAATTTTCCATCAGTGGCCGAATTTTCCGACAATGGATGGATGGCGAAATTGTTTACGATACGGCAAAATTAGATCCCTCTGATCCCTGGTCGTCGCAAGTAGGAAATATAAACCTTCCTAAAATCCGTCGAGTTGGTCTGGATTTTTCTTTGGAGTGGCAGATAACCGAGTCGATTCTTTCGGGTCTAAGCTATGAATATGTCAAAGCCACTTTCGAAGATGGGACTTCTTCTACGCTGAATTACTCAGGGTCAAGAGTGCCTTTGGTGCCTGAAAGGCTTCTTAGATTGTATTTGGAATTGAGACCTGTTGATTCGATATTACTTAGTTTTGGAGGATCGTATGCGGGAGAAAGTTATCGAGGAAGTGATTTTTCCAACAGCGAGACCAAACTGGAAGATTATTGGTTATTTGATCTCGGGGTAAATTATCAATTGTCGGAAAGTGCCACCCTTTTTGGTGGCGTTGAAAATTTGTTTAATGAAGAATATTTATCTACTGCGTTCGGGTCAGGTTTGTATCCAGGCGAGGGAAGGAGGGCTAAGGTTGGATTAAGGTATTCTTTTTGAGCTAGGTTGATTACCCACACTCTGGACACTCCCCATACAGCATAACCTCAAAGCCCTGAACATTAAATCCCTTTGGGCCTTTGCAGGAGGGGTATCTTGTGTCGTATCTGCCAATGCAAATAGCTTATCACAAGATCGGCAGGCAAAGTGAACCTTGTCTTTGCCGTCAACCCATTCGTAGCGGGGTGGTTGACCAGGGTAGTCTACCCCTACAACCTGCATTGATTCGGAAAGTGCTTTTAGATGACGATAAATGGTGGCAATTCCAAGCCTGGGAATATTTTGGGATCGCGACTCGATGAATTTCCAGATGGAGTAAGTGGGCGACCCGCAGAGCGAATTCACCTCTGTAATGACTTTTGCCTGCTTGGTGTTTCTTTTCATTCAAGAAAAGAAACACTATTTGCCCTTTGGAGCTTTTTATTCCTTCGATGGTCTTCTGCTTGAGAGTTTGTACTTCTTTTTTGATTTCCGCAAAGGTCGGCTTTTCCATCCGGTCAATAAAAAGAACTCCATTTAGATGGTCGACTTCATGCTGTATGCATCGTGCGAGCAATCCGTCACATTCGAGGGTGTGCTCTACACCATCCAAGTCCTGATAGGTCACGACGATTCGTTCAGGGCGGGCAACATCTGCATTGATGCCTGGAAACGACAGGCAGCCTTCCTCGTAGTAATATTCATCACTGGGTAAAGTCTTTACAACTGGGTTGGCGAGAGAAAGCGGCATGATTAGAGAGGAGGAGAGTGGTTTCCCGTCCAGTATGCAGGTCGTTGGATATTCTGGATGATCAGGAACTTCCATCACACAGAATTGAATTGCTTTTCCAATTTGTTGAGCAGCTAACCCAATGCCTTCGGAAGTATGCATGATTTCAAGCATATCCTGGGAAAGCTTGGTAAGGTGATCATCAAACTTTTCAATTTTGTGACCTTTTTGGCGTAAGACAGAATCTCCAAAATAGCGTATATATAAACTCATTTGTAAAAACTATGGACTAAAATGAAGATGAATTAAATTGAAATTGCATTGAATCGAGGAATTCGAAATAAAGGTATCCCAATTTGGATATGGCAAACAAGATAAAGTTGGGCGGAATAATTTTTCTTCCATTGGCATTGATTCTTAGGAATCCTTGGTTTGGGGTCGCCGGTGTATTTTGCAACCGTTTCTGAGCGTTCTTTGTCTGATGTTGGACGCAATACCAAGACTGTTGACGAAGAAATGTTCCGCCAACTTCGTCAGAACAATATTGGTCCTGCTGAAATGCTTTTACCTTTGGCTTCGGTAAGTAAGCGTCAAGATTTTGCCGATGCCATTGAAAGTAAGCAAAAAGCTCATCCGGAACTATCCATATCTGGCGGCGGTAGTATTTTTGATATGCTTACCTTTAACGAATATTTCGGGGGTTTAGACAAATACAACTTGGACAAAGGCAGGTTTCAGGCTTTCTTTGTTTACAACCGTGCAACTTCAAGAGGAGATCTTTGGGATCGATTGCGGGATAAGAGTTCCAATGATAATGTCCAGGCATTGCTTCGTTCGATTCCGGTGGATGGACGTCCCGGTTTTTTCTGGAATAAGTTGATCAATGAACCACTTGTTTTTGCATTTGCAGGGGTAAAAGTAGCAAAGCTTACCAATTATCCATACTTTTCAGGTCGCAAAGTTCTTCTTTCGGTTGGACTGAGAGGCCCAGAGGTTTTCGAGGGAAATGTAACTGAAGCTGAGGTTCGCGACCTGTGTTTGTCGAAGCCCGGGTAGGCTTAGCCGAATTTGCCGGGCATGCTGAGTGGTTTGATGTTCGTAAAGAAGGCACGGAAACGAATATTCGAAGAGTGGAAGGGAATTTTAGCCTACCTAGTTCCCTAAATTTTGGTGATCTTGCAGATCGTTCGGTCATGCTCAAGCTGGGCCGAACTAAAGATGGTGGATACGCTGTAATCATCGGAGGAATTGTTAATGCTGAAGGCAAAATGGAGAGCCATGGGCGTTGGCTACCCTATCCAATTCTTGTTCCCATGATGGTAGGAACCGCGATGTCGATTGAAAAAGATTATTATTCTAGCGACACTGCTTTTGAGATTGGACGGTTGTCACAAAAGGCATTGCAAGGAGATCATTCATCCAAAGAGCGAATTCGTTCGTTCTACTGGTCGGCTCATCAGATCGCCCGCAAAATGAACCTTATTCAAATGGCTGAACTTACTCAAAGTTGTCCGGATTTACAGGGTGTTTTTGACCTTGCTGCCTTAATTCGTATGCTGAACCGACCGCTCTCTGCCTCCATCGGAAAAGTTAAAGAAGCGAATCGGGAGGTAGGCTTTTTACCCATGGATAAAAGAGAGGAACGAAGGAATCAACTTCTTGAAATGATTGAGGAAAAGAAAGTTATTCAGGCTAAATTCGAGCAAGATTTACAAATTGTTTACACCTCGACCCTGCTTTCCGGTAACCCTTCGGGAATTCTTAAGTTTGTGCGCAATTATCCTGTTTATCAAAAAGATGGTGATGAAGACGCCGTTGAACGAGCCTTGGATGATTTGAAGCTCGCTATGTCACACGGAAAGGGAGCGCTTGATCATTTGCTTCTACGCAATAAGCCCATTCATCAGAGTGGATTTGCCGTTCGTTTGGCTGAGCCCTTGTTTCCGTTTTTAGGGGGAGGGTTATTAACTGATTTGTCTCACAAACACCGAGATCTTTCTATTACCTTGAAAATCATCCTGTTGGTTGCATCTTTTTTCTGTTTTCTTCTTTTTATCTCAAAAACACTGCCAAGACCTGGCTACCAACGATCCAGCAGTCATTATGCACTTCGCTGGACTCGCAGGTTTTGTGCTTCTGCCTTGTTTGCATTGCTCGGTGTATTGGCCCTTGAGCCTACACTTTTGCAGACCCCGAGAGGGCAGGTATCCGTAGCCGGGTTTGATTTTGCGCTTGCGAATCTGCTCGCCTACGCCAATGAGGAATCTATGGCGGATCAAAACCTAACTATCGTCACCGCGATCATCGCAGGAGTGTTCCTGCTTATTCAAATTGTGATTTTCATGATTTGTATGTCCCGCGTATCGCAAATCAAAAACGAGGAGCTTAAGTCTGGTTTAAAACTCGGACTGCTCGACAACGAGGAAAACTTATTCGACCTTGGATTGTATATCGGTTTGGGAGGGACCGTTCTGTCTTTGATTTTGCTCCTCATTTTAGATGTAAAGCAAGACGCCCTTATCGGTGCTTACACCTCTACCTTGTTTGGGATCCTTTTTGTTGCGGCTTTGAAAATTGTCATAATCCGACCATACCGCAACCATTTGCTGGTCAAGCAAGCTGAAGAAAAAGGAGCATGAATCGCAGTCTGCTGCTCGTAGTTTGCGATTTTCTGCTCCTTAGCATTCTCGCTTTGGCACGTTTCGATGTGCCTAAGGATGCCGTTATTGCACAGGATGGGCAAAAAGTTGTTTCCAAGGAAGTTGTTGAACGCATATCTGACGGCGAAAACTATGACGATGTTGTTGCTGAACTAGAGGCAACAAATGAGACATTGCTTGAAAATTTGAGCAGCGATAAAGATGACTTGTTCGAACAAAAACTCAAATTGGAGGCGGAAATTGCCGAACGCCAAAAAATTCTTGAGCAAAAAGAGCAGGAAATTGAATCTAAGGATGCCGTAATTCAAGGAAACAAACAAGCACTTGACCTTGCCAAGAGTGAAGCCGAAAAATTGGAGGCTCAACGCCAGGAAATCGAAAGCAAAAGAGAAGAACTCCTGCAAAGCAATGCCGCATCCAAAAAGGAACTCGAACTTTTGGCCAAAAATTTGGAGCAAGCTAAGAAAAAATCTGAAGAATTAGCTGAATTAAAATCAGAAAAAGAAAAGGAAGCCCAAGCTGCCCGACTGGAACTGGCTGCTTCAGTGGAGAGGGCTAAAGCGCAAGAACTTGCTGCCTCCGAAGCTAAAGCCATGTTGATGGAAGAAAAGAAACGTTCGGATGAATTACTTGCTTCTACAGCTAAAATTGATCAAAAAATTGACACCTTGAATGAAGGATTGGACGGGGTGGGGAAGGACCTAAAAAATGTTGGGGAAGGGTTGGTGGGAGTGGGAGAAAAAATATCTACCGTTTCCCAGGATGTAGTCGGTGAAAAAAGATGTGCAGAATCGCGTCACAAAAGGAAAACTTTCGCAAACTTAACGAAAGGCAAACCCGCTCGGTTAACGAAATTTTTACGCGGTATGAGCAAAATAAGGTTACATTGGAGCTAACTTACACTCACAAGTTTGGCATAACCCAAAGCAATCGTGAAGATAAGTTCTCCATGGATACTATCCTTATGGTTGACGGTAATTTTGTATACGCCCTAGTTCATGCCAAGGACAGTCCTTTTCGTGTTGAGATTAATCCGCGCCGCCTTGTCTCTGTGACCGGACAAATTACTGGTTCGAAGTTGAAAAAACCCTTGGAGGTCAAGGAAATCGCATTCATGGATGATCCTCGGATGATTATTGTTCCTCTTTATGCAAACCCTCAGGACTTAGTAAAATCTTCAGGTATTGAACTTTTTCAAGCACCCCAGAATCCATTCTTGTTCGACGATGCCGTCGTCGTGGATGTAAAGGATAGTCGTTTTGGTCAGACTAAGTGTCTTCGTGACGAGAAAGATGGTCGTTATATTGAGGTCGACGAAAGAAGCTTTGCTTTTTTAACCGGTGCATTTAACCCTGGAAAGGGAGACCTTGTATTTTCTCAAAAAGCTGAGTTGTTGGGGATTATGGTAAATGGCGATTACGCATTTCATGTTAAAAACTTGGGTGGGCGTATTGAAGGTGGTTCAAGAACTCTTTTAGGGGATTCTTTTGACGCTGATAAAACAAATACCTTACTCCGTGATTTAAAGAAAAAACTTTCCGGATTGAGCAAAAAGTTTAAGTATTGAACCCGTAGTTTCTTTACCCCATACGCCAAGTCATCTAGCTTGATCTGGATGTTAACTTACCTGTTTACTAATTTGGTTCATTTATGAGTTTTTTAACATCTGCGATCAAGGATCGAGGGTTTGGAAAAGGTTTAATTGATTTACCCAAGGATTATTCACCTTGGTCCGTTACCTTGCTTCTAATCCTATTAGCCTACTTGTTAAGTTTTTGGGTCAGGCTGGAGTGGATAGATTACGCACAGGCAAATTACACAAACGAACAAGGTGAAACCGTATTCCTGCGTCCTAATATGGTTAAGCAAGGAGTGGCTCTGCCCAATACCCATGATAGTTTTTATTTTGGTAGTATTGTCCAGAAAGCAGCATTGGGCATGCACCAAGAAAATACCCTTCTTCCTGGTGTATATCAAAACGGGATGATCACGGCACTTCCTTATTGGCTAATCACTCTCTTTCCCGATCTTTCGATCGAGCATCTGCTTCTGTGGTTACCTGTTTATGTGGCTGGGCTGGTTTGCGTACCAATCGTACTAATTGGGAGGTTGTACGGGTGTTCTTTTTGGGGTTTTGCGGCTGCTTGCTTGGCTGGAATAACCCACAGCTATTATAACCGCACTCTTAGCGGGCTATTATGATACAGATATCTTTGCATTACTTCTCCTGCTTTCTCCGTCTACTTCCTTTTGGCAGCATCTCGGAATTTGTCGCTTCGATATTTGCTGGCAGCTGTGATTTCCTTGCTGTTAGGTAGGTTTTTTTATGGTTCAATACAAGCGGTTACTTGTTCGCTTTGCATAGGCTTTATGTCCTACCGGATTGGGCTTTCTGTCTTCGATACTTGGCTTGATCGAAAGGGCAGTGGGGCGGGTCTGAAGCAAATATTCGATGGACTAAGCACCCCTTTCACTCTTTCGACTATTTTATTAATGTCCTGGGTCTTATTTGCCGAAGTCTGGTCTTCTGGCGGATTCATTGAGCAAAATCCAAAAATGTTTTTTTTGGGGGTATCCTTACCAGTTATTATGCTTGTTGGCTCTTTTACTTCTTTAAAAGCAAAAATTTTCAAAGTTTATTCCATACCTTTCGTTTCCAAGGCAAAGCCCATTTTTGTAACCCTTTTCCTCCTTACTGTGGCGGTCGGAGTTTTTCCTTTTACTAACATGGGTCCTTTTTCGGGGACTTGGTCCAAAATTACTGGTAAATTACAAAGTTATTCGATTGTTGGGAAAACGGGTGCGACCATGGGGGGGGATTCGGATGCTCTCAAGTTTTTGGATGTCAAAACGACCATTCGGGAAGCAAGTAAAATCCCTTTTGAGGTGGTACGAAATCGTATTCTTGCAGATACCCCTACCTGTTCATGTCCCCGGTGTATGCCCGGGGGGCTAAAAAATGCTAGTTTTGTTTTACCTGCATCGATTCTTGGTTTGATCGGGCTTGGACTGCTTATTTTACGCTACTGGGAATTTTGCATCACCCTGCCTTTTTTAGCAATTGCATACAATTGCTTTAAGGGGGCGGTGGGATTGAGGTTTACCGTACATGTTGGCAACTACGCGGCTATTGGACTAACCTTTTTCTTGATCGTTCTGATTTGGGGTGTCGTAAGATTAGTTGCAAAAGAGAGGATGAAAAGCGATGTGTTCAAGAAAAGATCTGGTTGGGTAAGCTTGGGGCTTGTTGCTCTTTTGGTAGCCTGGTTTGCCACTCCCAATTTACAACATGCAGCCAATTATCACTCCCATGTAGTTTACCCGATTAAGACGATGGAGGTTTTAGAGGAGTTAAACAATGCATCGGATCCTGATGACTTTGTGGTTACTTGGTGGGATTACGGCTCCGGATGTTGGTATTATGGAAATACAAGAACTTTCACTTCACCCGCACATCAAACCATCGACAATTTCCTTAGTTCAGAAATCTTACGCTCCACTTCTTCTTTACAAGCTTATAACTTGGCAAGATTGAAGACAGAGACTTTTATCCGTCTACAAGAAGAGCGTAAAATAAACGGAAAAAGTGATTACTACACGGCGGTTCAAGCGATTTTTCGTGACGGTTCCCCCGAGCAACTGTTCTACCAAGGTTTTCTGGCCGATGCCTCTAAACCCGGATTTTCCCTTCCTCCGAAAACCCAGGAAACCTTTCTTTTCCTACCTTACGAAATTTTGAGAATTTTTCCCACCATTCTCAGCTTTAGTTCACGTAACCTTTACTTTTCTGGTAATGCAGGAAGTAACGCTTCCAACCTCAGTGAGCCACCTATGACAATTCTTCGAGGAGGCAGAAGGGAAGGGGCATCCTATGCTTTTAATGGCGGTTATCGATTGAACCGGCGTGGAGATTTGCTGATTGAAGGGGCTCAGAATGGAATGATTTCTTACGGACAGGCTTTTGAAATCGACCCTCTCGGCGGACCAGCTCGGATGGTTGACTCAGTTTCCGTAGACGGACTTACCGTTGGATTGAAAAACAACCCTGCTGTGGGCCGGCGTTTGGTTCATATTCCTCATTTGAATGAATTAATCATCATGTCTGCGGATACTTTTCGTTCTTCTTTTGCCCGTCGTTATCTGCTTTCACGATTCAATGAAGATGTTTACACCCATCCATTGTTTGAAAAGGGAGCAGATCCCAGGAAGCAACCCTTTTTCACACAGGCTGATTGGGTAACAAGCCAGGGTTCCAAAATTATTCTCAACATGAGAGGTGGCTACAAAATCGAAGCAGATTTATCTCAAAACCTTGCAAAATTGCCCAACTCTCCCACTCCCATCCCTTTTTCTTTTCATCGCAAGCTTCACGATCCCAAGACCGCAAACTCATGGATGTACCCTCAATAGAAAAGAAGGGTGCCCGCTTTCATCTTATCCAAACTACACTGCCTTATTTTAGTGGAGATCGAAACTATAAGGTTCCGAAAAATAACAGTAAAATATCCGAAATTGCTACAATTCACCGATTGCCTCCTTCTGCTCTTTCATCCTACAATGAAATCGATGATAGCACTGCCTCTTGATGCTGGGGATGATCTTGTAATTCCCGGACTTGGCTATCAACTTGGCCAAGCTTGGTTTTTTATGGACGATGAAGCTTTTCAAAGTGTTTTAGTTCAGGGCTATTTCATGGAAAACTTGAACGATCAATATTTTGAAAAAGTATTTTCAAATGCTTGGGGAAAAGTATATAAATTTACAAAAAAATGATTTTTATGTATCAATAAGACTTGTTAAGTTAATTACTTGCGCATCTAGCAACCTAAGTTTTAAACTTTCATATGAGAAATCTACCCCTTCCTCTCTTTTTAACTTTTTTATCTTTTTGTTTTTGCCTTTCCTTACGAGCGATTGATTCCAAAGGTGCGATCATCATTGCCAGCATGGAAGGGCAGGTCACCGTAACGAACAATGAGAGCGGTGCAGACTTGCCCAGTGATCGGATTAAGGTTGGGGGATTATTGTTTGATGGACATACCGTAAAAACGGGTACGGGATCTAAAATTGTACTGCTCTTTTCTTCCGGAACGATCACTACCCTAAAGGAAGGCTCAGTTTTAAACATTAAGAAATTTGCCCAAAAAAGTTTCGACCCCAAGACAGCAGGGAAACTTTCAGCTCGCAAAGACGAACCCAGCCCCTCTGAAACAGTCATCGATCTGAGTCTTGGAGATATGGTGGTCGATGTAAAAAAACTTAAGAAAGAGTCCAGTTTTAATATCGATTCACCTGTGGGTACTGCGGGTATTCGCGGAACGATTCCTCGCATGAAAGTGGTCAAACTCCCCAGACGGTGGCTTTAACCAGACGACCCAAATGCTCAAGGGAAAATTTCCTACATGCCCAAGGGCGGTGGTCGTCCTACTCTCTTGGGACCAGGGCAAAGCTTAGCCGCTGGTATTTCAGCAGCGGGTGGCATGCTTCCCATGCAAATTGGAAGGGTCCCTCATCGGTCATGAAAGCAATCCAGGCAGAGGTTGATAAAGCTGGTGCCGCTACAGGAAAAGCCGTAGAACCACCACCCGCAGCCGATGCACCCCAGTCAAACCCGGAAGATGATGCTCCATCTGATGATGAATTAAACGAAGTTGATGATGATCGTCAGGCATCTGCCAAAGGTTTGGACGACAATGGGTCAAAAGAGGCAATCGCTCTTGAGAAAACTGGATTGATTGACTTAGAAAATGAGGATCAAGCTGGTAAAATGGACATGTATGTCGAGGTTGCTGTAAAAGCATCTGCTAAATTTGAAGAAAAAGTTGAAGAGAGACGCTCAAAACGAAGAGCTTCTGATGGAGGTAAGGACGATGCATCATTTGTTTCTGACTTAGTGAATAACTTTGATGATGTGGTTGATGTTACCATTGAGGCAGAAGCTATAGGTGTGAAAAGTGACGCCATGTTTGATAGTCTTCTCGAGGACTCGCAAAATGCTGCCGATGTCAAAGAAGTTGTTGCTGTTGCCTCATCGATTGGGGCAAAGGATAAGGAAAGTTTAGAATCGGTATTTACTAATGTATCACAAGCTGACTCCGTGAAGGAGGTTGTACAAGTTGCGGCTGATCTTGGTGCACAAAATAAAGAAAACCTAGGTTCTGTTTTCAAAAATGCCGATAAAGCAGATGATCTTAACGAGGTTATGCAAGTCGCTGCGAAAGCCTTGGGTACAGATGACGGTTCGGGAAATAAAAAACTGGGAGCAGATCAAGCCAATATTATGGCAAGCACTCTAAAGAACGCTGACAAAGCGGACTCCATGAAGTCAGTGATGGAAGATGCAGCGAGTATGGGACTTCAGGATGGAACAAACCTAACATCTGTTTTTCAAAATGCCGATCAAGCCGATAACCTAAAGGAGGTTATGAGCGTGGCGAAAGAAAGTCTCGGAACCGATGATGGCACAGGTGGGAAAACCTTTGATTCCAGCCAAGCAAGTATTTTAGCTAGTACCTTGCAGAATGCTGACAAAGCGGACTCCATGAAATCAGTTATGGATGATGCAGCAGGTTTGGGTCTGCAGGATGCAACAAATTTAACTGCCGTCTTTGAAAATGCTGATCAAGCAGACAACCTCAGGGATGTGATGAGTGTTGCTAAAACAAGCGGAGCAAGTGGAAATCTTGGTTCTGTCCTTCAAAATGCCGATAAGGCGACAGACATGAAAACGCTAACGACAAAAGCAGGTGGGGATGGTGATCTTCTCAATACCGTTTTCGCGAATGCAGACAAAGCTGATGATCTCGCGGAGGTAGTTGCATCTGCAGAAGAAGCTAATTTGAACGGAGCTTCGGTTGATGTGACAAATCTTTTAGAAAACGCGGAAAAAGCAGACACTCTTAATGATCTTGCCAAGATCGCCGATTCTGCAGGCGGAGATGATGGCAAGACTGATCTTCTATCCGAGATTTTTGGAAATGCAGATAAGGCTGAAGACCTTGCTAAAGTAATGGCCAAGTCGGGAGGAGATATTGAAACCCAAAAAGCAATCCTTCGTAGTGCTGAGCAAGCTGAATCTTTAGCACAAGCTGTTGATGAGGCAGATGCAGATGCCAGTGCAGACCCAGGTTCTGGTCCTGCAGATTTCACCAACTTTCTTGCAGTTGTTAAACAAGTTGATGAAAAGAAACAAAGAGCTAAAGCACTGGAAGTACAGTCCGGAGGGCTCGATGTTGATGCCTCCACAAGGGATGCCATTACCGCTATAGATTCTGTATCTGCACTTAACACTAAACTCAAAGAACTCCTTCCCTCCGATGTGTCTTCAGAGGTTGCCGATCGGGTTTTTCGTGCCAAAGACCTTGATCCTACAACTGTTGATGGAGTTACACCAACTAGTGTTCAGTCCATTTTGGATGAGGGATCTTATTCCGATGCTGTCGAAACCACAGTTCGTGATCTATGGGTAGTAGTTTCTGCGAGAAAAGAGGCTCTTATCTCAGACCAAGGATTCCAGAATATTAAAACCCTTACTGATATCGCTGCGGGGTCGGGTGATTCTTCAGCTGCAGTCCTTGACACTGCCTTGGAGAATGTTGAGCAAGTTAATCAATTGAAGGTTCTGATTGATGCTGGAGGGGACGATTCTACTCTTCTTGATCAACTTGCTACGGGTGGAGACTCTTTCGACTTCGATGAAGTTATGGAATCGGGTGCTTTAACATCCCTGAAAAGTTCGAGGTTTGTCGATCAAGGCTACTCCTTCAATGAAATATTTTCCACAGATTCTGCAACTCCTCAAACCTTGGCCACTGATTACGCTGACCAAACCTCAGTTGACTCATACTTAACTGCCAATTCTATATCCGCAAAGTCGGTATTACATTCAGATGGATCATCCGTTTACGAACTTACTGCTGAACAAGTAAACCTGCTAACCGGTTCTTCCAATGGAATTGCTGGAATTTACAAATTTGACGAAGTTACTGACGCTGACACAGGGGCAGTCTCTGGAGTTACCTTAAGCACAGCGAGCAAGATTCTTAGTGTTTCAGAATTTTCAAACTTTTCATTAAGTGCGGAACGAGCAGGGGATGTTTTGTTTGTTTTGGATAGCCCAGTGCTTAAAGCAAACGAGAGTGATTCCGCTGATCAGTTAGCCAAGAAGGAAGAATACAGGGAATTATTTCTTAACAATGTTGATCAAATTGATAACTTGATTGAAATTGGAAAGGTGTTGGGAGAAGACGAAGTTATGATCGATGTTGTTTTCTCCAATCTATCTTTACTCGACGACCTTACACCCTTAGCACAAAATCTTAGGAGTAAGCCTGCTAAACTAGAATATGTTTTCAATGGCGTGTCTGGTGAAACAGATCAAACCACTAAGGCAGAAACTCTGTCTATGTTCAATTCCTTGGTTGCGACTTACTTGAATCAACCTGCCAAATTGGATAAACTATTTCTTGAAGAAAATTTTGATTATCTCCCCAATATTTATGAGATTTCGCCCTTGCTAGATGCCGCTAAGGGTCAAGTTGATCTTCTTTTCAATAACTTGGATAAATCTGAAGATCTTCTATTGATCGCACAAAGGTACGAAGGAACCAAGAAAGGATTCAGTACTCCGTGAAATCAAAAATCTTTCCCGTGCCCTCGGATATGACGCCGATAAGCGCGATGCCATTTTCGACAATCCTTCTCAAGTTGCCTCACTCACAAAACTGTACAACGAATTTAAAGCTGACCTTGAAAAAATAAATGTAATTTTTGAACATGCAGACAAAGCGGATTCATTCTTGGAAGTGTTAAACGAATTGAAAGGACCAAACGGTTCCGGTTCTTTCGAGATCCTCTTTTCCGATACTTTACTAACTATGGAGGAGACAGGTTTGGCAAAGCTTTCAGCCGAATACCCAGAATACATTGATGTTTTTAAAGAAAATTCTGATATTGCTGCAGAAATTGCTTCGACCGCTTCAAAATTCAAGGGAGATCCTGAAAAATTAGACTTAGTTTTTTCAAATATCGACAAACTTGATCAAATTAACGACTTTGCCAATGAGCTTGGTGGTTACGAAAGCATTACTAATGAAGAAACAGGCGAAACGGTTGAAAGATTTATCTACGATATTAAGCTAATGGATATTTTCTTCAACAATTTACAAGATCTCGACGGGTTAATAAGTTTCAAAAGTATTGGAGAAAGAGTTGGTATACCTGGTGGAGATGCCATGGAAATTTTTGACCTAGAACCTGAGTGGTTAAATTTTGTGACATCTGACAGTGAAATTGTTCGTGATGATAGTGGCAGGATTGTTTTAAGCCCTGATCAACTAAAGGCCGCAAAATTCTTGGGCGATCTCTATGCATCCGATGTGCCGATTTCTGATATACCTGTCTTACTTGCCAAGGAACTAATGGTTCTTAACCTTTCGCGAGAGGAACTAAGTACAGTTCTGGCAGATTTGATCGATGGTCCGTTGCTTGAAGAACCTGGAAGCGAGCCACCTTCAGATGATGATCCTTCGGCAGCCAATGACCTTAAAACCCTGTCTTTTCTCTTGGATCATCAATTCACTGGTACCATCGATCCAAACTTAATCGTTTCAGCAGATGTTGCTATGGCTAGTTCTTTCTTTAATGAAACGATGGATGTTTTTGAATCATTGTCTCTTCTTGGCGAAAGCATGGATGAGTACACACCAGAAAATGAAAGTGATATAACTGATTCCAATGTGGATGGTTCCTTTAATCCTTCTGATACTCAACTAACAGACACTGAGACTGAGCCGGTTTCCCCCTCCCATGATACTTCTGATCATGATGATTTTGACGGGGTCCTAGGTGGTCGTAATCTTTCATTTGGAACTGGTACTTATGATCTTTCTCAACTTTCCCATAATCGTTTACTGATTGCATCATCCGAGCATTTAAACCTTGCTGGGTCCCTCTCATTTACGGTTGATCAAACCGAAGGGGTGATTAACGAGCTTAAATTGTTGTCAGCTGGTGGCATTACTTTCGAAAAAGGAACCGAAATTAATTATGGGGGTGATAGCTTAGGTATTGGTTCGTTTAATTCCTTAAATGTCATCGGTGTGGATCTCTACGCACAGGATCAAATTTCGCTGCGCTCCTTAGATCGTTTGGTACTCAATAATGTATCAATGAATACGAATGGTCAGGGCAATTACAATGAAGTCGAACTACTTGCTCACCAAGAAATCTCCGTAGATAACCTTAGGTTTAATGAACATGTGCGCCGAATTGCGATGGAGGCGATGACTCTAAATCTGAGAAATCTTAATTTCCCTGCCCAATCAAAAGTTATGTTAAACTCTGCTTATGGTCCGATAAACGGAAAATATCCAAACTTTAATAGTTCAATTTGGGGAAGGGTAAACTTTATTACTAATATTCGTTACGCTAATGATTTGATAATGACTACTGATGCCTTCGATGCTCATGGTGGTAACATAACTATTGGCAAAATTGGTCACTAAGGTTTTTTCTTTTCCTCTTATCAATCCTCCTAAACATTCTTCTTAATGACCGGAAAAAAGTTTTCTTTTTCAATATTTTTGTTTTTGCCAGCATTTGCATTTGCTCAACCTGCGAATTCGACTAATGCGAGTTCTTCGGGCGACGAACCTTTGCCTTTCTTAAATGCAGACTTCTTCGCAGATTCTTTAGCTGAAGCCTACACTTTAGAGGAAGACCCTATGGGTGCACAAAGATTGTTGCAGGTGAGAGACTCAGCCTTGACGCCTTCGGTAAATGTCAGTTCCAGTTTCAACTACACATCTAATCCTTTCAAACAACCGAAATCTTCCAAGACCCATAATAAGTCTACGAGTTTAGATCTTTCCCTTAGTTTTAACTTGGGTCTCGGAGAATACGGAATTGGGGATGAAGTCGTGTGTGCACCAGCCCTTAGTTTTATTCAAATGCGATCCTTTATGGATCCCATTGAGGATTACGGTAGTGAATTTTTAAAAGATCCAGGATTAAATACTGATACCCAAATTGCATCCCTTTCTTTGCCCTTTGTTTTGCCAAATGATTTTAGTTTGGTTTTTTCTCATACCTACACCGCTCCCAGTACTTACAGAGGAAAAAAACAACAGCTCATGTATTCAAATACTCCCAAACTATCCTTTATAAAGAACTTCATTTTGGATTCTGGAGACACGATTAGCTTCTCCGCTGGAGCGAGTTATACCTTTTCTGAGAGCGACACCCTTGAAGAACAATTCAAGCAATTAGCTGATTCGACTGGACTTAGTTTTGCCTTTTTGGAGGCAATTACTGTGCAAGCAGGACAAAGTTTGGCAGATGGTCCTGCCAATTTACAGGATGGTATCGGGCATGAAATTTCGATTTCATATACGAAACTTTTTGGGGAAAAGTTAACCCTTGTTCCCTCTTTCTCATATTTTTCGACCGCCTTCACTGAAGGATCTAATAAAAGCCGTACGGATAAAGTTTATAATGCTGGTCTTTCTGCAAATTTCGCCTTCTTTGAATGGTTGTCGATTAGTGGGTTGTCTAATTTTTCTTGGAAGCGTACTTCTGGTACTGAAGAAAATGCTCTTCTTAGTTTCGATGATTTTATCGGTGGTGTGACCATTGCGGTGAATCATTCATTCTAAACTATCAATTTCGTCTTTAGGTATCCGTTGATTTCTTTTTTAAAGAAGTTCTTTTTTGTTTCTTGTTATCTTCTTGGTTTTTCGTTTCTTTGCTTTGCTTCGCAAGAATCAGTTGAAGATTTATACAAGCGTGGTGTTGATTTATCAGAAAAAAGAGAATACGACGGTGCTTTATGGGAACTAAATAAGGCAATGGGGATGGTAAAAAGAAATTACAACCATCCATTAAGAGAAAAAATTGAGGAAGCGATTCGTGTAACTAAGGCAAAAACAGTTGTTGCACGATATGCTTCGAGAAGACGAGTATCCCAAAATAGCGAGGATGGGTTGAGTCCAATTGAAGACGAACCAAATGATTTTTTGGTTCATCAGGCATTTGGTAAATCTTTGGCCCGAAAGATCTGGGAAGACCGAGACAGTTTGCAATCGAATGACAAGATTGGAATTGGGCGTACTGTAACCGTTCTTCCGGACGGTGGAATTGAGTTGGAAGAAAATCAAAACCGTAATTTTTCGCTCAGATGTGTAGAGGCTGCCAGTTTTAATCTTATTTCTGATTCTAAACTTGCACTACACTCAGGGGCATACTGTTTTTATACACTTCGATCGCAAGGTCAGTTTGCCGTGTCATCCACCTTTGTTGATTTGCAGATCCAATCGGATAAACCATTTGCTCTAATGGTTGGTGTCACTACCAACGGAGGTATGAAAGTCATTGGTCTTTTGGGCCGGTTTACTCTCATTATGAATGAAAAAGAAGAAGAAGTACTTCCCGGAGAACTTGTTTTTTGTATGCCTAAGGATTTTAGCAGAAAAATGGATGTCGAATTAAATACCCTATTGTTAACCTCTAAATTGTTAAATTCCTTCGATAAGCCTGTTGTTTTTCATAAGAAATTAAACCAACAGGCTTTATTGCAAGCTTTACGTACCAAAAATCGTTATCGTACAACGGTGGGGGATGTCCGTGGAAACCAAAATTTTGAGATGACGGTCTTTCCTGAAGAGTAAATCAACTAACACAAGGTTATTTAGTTTTTGATGACCAAATTGAATTGTCGATGAGGACTGTTCTGTACCTGGTTCTATTCTTGTTCCTTTCGGGTTGTTTTTCTACCCATTACGATAGAACTGAAAACTTTTCATTTTTATGGAAAATTGGAGACTTAGAGAATGCAGAATTGGAAGCTGCAAGGTTGGCGAAAGAAGGACCGAAGAGAGATCGTATGCTTTATTATTTGGAGCAAGGAGCAGTTGCTCGAATGCATGCCAATTACCCAGCCAGCATATCTGCCTTAGACGGAGCTTCTCGTGAGTATGACAGGTGGTATGGTCCACATTTGCGGACTGAGACCCGATTGTCTGAGGAATTCTTATCCACCTTGGGTTCAGCAGAATCCAAACCCTACAAATCGAGGATTTATGAGCGGGCAATGTTGCGGACTTATCAAGCACACAATTACTTGCTAGCAGGTGATCGTGGTCGTGCACGGGCAGAAATTTTTAAGACCCGACAGGCAATCGAAGATACCAAGGATCTATGGAGTAAGGAGCTTTCCGTTGCCCGTGAGAAAAGTGAGAAAAAACAAGTGGATCTTACTAAAACCCTTAATGCTAAGGGTTCTTCTTCCGCACTTCGTGAAGAAAAAGAAAAAATCAAAGCCTTAATCCCGCCAGAATTTCCCAAGTTTATAAACCCAGCGGCTCTGTATTTTGAATCTTTGTACTTCCTGCACGGTGCCAGCCAAAGAGAGGATTTTGCTAAGGCCGAGTATTCATTACGTATACTGAGCTCGATTTATCCTCAAAATAAATGGATTGAAGAGGACTACAGGGCGGCAAAAGTGGGAACGCGTCCAACTGAGAAAACTGTTTATGTCTTTTTTGAAACTGGGCGGGCTCCCGTAAGAGTCGAAAAGCGGTTCGATCTACCTTTGTTCTTTTTCTCCGCCACTTCTCGTGTTCCTTATCTGGGAATTGCTTTTCCAAGTCTCCGGTTAAATGATCAATTTTTGAAAGATATAAATGTTTTTCCTACCATGGATAAATCCAAGGCGGTAACGACCAAATTATTAGCTGACATGGATGCGATTGTTGCTCAGGAATTTAACGAATATTTCGACATCGAATTAACCAAAGCGATCACCGGAGCCATAGCCAAGGGCGGATTACAGCACCTAGCTACCAATGCGGTTCGTTCTGAGAATGATCTTGCTCGGGTATCGGTCGGTGCAGGTGCAGGAATGTTGGCACAAGCAACAACCCGAGCAGACCTTCGTTCATGGAGTACCTTGCCTAAGCAGGTCAGGTTTTGTAAATTATCAATTCCTCAAGATCGGAAGTTGACCTTAAGCGGCGTAGGTACGAATTTATCCACAATTGTGAATCTTAAAAATCAACAGACCCAATTACTCTGGGTACGGAGTGTATCTGCTTTTACACCCTTGCGGGTTGTAGGAGTCTGTTCGCTTTCCAAGTATTAAAAAAACTATGAAGACTAATATTCAAAAATCTTTTTCGACCCTGTTCTTTTCTTTACTTTTTATTCTTTCGGCATGCTCACAGAAAGGAAAAGTTGATACGGTAGGCAAGGCAGACCCTCGGGACAAAAGTGCACAACCGGAGTTGAAAAAAGTTGAGTTCGGTGGCGAGTTGGAAAAAGCCCTCGAAGTTGTCCGTATAACCCAAGGTAAAGCCGATGGGAACCTTCTGCGTATGCAAGTGGAAATAAAAAACTATTCCTCTAAGGAGGTTCAATTTACCCACAAACTTGAATGGCTAGATGACGAGGGTTTTTTAGTTAAGGATACTTCCCTTGTCTGGAAAGCCTTGATGATTCGCCCAGGAGAATCCAAGATGATTGAGTCCATTGCCACCCGACCGGGAGTTTCCGCTTTTAGATTAAAGATTCAACCTGCTAAAAATCCATGAACCGTTTATCACTTAGTTTATCGCTCATTCTTACTTTCTTTTTCTTTTCCTGCGGAGAACGCAAGCCGGTCGGACGGGCTGCTGATGCACGCTACCTCGAAGACGGGAGCAATAAGGGACTTGTCAACTTGGACAAGATTAATGCCCAGGACTTCTCCCGGGCGGCAAATCAGTTGGTAACTGATTTACTCGCCAGTGGCAGCCTAGCTGAGGCACCAATACAGCCTGCCATCCTTCATGTCGGTGAAATTCGTAATGATACTCAGACCTATTTTGATACCGATCTATTGCTTCAGGGGATGAAGCGTGACTTGCTTGCCAGCAAGAGGGTTCGTATTTCCACAACTGCGGGACCGGAGGGAAAAATTGCTGACTCATACGCTGATACAGTACGGAAAGAACTCGGTGCTGATGGAGATAAACAGATCAATCGTCCACGTCCTTACTTTTCTTTGTCAGGGAAAATCATTGAGGAAACTTCAAGGGTCGACAAAGTTACCCAGAAAGACTTTTACTTCCTCCTTACCTTGACTGAATTAAACGGTGGAACCGGGGTTTGGTTTGGTCGTGAGTTAATTACCAAGCAAGGAAGCAGGGGAGCGATCGGATTTTAAATAGATTCTTTCCACCGGGGTACGAACTTAGGACTCAAGTCTTCTAACTTTTTTAGTCTTGCCCGGTTGACTAGTTGCTCTGGGTTTCCTGTGCAATCAATCAAATCTCCTCGCTGTAAACTAAGGAGTAATTTTTGATCTTCCTTGGGTAAGTTTCTTCTCTGCCATTCGTATTCCCGTTCGATTCCATCCACTCCCAAGCCCCATAGAGATAGGGTTCCCTTGCGCTTGCGCACGGGAGAAATAATTCGAAACATGCCCGATTTTTCAGGTAAGGCCCTCGGGCGTACTCGGGAAAGTATCGACATACCAAACTTCACTTCCCTAATTTCCAGGTTCAATCGCTGGTTAATTTGATCAACCTTTTGTGGAGGCGTACAGGGGCGCACTTCATGGCTAAAATATTTACTTTCCGTTTGCCAAAGTGGACAGGGCATACTGTTGAAGTAGGGTGCCTGAATGAATAAACGATCATTTTCTTTAACTGCACGGGCACTTGCACCGTGCAAGGACCTACAAACCTCCCCCTCTGCTGGTTCAATCAATAGCATGTAACCGCTGTCTTTGAGTAGGTTACCCAAATGAATAATTGTATCGGCTCGTTCTTTTTCTTCTGACCCCTCCCAGCATTCGTTCAGGGCATAACTGGAGAGAATCAGGTCGTATCCACCCTTGGCTGTATGATCGTCCAAGTGCCGAAGGTTCTTTCTTTCGGTCAATACCCGGGTGTCTGGCCACAGATGATTAGCCTCCCGGTGAATGCGCCGCAAGAAGGTCAGGCTCTTGCCTGAATAATCCCATGCATCCAATTCGATGGGGTTGCGAATGCCCCATGCTCGTAGATAATAGAGCATGGCGAGTGAACTTGCCCCGGTTCCACAGCCCAAGTCAAGAATGCGTATGGGGCCTTTGCCCGGAGCTCGCCAACCACGATAGTCAAAGGCTTCAGCCAAGGCATATCCACAAGCGGCAAAGGTGCGTGGCGAATAAAAGTTTCCATAGGCAAGAATGGAAAGATCCCGTGCCCCATAGGACGAGGGGTCAAAGTCTCGCGTTTTATTAAAGCGGTCACTCTGACGGACAATCTCTTGGCGTAACAAATTGAGGATACGTTCCTCACCCAGCTCTGGCCATTGTTGAATGGTTTGTTTCCACCACCAATCCTCCAATTCCCCAGGGTAAGGGGGCAGAGTAATCGTGGGCTTCATTCGGGCGACTTGGGTAAATCGTCCCTCAAATTAAACGATCCGCAGATTGCTTAGAGCTTTCCGCCGTATATTGCACTATCCCCGAGTTGTTCCTCAATGCGGAGCAACTGGTTATATTTGCAAATACGATCGGTACGGGAAAGGGAGCCTGTTTTGATCTGTCCAGCATTGGTAGCCACCGAGATATCGGCAATAGTTACATCCTCGGTTTCTCCGGAACGGTGTGAAATTACCGATGTGTATTGAGCTTCCTTTGCCATTTCCACGGCGTCAAAAGTTTCGGTGAGCGAGCCAATTTGATTAACTTTTACCAGGATAGAATTAGCCACACCTTGATCGATTCCCTTCTTTAAAAAATCTACATTGGTCACGAATAGATCATCACCAACAAGTTGTACACGATCCCCAATTGCGTCGGTCAATTTTTTCCAACCGTCCCAATCGTTTTCATCACATCCATCTTCGATCGAACGAATAGGGAATTTATTTACCAATTCTTCATAAAAGGCGACCATCTCGTCGGAATCCCTTTCAGAACCATCGCTTTTTCCAAATACATATTTTCCTTTTTCCTTGTCGAAAAATTCAGAGGAGGCCACATCGAGGGCAAATTGAATTTGATCACCTAGTTTATAACCCGCATTTTCTACGGCAGTTGAAAGAACTTCAAGAGCGGCAACATTGCTGGCCAGGTTAGGAGCAAAGCCACCTTCGTCCCCAACCGCAGTGGATAAACCTTGGTCCTTAAGCACCTTCTTGAGTGAATGAAAAATCTCACAACCCATACGCAAAGACTCTCTAAAAGTCGGTGCCCCAACTGGCATGATCATAAACTCCTGAACATCGATGGGTGCGTCTGAATGAGATCCTCCGTTAAGAACATTCATCATTGGAACGGGCAAGACTTTGGCATTGGGACCACCCAGATATTTGTAGAGTGGAAGTCCGCAGGCTTGGGCAGCAGCATGAGCGGTAGCCATGGATGCACCAAGGATGGCATTTGCTCCGAGAACTGATTTGTTTGGCGTTCCATCTAACTCAAGCATCGCCCGGTCGATTGCAGTTTGATCAGTTGCGTCCAACCCAACCAAGGTCTCTGCAATTTTCTCATTTACATTGTCAACCGCTTGGGAAACTCCTTTACCCAAGTAGCGGTCTTTTTCTCCGTCGCGCAATTCAATTGCTTCGTGCTCTCCAGTGCTTGCTCCCGAAGGAACGGCTGCCCTACCAAATCCTCCCGAGCTTAATTCAACCTCCACCTCAACGGTGGGATTGCCGCGTGAATCAATAATTTCTCTTCCGTGTACTTCGATGATGTGTGTCATGATGAAAAAATTCTTTAGTAAATTGGGGGTGTTAAAAGATGAACAAGGGTTTAATCATGTCTTTCGTTGGAATTTTGTCAAAATTCTTTGGAATTTGTAGGAGTGGTCATCTGTCTCGCAATTTATAAATAAGGTGGATAAGTTATTCCTTTTTAAAAATGGCCAAGCAAAAAAATGCAATCTCTCCAACCCGGGATGAAGATTATCCCGAATGGTACCAACAGGTGGTGCGAGCCGCCGATCTCGCCGAGAATACACCTGTGCGCGGATGTATGGTGATCAAGCCCTGGGGCTATGGAATTTGGGAAAATATCCGCGATGCCCTCGATGGAATGTTTAAGAAGACAGGGCATAAAAACGCTTATTTCCCTCTTTTTATTCCCAAGAGTTTTTTGCAACGCGAAGCTGAACATGTTGATGGTTTTGCCAAGGAATGTGCCGTGGTTACCCATTCCCGCCTGGAAGCTGATGAAGATGGTATACTGCAACCAGCAGGTGAGTTGGATGAACCCTTGATCGTGCGTCCGACTTCTGAAACCATTATTGGCGAACTATTTGCCCGCTGGGTACAATCTTATCGAGATCTTCCGCTTGCTGATCAATCAATGGGCCAATGTGGTCCGCTGGGAAATGCGCCCTCGTCTTTTTTTACGTACCGCCGAATTTTTGTGGCAAGAAGGGCATACTGTACATGCCACAGCTGAGGAAGCGATTGAGGAAACCCATCTGATGCTTCGTACCTATGCCGATTTTGCAGAGAATTGGCTAGCAATGCCCGTATTGCGTGGCGAAAAGACCGAGGCCGAACGTTTTCCGGGTGCAGAAACTACTCTTTGTATAGAAGCGATGATGCAGGACCGTAAGGCTTTGCAAGCGGGAACATCCCACTTCCTTGGGCAAAATTTTTCTAAGGCTTGTGGAATTAAATTTCAGGGAGTGCAAGGAAAGGAAGAGTTGGGATGGACCACTTCTTGGGGGGTATCCACCCGTTTGATCGGGGGTATGATCATGACTCATGCTGACGATGACGGTTTGATTGTACCTCCCCGGGTTGCACCCACTCAGGTGGCCATACTACCGGTCACCCCAAAAGAAGACTCCCGGGCACAAGTACTCGAAGCCTGCAAGGCATTATCCAAGGAGATTAATGAATGCACCGCTTTTGATTTGCCTGTACGGGTGGAAATGGATGACCGAGACTTGCGGGGTGGAGAAAAATATTGGCAATGGGTCAAGAAAGGGGTGCCGCTTACCGTAGAGATTGGACCACGGGACTTGGAAAATGGTACCGTGTTTGTAGGGCGTCGTGATTTGGGAGGAAAGCGTGAAGGAATGAAACGTGAAGAATTTATCTCTTCCTTGGAAGACACCCTTGTTGCCATCCAAAAGAATCTTTTTACTAAGGCTCAAGATTTTCAAAAAGAAAACACCCGCGAGATTGATAAGCGCGAGGAACTTTACGAATACTTCACTGCAAAAAATTCTTCCAAACCTGAAATTCATGGAGGTTTTGCCCTTATTCATTGGGACAGGAATCCAAAGTGGGAAGAACAATTGAAGAATGATTTGAAAGTTACCATAAGGTGTATCCCTGAGGGAGTTTCTGTTCCCGGGACTTGTCTGTTCAGCGGACAAGCCAGTCCGGGTAGGGTAGTGGTTGCAAAATCTTACTGAAGTACAGGCTTCAAAGTACTTAACCAATTAAGGCTAAAAACCGGTAAAAGGCATGCAAGTCATTCGTTCGGTTAAGGAAATGAAGACTCGCTCCATGGACTTACGAAGGGATGGAAAGACTATTGGCTTCGTTCCAACCATGGGTTTCCTGCATGAGGGGCATCTTTCTTTGGTTGATTTAATTCGCAAAGATTGCGACATCCTCCTCCTTTCCATTTATGTGAACCCTACTCAGTTCGGAGTGGGAGAAGATTTTGATAAATATCCACGCGACACTGAACGGGATCTAGAGCTATGCCGCAGCCGTGGGGTTGACCTAGTGTTTATTCCCGAATCGTCAGAAATCTATGCGGGAAATGCATCGACCTATGTGGTAGAGGAAGAAGTGGGGATGGGAATGTGCGGAAATGCCCGTCCCAATCATTTCCGGGGGGTCGCCACTGTGTGTGCCAAACTATTTAATCTTTGTCAGCCAAACTATGTGGTTCTTGGTCAAAAAGACGCCCAGCAAGTAGTGGTGCTCAAACGAATGATTCGCGACCTTCACTTTCCTATCCAAGTGTTGGTTGGCCCAATTTTGCGCGAAGCGGACGGCCTCGCTATGAGTTCACGAAATAAGTATCTGCAATCCAAGCAACGAGAGGAAGCCCTACTTGTTTATCAATCAATACAGGCGGCCCAAAAAGTGGTCGAAGAAAAAGGCTCTTCCAATGTGGACCGGGTAAAAGCCGAGGTCTTGAATGTTTTGAAACAAGGCCGTTTACTACGGGTAAATTATGTGGATGTAGTGGACCGGGAAACCATGCGTCCGGAAAAAGAGATTGTTCAGGGTCGTTCCCTTTTAGCGGTTGCGGTTTGGGTGGACCAGGTCCGCTTGATTGATAACTTTTGTTTTTAGTTCCTTTTTTATGACCACTCAAACTAGACCTCAAAAAGAATACGATCTTGTCATCGTGGGTAGTGGGATTGCCGGGTTGAGCTTTGCATTGAAGGTTGCCGAGGCTGGATACCGGGTCGCGATTTTCACTAAAAAAACCAAGGCTGAGTCGAATACAAATTATGCTCAGGGTGGTATAGCCGTGGTTACCTCTGCAGGAGATGATCTGGATAAACATGTCCAGGATACTTTGGACGCAGGAGATGGACTTTGTGACGCCAAGGTGGTCAGGCAAATATTGCAGGATGGTCCGGAACGAGTTCAGGACTTAATTCGCATGGGGGTAGAATTTTCCAGCCTGGAAGACGGTAGAATATCGCTCGGCAAGGAAGGCGGGCACAGCAAACGACGGGTTTTGCATGTTAAAGATATTACTGGCAAAGCCATTGAGGATGCCCTGCTTGCCAATATTGCCGCCCAAGGGGTTGATTTGTTTGAACATTTCTTTGCCATCGACCTGATAACGGCAAAGAAGTTAAACAAGCTGGGCATGGGGGCATCCAAGGGCGACCGGGTGGAGGGCCTGTATTTTTTTGATGCTGAAGCAAACGAAGTCATTACCGTAACCGCCTCTGCGGTGCTCCTTGCAACCGGGGGAGCGGGTCAGACTTATTTGTACACCACCAATCCTTCCATCGCTACGGCCGACGGAATTGCCATGGCTTCACGGGCTGGATTGTCGGTCATGAACTTGGAGTTTATCCAGTTTCACCCGACCACTTTGCATTCCTTACAGGGCGATCGTTTTCTTATTACCGAAGCAGTGCGTGGGGAAGGAGCGAAATTAATTGATGCCCATGGAAAACCCTTCCTGAAAAAATACCACCCCCTTGCTGACCTCGCACCCAGAGATGTGGTTGCCCGGGCGATTGATCGGGAAATGAAAAGATCGGGGGCATCCTGTGTTCGCTTGGATACTCCCAATATGAAGGTGGATTTTAAGGATCGTTTTCCAAATGTATACGAGAATTGTATGAAGCGCGGGATCGATCCGACGAAGACTCCCATACCGGTAGTACCAGCAGCTCATTATTCCTGCGGGGGAGTACCTACCAGCCTTGATTGTTCGACCAAGCTTGCCGGTCTTTATGCTTGTGGTGAAGTGGCCTGCACCGGTTTACACGGGGCCAACCGTTTGGCCAGTAATTCTCTGCTTGAGGCGGTGGTCATGGCCCATCGTGGGGCAGAGTCTGTGTGCAAGTATTTGGCTGGGCAGAAAAAAAGATCAGTGGGCCTGCCCGAGTGGGCCGATGGAGATGTGCCAGCTTCTGACGAACGGGTTGTTCTATCCCACAATCTTGAAGAGTTGAAGCGTGCAATGTGGGACTATGTGGGGATTGTCCGTTCGACCAAGCGTTTGGAAAGGGCTCATGCCCGCTTGCGCAATTTACGGCGTGAAATTAATGAATATTATTGGAATGCCAAAGTGGATGTTCCCTTGCTTGAATTGCGCAATTTAGTCTGCGTAGCCGAATTGATCGTACTTTCTGCCCTTAAGCGAAAAGAAAGTAGAGGCTTACACTTTACCATCGACTATCCCGACCAGTCGGCCAAACCCAAGAATACACGAGTTGCCCCTCGTTCCTAGCCAACTCAATGGGGAAAAGTTTGGGCAGAATTGGGGTCGTCGGACCAGGTGCCATTGGTGGGTTTTATGGGGGAATGCTTGCACAAAGTGGGGAGGATGTTCACTTCCTCTTTCGTTCGACTTTTGATGATATTTTGCGGGGTGGATTGACCTTGGTTCACCACCGTGATGGGGGAAGGAGTGCAAAGGTGGAAAATTTACACGCGTATGATTCACCCAGTTCCTTGGGCCCGTGTGATTGGATAATTGTGGCGGTCAAGGCCACGGCAAATTCGGCCCTTGAAGATATGATTCGTCCAATGATTGGACCATCCACCCGTTTGCTCACTTTACAAAATGGAATGGGCAATGTGGAAAACCTTCATCGTCTTTTTGGAGAAGATCGCCAGGTCATGGCCGGACTTTGCTTTACCTGTATTAATCGTACATCACCCTGTGTGATTGAAAGCCTCCTTCCTGGATATGTACAATTTGGACAATTAGGTGGGCGGTTGTCCAGGGATGCAGAAACCATGGTTCAAGCCTTTGAAACATCTGGAATCAAGGTTCGGCGAGCAGATTCTTTGGACGATGCACTGTGGAGAAAACTTTGCTGGAATGTCCCCTTTAATGGACTTGCCATTGCGGCCGGTGGAATAACTACAGATTTAATTCTTGCGGATTCCAAACTCAAAAAAAGAGCTCACGATTTGATGCTTGAAGTCCAGCAGGCCGCCTATGCTCATGGGGTTGAGATCGAGGACTCCTTTTTGAATCGGCAATTTGAATTAACCGAGCCGATGGGGCCATACCGACCATCCAGTTTGATTGATTTTCTGGATGGTAAACCGGTTGAGGTAGATGCGATATGGGGAGAAGCCTTGGGCCGAGGATTAGCTAAGAAGGTACCTATGCCGGAAACCGAAAAGTTATTGAATGAATTAATCGAAGCAACCGGAGTTGCAAAAAAGACTTAGTTAACGGAGGCAGGTTTGTCTATTGGCGGTCGACGATCAACCTCGAAGCCAAGAAAGCGAAAAAACCAACGGCCTCCCTTTTTTAAATCTTCTAGAACCAGGTAGAGGCAGGGCACCATTAATAGGGTGATAAAGGTCGCGAACATTACACCAAATCCAATAGCAATGGCCATAGGTTTGAGAAATTGTGCCTGCAAACTTTTTTCAAAAAGGATGGGCATCAAGCCGACAAAGGTAGTCAGCGAAGTAAGGAGGATAGGGCGAAATCTGGCCATCCCTGCGGTCTTTACTGCATCCAAAAGAAAGGTTTCTTTCGTTCGTTCATTTACGTAATGAACCAGGACCAGGCTATCATTAATGACCACACCAGTAAGGGCAACTAAACCGAAGTGTGAAAGCTGGCTGAGAGGAAGTCCGAAAAGGTAATGCCCGAGGGTTGCCCCGATCAATCCGAATGGAATAACAGACATAATCAAAAAGGGCTGGAGGTAGGAACGGAAAGGAATGGCAAGTAGGGCGTAGATGAGAAACAGGCAAATTCCCCCCACGCGGGCAAGACCGGAGTCACTCTCTTCCTGTTCCTTTTTTTCTCCCACAAAGGAAAATTTTAATCCGGGGTATTCCTGACGGAGTTGAGGAAGGAAGTTTTTTGCCAAGTCACGCTCAATGCCCGGTACATCGGCCACCACCTTATCTGCAGAAGATCCCACATTGATGATTCGTGAACGGTCTGTTCTGGTAATCGTGGAAAAGCCTAAGCCAATTTTAATATCCGCCACTTCTTCCAAGGGAGCTTCCACACCACTGGGTGTACGCACTCTCAAATTGGAAAGGGCAGTCAGGCTTTTGCGGTCACTCAGAGGGTAACGTAGCATCACCTTGACCTCATCCCTGTTTCTTTGCAGGCGCTGAATTTCCTCACCGTAATAAGCCTGCCTGACCTGACGGCCAAGATCAGCCTGAGTAAGTCCGATTGATCGACCAGCTGAATTCAAACGGAGTTGAACTTCGCGTTTGCCCGCGGAAAAGGTATCCCGTTGATCAAATAAACCTTCGTAGGTTTCCAATTGTTTGACAAGCTTTCGACTGGCGAGGCTCATATTATCGAGATCAAGCCCAGAGATTTCCACCTCCAATGCGGTACGACTGCCCCCGGCAGCCACATCCCCAAAAAACAATTCCTTTAGCCCTGGAATCGGTCCAATTTGTTCCCGCCAGAGAGCAGAAATTTGCGGGGCCGTACGCGTGCGCATTTCCGACTTGATCAATTCCACGCTCACTTCTCCCATGTTCGAACCAGATACAATATTTGATGAACTCTTTGGTCCGTCTGAAAAAGGCTGGGCACCCATGGTACGCATAACATAGCGAAAGGGATTAGGCTCTCCCATCTTTTCTAATTCTTCAATGACTTGTAGCCGTGCCTGTTCGATCGTATCCATTGCCTGTTCAGTAGACCGGGCGGGCACACCTTCCTGCATGTTGATCTTGACCGATATATAATCTGAGGGGACCGGGGGAACTCCTCGGATCGAGGGAACATGCCCGCCGACAATCAGACCAATAGTCACAGCAAATAGGCCAATGAAAAAAGCGAGGGTTAAGTAGCGATACCTTAGGCAGGATTCTAAAAATGGCTGGTAGATCTTTTCGATGAACCGTTCAAGTCCTTGTGCAATCTTGTCTTGCAAGCGGGATAGGAAATTGCTCGGAGCTTGGTTGAAACGGCAAAGGCTTAAATGATAGGGGAGAATAAATTTTGATTCGATGAGCGAGAAAAACAGTGCCGGTATGACGACCAAAGGGATATCTTTGAGCAGTTTTCCTAACCATCCCGGAAGAAAGAGCAGGGGAACAAAAGCAACCATACTGGTAATGATTGCAAAGGTAACAGGCATGGCCACACGGTGAGTGCCATCAATGGATGCGGCTAACGGACTTTTCCCACGCCTGCCCTGTGTGTATACAGATTCGCCCACCACAATCGCATCGTCGACCAGGATTCCCAGAACTACGATAAAGGCAAAGAGAGAGACCAAGTTGATCGAAGCGCCGATCACACCCATGGCAGCAAAGGCCCCCATGAACGAAATTGGCAGGCCAAGCGCCACCCAAAAAGCCAGGGATGGTCGCAGGAAGAGAGAAAGAACGAGGAAAACCAATAAAAGTCCCTGCGATGCATTATCAATCATCATTTGTAAACGTCCGCGCAGGTAATAAGAACTATCCTGCCAGATCGTCATTTTAACGCCCTCGGGAAGATTGGGACGGATGGCCTCGACATAATCGCTTACTTTATCAGAGATATCCAAGGGGCTTTGATTGCCCACGCGAAACACTCGTAGGGTAACTGCGGGTTGTTCGTCAAAAATGGTGTATAGTGCTTTGTCTTCGAACGCGTCTTTTACTTTCGCAACTTCTCCTAAAGTCACACTCGACCCATTTTCTGAGGGTAATAATTCAATGGCATCAAACTCCTGGCCATCCCGGGCTTTACCCATTGATCGAAGCAGGGTTTCACCCGCAGCAGTCCGGGCAACTCCACCAGGAACATCGAGCGAGGTTTGACGGAGGGTACGAGCAACTTCGTCAAAACTAAGTCCATGTTCGCGCAGAGCGGATTCGGAAACTTCGATCCCAATTTGAGGTTTACGAATCCCGGCGATCTCGACCTGAGTGATGCCTGGAAGGTTAGTCAAATCATCCAAGGTTTGATCGGCTAATTTGCGTAGAGATTTTTCATCACAGTTTCCATGAATGGCAACCGCGAGGACACGCCTTTTAATGGTGGTCACTTCAACCATTGGTTTTTCGGCTTCTTCTGGCAGGGTGAGGATGGAATCAACCCGAACTTTTATTTCGTCGGCAAGCAGTTTGGCATCCCTTCCACGCTCTACCTGAACCGAGACCACTCCAAAGTTTTCGCGTGAATACGAAGTCATTTCCTTGATGCCAGTAAGGTCCCAAATTTTTTCTTCAATTTGTTTGCATATACCGTCCTCCACTTCAAGGGGTGCGGCTCCTGGGTAGGCCACCGAGATGGTAACAAGATCGAGGTCAAAGTCAGGGAAAAGCTCCATTTTCAATCCACGCACGGAAAAAATTCCCGCAATGAGGATGACCCCCATGAGGAGGTTGGCGGCTACTCCGTTTTTGGCAAACCAAGCAATCATTTATTTACTCCCGTTGGAATCGTTAGTCGGAATCTTTTCACCAGCTTGGAGGGGTTTGTCTTCTCCGACTATCCGAACCTTCATACCTTCCGAAATTACTTCAATAGGAGTGGTGCAAACACGCTCACCGTTTTTGATTCCGCTACCGACCCATACTTGTCGGTCTGCCCGATGAAGAACCTCAACCTGGCGCGATCTTAAACCGTTTTTATCGTCCACTACTAAAATGGTGGTGAGATCCCGAAAGGCAGATTCCGGCAATAGATAAACGGGAACTTTTTTACCAATAAGTTTTAAATTCGAAAAGGTTCCAAGGCTCAATGGATTCTTGATTGGTTTTTTGGAAAAGGGATTGGCAAAGCATTGATCAATTCGGGCGATGAAATTTGTCAACCTGGTCTTGGGATCCACGATACCCTGGGATCGATCGATAAAACCAAAATGGGTTGCCTTTCCTTCACGATCCAAGGTTTCAACCTTTATTTTTGAGAGCTCGGAGTTGGAGCCATCGACAAAACCCAGGAAATCAATTTCCCTCTGGCTTAGTGAAAGGTCGATCTCTGCAGAATCGAGGGAGTAGACCTCGGCCAGGGCGGCTGAAGTTCCTCCCCCCACTCGTTGCCCACGGTCGACCATCGTACGAATAATCCGACCATCAAATGGGGCAAGTACTTTGGCACGGGATAGGTTTTTCTTGGCCTGCGCAACAAAGGCTGTTGCCGCATGAGTTTCTGCTTCTGCTTTGCGAATTTGAGGGATTCGTCGGACCAATTCTGAGGCTTGTGTCCAATCCCGGTCTCCCCATTCGCTCTTTGCTTGTTCGGCAAGCTCCTGCTCCTGGACCAATTGAAGCTGAGTGCGACGCAGGTTTGCCTCTGCTTCAGCGACATTGCTAAGCAGGTCAACTTCTTCGATTTTGACCAATAAATCGCTTTTTTGGAAAAAACCACCTGCCCGAAATGAGGGAGCCAGATCCTGTTCTGTAAATGGAGCCACTGCTTCGATGATTCCTGGAACTTCCGCAATCAATGTGGTCAATGTACGCGGACGAACTACGCCATGGGTACGAAGGTTTGCGGGCAGGGATTTCTTTTCGGCCACCACGACTTCAACATAAGGAGATTCCCTTTTGAATTCACGGGGTTGCGGTTGGGGGCGCATCTGGATCAAGTACCAGGCAAACCAGACAAGCGTGGCAAGGACGAGTGGGGGAAGAATATATTTTCTCATGATTTTTCGCCCAATGGGGATAATCCCAGGGCTAAGTATAGATCAATACGGTTGTGCAAGCGTTGCTTGCGTATGGTAAATGCCCGACTTCTAGCATCAAAGGCACGCCTTTGGTTTTCCAAAGCGTTAAAGATTGCCTCCACTCCGCGTTGGTATCTTTCCCAGCTTAACTTGGCGGCTTGTTCAGAGGATTGAGCGGCCAGTTCGATTAACTTTTCTTGCTCAGCTAATCGAATTTCCGCGGCCAACAGGTTTTCAACCTCAGCAAAAGCACGCAGGGCAGTGGAACGATATTGTCCCCAAGCTGCTGCTTGGATTGCTTTTGCTTGGCGCTGCGCTGCCCGCAATCGACCACCATTGAAAATGGGTTGGGTCAGGGAACCATTGATCCCCCAGGTTTGGAAGTTTTGATCCAACAAGTTTTCAAACTCATCGCTACGACTTCCCGGGCCACCGGTTAGGGCGAGTGAAGGGAAAAAGTTTTTTCGGGCGACCTGAAGGTCAAGGCCAGCACTAAGAGCTTTTTTCTCAGCAGCGAGCAAATCTGGACGTTGGGTTAAAGTTTGGCTGGGAGTAGGTATGAGCGATCTGGGGATCAGGAAATTCTCCAATCTCTTCACTTAAATTTTGATCAAGGGTATTACTGGGATATTTTCCTAATAAAAAATTCAGTCGCCTTGTGTCCGATTCAAGCTGCCCAGCAAGGGCGAGGCTTTGAGCTTGGGCGGTAGCAGCAATTGCCTGGGCAAGGTTTTTATCGAGGCCATTGGCAAGGCCCTTTTCATATCTTTCTTCTACGAAGGTTTGATTTTGGATGAATGACTGGGCACTTTTACGAGCAAGTCCGAGTTGTTGAGTTCCTTCAATCAAGTCGTACCATGCTTTGGCTGTTTGACCAGCCAAGGACAGGCGTGAACCCTTATATTCTAAGCTGTCCGCTTCAAATGCTCGTAGGGCTGAATCCCGGTTGTCAGCGAGTTTTCCCCACAAGTCCAATTCCCAACTGATATTAAGCCCAGAGGTAAAACTGTTACTTGTAAACGAAGTACTGCCATTGGGTAAGTTAAAGCCAATAAGGTTCCGTTTTGAGCGGCTACCAGTAACTTCTGCTCGGGCTGTGGGAAGAAGTTGAGCACCCAATATGGTCGCTTGTTCCCCTTTGGCGATTAACCGTTCACTTAAAACGAGTAAATCTGGGTTGTTGACCCAGGCCTGTTCAATGACTTTCTCAAGAGGAGCACCACCAAGTGTGCGTGCCCAACCGGATTCAGAAAGGTTGGATTCAAGGGAAGTTGCATTGGATTCCCAATACTGGGGAGGAGGTATTTCCAATGTCGGATTTTTGTGGACAAGGGGTAGGGTACATCCAACGAACAAAAATTGGCTTAAACCTGTTAAAATTAAAAATATGATTATAGGTTTCATTCTGTTGGAGAAGAGTTTATGCCGTTAATAAATCCGTGAGTTACGAAACGAATCAACCGATTGATCATTTCCCCAACCTCCTCCTCGCTGCACACTCCCTCGGTGAAATCACGAAGCCTGCGATGTTGGGCGAGTGCTCCTAACATCGATGAAACGGCAAGGTGGAGATGCCAGTGGATTTCTTTGGATGGAGCGTTGGGGAATGCGAGGGAGAGTTCACGGTGATAAAGCTTCGCGATTTGTGAGAAGAACTTTTGGTGCATGCGTTCAATAAAACAAACAGGTTCGGTAAAAGTGCGGGCGACTAACTGAGCAAGGCTCCAACGAGATTTGGAGCTGCGGGCGATTTCCTCTCCGATAGGGAAAATAAGAGAGTGAAAGATTTCATGAGCAGAAGGAGCTACTTTCCGTTTCTTAGCCTGGCTTCTTCTAAAAGAGCAATCCTCCGTTTATTAATGGGCTGAATTCGTTCCCGCAGCATTTCCAAGACTAATGCATCTTTGGACCCAAAGTGGTAATTGGCAGCAGCCAGATTAGCATCGGCTTCCTGAGCGACTGATCGCATAGTCAATCCGTTGTAACCGTGCTCGGCAAATAAACGAGCGGTTGCATCAATCAACCTTCTACGAGTTGACAATTTTGGTTTTGCAGGTTTTGGAGGGGATGAAATCACAAAAAACAATCATTAAAACGCTTGTTTGAAAAAATACAAATGAATACCCTGTCATCATCAATATTTTAGTGGGACTATGGGGGGTTAATGGTTGACTTTGAGGGGTAAATTTAGTTGTGTTATCAGCTTTTCCAAAATTTCAAGTACTCACTCCGTTCGAATATGATCAAGATACGTTTGCAAAGGCATGGCGCCCGTCACGCCCCCTTCTACCGCATGGTAGTTACTCCCTCGGAAACCCGCCGTGATGGCCGATACATCGAAGTCTTGGGAACTTACAATCCCCAGTCCTCGGCACGTGAACGCGAGCTCGATCTAAAGTTGGATCGTATTGATCATTGGTTAGATGTGGGAGCTCAACCAACTGACACCGCAAGAAGTTTAATCCGCCAAAGTCGCTTATCCCCGGAAGAATGGTTGAAGCGCACCGAAGCTAAAGCTGCAGCCAAAGCTGCTCGTTTATCTAAAAAGAAAAACCCCGCTCCTGTAGCCGAGGCCCCTGCAGAAGAGGAAGCTAAACCTGAGGAGGCTACCACTGAAGAAGTAAAGGAAGAGCCTGCCAAGGAAGAACCAAAAGCCGTGGAAGCTCCTGCTGAGAGGTAAAGGAAGAACCAAAAGCTGAGAAACCAGAGGCAGAAGCGAAAGAATCTCAAAAGGAACCTGCAAGGAAGAAGCTCCAAGGAAGAGCCTAAAGCTGAGGAAGCTCCTGCTGAAGAGGTCAAGGAAGAGCCCAAAGCAGAGGAGCCAGCGCCAAAGGCGAAAAAAACCAAGGAAGAACCCGCTAAGGAAGAGCCTAAAGCTGAAGAACCTCCCGCTAAAGAAGCAGAGGGGGAAGACAAAAAAGAAGCTGCAGAGAAACCAAAAGCGAAGAAAGCCCCAGCTAAAAAAGCGAAGAAGGATGAGTCCAAGGATAAGCCTGAAGACACTCCATCTGAGGAGGCCAAGGAAGAATCGAAAGATTCCTGATCTTTCTTTCTGTTGTTTTTTTCCGACCTTCTTAATTTGTAATGCCTTTTTTCGGCACCGATGATCCAACCTATGAATTCACCCCTGCGTTTCGACGTTCTTTCCCTTTTTCCGGGAACTGTTGATTCATTTGTAGGCGAAAGTATCTTGGGTAAAGCATCGGCTCGTGGATTGATTGAAGTTTCTTCCCACGACCTTCGCGACTGGTCAAAAGGTAAACATCGTGAAGCAGATGACCGTCCATTTGGAGGTGGTGCTGGAATGGTGCTGAAACCAGAACCGCTTTTTGACGCCGTAGAGGAATTATCAAGCCCGCAGAGCACCGTAATTTATATGGCTCCAGATGGAGATCCTTTCACCACGCAAATGGCCAAAGAGCTTTCAACCTCGCAGCATTTGGTTTTAATCAGCGGGCATTACGAGGGAATTGACCAGCGTGTTCGAGACGAACTGGTTCACCGCGAAGTTAGTATTGGAGACTATGTCCTGACCAACGGATCACTGGCTGCTGCAGTCATGATTGATGCGGTAAGTCGGCACCTCCCTGGAGTTCTAGGAGATGACGAGTCTCTTCTCGACGAATCTTTTGAGGACGATTTACTGGGATGCCCCCAGTACACGCGTCCTGCTGAATTTAGAGGCCTGAAGGTACCGGAAGTTCTTCTTTCGGGAAATCATGAGGAAATTGCACGCTGGCGCCATGAGCAAAGAGTGCAAAAGACTCGTAGTCTTCGGCCTGACCTCTCAACCAACACCCAAACTACTAGGAATTGATAAGATGAATGAACAATTGTTGAATGAAATCACCAGCGAGTATCTCCAAGAAGGACGCGACGCATTCAAAGTCGGTGACGGGGTAAAAGTTCATGTCCGTGTGCGCGAAGGCGACAAGGAGCGGATTCAGCTATTTGCTGGTATTGTTATTGCCCGCAAGGGGTCAGGTGTTCACGAGACCTTCACGGTTCGTAGAATTGCCTCTGGTGTCGGAGTGGAACGTGTATTTCCTGTCCATTCTCCCCTTATTGAAAAGGTAGAAGTAGACCGCGAGAGTATTACCATGCGTTCTCGGATGTACTACCTTCGCGATCGCATTGGTAAGGAAGCTACAAAGGTTAAAGAAAAGCGTATTTTCGAAAAAAAGAGAAAGAGCTAACCCAAGCTTTTTCTCAGGTTTGCCTTTAGGTAGAAATATTTCTCTAACAGATTACGTTTCCTCGCTTAAAATAGCCTAAGCTCGTAAAAGGTTTAGCCTTTCGGGGGAAAGAAATTGTTCAAGCATTTTTTGGCCATCTGCAAACTCAATAGTGGTCTGCTGGGAGTCTATGATTTTTTGGTATATCTGCTGCACTCTAATTCCGTATACCGATGTGGAAAAATTTTCGCGTACCGAATTTTGATTCCTTATTATTTCTTCCCTCGTTAAGATATTTAATTCAGCCTGTTCGCGTAGAGAACTGCCTAGCTGTTGTGAGGTTTTTACTTTTTGAATGATTACTTTTTGCATGGCTTCATCCAAGCATCCAAATTCAATTCGTTCGCCCTGGCAGATGGCATCATAAGCACGCTTAAATGAATCAGCAGGTAATGTGACCTGATATTGGCGGTAAATACTGACGAGGGCCGCTTTAATTTTGTTTCTCAAGTACTCTTCATCGAGAAGCGATCGTTCTACCCAAAGATTTGAGTAGAGATTTTCAAGGTTCACTCCCAATTGAGTAAAATCTGAAGTGATGTCGGGTATATTTCTTCCGCAAAGACTCTTTCCAAAGCTCCAGGGTTCCAGGAACCCTAGTCCAAAGCCTTCTGCTACGCTAACATTTATGATTGATGCGGCTTGCTGGACGAGTTCAGGAAAACTTTCATTTGTTTGTTCACCCAATCCATAGGTTAAGGAAAGGCCTAAACTCTTTCCAAACTCTTTCCAATCCTCATAGGTTGGCTGGAAGGATGGATTGGTTGGACCCAGGCTGTTGGCAAAATGGATTTCTGGGTGAGATGCGGCAAGTAAAGCGAGTTCTCCCAAATTTTTTCTTCTCACTGCCCGCACTGGGTAGAGGTAAAGATTATCAGGAATACCTGAGTTGGATGTTCTAGTTTTGACTAGGTCAGAGGGAGTAACAGAGGGAACGGCGTTTGCCAGTAAATGAACTGAACTTGGATGATCTTTGAGTACATACTGTAAAAAAGATTGGTCCCGTCGGTTGAGGGCGGCGTAATGAATTTGTCCGCCGGTAGGATAGGCTCTTTCATGACTTTTTCCAAGGTTGAGGAAGTTTCCTGGCCTTCCATCCTCTGCAAAGTCATGGGGTTGTAAAAGCATAGGGGATTCTTCCTTGGCAAGTTGGGCAATTGCCTGAGTGAGTGCGGGGTTTTTTCCGAGCGAGTGGTTGTGTACATGCCAAAGGTCGGGAAGTTGTCCGAGCGCATCGCGAGTGGCATCCTCCATTCTTAAACGGAGAGTTTTGGGATCAATCGAATCGGTCAGAGTCGCATAATCGAGTCCTTCAACCACCCGTACATGGTCAAGGATTTTGCCAGTGTAAGGCCGACCGCTAAGAATAACCCACTGATCTGGACCTTTTCCCGAATTTTTCCAGGATTGGACAGTATTTTCTAATACCCGGGTAACTCCACCCGGTTCAAGGTGGTAATGTACCAGAGCTACCTTCATGGAGAAAAAGATGAATCAGGAAGAGGCCATGCGGTTGCGGTAACCCTCAACTTCAATCATGGGCGGTCTTTCTTCTTCTATGACTTCCTGCACTAATTGATGGTACTTTCCTTCTTCAACCTCGAAGCGTCGATAAAATGTTTCCAAATCAGGCATCCGGTCCAATTTTCCTTGAGCATGCAGGCGGTTAAAAAAGGTCTGGAGGATACCAAAACTCATTTTTCCCAGAGCATTTGTGGTTTGGTTTCGATGAACCCTGCGGTCGAGATCGGTCTGGGCAAAAGTCTCCAAGCCGTGCATCGCGTAGAGGTCTAAAAGGTGTGAAGTTTCCACTCCATATCCAATAGGAAAAGGAATTTTTTCGAGTACTTCACGACGGGCTGCATATTCTCCGGAGAGGGGTTGAATGATGTGGGAAAGTTCAGGAAAAAAGAGAGAGAAAAGCGGACGGATAAGAATCTCGGTAACCCTGCCACCTCCGCTTGGACGTAGACCGCTCGAGTAATTAAGAGGTCGGTCATAAAATGCCTTTACGTATGAAATCTCATCCCGGTGAATCAAGGGGGCAACCAGTCCATAAACAAATCGTGGGTGGATATTTGAAATATCAGCGTCCACATAGCAAATAATGTCACCCTTGAGTTGATGAATAGCCTTCCAAAGGTTTTCTCCCTTTCCGCGCTTGTCCCCGACCTCAGGAAGAATGTCGGATGCCAGGTAGACATCCGCACCGTAGTTCTTGGCAACCTCAAGGGTTTTGTCCTTCGAACCCGAATCGATCACCGCAAATTCATCGATCAGGGGATAACGTTCCATCAATTCAGAACGAAGAATTAAAACTTCTTTTCCAATGGTTTTTTCTTCGTTTAAAGTTGGAATGCAGAGGGAAATTTTAAGGCCTTTTTTTTCTTTCTCCTCAACCAGTTTAATTAAGTCCCAAAAGTCCGCGTGATGAAAGGTATTCCTTTCCAACCAATTCTCGTTAATTTTATTCATGAATCACAAATCCCTTGGTCAATTGCTTGGATTAGGGTGACGAGTTGAGTCATACCTGCATAGAGAGGGTCAAGTTGTACGGTTTCGTTGATCTCACGCAAATTCTCCACGGTGGTCAATCCAAGGGTGACCGCTGGTAGACCACTTAGGATCAAAGCGTTAAGATCCCCCGTGCTTGGGTCGACCTTTGGAGTAATCCCCGCTTCCTGCATAATTGATCGCGTGGTCTTTACTAAAGGGTGGGTAAAAGGAATGCTACAATTTTGTCTTTTGGCCACAACTTCCATGCTTACCAGGGTCCCTGTCTCGGCAGAAAATTGTTCACATATCTCGTTGAGCTGGTCCTCCATCTGACCGATGATATCGTTATCTTCGCTGGTGATTTCAAAACGTAAGGTTCCTTGCTTGGGTGAAGTATTAAAGCTTGAACCACAGCGAAGTCCTCCAAAAACCAATTGTGTTTTTGGTTCTTTGGGAATGGGAATTTCCCGGATCTGGTTGATTAGACCGGTTACATGACTGATCGCTCCTGAAGCCCCAAATCTTTTCCAGTCGTAATCGCTGGGCACTTGCAAAGTAATCTCTCCTCGTAAGGTTCCGAGACCGGAATAACTCAATCGTCCAAGAGTCGAACCTTCTACACAAATACCTGCACGGGCAGGTAAGCTCATGGTTTCTAGAAAGCCACTTGCACCCTCAAGGTTTGCTCGGCCTAGACTTCGCGAATTGGCAACGAGAATAAGATCGTCCCGCAATCGTATCCCCAAATCATCGAGCAGGCGGGGTAGGGCGATCATCGCGGCGAGCCCGAGGGCATTATCGGCAATGCCAGGTCCACGCATGTGACCAGAGCCCACTTGAATCTCGTGCCTGACTTCCCGGGAAAAGACGCTGTCGGCATGGGCCATAACCAGAATGGATGATTGACCTTCAGTTCCTGGAAGGTGAGCAGATGCATTTCCAAATTCATCAATTGTTGGCGAGCTCAGTCCATTCTCCCGAAAACGGTCAACCACTGCACGAATACGTTCATCTTCCCCGTAGGTGGGGGAAGGGATTTCTCCAAGCAACACTGTATCGGTTAAAAAAGAATCCCGCTTTTCACTAATTGTTTTGACCCGTTCAGGGATTTGATCAAGCAGTCCGCTAAGTGCTGTTTCACGATCAATTTCTTGTGTTTCCATCGGGTATAGAGTTAAGGAGGGAAGCAGATTTTTGCAAAGCCTAACCGAAAAAATCGTTTTAGAGGTTGAAATAGAAGAGCCCTTACTCCATCACCCAAAAGGATAAGGTATGATGGATTTTCGCTTTTTAATTAAATAGATGGCTAAAAATATAGGATTTGTTTCGACTCGTTTTGCCGGGCAGGACGGGGTTTCGCTTGAAAGTGCAAAATGGGCAGAAGTTCTCTGGGAAGATCATCATGTCAGTTTCTGGTACAGCGGTCAGAGCGACCGAAACCCTGATATTAGCCATGTTGTCCCTGAGGCTTATTTCGGATTTCCGGAAAACCAGTGGATTAACCAACAAATTTGGAAAGGTGAGCCTCGTGATCGTTTTGTGACTGAACGCATAAGGGCCATGGCCGACTACCTTAAAAGTACCCTGTATCGATATGTGGAGAAGTTTTCCATCGATCTTATAATTCCCCAAAATTGCCTGGCCATTCCTATGCATGTGCCGTTGGGAATCGCCCTAACGGAATTTCTTTCGGAAACAAGAATGCCTGCCATTGCCCATCACCATGATTTTTACTGGGAACGTACCCGTTTTTCGGTCAATTGTATCCCGGAATATCTTGATATGAGTTTTCCGCCCAAACTGGGCAACATGCGCGATGTGGTCATCAATGAAGAAGCACAGGAGCAATTGGCCCTGCGTAAAGGAAGTGCCTCCTTGGTCATTCCGAATGTTTTCGACTTCGAAAACCCTCCTGAACCAGTCGATGAATATGCCTCCGATGTCCGTGATGAGCTTGGTCTGTCGGAGGATGACTTTTTTATTTTACAACCGACCCGGGTAGTTCCACGCAAGGGTATCGAACAGGCAATTAAACTGGTCAGTATGCTTAAGGATCCGCGCTGTAAACTAGTTATCTCACATGAAGCAGGAGACGAAGGGTACGAGTACTTGGGCATGCTTGAACAACTGGCCAAGGAAGAAGGAGTGGATATGCGCATTGTAGCCGACCGGGTGGGAGAAGTCAGGCAGCGAGATTCCGAGGGGCGAAAAGTTTATACCCTTTGGGACCTTTATCACCATGCCGATTTTGTCACTTACCCGAGTACTTACGAGGGTTTTGGAAATGCTCTTTTGGAAGCGATCTACTTTCGCAAACCTGTATTAATCAACCGTTATTCGATTTTTGTACGTGATATTGAACCCAAGGGTTTTCGCTTGCTCACCATTGATGGCTTTGTCACTCCGACAATCGCTCGGCAAGTCCGTCAAATTCTGACTGATTCCGAATTGAGCGAGGAGATCGTTAACCACAATTACGAAGTGGCCAGGCAATTTTATTCCTACTCCACTATTCGGAGCAACTTACGGGCTTTTATCGCCGATTTGACCGGTTACTAAGTAAAATATGAGCTATTTCACTCAAACTGCTATCAAGCACATCTCCAGCACGCGTTTAAAACTTCTGCGACGAAGACTGGGTAAACTCTACGGAATGGATCGGGCTGACCGCTTGCTCGATCGGATGTACCAAATGATCGGCCGGTATGGAGTGGGAGTGGGATTGTCTCCCAATACAGGCCCATCCGGGCTAAGTCAGCAGGATGTAGTCTTGATTTCCTATGCAGATATGGTGCAGGCAAAGGATCGGGCTCCTCTCGAAGTTTTACGACAGTTCTGCACCCAACGGTTAAAAGGAGCGGTTTCCACCATTCACTTCTTACCCTTTTATCCATGGACTTCGGATGATGGATTTTCCGTGGTCGATTACCGGCAGGTTCACAAGGATTATGGGAGCTGGTCGGATATCGAAAAATTTGCAGATGATTTTCAGTTGATGTTCGATTTAGTGCTCAACCATTGCTCATCAAAAAGCCCTTGGTTTAAAGAATTTGTATCCGGGGTGGAGCCGGGAATGAATTATATCATGACGGGAGATTCCAAAGCTGATCTTAGCGCGGTGGTGCGCCCGCGCTCCTCTCCCTTGCTAAGCCCATATCAGACCCGTGGGGGAGAAAAAATGGTATGGACTACCTTTAGTGCTGACCAAGTTGACCTGGATTGGACCTGCCCTGATTTACTCTTCGAATTTCTCGATATTATATTATTTTATATCTCGATGGGTTGCCGAGTTCTTCGCCTGGATGCAGTGGCTTTTTTATGGAAAAAAATGGGTACCAATTGCCTGCACCTTCCTGAGACTCATGAAGTGATCAAATTAATCCGAAATTTTGTAGAAGTGGTCGCTCCAGAGACCATTCTTCTCACCGAAACGAATGTTCCTCACGAAGAAAATGTTTCTTATTTTGGCAAAGGAGACGAAGCCCATGCAGTTTATCAATTCTCTCTGCCTCCATTGCTTTTGCATGGATTGTTGAGGGGAACTTCTAAACATATGAGGGAATGGGCTACTCAACTCAACCCACCTCCTAAAGGTTGTCACTTTCTTAATTTTACTGCTAGTCATGATGGTGTGGGTGTCCGCCCATTGGAGGGTATTTTGCCTTCTCAGGAAGTCCTTTCTTTGGCTAAAGAAATCGAGGGCAAGGGGGGGGAGGTTTCGATGCGTAGCCTCGCTGATGGATCAGATTCCCCCTATGAACTCAATGTTACCTATTTTTCAGCCCTGTCTGACCCAAATCAGCCGGAGTTAGGTGAGGCTCGATTTTTATGCTCACAAGCGCTTGCTCTTTCATTACAAGGTATTCCTGCTATTTATTTTCATTCGCTTTGTGCCACTCCTAATGATCAGGATGGTTTCGCGGAAACTGGTAGGGCTCGCACCTTAAATCGTAAGAAATGGCAACTTCCGGAGCTTGATTCTATGCTCGATGATAAAAATACCACGGGCTCAAGGGTGTTTGACTGGTTTGTGACTACTTTAAGAAAGCGGGCATCCGCACCGGCTTTTCATCCAGATGCTTCCCAGGAAATTCTCAATCTTGGAGACTCTCTATTCGGTTTGATTCGTTCATCTACCGATGGGAACCAATCTATTGTTTGTTTGTATAATTTTTTACCCAGTTCAAGCGTGGTCAAGCCGATGAAGGAAATTAAAAAACGCTTTCCCGAAAGCAAGGCGAGAGATTTAATTAGTGGCGGAGAAATTGATTGGGGAACAAATGATTTCGAACTTCGTCCATACCAGGCTGTTTGGTTATTGTCCCATTGAATCTTTTTTTACTCGAAGAAGCCGTTGATGAAATTGAATGGCCCGCTCAGGACGAACGGGCGGTTCATTTAAAAAAAGTGCTCCAAGCAAAAGATGGGGAACGGCTTGATTTTGGGGTAATTAATGGTCCGCGGGGTAAAGGCTTGATCGAATGGATAGATTGTGGAGCAGTCAAAATTTCTTTTGAGTGGAATGCTCCTCACTTATCCGACCTTCTTCCCATCTCCTTATTGGTTGGTCTTTCAAGACCTCAGACTTGTCGTAAGGTGATCGAACAGGCGGCCTCGCTCGGAGTGGCGGAAATAATTTTTTTCCATACGGACAAGGGAGAGTCTTCCTACGGTGAAAGTTCACTCTGGCATGATGAATGGCAACGATTGTTGATTAAAGGCACGGAACAGGCATTTTCCTGCCATCTTCCACGATGCATTAAGGTCGATGGTTTGGAGCAAGCCCGAGCCGCTTCTCAAATTGCCCCCAAGGTTGCCTTGGCCCTTGATATTTATGAGGCCGGCGAATGCATTTCCACCTTCAAACAGAAAAAGGATGAACCTGCCCACTTGGCGATTGGACCAGAGCGCGGATGGTCCGGTCAGGAAAGAGATTATCTGAGGGCTAATGGGTTTAGCCTTTGTCATATGGGCCAACGTGTTTTGCGGGTTGAGACTGCTGTGGTGGCCGCGGTGGGGGCAATATCCCCAGCTTACTGGGCTGGTAAGGGTTGGGCAGGTAGATAGATACGATGCACGGGAGAACCGCGTTTTTCCTTACCCAAAACTTTTGCTAATTCCCAACCTTTAAATTGAAGGACTTGTTCGCCTGGGCTTTCTAAAATAATTCGGCCATTACGAGTGAGAAAATTTTCCTGCCTTATAAGGTCAAAAATTTGGGGGCAGAGCCGATCAATCTCCATGTAGGGAGGATCGATAAAAATGATATCGTAGGGTTGGTCGGGCTTGCTCTTGAGGAAGTCCATGACATTGCGGTTTACAAGCCTCCCCGCGGAGCCTTCCAATTTTGCACTTTTGAGAACGGCTGCGAGGTTTACTTTTAAGTCTGCAAAGACTTTTCGATGGTTTTCAACTAAAGTGATTTCTGCCGCCCCCCGGCTCAGTGCTTCCAGGCCATAGGCACCAGAACCGGCAAACAGATCGAGAGCCCGGATTTGTGGAAGTAAGTTTGAGATGGACGAGAATAGTCGTTCACGAGTCGTCTCAATCGCCGGACGTACTCCATTTTTCGAATTTACTCGCAAGGGAATACCCCGGGCTTTTCCTCCGCTTATACGCATAATGACTCTTTTCTTTTTCCAAACATAAATTCATCCCTTGCATGGTGTTGAGTTGCCAAGCAAGCAGTATTTTTTCTACCTTTGCTAAATATGGCGAGGTATATCCGGGCATTTATTGAAGATTCTCCAGAAAATGAAGGGGATGAAGTATTGTTGGCTAAAGATGAAGGAAATCACCTCAGCCGAGTTTTACGCATTCAAAAGGGAGATGCTTTGGAATTACTTGACGGTAAGGGAGGGCGTTTCGCTTCCAAGTGCTTGGAAGTAGACCGGAATCAAGTCAGGGTGCTTGTTTCTAAAATGGAGAAGATTGCTCCATGCAATCCCCAAACCCGAATGGCTATTGCTTTGGGCAAGGGAAACAAGTGGGAAGAAATTATCCGTCCATTAACGGAATTGGGAATCAATCGATTGACTCCTTTGAAGACAGAGAGAACGGAGGGAGCTTTTCCCGGAGCAAAATTAAAAGACAAGAAAGAACGGTGGCTCAAGATTGCCCGCGAAGCATGCAAGCAAAGCGGAAATCCCTGGCTTCCTGATTTTGACAGCCCGGTTGATTTTCAGGACCTGATCAAATCTCCAGAAGCAGGTGAAGAAAGATGGATGGCCAGTTTATCCTCGGGCATGCGAACAGAAAGCATGGGTAAACAAGCGAAATTACTCTCTATTTTTATTGGCCCAGAAGGTGGGTGGAGCGAACGGGAGGAAGCCCAGGCTAAGGAGGCAGGCCTTTCTTTCTTGTCCCTTGGATCTTATGTCCTAAGGCTGGAGACAGCGACTGTTAGTGCATTGGCGGTTGCACGACAGTTATTGCTTTGCTAGGTAATTAGGTATGCCGGCGGAATTTACGGGTGAGCAAAAACTCAGGATTGTACTGGAATCGATCATTCGTGGGGTTCCCAGAGATGAACAGTGCAAAAAATACGGCATTACTCCGGAGCAATTCCAAACATGGCATGATCATTTGATCAAAAACGGGGGGAGTATTTACGAGCAAGCAGGGTCCAATGTAGGACGGATTTCCAGTCAGGCTAAAAAAATCCGTACTCGAAAAGTAAAATATGTGCCCTGGTATATCAAATTACTTTTAATCCTTAGTGTTTTCTCTAACCTGGCTGCCGGAATTGTTTGGGCAGTTTGGAACTGGTCGGTTCAAGGCGTTGAACTTGGGCCTATGGTAGATGCAGAACCATCCATATCTCAGATAGAAGTAACAGATGATAATACTTCATCGGTTAAAGATATCGCCAAGCAACCACCGGAGTTGGATGATTTAATCGAACAGGTTGATCAATTTGGCAAACTATCCGATGATGGAATAGAGAACGGATTGGAGTCACCTGATTTAGGAAAAAACTCCAAGGCAAACCTTGAGGAAATGCTCGCACCAGCTTTAAAACTTCCAGAACCACCATCGAGCTTGGAGTTGGGGAATCGAGTGGACTTTATTGACCAAACCTATGAAGCCAAACATGTGGTCTACCTTATTGATGTCGGGTCTTATCAGTTAAAAGGTCCTAATGGTGTGGAGCGCTTGGAATCTATGAAACTCTCCGTCTTGGAATCCTTGACCAAGCTCTCCGCAAATTCTTATTTCAACCTGGTGCTTTGCTGGAACCTTAGAGAATCCCATGCCCTGGGCAAAACGATTCTACGGGCCAATGATGAAAATAAAAGATATGCCACCGAATGGATTACAAGCCTTGGTACAAGTCCTGAATTGTTAAAGGAAGGAAGAAACCAATTTTATCCAAAAGAGCTTCTTTATGCACAAGTACTCCCTGGAGTGGTTGGGCCTTGGTATGGACTTGCAACCGCCATGAGTTATGACCCTGATATCGTTTTCTTTCTTGCTGGAAATATGCCTGATTTTTCACCCGATGAAGTTTCACGCAATGATTTCAACGGTTTGGGAATTAATCTGGATACAAATTTATTGGCAAATCCACAATCTGCCGGGGTGGGGCAGGGGCTGAACTCCTTAATTCGTAAGACTGCAGGTTATTGGCTTGTTGCCCTTCAAAGTGAGCGGAATTTACCGGACAATGCCGAGGAAATAGAGGAGATTGCTTTAAAAAGATTGGGCATTGATTCATCCCTGCCTGGATTAAGTTTACAAAAACATTCTATTCCCTGGGAAAAAGCATTTGATAATTTTCTCGCGGGTTTGGAATTGGGAATAGCCAAAATTCCACAGGTACATGTTTTTCAAACTTTGCAGGAACATACAAGATGGCCAACATCTTTGCAGAAATCGATGGCTGAGTTTTGTGAAAGTACCCGCGGGAACTTGAGTGTTTTTCCCTAACCCCTAGCTTTGCTTGCTATGTTGGCGAGTCTTTATCGATTAACTTTCCTTTATCTTTGCTTTTCAACCGGAGTTTGGGCGAACTTTGCTCAGCCGAAGGTAGATGACCTAATAGTTGTAGAACCTGCCCTAACTTCTCCGGTGGTTGTTCATGGTGGAGAGGTATGGGTTGGGTTAAAGATTTCACTGAAACCCGATTGGCATGTTTATTGGAAAAATTCGGGCGAGTCGGGTTACCCCACAACTATTCAATGGTCATTACCAGAAGGATGGATGGTAGGTGAACTCGAATTCCCCTCTCCATATTTGTATGAATACGAAGGGATGACTGGTTATGCCTTGGAGAATAATTTTACTTTGCTTGCCCATTTACAAGCTCCAGATTCGTTTAAGGACTCCATTGGGAAGACAGTTAAAGTAAGTGGAACCTTCAGCGCCCTTGTCTGTAATGAAGCATCCTGCCTGCCCTTTGAACGCTCTTTTTCCCTGGATCTTACATGGGGCAAAGATACTGAGTTTGATGGGGGTGCCCGGGAATGGCTAGGTAAGGCGAGGTCAAAACTCCCCATTCCTATGCCAACTAGTTCAAGTGGAAGTGCTTTCTTTTCAGGATCCTCAGGGAAATTATCGATTCATGCTCCCAAGATACAAAACCTAGGAAGCAATGATTTCATCTTCTTCCCGGAAGATCCTTCTATATCTGTAGACCTTTCTTCGCGTTCATCCTCAACTGAAAATCGTTCAATTGGTATGGACTGGATACTAGCCGAAGGTTATGAGCAACCACCCGAAAGTTTAACTGGAGTATTGGTTCATCCAAGCCTTTCCAATGCGTGGAAAATCTCCTTTCCTATCCAAGATACAGGCTTTTCTTCATCTTCCCATAACTATTCTGGGGGAACGGAATATATCGCTGATGAATTTGTTCTACTTCGCCTTCTTCTCGCGGTCGTTTTCATAAGTATGGCTGCCTGGGCATATGGCCGAGCCCAGCAACCATCAGCACGAGTCAGCAACTGGTATGTATTTGCCATTCTCAGTCTAGTGTATGGCCTGTGGTTGGGCTACCCTGGTCGAGACAACTTCGTCCACTTCAGGTAGCCTACATTGGGAAACCTGGAGTCAGGAATTACAGGATAAATTACTTGCCGATGGGGAAGCGGTTTATGTGGATTATACAGCTAAGTGGTGTCTCTCTTGTCAGGTAAATAAACGTGTTTATGGAGATCAAGAAGTGATCGATGCGATTGCTGCGGGTAATGTAAAATTATTACGGGCGGATTGGACGAAAAAAAGTGCCCAAATTCTTAAAGCGCTCCAATCTCATGGTCGGGAGGGTGTTCCCTTGAATGTGTTTTATCCCAGTTCTAATAATGGAGTTTCTGTAAATCCCCTCATTCTTTCGGAAGTTCTAACCGCTGATCTCCTGAGTGAAACAATGCGTCAGGGACGGGCAGTCGATGAGGATACTAAAGAGTATAACTTTTCCGCTCTTTTGGGGCTCGCTTGGTTAGGTGGATTAATTCTTAACCTTATGCCCTGTGTATTTCCTGTAATTGGCCTAAAAATTATGGGTTTTGTGAAGCAGGCTGGGGAAGACCGTTCACGCATTATTCGGCATGGTTGGGTCTTTACTCTCGGTGTTTTGCTATCCTTCTGGGTGTTGGTTGGCGTTCTTTTAATCATGCGGGATGGTATGGAGGAGCAACTCGGTTGGGGGTTCCAGCTTCAGGAACCCGGATTTGTATTTATTCTTGCCCTGATTCTTTTGATCTTTGGTCTCAGTTTAAGTGGTGTATTCGAAATTGGAATGTCTGTAACTGGAATAGGTTCCGGTTTGTCACAAAGGTCTGGTTTATCAGGAAGTTTCTTTTCTGGCGTCTTGGCTACAGTGGTGGCCACCCCCTGCATGGCTCCTTTCCTTGGAGTTGCCGTAGGTGCTGCCCTGACCCTGCCACCTTTCTCATCCTTTATTATATTCACAGCAGTAGGAATGGGGCTTTCCACCCCTTATCTTGGCCTTTCCTTTTTTCCTCAGTGGGTACAGAAACTTCCCAAACCTGGAGGGTGGATGGAATCTTTCAAGCAATTTATGGCCTTTCCTATTTATGCCACTGTAGCTTGGTTGCTCTGGACACTTGAAGGGCTGCTCTAAGCCAAAAAAAAACACTTCCGGGCAGATCGCCCGAAAGTGTTTTGTAACTAAATATTGCTAGCTAAAATTAAAGGGCAACTTCACCCTGCTCGCCAGTACGAATACGCACGGCTTGCTCAATAGGGATGACAAAAATTTTACCATCGCCAATTTTCTCGGTTTTGGCGGCTTTTACGATGGTATCAATTACTTTGTCTGCGATATCATCAGGAACGGCGACTTCGATGACTACCTTGGGGAGGAAATCAATGGTGTACTCGCTACCACGGTAAATTTCTGTATGTCCTTTTTGTCGCCCGAAACCCTTGGCTTCAATCACAGTCATTCCTTCAATTCCAATTTCGGAAAGGGCTTCTTTTACATCTTCGAGTTTAAAGGGTTTAATAATGGATTTGATCAGTTTCATATTCGTATAAAAGTTAGGTGTCTTTGAGGGTAGTTAAGATTAGCTAAGAGAATAACCATTCTCGCCATGAGCCGCTTGGTCAAGCCCCTTTGTCTCATCTTCTTCGGATACCCGAATGCCAGAGGTCAGGGCAGAAACTACTTTTACGATGATGTAAGTGGCAACAACAGAAAGAGCGATCGCAGCCAAACAACCTTGGGCTTGAACAATCAATTGATCGGTCCAGCTTTCAGTATTTATTCCCAAGCCTCCAAGCTCGCCTTTCCAACCAAGGTAAGAGACCAGTAAAGTTCCAAGTATTCCACCGACTCCGTGAACCGCAGCCACATCAAGGGAATCGTCAATGCCCAACTTTTCTTTGATGAAGCCACATGCATAGTAACAGATAATTCCGGCCGATGCTCCAATGATGATTGCTCCGAGTGGTCCCACACTTCCGGAAGCTGGAGTAATGGTTGCCAGTCCAGCAACCATTCCGGTGACAATTCCAACAAGCCCGGGCTTTCCTGTGCTACGCCATTCCACAAGCATCCATACCAAGCTTGCTGTGGCGGCTGATAGATGTGTGACCAACATGGCCATTCCTGCACTGGTATCTGCAGCGGCAGCACTACCTGCATTAAACCCAAACCATCCAACCCAGAGCATAGCAGCACCTGTCATTACCATGCCAGGGTTATGCGGAGGTTTTAAAGATTTTGGGAAGCCTTGCCTACGACCGAGCATAGCGGCTAAGGTTAGGGCAGATGCACCTGCGGTTGCGTGAACCACAATACCACCTGCAAAGTCAATTACTCCCTTTTCGGCAAGCCAGCCGCCACCCCATACCCAGTAGCATACCGGACAATAAACGACGATAAGCCAGAGGGCACTAAAGAGAAGAACTGCAGAAAATTTAATCCGCTCGACAAATGCGCCCACGATAAGAGCGGGTGTGATGATCGCAAAAGTCATTTGAAACATGATCCAAACCGTTTCTGGATGATCCCCGTTGAGGGAATCAGCAGACAGGTGTTGCAAGAAGAAGGCTTCGGTTCCACCGATCCATTCACTGCCTGAAGTCAAAGAGAGGCTGTAGCCAACGGCAAACCAAACCATTGATGCGAGACAGGCGATGGCAAAGCAGTGCATTAAAACGGAGAGCACATTTTTGGACTGAACCAAGCCTCCATAAAAAAGAGCCAGACCGGGGAGCGTCATGAACAAAACAAGTGCGGTTGCAGTAAGCATCCATGCAGTGTTTCCACTATCCAATGTAGCTTCTTCCTCATCCACCTGTGCGGGTGCTGTTTCGGATGCCAAGATGGTGGCATCCGCCGAACCTATTTCGGTTGGTTGTCCATCTTGAGCAGACAAGAATGGCAAAAGGGCCATGCTAAATAGAAAAATTATGTATTTGGAAATCATTATTTTATTTGTTCGAGATTACAGCAGTGAAGTGAGTAGCGTTTACTAAGAAAAATTTTCACATAATGAGCAATTATAATTTTAAGATGAAAACTTTTCATGTGTGATCCCGCCAAAACACAAAAAAGCCCGGTTCACAAAGGAACCGGGCTAAGGTTAAACAGAAACAATAAGTATTTTTAATTCCTTATTGCCTGATAAGGATTCGAAAAATTAGAGAGCTTCGTCTCCTTTTTCTCCTGTTCGAATGCGTACACACTCTTCCATCGGTAAAATGAAGATTTTACCATCTCCAATTTTCCCAGTTTGTGCGGCACCTACGATCGCATCGACTACTTTGTCTGTCAGATCGTCTGCCACGCCGATTTCGATTTTAACTTTCGGTAAAAAATCGACGGTGTATTCGCTACCTCGGTAGATTTCGGTATGTCCCTTTTGTCGGCCAAATCCTTTGACTTCAGAGACGGTCATACCTTCAACTCCGATTTCGGACAAGGCATCCTTAACTTCTTCAAGCTTGAACGGCTTGATGACTGCTTTGATTAATTTCATGATAATTCTTTTGTTTTTGATTAATGGGTCTTAGGTAGAAGCGATTTTTTAGTTTGTGTAGGCTTCTTGACCATGCTCGGTAATGTCAAGCCCACGATCTTCTTCTTCTTCACTAACACGGACTCCCATAATAGCTTTTAATACCGTAAATACGATATAAGCAAAGACAAAGGCAAATATGCTTACCAACAAGGCACCCTTAAGTTGTACCATGAAGTCAAACCCGTCCGCAAAAATGGCAACAGCTAGTGTTCCCCAGATTCCACATACCCCGTGAACGGAGATAGCACCGACTGGATCGTCAATTTTGGATTTATCAAAAAAGGTGATTGCGAAGACAACAATTATTCCAGCGATTAAACCGATAAGGATGGCACTGCCTACGGAAACCACATCTGCATTAGCTGTTATTCCTACCAGACCAGCCAATATGCCGTTAAGGGCCATGGAAAGGTCAGGCTTTTTCAGAGCGAACCAAGAAGTAAACATTGCTCCGAGAGCACCTGCACAAGCAGCCAAGGTTGTAGTAGTGAATACCAATCCAAGTGCACCTGGTTCTGCAGATAACACTGAACCACCGTTGAATCCGTACCAGCCAAACATCAGTAAGAATACTCCAATAGCTGCAAGCGGGAAGTTGTGGGCAGGAATCGGCTTGATGCCGTTCTCGGTATATTTCCCACGGCGGGGACCAAGGACCATCACGCAGGCCAGAGCACCAAAACCACCAAAAGCATGGACGACAGTTGAACCAGCAAAATCTTTAAATCCCATATCAGCCAAGACTCCTCCGCCCCAGTGCCAGGAACCTGCAACAGGGTAAGCAACGCCTACGAAAAGAACTGCAAAAACCATAAAGGCAGAAAGCTTCACCCGTTCGGCAACTGCACCAGATACAATGGTTGCTCCGGTTGCAGCAAACATAGCTTGGAAGATAAAATCACCAAATCCTGTCATGGCTAAACCGAGCCCACCATATCCCCAGGTTGATCCACCATCTGCGTTGAGATCGCCAATCATTCCGCCCCAGCTAAACCAACCGTTAAAATCTCCTGGATAATGAGTGTTAAATCCGAAAAAGGCGTAGGTTAAAACGCCAATGGAAATAATAAACACATTTTTAAACAGAATATTTACAGTGTTCTTTCTTTGGCAAAGACCAGACTCTAAAGTGGCAAACCCAAGGTGCATTAAAAAGACAAGAGCTGCGGCAATTACAGTCCATAACATGGAAGTCGTGAAAAAGTCATAGGCAGGTGCATATTCACCCTGAGCCTCTAACAGTTCCAGGTAGTCATCGACTGGACCGGCTTCTTCCTCAGCGGCTGGCGTTTCTTCGTGATCATCCGCATGGGCGGGCACGGCGTTTGAGAATGCAAGTATGATCGCCAAAAGAAGAAACTTCCAGGGAGATGTACCTATACATAATAACTGTAGGGATTTAGATTTCATTTTATTAATTATTGATATTCAGTGATTAATGACACTTTAATTAGTTAGTATGAGCATTATTGCATATGGCGTGCCAAAATTGACTAAGCCCCGAATGTGGTCGAAAATTTTACTGCCGAACTCATCCAAATGTTTAGTTTGTGATCAACTAGATTTGATGTTTGATGATCTCCTGTAGCAAGGTATTCCATTGGCTTGCCCCAAGCTCTACAAAGTGTTTGGATAGTTTAGGTAATGCAACATGACGCCACCATGGATTTTCCCCTCGGACAATCAGCAAATAAAGGGGTTCCAATTAGGCCCTTGGCGGAACGCATGCGTCCGCTTTCATTAAATGAAGTAATTGGGCAGGATCATTTATTGGGTGATGGATGCCTGCTTCCCAAATTGATTCGAGAGAACCGGGTAGGGAATTTGATCTTTGCCGGTCCTCCAGGTACAGGCAAAACAAGTTTGGCCACTGTGATTGCAATGGAAGGAGGGTGTAAACTACTCAAAGTAAATGCAGTTACCTCCAATGTTGCAGAATTACGTGAGACCTTGAAGCTTGCAAAGTATCACGGTGCTGAAAAGTGCTACCTTTTCGTGGATGAGATTCATCGATTCAATAAAGCCCAACAGGATCTTCTTTTACCTGACATCGAATCCGGTGAGGTCCGGCTAATAGGTGCGACGACTCATAATCCAAGATACTATGTGATTGATCCTCTGCTCAGTCGGTCACACTTGTTTTCTCTAAAGTCTGTGGATGAAAAAATGATCGAACAAGCTCTTCATTTTTGCCTTACGGATAGGGAGCGTGGCTTAGGCGATCGTCAATGTTCTGCTGAAGAGGGAACCCTTGCCAGTTTGGCTCTCTTTGCCGAGGGAGATATGAGACGGGCATATAATTTATTGGAAACCATCGTGGAGGGATTACCCGAAGGGGCAACGATTGGGGAGGAGCAAATTTCTCTCTTTGCCGGTGAACGCGGGGTTCGTTATGATCGGGATGAGGATGAGCATTACGACACTGCATCCGCTTTAATTAAGAGTATGAGAGGAAACGACCCAGATGCCGCGGTTTATTGGCTCGCCAAGATGTTGGCAGGCGGGGAGGACCCACGATTTATTGCCCGTAGACTTGTTATATTCGCATCCGAGGATGTGGGCCTGGCCGATTCTCGTGCCTTGTTGATGGCCGATGCTGCCTTTCGGGCATGCGAAACCATTGGTTTGCCGGAGTGCGAACTTAATCTTGCCCATGTTACCCTCTTTCTTGCCACTTGCCCCAAGAGCAATAGCGCCACCCTTGCCATTGGGGAAGCGAAGCGTGCCCTGCGGGAACAACCCGTCCAGTCCGTCCCCTCCTCAGTCCGCGACCGCCATGGCCGAAACCGTGAGGACCGCGAAGAAGGGGAGGAGGGCTACCTGTACAGCCATGAATTCCCCGAAAATATTTCCGGTCAGGAATACCTTGAGAAACCGCTCGCTTTGTATCGTCCGAAAAAGTCGGGTGCGGAGTCGGCAATTGCCGAGCGGATTGAAAAGTGGAAAGCACTCCGCCGATCGGCCCAAAAATCTTCCCCGCTGTAAAGCGGTACTGGTACAGGGGTCCTTACTCCTTGTCGGAGGTCTTGCCTTTCCAATTTGAGCTTTTCTTAGCTGCCTGCCGGCCCTCGTCCGGGTTGCCGGCATCTCCGCCCATCGCAATCATTTCGGGATAGGTGTCGTCCCACCATTTGCCATAGGCTTTATCCAGCCTCGCAACCAGTCCTGGTTTTTTATCGGCCAGATCATTCTCGCATTCTGGGTCTTTTTTCACATCAAATAATACCCACTTGTCCTTTGGACTGATTGCCCAGTGATACTGTGCGGTGCCATAGGCGTAGGTATGAACCGTACGTCCCTTCTCGATTGCCTGCAGGGCCATACACTGGCTCATGTACTTCAGGCAGTCCTTATTTCCACAGTGGTGACTGCGAAGCATAAGGAAATTGCCTTGGCGTACCCCTGCCATCGCATACTTGTGGTGTTCGGCAAATCCACTGGGCCAACGGGCAACATGATGGAAAAGAATCCTGTCCTTTTGCCAGTCCTTGACTTGTCTATTGGATTCAAGCAGAGGGAAGCAGGTTATGTCCTTCCAATTTGGGTTTTAAGTTTGCAGGGATCTTAGTACCGGTCAGTTCACAGATCGTGGGAAATACATCAAGATGGGCGGTGAGGTTACCCATAATTCTTGGTTTCCATTTGCCTGGCCATCTCCAAAAGGAAAAGGCACGGGTGCCACCCTCCCATGCGGAACACTTGGGCCCGCGCATATTGGCGTTGTATACATCCAATCCCTCGGTCACTCCGTTGTCATTGACCATGATCACGATGGTGTTCTCGTCCCGTCCGGTATCCTTGAGGAATTTCATCAGTCGGCCGAGGTTGTAATCAATATTTTCCACCATTGCTAAATAGGTGGCATGAGTATCATTCAGTCCGGCATCACGGAATGGTTTAATGAATTTTTCCGGAGCAGCCAGAGGGGTGTGGGGAGAGTAGGTGCAGAGGTAGCAAAAGAAAGGATCATTCCCCGCTTCCTCAATAAAGGTCATGGTTTCATCAAAGAATACATCCTCGCGGTATCCTTTGGTTTCCATTCTCTTGCGGTTGCGCACGAAAACGGCGTCAAAATGAGCATTTGGACCAGCCTGGTTGGTGGAGCACCAGTCAAATCCCTGACCGCTTGGCCCTGGTGCATTTCCCAGGTGCCACTTGCCCACAAATCCAGTGCGGTATCCATTCTGTTTTAAAAGTTCAGGAAAACAGACCACTTTTTCATCCAGTTGCTGGCGCGGTGGAATGGTGTGGGTTACTCCGGTGCGAAACTCATGCATCCCACTGAGCAGGGCGGCCCGGGTGGGGGAGCAGGATGGGCTGACATAGAAATTATCAAAGCTCACACTTTCATCTCGCAACTTATTGGTGTGTGGAGTCTTTAAATAGGGGTGACCATGGGCATTCACATCCCCATATCCCTGATCATCGGTGAGGATGAAAATAATATTCGGACGCTTGGCGATTCCCAAAAGGGGAAGAAGGAGGAGTAAGGAGAGGGTAGTCTTATGCATAGGTTCAAATTATTTCTCTTTCCGTAGTAGCAAATCAATCAAATAAATTCCTCCCTTTTTCTCTCGTTGACCGATCCCGATCATTTCCCAAGATGGACGGATTGAAAGATTTATCCACTGATGATCTCATTGAGCTTGCTTCACGCTTCCGGTTGCAAGGCGGTGTTGTCTCGGCTGAGCCCTTTGGCAATGGCAATGTAAACGACACCTTTCTGCTCAACTCCGATACTGGGAATCGCTATACCCTGCAACGCATTAACCACGATGTGTTCAAGGATCCCGTCTCCCTGATGGATAATTTTGCCCGGGTCACCCGGCACCTTTCCCAAAAACACGCCGATGGGCAGACCACTCTTAGCACTCTTGTTCTCGTGCCCGCACTGGACGGTTCAAGTTACATAACCGGGGAAGAGGGGAATTACTGGCGGGTCACCGAATATGTGCCTAACGGTCTGTCCCTCGAAGTTCCTCAGTCCCGCGAACATGCCTATGAGGCCGCCCGTGCCTTTGGAGACTTTCAGTACCAATTACAGGACCTTCCGGGCGATCCTCTCATCGAGACCATTCCCGACTTTCACAACACCGAATCCCGCTACCATGCTTTTCTTCGGGCAGTGGAGCGGATCCCTGCCAACGTGCCTCCGAGGCGGCCGATCTCATTTCCTTTTCCAGGGAAAATGAGCATCTAGCCACCCTCATCCGCTATGCCGATTTTCCCACCCGCACGGTGCACAATGATACCAAGCTCAACAATGTGCTGTTGCATGAGACCACCGGTGTGGGTCTCTGCGTGGTCGATCTCGATACTGTGATGCCCGGCTGTGTCTCTGCACGACTTTGGCGATCTGGTGCGCACGGCGGCCTGCTCCTCCGAGGAAGACGAGCCCGATATCTCCAAAATTCATTTCCTGCCCGATCGTTTTTCCGCCCTCGTCGAGGGCTACCTCTGCGGAGTGCGCGACCTGCTCGAGCCCGTGGAAGTGGAACACCTCGCTGAGGCCCCTCAGGTCATTACCTATGAGCTCGCCCTGCGCTTCCTCACCGATTTTTTACTGGGCGATACCTACTTCAAAGTAAAACGGCCTGGTCACAACTTTGAGCGTGCCCGTGCCCAGTTTCAATTGCTCCGCTCCATGCAGGAACATGCCCCGCAGATGAAAAGCACGGTATCCTCGTGCCTCACTGCCGATCCTGCTTAAATAATCGCCCGACTTTGAATTAACGGATTTTTTCGTCCGGTAATTCGCCCTTGATTCCCTCGTCCATGGGCATGTGGTCGGGCCGTCCATGGTTAGCTTGCTCAATCAACCGGTCCAGTTCCCCGCTCAACCGGGCAATTAATTTTTCCCGCCCGCCCGCTGCGATCAGGTTGGTGGATTCCTCTGGGGTCGTTTTGCAAATCATAGAGCTCGGCCATGTGCCGGTCGGGGGATCCATCCCCATGGGGGTAGCGGATGTACTTCCAACGGTCGGTGCGCAAGGCCCGCACATTGGGGGTGTAGGGAAACTGCTTTTCATAATTGTACTCGTAGTACCAGCTGGTCCGCCAGTCCTCATCTCCCGAGCTTACCAACTTTCTTCCACGACTTCCCCTGGGTCTTGGGCAGGGCAGGGGCCTGGCAAATTTCCAGAATAGTGGAGGCAAAATCCAGGGTCAGAGTCTGGGCATCCACCACCTTGCCCGCCTCGATCAGGCCAGGGTAGCGCACCACCAGTGGAATGTGCAGGGATGGATCATGCCCGGTGCGCTTGTCCACCATCCCATGCTCGCCCTCCAATAGTCCATTATCACTGGTGAAAATAAACAGGGTATTGTCCAGCTTGCCCGCCGCTTTGAGGTAGTCGTATATCCTGCCCACCGAATCATCCACCGATAGAATCGTTCCCCAGTACGCCCGGACCATCCGTTCAAAGTCGAGCATCGCCCGGGCGGAACGGTCCGGGAATTCCTTGCGCCAGTCAAACAACGGCCCATAGATCCCGTGCCAGGTATTGAGGCGCTGCTTGATCCACACCGGCTTATCCTCCAGGGAAAATGCAGATGCAGGGTAGGGCACACGCACCCCATCAAAAGTGTTTTCATACTTCGGTTCAGGAAAGTAAAAACTGTGCGGTGCCTTGTGCCCAAGCATCAATAAAAACGGGGCATCCTCCTCTTCGCGCTCCGCCATCCAATCAATCGCCATATCCGTGACCACGGTGGTGTAGTAGCCGGGCACCACCTCTCTTTTTCCATTGTTTGCCCGAAACTCGGTATCAAAGTATTTTCCCTGCCCCCGGTGGGTTACAAAGTGGTCAAATCCCGGGCGCATACTGTCGTCCTCCTCGCCCATGTGCCACTTCCCAATGTAGGCAGTGGCATATCCCTCCGCTTGCAACTGCCGGGGAAAGGTGGGCAGAGTCTCTTGGATAATCGGTGAAATTATTGACCACCCCATGGGCATGGGCATAGAGCCCGCCGAGGATGGATGCCCGGCTGGGCGAGCACAGGGAAGTGGTGCAGAAATGATTGCGGAACAACGCACCCTCCTCTGCCAACCGGTCGATCCGTGGGGTCTTTAGGTGCGGATGCCCCATACAGCTAAGAGCATCCCCCCGCTGGTCATCGGTGAGAATGAAGACTACATTTGGCTGGTTCGCCCGAACCAGAACTGTGCTGAATACAATACCCACAAAAAAGAGGGCAGTGTGGAGAAAGAAAGAATCGGAGCGTTTGTTCATTTTGATTAAGTAAACAAAGGAGCATGAAAGAGGGAAGGTTTAAGTAATGGTGAAAAGAACAGATTTAAGTTTGAAATAAATCCAAGAAACCAACATTTCACTCCTCACTCCCGCTTGTCATTATGAGGAAAGAACTCAAGCGACCGAATCTCCAATCCACTACATGCAATGGACGCATCCAGGCAATGCGGTTCGCTATCCGTGAACTTGTCGATGGCCAGGCCCCCGAAGGGACTCGTGATGACAAGTTTGGCGTTTTCATAATTAAGGAAATGAATTGATAACTAGTGTGTTTGAGGAAATGAGTGTGATCTCATAAATAAAAAAGAAGATTTGCCCGTCTATGGATATTAAACAAGTGTACACCTTCTTTTCAATTTTGCTCAAATCATCACTTCCAGCCTTATGAAAAAGTTCTTTTATTCGTTTATTCTTGGATGCATAGCCAACTGCCTGGCCTTCGCGGATCAGGTGACCAAGCCCAATGTGGTCCTTATTTTAGTGGATGATCTGGGCTGGCAGGATGTGGGAAGCTACGATATCGATGAACCCACACCGATGGAGACCCCAAATATCGACGCCTTGGCGAAACAAGGGGTGTTGTTTCGGCAGGGATATTCCCCAGCTCCTACGTGTGCCCCCACCCGTTGTGCCATGATGAGTGGGCGCCATGCAGCCGCCCTCCAGAAGACCCATGTGGTGGGAGGAAATCCGACCACCCCGTACAATAAGACCGCTCATCCAATCATGGATCCCTGGTACAGTGGCCGGTTGGAGGTAGAGGAAGTGATTATCCCTGAGGCCCTCAAGGAAAATGGATATGTGTCCGGTCATATTGGCAAGTGGCACATGTCGCTCGACCACCACAGTTACCCACAACCAATGGACCAGGGGTTTGACTTTACCAAGGCCCACCTCGGCGAGAGTGCCAAGATGAAACCGCACCGCCTGACTGGTTTTGCCACCTCTGCAAAGAACGATCCTTACCAGTTGGATGCCGATGGATTTCCCAAGGACCAACCGACTCTCGATGCGATCGAATTTATGGAGCAGTCCAAGGCCCAGCCATTCTTTCTCTACTATGCCGCCTGGCTCGTGCATACCCCCATCCATAGCCGGAGCAAGGAACTGCTGGAAAAATACTGCAAGAAACTGGGCGTGGATATGCCTACCGATCCCAATGGCTGGCCCACCGAGGAGCAGACCAATCCGTATTATTGTGCGATGGTGGAAATGCTCGACCACTACATTGGTATGCTTGTTAAATACCTCGAAAAAACCGAGGATCCACGCAACCCGGGCAAAAAGTTAATCGATAATACCTACATCCTCTTCACCTCGGACAATGGAGGGATGGAACGGGTGCCAGGAGAGGAAATTACTGACAATTTCCCGCTCGACCGTGGGAAGATCAATGCCCGCGAGGGTGGGGTGCGCGTGCCCTTTATCATTACCGGGCCAGGAATTGGTGCAGAACAGCAGAGCGATGTAATGGTCAATGGGCTGGATTTTTATCCCACTATCCTCAGTTGGACAGGTACCAAGAAACCCAAGGGGCAGAACCTGGACGGGGCCGATCTATCTACCCTGCTTTCCAAAGATCCGACCGATCATACCCTGGTGAAAAACAAGAAGGGGAAGCCACGCACTACCATGATGTGGCACTTTCCCCATGGGGTGGCCCAGCAATCCACTTTGCGGGTAAACGGATGGAAATTAATTCATAACTGGATGCCTGGCAGGCCCAAATACGAGCTTTTTGAATTGTACAAAAATTATCCCGGTACGAGCGAGCGGGCAGACATTGAGGAGGCGAAGAATTTGGCATCCAAGATGCCCGAGAAAGTGAAGGAGATGAGTGCAGGAACTGTTCCGCCGTTTGGAGGGAATAAAGGCATCCTATCCCTTCCTCAATCCCAACTACAAAGGCGGCCTGCCCCATAAGGAGAAGGTGTGTGAACCAATCGCAGATTCCCTGAAAGCCAAGAAGGGCAACCAGGTATCCCTCGCATATAATGAGAGAGGGGCCAAGGTGACCGCCGGTCAACTGATGTACACCACCAGTGGCAAGGATAAGCGGGAGGAGTGGTACCGTGCACCAGCCAAAATTAAGGGCGGGCGCATTCACGCAAAACTACCCAAGGGCACGACCCATTATTTCTTCAACTTAATCGATGAAAACAATTTCCTTGTATCCTATCCAGAACCGGTTGATATGCTGACCGCTGGTGCCCGTAAGCCCAAAGGTGCATATTCCTGGGAAGCTTTGGAGGCGAACTAACCAAGAGTTTGCAGGGGAAATGCCCCCGCTTAGAAAAACATCTCAGCCCGCTGAGTGAGTGCGGATGGCCAGGTTTTTAAAAATGGTGGCGTGTTGCTCCTTGGGCTGAGCTAAGACCTGCTCAAACGCCTCGATCAGGTTGGACTGTAGATCGATCAAGCGACGGGCGGAAAAACTTTTTACTAGTCCAATCAACCTTCCTAAAAACCATGGGTTTTGAGAGAATAAATTAAGGGTCGTTTTTTCACTCGGATCGTCAAAGTGTTTGGCATGTTTGGCTGCAAGTCTTTCCAATAAAGACTTGCTCAAGCGCTCGTTTGGGTTGAGTTCCCCACCGTCGGCTAAGACTCGAAGTTGAATAAGTAGACGGTTTCGGTTTTGCAAAGTGGCAAGTAAGGGACGGGCATCTTTACCCTGGAAGAAATGACGATCAATGGCATCGAGAGCCCAATCCAATTGCCCGGAAAAAAAAGCTTCCGATGCTTCAAAAAAGTCACCCTCTCCAAAATCGGGCACCAGATTGATAATCATTTGCTCAGTAATTTCTCCATCTTCTTTTCCGATGTAGGATGCAAGTTTCCGGGTTTCTTCTACGCCCAGCCTGGGGTGGGATCCTATTTTCCCCGCCAAGTATTCGAGAGCACCCGTTCCGAATGATACACCCAATTCCCTAGCCGTATCATCCACGATGCGGCGAAAGGCATGGTCTTCCTTTTCGCCTTTGGATAAATCCTGGAAATCCGAGTGTTTTTGTAACCACTTAACAAATCCATGGCCTCGATGAACGGGGCAGGCGGATAGCAGAACTTTAGAATCCCCTAAGTTTTGTAGAAAACCCTTTGTGTTTTCCAGGGCGTTCTTGGCACCCTGAGAACCTCCCGTTTTTGACTGGTTAATAAAATTTGCTTCGTTAATCCAAACAAGTTTTCCACCTCCAAATAAAGAAAGAGTAGTGGTGGCGGCTTTGGCTTCGGATAGAAGTCGTTCGACATCATCGACCCGATCGGCTCGACCGTCTATAATCTCACGGGACAAATCGTCCGGGAAATCTTTAGACCATTCATCAAAAACCTCCTTGGCTCTTTGCCGTACTAAGTAATCATCGTCACCAATGATGGCACAAAGTGAGCTTGTGGACATAATAAATTAAAGGGGAAAAGGATAGGGGCAGAAAAGCCTGAAGACTTGGCGGTTGAACGATTACAATTCAATATTTCCAGCTTCTGCTGCGGCAAATACTTCCTCGATTTTATATTTTCGCAATTTTCTTCTCATCCAATCCAAAGCGGCTGAAGTAGCTCGGCGACGATTGGAAGCTCGGTCGCCTCTCAAGTTGATTTTTTTTGCCCAAACTCCCAAGGGAGATGCATATCCAAGATAAATGGATCCAATGGGCATAATTTGCGTACCTCCGGTGGGCCCGGCAAATCCGGTTATACTAAGTCCGTAATCGGTACCAAATTTTTCACAAGCGGAGGTTGCCATGGCAATGGCGATTTCTTCACTGACTGCACCGTGCTGTTCAAGCATAATTTCCGGAACCTCAAGTATTTGTACCTTGGCGTCATTGTGGTAGCAAACCGCTCCACCATGAAAAACTTTTGAGATGCCAGGAATTTCCGTAAAACTGGCCGAGAGCAATCCACCAGTACAGGACTCTGCAACTGCTAGGGTTTGGTTCAGGGATCGCAGTTCACGAAATATGACCTCTGCCAATGAACGATCTCCAAAGCAGACAAAATCCTCCCCAATTTCTTCCCGACACTGATCGCCAATCTTAATGAGTTTTTCCTCATCAAGGAGATCAGAATCCAATGAACTTAGCCTTAAGTCGACAAGCCCGGCGTGGGCACAATAACCAATAACAATACCTGGGATGTCTGCCAATATCGGACCAACTTTTTCTGCGAGATCGGATTCTCCAATTCCAGCTGTTCGTAGTTGTAAATAACAATCGATCTCGGGAAAAACTCCAGCAGCTTGTAGCCTGGGAATTACCTGTTCCTCAAACATGGGGTGCATTTCACGGGCAGGACCCGGTAACATTACTAGAATCTTACCTTCCTTTTGTAAAAAAAGTCCGGGTGCGGTTCCGTATGGATTTCTAAGGATTTCCGCATTCTTGGGACGATGGCACTGCCGTAGATTAATTTCAGGCATTTTTCTTTCCAATTGCAGAAAGCGCTGGCGAATCGATTGTTCGACTTCGGCATCGTAAATTAGTTCTTCTCCAAGAGCTTCAGCAATAGATTCACGGGTAAGGTCATCTGTTGTCGGGCCCAGACCGCCTGTAGTAATAACTAAGTCAGAACGTTTCCAGGCTTCGGAAAAAAAGCCTTTGATATCATCTGGATTATCCCGAATGACCAAATTTGCGGCGGGTTCAATACCATGATGAGCTAGTTGAGTTCCGAGGTAGGTGAGATGAGAATTCTCACGAATTCCTAACAGGAGTTCGTCTCCCAATGTAATGGTTTCTACGCGAATGGTGGAGCTCATGTCAAATAGGGGCGTTTAATTTTGGGGGCGCAGGGTATGGAAGTAGTCTTGCAAAGTCCTAAGCTACGATGAATTCTTCATATTGCCAATGCAAAATGAGCGAAATGAACTTAGCAAGATCGTTAGATCGTTGCCACAAACATCGGGTGTTTACCTGATGAAGGATCGTTTGGGCCAAGTCATTTATGTGGGCAAGGCGAAGAATTTAAAGCGTCGGGTTTCGAGCTATTTTCAAGGCTCCCGTAGATTTATTCGAGCACAGCCCAAAATTGCAGCAATGGTCGAGATGGTACGGGAGATATCAGTTCATCAAACCCGAAACGAGACCGAAGCTCTTTTATTGGAAGGTAAATTGATCAAGCAGTATAAGCCACGATATAACACCGACTTTACAGATGATAAACAATTTCTGCTCGTGCAAGTGGATCTCCAAAACAAGCTTCCTCGCTTTCGTTTGTGTCGAAATCGAAAGGAGGATGGCTCCCATTATTACGGACCTTTTGCTCAGGCCGGAATGCTTCGTGCAACCTTGGCCGAGATGCGCAAAAGGTTTGGCATTCTTTTAGCCGACGCCAAGCCGGAAGTTCTTTCAGGCGATCGAGTTCGATTGTACCATGATGCAAGAGCAGAGATTTTTGCCGGGCATAATGAAACCACTCTTGATGAATATCGAGAGCGAGTGGACCGGGCTTGTTCATTCCTCGAGGGTAGAACAAAAGAATTACTTAAAGAATTACGCGAAGAGATGACCAAGTGTGCTGAAGCAATGGATTTTGAAAGAGCTGCTCATTTGCGAGACCTTAGCGAAGCTTTGGCTAAGACGATACGCAAAACTCGTAGATTTGTTAGGCATTGGCCAAAGGGAGATGATTTAGAGCAGGAGGGAATCAAATCTCTTGGGGATGTTTTGGCCTTACCCAATCTTCCGGCGGTTATTGAATGCTTTGATGTCTCCCATGTATCAGGTACTTTTGTGGTCGCTTCGATGGTTCGTTTTATAAACGGCAAGCCAGATCGTAGGAGTTATCGTAGGTTCAAGGTGCGTGGTGGCATGGGTAATGATGATTTTGCTTCCATGGAAGAAGTCGTTGGCCGGCGATACGGTAGGTTGCGAGACGAAGGAAAGCCGATGCCTGATCTGGTGGTTATCGATGGGGGAGCCGGGCAGGTTGGGGCAGCTTTGTATGCTTTTAATCAGCTTTCAGTAGCGGTTCCACCCCTGATCGGGTTGGCCAAGAAAGAAGAAACTATTGTTTTTGCTGATGATCGGAGCGAATTAAAATTACCGCACAGAGATCCTGCTCTTCGATTGCTTCAGCGTTTGAGAGACGAGGCTCATCGATTTGCTAACCAATTCAATGCGGATTTACGCAGCAAGAAAATTCGAGAGTCTATTTTGGATGACTTTTCGGGCTTAGGTAAAATTAAGCGTGCCGCCTTGCTTCAGCATTTTGGTTCATTGGATGCATTGAAGAGAGCAAAAATAGAGGAATTGGAAGGGGTAGAAGGAATTGGCCCTAAACTAGCCGAACGACTACATAGTTTTCTTCATCGTAAACCTAATTAAATGTCATTGCGGACAGATTCATTTATAAGATGTTCTTTTGAGCTTTCCTATTATTGAGATGTCAACAAGCTAAGTACTTTTGCATGAAAAAGAAGCTATCAAAGCTAAAGCTATTCTTGTGGGTTAGTTTAATCCTATCCGGTTCTTTGGTCTTCATCTGGACGAGCTCTGCCAAGCTTTTTAGAAAGTGGGTTTCGCAAATTTGCCCGTGATTCCGGATTTAATCTTCATTCAATAATTATTGATGAAATTACTCCTTGGGGTTCCGGGGTTTCGGGGCTTGAGTCTGATTTCACAGTTGGTAATTTTTCCCTGCAGCAGCTTGATTTACGTTATGATCCAACCCAACTGGCTCAAGGTCATTTGCGGGCAGTTTCTCTAACCTCACCCTCTGTTGAAATCGATCTTGACGCCCTGCTTGAGAGACTCGAGGGAATTGAACATGCCAGCCAAGACTCCAATGAGCTACAGATTCAAGTTGACGAACTTCTAAACAGTCCACCGGTCCAACATTTACGATTTCGGGATCTTGATATTTCCCTTAATCGCGTCGATACAACTGCCCGCTCGCAATGGGATATTGAGGGAGATTTTCATCCCGGATTAGCTCAGTTGAGAATGGATGGCAACTTGACAGGCTTACCTTGGCAGGGAGATTTGACTTTGGTACAGGAAGGGAGCGATCTTTTTCTCGGTGCATCTCTGCAATTCTCTGACCTCTCGACAATGTTCAAGTCAGTGAAAACTGTCTCGGAACTCTTTGATGAAGAAAATTCTATAAATTTCGAAAAGTGGTTGGAGATCGAAAAGGGTGTGGCCAAGGCAAGGTGGACTGGTCGTCTCGAAGATGATGGGATTATGGATCAATTTCTCGAATTAAATGCCACCGAACTTATTTGCAGGGCGATGGGGTTAACTTTTCAGATTCCGCAAGCCATTCTCTTTGTCACCCCGCGTAATTCCGGAAGAACCGAAGCAAATTTTTATGCCAATTTAAATTGGGGAGAGAATTTAGAAATTCGGGGCTTGAAACTTGCCGGTTCCATAGAGGAGGGCCAACCTAATTTAAGTGTAAGGGTTCAGAGACTACGCACACAGGGCGTCTTGCCCCAGGCTGAGTTGTTCGGGTTAGTGGTCGATGGAATTGAGTTTGCCGAGAATGAAATGGGAGAGTTTTTAGGAGTACGTAAAGCCTCCCTTCGGTTTTCCTCTCTTCATTTAGAAGAGGGAATGTACAACTTGTATGATGGTGAAATTGACATCGAATGGTTGGGGGAAGATCGTTTCCAAATCGAATTACGCAAGGGGAATGGATCTGTGCCCACCCTTGGACTAAACCTTCAAGATATTCGATTCTCTGGAGAAATTGCCCTTGATTCACTACCTGAATTATCAGCCAAACAGAGGTTTTCAGTCGATGAAATATTTTTAGGCGAAGATCAAAAAATTGATGATTTTTCGATTGAGTTTAAATCCGATTCACTGGAACGGTTTGAGTTGTCGGAATTAAAGATGCTGGCAAATGATTTTCAGTTTTCGTTGAGTCCGGCTAATCTCATTATTGAACTTCCAGAATCCTCTCAAGGTCGCCTCGATCTTTCTTTTCTTGATGCTGAGCTAAGATTTGACGATTTTTCAGATTTTTCCCTCAAAAAGATTCAGGGAAATATCAAATTTAATAGCCTAGACCCATTGGATACTAATGGATCTCAAAGCATAAGGTTCGACCTTCATGCCGGAGAACAAGTGCTGGAGAGTGGACAAATTAAGTTTGAGGTCTTTCCTAGCGGGGAAAAAGTCATTAAAGAGGTAGAAATTCATGCTTTTGGAGGAACTTTAGCTTTGGAAGAAACTAAATTAATTGAAGGGTTTGAAGATTTTGAACTAAAGGCATTAGCGAAAGGGCTAGAAGCACAACAAATTATTAATTGCTTTGAAGATCTCGATGCCCGAATGGAAGGAAATTTGTCCGGCGTGCTTACCATTAGAAATGATCCATCTTTAGGTTGGGACTTCTATGGGGGTTCTTTGTCATTGGACTCGTCTGAAACAGCTAAGTTATTTTTAAATACCCACGGTATGCTCACTGAAGGGTTGGATTACGAGAGTTCGGAGTATAAAAATATGTATCTTTTGGAACGAGCCTTAGAGGATTTAAACCTAAATGGATTGAACATTATGTTCAAACTTCTCGATGCTGGTGAACGAGTAGTTGAGATGAATGTTCGTGGTGAATCTGAAGTTGATGGTAAAGACATAAGTGTTGAGTACAGACCAAAAATTATGGGTGGTCTGGATGCTTTGTTGCAACAAGCAGATTTGTCGAAGTGGGGGGTTTCTCCCTAACTTTTTTTGTTTTCATTTAAAATCTTCATTGCCCGAGACCTTGAGATAGAGTTACAAACAAATTGTGAACCATATGATTCGACTAATATCCGTTGCTGTTTTTCTTCTCCTGTTTTCCTGCACAGTTGTTAAAACACAGCACCACATAACCTTGGATCACAACATAACCATCAAGATCGAGAAGGAAGTGAATAGTTTCCTTGACGATTTGTATGAAGAAGAATCCTCAAACTAGGTATCCGTTGATATGAAGACTGCCATTTTCCCTTTTTTACTAACCTTTCTACTCCTTGCCCCTTCTTTATGGGGAGATTATTCAGATCGTATGAAATCCCGCCTTTCCGATGTGGTTGCCCAAAAGGATGCAGGTACTATTGGTGAGGGTATGGATGGATTTCTCCACTCGAGAAATTCTTCTAATTCAGCAGTAATTGCCTTAGTTAAAGCTGAAAATAACGATCGCCGGGAATTATTCAAAGCCCTTGCCGCCAAGACTGGTGGAGATTCCTCTGCTGTTGCCAAAAAGTTTTTTGAAGGCATTGCTACCAAGGCAAAGGCTGGACATTGGTTTAAAAAGACATCTGGTAAATGGATCCAAAAGTAGGCTGATCTTGCTGGCTCAAATTTTTGTTTATTTTTCTTCTTAATTGGAATTTCATCCTGTTCTTTTAACAGGACTGCAAATATTGATTCCGATCATCCGTCCAAGGCGGATGGTTTTTCTGATAACTCATATATTGAAATTAGTCAGCAAGCTGAAGAAAACCAACGGAAGAAAAAATCTCTGGTTCTTGAATCCGAGTGGTTGAAATTACGCTTACAAGTAGTGGAGGCAGAAAAATACGCCTGCTCGGCCCGATCTGCAGAACTTGAATTGGCTTCGGAAATGGCCCGCTTTGGATCCCTCGATAAGAAACTTCCGGGTGAAGGATTTATTGGAGGAAATCAACGGACCCACTGGAATGCTCAGTTAGAATCCTTGCATTCCTCAACTGTAACCGCAGAGGCTCGGGCAAATTTGTTAAGGCGCGATCTTTTTGATTTAAGGAAAAAAATAATCGATTTGGGCTATCAGGTTCCCGAAGGACCAGTTGTTAGCGGTTCCTTGGACTAGCCTAGCCTATTCCGTTGGATTTTAATTGTCCAATTCATAGAGTTTCGCAAGAATTGAAAATCATGGAGGATGTGGTAAATCAGATTATGGCAAATCCGTTGTTTAGCTTGGTGTTAGCCTTGCTTGCATTTCTTTTGATTTTTTTAATCCTTAAGAGTTTGTTCAGAATTGCCCTTTTCTTGGTGGCTGTGTTTGTCCTTTATGCTGGGTATATACACTTCTTTCAGGAGAAGTATCCACTACCTGAAATTGAAATCGATCCGAACACCGTAAGTGAATGGTCAGAAAAGTTGACTCAGTTTATTCCCCTGGATTCCAACTTTACTAGGTCTGCACCGGAAGACTGAATGATGGATTTGTTTTCTTAGTGCCCTTAGGTTCGTGAAAATTCCCTGGCCTCTCTTTCTTGCATGGAAACAATTGTTTCCTACCCAGCGTAAGGTCTCCTTTTTTTCACTCCTTGCAATTATTGGAGTAGCTCTGGGAGTAAATGTCATGATCGTGGTGGTTGCTTTTATGAAGGGCTTTCAGCACAAGTTCCGAGAAGATATTATTGATGCACAGGGGCATGCCCGGGCAATCCCGTTAAGCCGAACCCGAGAATGGCCACAACTGCAGAAAGAATTGTTAAATAAACCCGAAGTCTTGGCTGTCTCTCCTTACCTGCAGGGCCCTTTGCTTGTGCAAAAAGGCGATTATCACTCCGTCCCTTTATCTATTGGCATTGATCTTTCATCAGGAACCTCTGTCTTACCCTTGGACGAGTTTCTCAAAAATGGACAAATGAGAATGGAAGCTCATGATGCGATTGATGTAACTCCTTTCCCTCAGAGTAAAAGCTTAGAAGATGATGTTGTCTTTGTTAGCCAATATGTCGCCAATCGATTGGGCGTTCGTCCGGGTGCGATTCTGCGTATGGGAAAATCCAAGGATTTAAAGGACGATCTCGTGGGTGTACGGGTTTTGGAACTTGGGTCGGAGGTTCCCTCTGCCGAGTGGAAATTGCAATACTTGGGGGGCGAAGAATGGAACCTTAAATCTAAGGGTCTTGAGTTTGAGGCAAAGTTACGGGCGGATAAGGGCAGACTTTATGCCGGGCCTGGCACTCCGGTCTTTGAAGTACTAAACGATAGAACAAATATAGAAATTGGGGCAGAGTCGACTTATCAGACCTTCCGGTCTTCTACGATTGAAGTTTTTTCACCGGTCATGATCCAGCGTGCCCAAGCCAACGAAATGGTTCCTCCAAAGGAGGTACGGATTGGGGGAATTTTTGAAGTGCCTTGGCAGGGTTTCCACGCCGAGGCAATGATCGGGTCCTATCGATTGTTAGAAGATGTTCGTGATGCTACTGGTTTATGTGACGGTATGTTTTTGAAATTTTCCCCCAAAATTTCTAACCATGAAGAAACGCTGCATGGGTTTTGTGAAGAATTACAACTCCCACGATCAGTAAATTGGGCTTTTGTTCCCTGGTTTGTTGAGAATGCCTGGTTCTTTGATCTTTTAAAATTCGAAGAATATTTAATGATTTTAATTATGGTGCCCATCGGATTAGTGGCTGCATTTGCCATTGCCATTGCTCTGATGACCACAGTGCTCCGCAAAATTCGCGAGATTGGACTGTTGGTGGCTATGGGAGGTGCACGCGGATCGGTGGGGTCGATCTTTTGTCTACAAGGATTTCTCATCGGTTTGCTTGGTGCGATTGTTGGATGCGGTTTGGCTCTGCTCTTTATTCGCTACAGGGATTCTATCATGTCTTTCATTGTGGTGCGTATCGCTGGGGACGAAGGCAAAAGCGGAGTCGCTCAGTTTTATGATTTTTATAGCCTTAGCGTGCCTTATCCCTGGGAATCTCCTGAGAGTGCTTCAACTTTTCTTACCTTTGCTCTCTTTGCGGTCCTTGTATCAACCCTCGCCGGATTGATTCCCGCCTGGCGGGCATCTCGTATGAACCCGGCAGACGCCTTGCGAAATGAATAATTCATTGGTGCTCCAGGCAAAGAATTTATCAAAGACCTTTAGCACAGGGGCCGAGGATTTGTATGTATTAAAAGAGATCGATCTTGCTTTGCCCCGATCTTCTTCCCTGAGTATACGGGGAGAATCTGGTTGTGGGAAAACTACTCTGCTCAATTTGCTTGCCCGTATTGAACAGGCAGATCGTGGAGAATTAACTTGGGACCACCGTTTGATGCAGTGCGACCGACCGGCATCCCGCGAAGAAGTGGCCCAGCGTGCTTCCTTCCTTGGTGTGGTCTACCAGGCATATTACCTTGTTCCTGAACTCGATGTGCTGGAAAATGTTACTTTGCCTGCAAGAATAACCGGAAGGTTTGACCCCTCTATCGAAGACCGTGCACAATTTCTGCTCGAACAAATGGGCGTAGGAAATAAATCATCTCAAATCCCGGGAAAATTATCGGGGGGGGAAAGGCAACGGGTAGCCATTGCCCGTGCCTTGATTAACCGTCCTGAGGTATTACTTGCTGATGAACCAACCGGTAACCTTGATGAACGTACTGGAGAAGAAGTGATGGATCTTTTGCTCCATGCTTGTTCAGAAGAGGGTGCCTCCCTCATTCTCGTTACTCACAACCTTGCTTTTGCTCAAGCTACGGACCGGCAAACTTTTTTATCCGGCGGACGATTGAACGAGGTTTGACCCGTCCATTATCTTTCCTCATGAACGAACCTATGCCATCACCCCTGAAATGTGGAGTTGCCGGAGTCGGCTACCTTGGTAAACACCATGCCCGTTTATATCACGCCCTCGAGGGTGCAGAATTGGTTGGAGTTTTTGAACCCAACGACGATGCGGCCAATGCGGTCTGTGCCGATTATGGATGCCCAAGGTATTCAACCCTTGAAGAGCTTGGTGCAGCCTGTGATGCAGTGAGCGTGGTCTGCCCGACCGATCGACATGCCGAGGTTGCCCATACTTTGATTGAGCACGGTTGTCACCTTCTGGTGGAAAAACCCCTCTGTGTATCTTCGGAAGAGGCGGAATCCATTCTTAAAAGTGCAAATGCTGCCAAGGTACTCGTTCAGGTTGGTCATATCGAACACTACAACCCGGTCATGACTTTTCTCGAAGGTGAGGTGGACCAACCTAAATATTTAACTGTTGAAAGATTAGCCCCTTTCCAACCCCGGGGCACGGAGGTCGGCGTGGTCCTCGATTTAATGATTCACGATGTTGGTATTGCCATGGCCCTGGTTGATTCTCCAATCGAACGAATTGATTCTATCGGAGTCCGTGTGCTTTCACCGACCGAAGATATTGCAAATGCCCGGCTTCTTTTTGCCAATGGATGCGTTGCTAATCTTAGTGCCAGTCGGGTGAGTGAAAAAAAGGCCAGGGAAATTCGTGTTTTTCAGGATAGTGGATACCTCTCTCTCGATTTCATGAATCAAAAAGGTCACCTAATTAAAAAATCAGGTCCTTCCTTGGAACGTCATGAAGTACCCGTAGAGCAGGGGGAACCTCTTGCCCTTGAGCTTGAATCTTTTCTTTCCTGTGTGGTCGAGACCACAACCCCTAAGACCGATGGCAGTTTTGGCAAGTCTGCCCTAGAAGTTGCCCTGACAATTACTCGGCAAATCCAATCAAGTTGGAATCCTTGAGCAAGCCAACCGAATTTCCTTCCGCATCCGGTCCGGTCGACCTGTTGGTGGTCGCGGGAGAAGCATCGGGCGATGAGCATGCTGCTCGTTTGGTTAGAGATTTAAAGAGTAAATATCCGCATCTAAGTATTTCTTCCCTGGGCGGAGAGGAATTAATCAAGGCAGGAGCCGAGCAGGTTTTTTCCTTAGCTAATCATGCGGTGGTCGGATTAATGGAGGTTATCAAAAATTACAGCCTTTTTCGTAACCTTTTTAAACAAACCCTTGACTGGATTGAACAGGCTCGTCCCCGATGCGTATTACTGGTCGATTACCCGGGGTTTAACCTTCGGCTTGCCCAGGCTTTGAAGGACCGGGGGATTTCCTGCAAGGGTGGGGGATCAACCGTGGTTTTACAGTATGTAAGCCCGCAACTCTGGGCATGGAAGCCAGGTCGCAGGTTTCGTATGGCCGAAATTCTCGACGGATTGGGAATCATTTTTCCTTTTGAAAAGAAGTGCTATGCCGATGTTTCCCTACCGGTCTCTTTTGTTGGCCATCCCTTTGCTCATCCCTCTTATCAAAGTACTGTTTCTTATGACCCTTCGGGCGAACTTCTCTTGCTTCCTGGCAGTAGGCTTCAACCGGTTAGTCGTATATTACCCGTCTTTCTTGACGCCTTTGAAGAATTGCTTGCCGGGGACAGTGATTTGCAAGGGATATTACCAGTTGCTGGCCCTAACCTTCGTTGCTTGGTCGAATCTTTGGTAAATGAACGTGCTGATATCAGGCAAAAAATTCGTATAGTAGATCGTACTAGCCCGCTTCCTGCACGTGCCGCTCTTATGAGTTCGGGCACCATGTCTCTTGCGTGTGCCTGGGCGGGGGTACCAGGAGTGATTGGCTATCGGGCACACCCAATTACCTATTGGATTGGAAAGTGCTTGGTAGGCGTGCCCCACTTGGGCATGGCTAATTTGTTGTTACCCGAAAATCCACCTAACCCCGAATTTCTTCAGGGGCAGGCTACGGGAAAAATCCTTGCCAGGGAAGTGGCTCCTTTATTGAACGATCCCGAGTCTGGAAAACAGGCGACCCAGACGGCCAATCAATTGCACAAATTGCTCGCTCAGCCGGAAAGTCGGGGTGCGGTCGATTGGTTGGTTCAGGAAGGCAAACTCGGCTGAGCTCGCATTTGTTCCCATAAACGCAAGGCCCGTTTGGAAAGTGCAGTCCGGCAACGTTCAACTTCTGCCAACCGGGATTGCAGGTTCTCATTGGCGATCGCAGATACATCGTCCATATTGTATAGGTATACATTTTCCACTGTAGAAGCTGCTTCCTCGACATTGCGGGGTACGGATGCATCGATTACGAAGAGTGGTTTGGACGGTCGTTTTTTCATCGCAGATTCCACCTGCTTATGGGTCAGCAAAGCCTTTGCACTGGCAGTGGAAGCCAGCACCACATCAAAAAGATGCAAGGAATCATGAAATTTTGAATAGGCCAGAGTAAAGCCATCAAACTTTTGAGCCAATTCATCCGGTTTTCTTCGACTAAGGGGGCACCAGTCAAAGGTTCGACCAGTCACTGTAATTGCTTCGGAACCGCGCGATTTAAAAGCTTCCAGAGGCACCTTCTGCCACTTCTCCTGCTCCGACCACCAATAATCGGCATTGATCCACTTGGCCAAAAATTCGACGGGCTAATTCGCAAAGTACATTGCCGAGGTTTACTTGACCGCGGGATATTCCCGTGTTGGTACGGGCCCACTTGGCAGCCTGAAAACTTTTTTGAAACAATCGATTGAGTACCTTACCAGTATAGGCCCGTTCAGATGCATCATCATAGGCCTTTTTTAACTGGCCAAGAATTTCCGTTTCTCCAACCATTTGAGAATCAATCCCAGATGCTACTTCGAACAAATGGCGAACCACTTCTGGCCCAGCCCGACGATAGGTCTTTTGACTGATAAATTCTGGATCCAAATCTCGAAATTCAGCAAGGTAATTTGCGACTACTTCGATTTTTAAATTATCCTCAGCTGCCCCGTAAATTTCTGTACGGTTGCAGGTGTTTAATACAAGGCATTCTTTTAAACCGTCCAATGCTTGTAAGCCCCGATAGAAGGAATCGATCGAGTCGGTGGGCAGGGCAATACTTTCCCTCTCGTTCAGATTGGCAACTTGATGAGAGGTTCCAAGCAGGAACAGTGAACTGTCGGGCGAAGTAGTCATCTAAGGTTGAGTGCCAACGGTGGAAGGGGAAGGGCCTGAAAGGCCTGTTTTTTTGGTTTCGAACTGACCAGGGAGAGGGAGAGTAGAGCAATGGCAAACAGAGCGATTGTCCACTTGGCAAAACGCGAGCCATAGAGTCGATTACTCAGGCGCATGCCGAGTAAGACGAGGTAGCCGATCCATAATGCTGTGGTAACTGCTAACTTTGTCTGGCTGACAAATTCTGGATGGCGGGTCCAATGCATAGTACCGACCACCATCGATAAACTAAGAAAGGTTACCCCTACGGCAAGTAACCTAAATGCGGCCACTTCCAACTCTTGAATTGGAGGAAGGAAGGGCCCCAGAAATCCTGGTTTTCGGGAGAGCAGAGTTTGGCGTTGGGAAAGATACATAATACTCACCACCGCAAGCAGGCAAAATAAACCGTAACTAAAAATGGCCAGGGATGCGTGCAGTTCGATCCAAGGATCCTGAAATAAACGGGTATATCCTTCCGCTTTCCAGTAAGGAGTATCCCACTCTTTCAGACCAAGAGAGAGTGAACCCAGCAATAAAGAAGCACCGGCACAAAATGTACCTAGCAGATTCAATCGCCAAACTAAACGAAGGAGTAAAAAAGCAAGAATGAGCGACCAAAGGATAAACTGGGTACGTTCCAACCCATTTCCCAAGGGGCACCCATGAACCTCCATTCCCCGCAAATATAGTGCACGGGTTTGAAGGGAAAAACCAATAACGATAAAAATGAAAGGGCACTCTTGTAATCCATAGGGGAATGAATGCCTAGTTTTGACCATGCCAAGCACAAAGGATATACCAAAACAAAATGTGGCAATCCAAAGCAGGCTGGTTACATCGTTTAAATTCATCGGAAGTTTTAACTAATTATTAATATCAACATATAGATATGAGTAAAATTTACTTCCTTGGCAAACGCACTTCTTCAGTCTTCGCTAAGCGTTCTGTGAGTTTCCTTGGATGGTAATTTGTGGACACGCCAAAGTGTTCAACCGTGGTTCTCTTACTATTCTGAATCGGACTGAGTATGCAACTACAGTTAAGAAGTGGGAAGGTTATTATGCCCTTTTTCAATAAGGCTGTGTTGTAGGTGATCTGCCCACCCCAAAGTTAGTTTAGATCAATTGGAGTTCGGGTTCACGCGGTTGCATGAACAGGGGTGGACCCAAAGTACTTACGCATCGATGCACAATCAGTCCCCTCACAATTTACACAGCAAGGTCGTATTGAAGATTTGTAGTCAGCGTTTATGTGCTCGATTAAAAGCTGGGCACATAAATCGATAAACTTCTCTTCCATATTAAAACAATCAACCCTTGCAAAATGATCAACCACCTCATCGGCATAACCTCGGAATTCAATATCAATTTCGTCAAGCGTTTCAATGTGGTCGGTGGTGAAGGCTATCGGTACCATAAGGATAGCTTTCTGTTTCGTTTCTGCGATTACATGAGGAGTAGATGGAGTGAGCCATTTTGTTCTTTGCGGTCCAACTTTACTTTGCCATGCCAAGGCACCCTCATGACGCAATCCGGATTCTTGCAAAACTTTTTCGATTCTATTTACAGACCCTTGGATTTCCTCGTTATATTTATCCCCTTTCTCAAGGCAGTAGGATTCAGGGAGGCTGTGTGCAGAATAGATGATGCGAATATCTTCATCTTTTAAACCGTGCTCTTTTTTCATTTCCTCAAACTTTCTTTGGATAAGCATAGCCCAGAGTTGTGAATAATCAGCACGGTCCCACCACTGATCAATGACGGATATTTTACTTTTATAGTCGAAATTATCTTGTTTATCTAACCATCGATACGCGTCGCAAAAAGAGGAACCACTGGTGCAGCAACTATGTTGGGGATACTGGGAAAAAAGAATAATTTTTTCTGCTTCTTTATATTGCTGAATCATTTCCCCGGTTCTAGGAGAGCAATAACGAAACCCGGAGACACAAACATGGGGTGCCGATTCTGGATTAAGTTGATCGAGTTTATTTGCAATCCCTTCGCACTGGCTTTCCATAATAGCCTTGGTTGGAGAATATTGCCCGATTTCTTCATAGCGCTCTTGAATTTTAGGCGTTCTGCGCCAAGCAATAAATCGACCGAGGATTTTTTGAAATGGTAACTTTAAAAGTTCGCGGTCTTGAAAAAGTTCTTTGAGATAGGGGTGTATTTCCTCTTTATTTTGAGGGCCACCCATATTGAGAAGGACGACAAGAGTTTTTGCAGGATTATCTAATTTGTTAGAATTCATGGTGGTTTTTAAAATCTAAGTACAAATTACATTTATAAGTTTATTTTGAGGGAGGCAATCTTTCCAAATGAAATGACTGAGAAAAATTAAGCAATATCAGCTTCCAGACAGTTTGGCAGGGAAACGCCACAAAGGTGAGAACCAGTAAAGTATAAACCCTTATTTCCCTCTTCTAAGTCACGAGCAGCGGCCTGCCTATCTCCCATTTTAGCATCGGGCAGGGGGATGGCATTGGGCCAGCGTTTTATTTTTTGAAAACAAGGTCTTTCTTGTGCCCCCAAAAGTTCTTGGTGTTCTTTAAAAACGAGCGAATGTAGATTGGAGTCTTCCAGGTTAGCAAGTTCGGGTTGGCGTTCCCCTCCAACAAAAGTGGTAAGCAGAACTTTATTCTCCGGTGCTCTTCCGGGAAATAATGTGCTTGAAAAGAGGGTGCCCAGAATATTTCTGTTTTCCACTTCTGGAACGAGGAATCCAAAACCGTCTAAAGGATGATTCACTTTTGCTCGGTCGTATCCATGATAAACCAAAGAAAGGGGATAATGGGTGGCTTCTGCCAAAATAGGTAGAAGTTCTTTGCCATCTAAACCTTTCCATTCAATCTCCAAGAGTTTGCTTGCAGGTACAGCACATATCAACTGGTCGAATGTTTCATCGGATTCCTGATGTCCTTGGGGTTGGCTGGTGACTTTCCATTTATTTTCCACTTTTTCGATCTTAATGACCCGCGTTTTTAATTGTACGCACTCAGCAGGTAATAAACCTAAGATACGATTGGGCATTTCCTGCATACCGCCGGCAAAGGAAATCAATCTACTCTTGGATAAACGTTCCGGATTCTTTTTGGATTTTAATATTCCTCGAAAAAGAGAACCGTGTTTCTGTTCGATTTCTTGGAGGGCGGGAAATGCATATTTTAAAGACAAGCTCTCGGGCTTGGCCGCATATACTCCAGAAAGAAAGGGATTACCCGCAAAATCCAGGGCTTCTTTTCCTAAGCGACGGGAGATAAATCCTGCCACGGATTCATCCTCTTTTTTACCCTTGGGTATAAAAGGTTCGAGCAGTAAACGTAATTTACCGAGCGGAGAGAGAAAGGGACTGGAGAAAAAAGAACTAAGGCTGTGGGGCAAGGAGACGACTTTTCCTGATCGGATGATGAATCGAAGGCTTGCTTCTGGGTTGGCATCAATCGATCGGTCGAGCATACCTAGTTCTTCCAAGATTCTGGCAACTTTTTGATGTCTTAGGCTGAGAGTATTTGCCCCATAATCCAATAAGTAACCATCGATTTTTTCGGATTGAAGAACGCCCCCGACTGAATCATTGGCTTCAAGTAAGGTGACCTTTTTGCCAGCTTTTTGGGACTGCCATGCCTGAACGAGTCCCGTCAGGCCACCACCAATGATACATGTCTTGGACATTAAATTTTGAAGATTAGGATTAGGCTTGTCGCAAATGAATTGAGTGAGAAAATGGAAGAATTCATGGACGAAATCAAAAGCTGTTTGCAGGTAATTACAAACCCGAAGGATGCAAAACCTGGGGAATTTAGAGAAACTTTGGCTCGATTGGATATTTTATTGGCTCAGGAAAAAGAAAATATCCATCCCCGTCTGCGTCATTTTTTGGAAAAGAGAAGCTACCTAAAGGCAGTGACTTGGATAGAGGGGGGATCTCCTGAGAAGGGAATTTGTGGGCAATGAGCCGTAGAGATAGAGGAGAGAAGAAAATTTCCACCGATTCGGATCTGGGTTTCGGATCGAATCCTTTCAGTTCTTTAGATGGAAGTGGTCTACCTGAGGCATTGCCGGAATCTACCAGGGAAGTAAAAGTTACGGTTGAAATCGAGGAGCAAAGCCTGGGCAATGGGGAACGATTAGAGGTAAGGCGGGAGAAATCGGGCAGAGGGGGGAAAACAGTTACTACGATTCGTGGTATACCTCCTGGGTTGGGCAAGAACAAGCGGGACCGTTTGCTTAAACGTTTAAAAAACAGTTTAGGTACTGGAGGAACTTGGTCTGGTCAGGACATGGAACTTCAGGGAGACAGGCGTGCAGAAATTATGGAATGGATGCGTGCGATGGGGTTTCGACCAGTACTTGCAGGCGGATAATTTTTTCTAGCCATAAAAAAGCCGAGGTATTAACACCTTGGCTTTAAAATTTTTGAAAGACCCGTATGATTCGGATCTTTTTTTTAATAATCAGCTAGCCGATTGTTTTTCTTCTTCGGTAGGCACGCTTTCGCTGGCCTGCTTAGTTTTTTCCTTGAAGTCATGATCCTCCAATGGTTCCTGACTCATTACATCTTGGATGTCTTGTTCCCAATCGTTCTTTGCTTTGCGGAACTCATTGACTCCTTTGCCCAAGGAACGAAAAAGTTCCGGAACTTTCTTGGCTCCAAAGAGTAAAAGTACGATCAAAAAGATCAAAATAATTTCTCCTCCGCCAAAGTTTCCAATAAAAGCGAGGGCGGGTGTGAATGATGTTGTCATAATTATAAGGTAGTTTGGAGAGTTGGGCAGAGCAACTTTTTTGTATTAGATCTAAAGAGTTATAAATTAGAGGCCTAACTGGCGAAGGGCTTCAGGCTTAGGTTTGTTAACAGAACTCTGGTCGGCTTCGAAAAAGCCGTGTAATTGACGAATACGGGTAGGGTGACGCATCTTTCGCAAAGCCTTTGCCTCGATCTGACGGATTCGTTCCCGGGTAACTTTAAATTGGCGCCCCACTTCCTCTAGAGTCCGGCTATACCCATCCTTTAATCCAAAACGTAAAGAGAGTACATTGCGTTCCCGTTCCGTTAAGGAATCAAGCACATCAATAATCTTTTCCCTAAGCAGGGAATAGGCAGTCATGTCGTAGGGGTTTTCTGCACCTTTGTCTTCGATAAAATCTCCAAAGCTGGTATCGTCACCATCACCCACAGGACTTTGAAGCGAGATGGGTTGCTGGGCCATCTTCATGATTCCTTGGACCTTGTCGAGAGCTAGGCCCATTTCGTTGGCCACTTCTTCTGGGGTTGGTTCGTGTCCGAGTTCTTGGAGCAATTGTTTTTGTACCTGCATGACCTTGTTAAGGGTTTCAATCATGTGTACAGGTATACGAATGGTTCGGGCTTGATCAGCAATGGAGCGGGTGATTGCTTGTCGAATCCACCAGGTTGCATAGGTGGAAAACTTGTAACCCCTACGGTATTCAAATTTTTCAACTGCTTTCATTAAGCCCATATTTCCTTCCTGAATTAAATCGAGAAAGGACAACCCACGATTGGTGTATTTTTTGGCAATTGAAATGACTAGGCGAAGGTTTGCTTCCACCATCTCGGTCTTGGCCTTGTGAGCTTCACGCATGGAAAAACGGATATCTTTGACCAACTGGATTAGTTCATCCGGTTCCATATGAAACCTTTCTCGGGCTTCGGAAACTTCTTTTTTGATCCGATCCATCTTAATGCCCTTACGTTTCAATTTAACCGGGTCTTTCTTGCCAAGTTCCACATTGTGGACATTGCGAGTGATTGCTTTGAGTTCGGGGCCAATTTCCTGCAAATAATCTTCAAAAACCTTTAATTTAAGACAGCATTTTTTAAAAATAGGCTCAAGTTCGGCTTCGTACTTTTTAAACCTACCTAAGGCTCTTTTCTTTTGAGTTGGGTTGGGACCGCTGATAAAGCTGCTCCATGCATTTTCCAACTTTTTGGTCAAGTTCTGCAAGGCGTCTACCTGCTTGGCCAAAAGTTTGAAGTAAGCCTCGCGACTGTCGATTTTTTTATCGAGAACAACTCGGTCAAAACGTTCTTCCCTGTCGATCAGTTTTTGGCAGATTTCTAAGTGAAAGGAAGCGGTTAAGGAAACGGAATAAATACGTTTGAGGGCAGCGATCTCTGCCACTTCAATACGTTTGGAAATTTCGACCTCTTCTTCGCGAGAGAGCAAAGGCACCTGTCCCATTTGCTTGAGGTACATGCGGACGGGATCGTCAAGCATGTCGCTTTGGTTCGATCGGGCACTTTCATCCTCTTTTTCTTCTTTGTTTTTCTTAAACTTTTCAACCTCAGCAGAGTCTAAAAGCTTGATTTCGAGGTTATTAAAAATGGAAATAACATTTTGTAACTCTTCAGGGTCGGTCGCAATTTCTGGAAGCGATTTATCGATATCCTTAAAAGTAAGAAAGCCTTGTTCCCTGGATAAATGAATGAGGGTCCGAACTTTATCAGTAATTTCATTCTTCAGGGCGTGCGGCTCAGCAGTTTTACTAACGGCCTTGGCTGCCTCTTTGGCAGAAACTTTCTTTTTAGCAGTGCCAACGATTTCCTTAACTAAAGGTTTTGATTTTGTAGTAGATTTTTTTGAAGCCGGTTTTGGTTTAACGGAACTGGAAGCCGTCACTTTTTTTCCAACTACTTTGGTTGCTGTTTTTTTAGTGGGAACTTTGGCCTTGGGCGTTTGCTTTTTAACCGTGGCTTTACTCTTCGTAGTTTTAGCGGGAGTTTTTACCACTTTCTTGGCAGTTGCCGTCTTAGCTTTCGGGGGAGACTTCTTGGCTGGTTTACTCTTGGTTGGAGAAGTCTTGGACTTCGCTTTAACAGATGGCTTCTTTGCTGATTTGGGAGTTGGCATTATCGAGGTGTATTGCTTGCTAGGTATAAATTTCTAATGGCGGGGGATTGGTTTTCTTTTGACGAATGGCTCGTAGCTCTTGGCTTAGTTGCTTAAGTTTTTCGGGGTTGTCTTCAGCTTTCTTTAACTGGTTGAAGACATTATCTTCCTGAAGCTTAAGATGTCGGAGAAATAAAACAGAAACGCACTGCCGAGCCAAGCGCAACAATAAGCCCGGTTCGGATTGGTCGATCTCTTGAATGACCAACCGATAGAATAAGTCGCGTTCCTTATCGTCTTCCAATAACTCTTCGATTTGAGCACGGGTAGGGCAACTGCCTTCAGCAAGGGTTTCGGAGAGTATTTTAGCGAGAATTCGGCCGGAAACTGGACGCAGGTCAACCCACGACATGTCAAGCGTGTGGGCAAGAGGACTAGCGAGGCGGTCGTCATGCAAAAGGACAAACAATAGATCTTCTTCGACAATTGTCAAACGATCAGGTGAATTTAAAGAAAGTTCTTTTTCTTTTGCGGGTTGACGGTATGCCGGAGTTCGATTTTTGCGGAATTTTACAAAGTCGCTCTTTAACGCGTCCATGGGTACCGCAAGTAATCTGGCAAGCTGTTCGAGGTATCCCTCCAGAGCAATTCTTGAATCAACTTCAATGAGGGAGCCAAACATCCATTGGCATACGGATTCTTTCTGCTTGGGGGTGGCGGTTTTTAAGTCAGGTATTTTTTGTCGGACCACATGTTCAACCATAGAACGAGCACCATCTATGACCTGTTGCATTGCTTCCGTACCTCCTTTGATCAAAATTTGATCTGGATCGCTTCCCTCAGGTAGTTCAGCAAAGCGTGCTTCCAAACCCGCCTTGAGAAAAATGGATACATAGGAGAGTGCGGCTTTCTGCCCGGCCGCATCACCATCCAATAAACAGACAACCCCTTTGGGGCGCGAGCGGAAGAGAAGTAAAGCCTGACTATCTTTGAAGGCTGTCCCCTGTGGTGCAACTACGGAGCGAAAGCCCATAGTCCAACACCGTATGGCATCCAGTTGACCCTCAACCATGAGAAATTCTTTGTCTTCAGATATTTCTTTGTTGGCTAAGTGGAGATTGAACAAAAGATTACCCTTTTCAAAGATGGGGGTTTCAGGAGAATTTACATATTTGGGGGATTTACGATCCCCCCATTCAGGTGTTTGTGAAAGTTTACGAGCAGTAAAAGCACAAATACGCCCAATTTTATCGCTGATTGGAATCATCAATCTTCCACAAAAAACTCCAGGGCCAATGCCTTTTCCCTTCCCTCTCGGAATAATCCAGATTTTAGCAACGTAGAGGTAGGGAAATTTTTAGCAGATAAAAATTTACCAAGGGCATAGGGGTCGGTCGGGGCATAACCAATACCAAACTCATTGGCTGTTTCCATGGAAAAGCCTCTTTCTTCAATCCAATATTTCCTAACACTGGCAGCATCCTCATTTTCATCCAATAATCTTTGATGAAACCAATCGGTGGTATATTTGTGCAATTCGTATAGATCCGCACGCAAGGAACGGGAAACGGTGGGTTTGCCTGAACTTCCGGAATCTTCTGCATAACGCAATGGGATTTGGAAGCGTTGAGCGAGCAGTTCTAATGCCTCAGGGAATTCAAGGTTTTCAATTTTTTGAACAAAGGAAATCGCATCACCTCCTTCTCCAGAACTAAAACATTTAAAAAAACCTTTATCCGGATGAACATAAAAGGAAGGTGATTTTTCCTGGCTAAACGGGCTAAGTCCAACCCAGCTTGCACCACTTTTTTTAAGTTGAACATAGGGACTGATTACATCGTAGAGATCGATCCGTCCCTTAAGTTCATTTACGAAACCATCGGCAAGTCGGGGCATTAAGGATTACGGGTAGGTTGAGGACAGCCAATCATCTTAAGGTTTAAAGGTCCTTGAGCTTGATAAGCTCGATTTCGGCTTGGCCAGCTATTGCACTGCTGACCGGGGCAATTTGGATAATTTTTCGATAAAGAATAGCTGCAGTTACAGGCATATTTTCAACCATTTGATAACGACGAGCAAGTTCCCAAAGAATTTCTGTGGATTCAGGAAATAGATCCCGCACCTTTTCAAGCTCTTGCAGGTATCTCTTGCTGGGCAGTGTTTCACGGGCGATTCGTAAGTAGTCCATACGCATATCCAGGTCGAACGGTTGGTGACGAATGGCTTCAAGAATTGTCATTTCTGCTTCGTTGGTTTCTCCCAATTGAAAGTGTGCTTGGGAACATAGGCGCCAAGCTGCTGGATCTTCTGGGTTTTTCTTAAGGGCATCGCGGGCATGAAGAAGAGCGCTTGTGTAACCACCTTCTAAATAGGCATTTTGGCCTTTATTAAGGGAAGAGTCTATAGCTCCCGAAGCATCGCCGGTCTGACCGACAGGAGCAGCAAATGCATCAGCTAAGCTCATAGCTTGTGTCTTTGGCGGATCAATCGTCTCTTCGACAGGGGTTGGTTGGGTTGGTTCGTTCTCGGATGTTGTGCCGAAAGCGGACGAGGAGGCATCAGGGTTGCGGGGTGGGGGCAGTTTCGACTGACTAGTCACGATTGATTCCTTCCTAAATAAAGGGGGAGATCCTGCCAGCAAAGAAGAGGCGAGCTGGGTGACAGATTTTCCCCGCGCATCCATTCCCCGGGCGATAAAATCCGCAAGTCTTCTTTTCCTTAAAAGATTGGCCGAGAAGTTTGATAAGTTTGTACTCTCTAATGCACCAGAGGCAGATTTCTCCAATGCTAGAATAATAGTCTCAGCATCCCCTTCATTATTTTCAGCTTTGGCCACCCTGAGTAAACCTAATAAGGGTTCCGTGGGAGAGGATTCGGTTCGACGGGAAGATTCGCCATACCAGTGTTTGGCTTGGGATAGCAGGTTTTTTTGCAGAAATAAATTACCCATAATCAAACAATCGTCAGCACTGGCGTTTGCACTCGCTTTGGCAAATGCATTCAAGGCCTCAGTTGCTCTATCCTGATCGGCAAGCATTCGTGCATAGCGAAGCTGAGCGGGAGGGTCATCGGGTTGTGTTGAGAGGTATTGAGCATAGCGTTCAATTGCAGAATCAAAATCTCGAGCCAAGTAATGGGCTTCCGCAACTTCTTTGGCCAACAAATTATCTGGATTTAAGGACATGGCTTGTTCGAAGCGAAAGGCAGCTAGAGAAAATTGTTGAGTATCCATTAAGCAACGTGCCAGTTGGATCATAACTTCGACAGAGGATGGATGTTTATCGATGAGGTTCCGAAGATGTTCGATGGCTTCTTCTGTTCGACCTTCAATTCTCATACTAATCACAGGACTAAGGTCAACGGGAGGAACCGCTACTTGAATAGGTTTTGTATTTGGATTGGTTTCTTCCGATTGTTCATCTCCTGAAGAACACCCCCATATGCCAAACGAAATTGACCCAAGGAGCGCTAGTGATAACCATATTCGGTAAATGAACATGCTTCGTTTTTTTCATAGGAATTGGAAACGTCAAGCCATGGTCTGCATTATCTTGCATTCCGTGAATCTATTTCTTTGTGCAGAAAGCCAAAGCGAAGCAGTAGATACTGATGAAAAAAGTCATTCCCAAAGTAATTCTGTATATTCAATAGCCCTTAAAAATAGGGACCTGCAGGATTATTTTCAGGTGCTCGCGAAAGCGATTCCTCGAATAGAGAATGAAATGGGTTTGGAATTACGCCCGTATAATTTCCCTAAAATAGCTTTGAATTTTGATTCCAGTCGAGCCCCTGGCCTTACAGTTCGTCCTGAATTAGTCATTGCGACCCTCAAATTCTTGGAATTGCGGGGTTTTGTTAAGTCAGAGGTCCTCCTTGTTACTTTTAATTTAGAGGGGTTACAAGAAATTGAGTGGAACGGGCGATTTAAAGGGTATGAATTAATTACCTCCCAATCTCCATCGTATTTCCATGCGGATTGGTTTCAGGATAGTCCTCTTCCCCCAGCGATGGGGGATCGGGCTCGTTTTTTCCTCCAATATCCGAGGGACTCAGTGAAGAGAAAATTAAATGAGAGAAAAAGTCTTTTGCCTGCCTGTTTGTTTTTAGACAATTATTATTGGATCAACTTATCCACCGCCAAAGATGATCCATATCTGGGAATTGATGGAGCTGTTTCGAATCTTACTCTTGGGGCATCTGGAAATACACAAAGATTTAAAAAAGATTCCACCTTGGGACCGGCAACTGCAGCCGAAATTTTGGCAATTCCAGAAATTTGGGAAAAAAAACTCTTTTCCCTAATCGATTTAACATCGGTTCAAATTGCTGGTGGTCCCGAATTTAATGCTGAATTTTTAGAAAGCGATTATTCCATAATTATCGGACAGAACCCTCTTTACCTTGATTATTATGCCCTGAAATTCATTGAGCAGAAAAGAAAGCAACGAGGGCTCTTGAGCCGTTTTGGTGGGAAATACCCACTATTCCGCTTTGCTAGGGAATTAAATCTTGGTGATGCTTATTCGAGCAATCTAATCGAACTTAAATAGAATTAAGCTGTGGAGCAGGGCTTGTGAAGACTACCTTCTGCAATCACCCATCACCCGTAAGCAAATTTCTCGGAGGTCGTGCATTCTTAAGTCCGATTCCTCCAAGTATTCCTGAAAGATTTTTTTACTGTGGTGTGTAAATAAGCGGTTCAAACGCATCGATTCATTCAATGCAGCATGTGCTCGTTTAAGATGGCAAAGTCCGAGCAAATAATCTCCAAGATCGAGGGAGCTGGCTGCTAAAGCACAATTTCTCTCGGAGTCTGCCAAGCTGGCACAATAACTCCATGCCAAATTCGGGGCTGGTTGTTCACGGTTGTGCATCATTAGATGTTCCCATGATGAACGGAGAAAAGAAAACAGGGCACTGGTGGAAATATAAACAGGGATGTTTGTGAACGGTGTAGGGTTCAATCTTATGGAGTTCATCCAATGGAACCGGACGGATTTCCTTAAGTTGTTCCTCGTCTAGTTCAATATCTTCCAGGCAAGTCCAATCCTCTTTTGCCCATCCCATTATTTTGGAGGTCGCTTCTAATCGATCAGGTTCGTTTCGACATCTATTATAAGCGGTAATGAATGAGGACACCTCGCGGTCTGACTTGCGAATGTAGGATTGCCAATCGGCTTCATTCCAAGCCGTATTTTCGGGCTCTTCCCAATCACCTTCTTGGTTGCTGTCAAAGTCGTATTGGCTCATCTGTTTGGTTTGCGGGCTTGCAATGTGTATTCAAACTCACCGTAATATGGGTATTGGTCAAACGGATTTTTGGAAAACAGCAGCATAGAGAAAAGTCAACTAGGCTCAATTAGGGCAACCGTTATCTATACGGGCCGAGTTCAGGGGGTTGGCTTTAGGTGGCAGGTTAATCAAATTGCTAAGTTTTTTTCTTGTTCGGGTTATGTTAAGAACTTGTCAGATGGGACAGTTGAACTCGTGGTCGAAGGCACTGGTAAGGAAGTGAGAGGCATGGTAGAAAAGGTAAACGATCGAATGCAGGATTATTGGCATGAGATGAAAATAGATGAGAGGGCGGGGGATGCTCATTTTTCGGAATTTAGCATTCAATACTAAGCAAAAAAAAACCCGCAAAAGCGGGTTTTAATACGAAATGTTATAAAATTTAGTCGATTTGATCGACTTCAAGCGGAAAGCTTAGTTTCCCACCCTTTCTCGCAATCATTCTGAGAATTGCTTGCAACCCCTTCTCGGCTAAGAAATCAGGCTCAATACCAAGAATCTTAGCCGTTTCCTCGAGGGACGCTGCCGATGTCTTGTCCATTGCCAAAGTTTTAGTTGTTTCCTCGACAGATTTTTCTTGGATAGGTTTATCTATTTCTGTGGCTTGGATTCGGTTGGATGTGGCTTTCATTAGTGTGGGAGTCGAAGATTCGGGAAAAGAAGAATTTTGGGATATTTCTTCAGTAAGTGGAGGGTTCTTCTGAAGCGATGAGGAGAATTGAGGTTCAGAAGTTTGATTCGAAACCTCAAGATCTTCCACGAATGAATCTACTTGTGCTTCACTATTGATATTAGACAAGTTGGAAGATTCTTCAGCTTCGGGAGAATGCGAGCGGTTCAACTTTTTGCCTAATTCTTCCAGGTATTCCTCCTGTTCAATAGCTTGAAGCCTTTCCTGTGCGATTTCTAACTTCTCGTCAATCTTACCTATCTCAGATTCCAAATCAGTGCAGGGTGCATCAACCAAATCAGAGGACACACGCAGGCCGTCTTCAAGAGCAGAGATTCTTTGTTCCAAAGCTTTTCTTTGAGCCATCACCTCATCAATCAAAGCATTGGTCTCGTCTCTCTTGTGAGCAATCTTAAGCTTCGCATCCAAATCCTCCCGTTGCTTAGACAACTCATCAATCGCCCACTTGAGGGAGGATGTTTTGTTTTGGACGGAGTTCATGAAGGCATTATCAACAAGATTTTTGACGCAAGTAAAATAAATAAGCTAATCAGATATAAAATAATTAAGAAACACAGGATCTTACGATATTAGGATTAGTCAACTTCTCATAAATTTTCTCATATTCCGCGAAAGATTTTTCAAAAGAAAAATTATCTTTGTAGAATTTGTAGGCTCGTGGATGTAATCTTATTAGAATTTTCCATTTGGTAGATTTTAATAATTTTATCTTTGAGGTCAGAAATGTCATCGGATTCAAATAAAAACCCTGTTGCACCTTCCATTATTGCTTCTTTGTGCTCCGGGGTATTGGAAGCAAGAACTAATGTGTTGGATGAGAACGCTTCCATTAACACGATGGGAGGACCACCTTCCGACTTGGATGAGCAAATTAACAAGTCAAACTGATCGATGAATGCCCTGCTATTCTTTTTTGTAACCTAAGAAAGTCACCTGGCTTTCAATATTGTAAGAATTTGCAAGATTGAGCATTTCCTCAATTTCTCCCTCTCCAATAAAGAAAAATTTAATCTTTAATTCTTTTGGGAGAGTTTTAATTGCTCAAGCACGAGTCGTTGGTTCTTTCTTTCGTCAAGAGTACCTACAATTCCAGCAATAAAGAAACCTTGCTTTTGAAGTTTTGTTATCTCAAGTAAATTATTGTCAGTAATTTTTCCTTCCTGAGGACTACGATCTTCGATTCCATTATAAATTACCGAAGAATTAAAATTTTTCAGACCTTTAGTTTTAAGCAGTGAATCGGAGGTCTCAGAAATGGAAACCACATGCTCTAATTTGTTTAAGTGTTTCGATATCTTCTTTTTCTTGCTCAGGGGTTTTGTAAATTCCCCAACCATGCATGGTTTGAATAACTGGAATTCGTAAATTTGCTAATTTTCTAAACTCTAGTGCAATCCTTGAGGGGTTTGCTGCATGGCAATGGATGAGATCAGGAGGACTTTCTTGAAATCTTTCCAGTAAATAATTTAGCGGTTTCAGTAATTTTTGAAGGTTTACGATCAAATGTAGTAGGCAATTCAATTTGATTAATTTTGGCCTTCTTTAAAGCTTTCAAGATGTTGGGGTAGTTGCAGTATCCCTTGACTGACTTTTTAGTAAAACCCACTGTAACTGCCATTCCTTTTGCTTTGGATCTTTTTGCTAAATCCAAAACCACTTTACCTGCACCTCCTTGGAGATAGGTGGTAAGATGTAAAATTTTACGATCTGTCAATTTTTAGAATTTCGGAGTCAGGATACTTGAGTAGAATCTGCTCTGTTGCATTGTTCCAGTGATGAGAACTCATTGCTAATATAAAACATGAATTCTTGCACTGAATTTAAATCGTCAAAGGAAGAAATTACAAAGTCTGAGCTTCTGAGTAATTTTTATTTTTCCCGATAGTAATTATCAACGAATTTAATGTTATTATGCCCTAGATCGGCGAGGTACTTTCCAAGGATTTTTCCTCTCTCGTTATATCCAAAAATACAAAGTTGGGTATATTGTTTTAGGTTTTGAATCGGTAAATGTGAAAAAAGTGATTCCAGGAATTTCTTGAAATTGAAAATAAACTTTTCTCTGTACTCACCATGAATCTTTTCAATTCCGATTTTTTCTAAATAAGTTGGAGCAACTTGCTTAAGTTCGTATTCAGAAGGAAGATTGTCCCTGGAACCATAAAAAATATGAGTCTCTTCATTTTCTGTGACAGATAATTTAGAAACTTGGTCAAGAGTGCAAAGATTGTGCTTAAATATAGGGATGTCTAAGTACTGCTCGAAACAATTCTTAGACAATTTAAAGTCAAATTGGGAGCGTTTGAGGCAAACTGAGGAAAATAGCATAAGGACCTAATACCCAGATCCAGAAATGAATCGATAGTTGGATCGAAAATCTCTGATGAAATATTTTTTTGATAAAATTCGAATTATCTTTTTGGGTTTCTGTATTTTTCAAAAAGTAGATTTTTTTCTTTAATTCCTTGCTGTCTCTTGTGGATAAAGCACCTTGGTGCCAAAGCATAATTCCCTCGGCTTTAGGTTCATGAATAAATTTACACCCTTTCGAAGCAGCCCTAAGAAAAAATTCGTAATCTCCCACAACTTCAAAGGATTCATCAAACATGCCTATCTTGTCATGAAGGGATTTTCGCCAAACAGGTTGGGCACCTATGAAATCATGAAGCAGAAATGATCCTGGGTTAAACTTTTGAGAATAACAAGGTAAGATTTATCGTTATCGTCAAAAGTTTCATTAGCACAGATGACTTATAAAGATTTCCATAAGCTACATCACAATCAGGTTGTTCTTCCAATTTATTGACCAATCTCTCTAGGCATTCAGAGTGATGTCGGTCATCAGTGTTAGCATTTGTGATATATTGACCAGATGCTACTTCTATTCCACGGTTCCACGCTTTGTAAAGGGATTCACGCTTATCTGTTCTTATATATTTAATTCCTGAGTAATTATTTTGAAAGCCTCGAAGGATTTTACCTTCACTTTCATTAGAACCGGTATCAACGACCAAGATTTCGATGTTTCCACTTTTATATAGAGATTGGTTTAGCAAGTCTCTAATGCACCCTCCTAAAAAACTGGAGTTATTGTAAGTTGATATGATTGCACTTACCTTAACCAAAACAAGGGACTTAATTGCAGTTTGATGTTTTTACTTAAAATTATTTGCGACTGATTTTTATGATTTCACCATCGTTGATTCGTTGATCCAATGATTTTTCTGAACGGTGATGATGGTCGATTTTTGAATAGTCTCTTGAAGAACGGAACGCACAGACCTTAAATCCTTTCTGGGTCAGCTTAATCTCTTTTTCAAGTAACTTTAAAATGTAAGGAACATAGAGCCAATCAATGATTTTCTTTCTTTCTTCAACTGGTACTCGATATATTTCAAGGGATGTGAAGAGGTGATTGTCGTCGAGTGCCTTGATCATATGAAAATGATAGAAGATGATTGGTTTTTTGTCTGAAAGTAATCGTTCGTTTTCTCGTATAATTTTATGGGTATTTAGATTCCATGGAGCCAGATTTGCTCCAGGGTGTGAAATTATATGGGTGCCCTCAAAATCGTTAGGCCAACTATCCAAATATTTTTGGTCGGCAAATTTACCATCTTCCGGATAGTCCTTGCACCAGTCCAAGCATTGAGCTTGCCATTGTGCGAGACAATCTGAACTGACACGGTCTTTTTTGAAGTAAATCCATCCGACATTGAACCTGCCTGAGTATCGAGCAATATCAAAAGAAGGATGAAAACGGTGCTCAATTATTCCAATAGAGGAATTTTCAACTTCATCGAATAAACTTTCGGGAGAAGACAAAAATGCCAAGTCAGCATCCAAGTAGGTAATAGAGAAGATTTCTGGCTTATTATCCAGCAACCAATTCGGCCAAAAAGGTGAAAGAGTGAAATAATACTCAGGAAGACTTCTATTTCCTTTGGCTTTTAGAAGTTCAGGAAATTCTTTCTCAATTTTATGAAGAGAATAGCTTTCGATATTTGGAGAATCGATGGCATCCAAAATCTTTTTGCATTCTTCGGTTAGGCATAAAACCCAAAGTTTAAAATTTAGATTATGTACCTTAAGACTATCCACCATAACCAAAGCCCTGATGAGGTAATTATGGTCGAAATGACAGCAGAAATGGTAAGTCAAAAAAGTGTTATCAGAGAAGAATAAACAAGCCTGTAGATAATTGCAGTAGCCTTAGTTAGACTGGGAGGGTGGTAATCTTTTTCGCGACGACCAGATTGTCTAAATACATGTCGTCGCTTTTAGGAATAAAGTGCTGTGCACCAAAACCAATAATATTGAGTGTTAAATAAATAAATTTATGAAAAATTTTTGGAATTTTTAATTTTGAAAGAATTATTTTGTAAATGTAAAACATTTAGAATTTGGACTAAGCATGGAATTCCAGTGCAGAGTTTTTCATGTACGATTACCTCGAGATTATTCTTCTCTAGTAAGTGTTTGATTCCAAATGATGTATACCTTGCATAATCATAGGGTTGTTCATGCTCATCCCAGATAAAGGGGACAGTTAAAATTAAATAAGAATGAGGTTTTAAAACCCGTTGAATTTCTGAGAGCAATTTATCTGGGTTAAATGAATGCTCGAGAACTTGTGTGGAAATTATTGTATCAAAACTGTCACTAGCGAAAGGTAAATTTTGTCCATCGTAAAGATAATCATGTTTAGTTTGGTGCAAATTATTTGAACTCTCGATTTCCAAACCTTCGTATGATTCAACTTTTAAAAATGGTTCATAAGGTTTAGTGCCACAACCTATATCCAGTAGTCGACCAGATGCATATGGACTTACCTGCATGATGCCATACAAAAGAGCGTTACGAGCAAAATAAAATGGATTATCTATGGAAGGTTCTTTGATAGTAAATGCAGTTTAGTTTTTGTTGAATAAGTATCCTTTCAATCTTGCATTGATGCTTGCCAGTTCGGTAGGTGGATAGTTGGCATTAAAATCGTAGATGTGCTTGAAGTCATCAAACATGTTAAAAATTGTTTTTTCAGCAAAAAGATGGAAAGGATATGAGTAATCTAAACCATTGATTGAACTGTTCTGCGTATATATCAAATCTGAGGTCGATTTTGAAGTCACATATGTGCGATCAATGAAGAAACTCTGTGGATTAAGATTTATTAATTCCTCAATAATTCTTTGAGGATCTCTTAAATATTGAAGGACCGACGATAATATTATGAAATCAGCATTTTTATGTTTCTTGAAATCATCAATTGAACTATGGAAACTTAGGTTATCTATTTTAACGATGTCACTGGTGGCTTCAACGTAGTGCTTTTGTTCAATAATATTCCAATCAATATTATACGGTTCTAGCAATTCTTTGTGTTGGAAGTATCTACTTCCAAGAGACCCACCGAAATCAACAATGCACAACTTTCCTGAGTTAGAATTTAAAGAAGAAAGAAGTGCTGTGCACATTTGCCACTCATAACACTTTTTTTTAAAACCTACTGAATCTCGTTCGTAAAGATATTCGCCTTTAATAACTTTTCTTGTCGTGTTGAGAACTGAAGCCAAAATTTTATTTGAATCATATCCTGTGCAAATTTTTAACGCGTCATGCCAAGATGAATATGGACCACGATAATTTATCTGCATGGAATTCTCAATTTGAATGTCTCAAAAATTCTATAAAACTGTCTCGTGCTGTGGAACTTTCGTTAAGTTTGATCTTCTTAATAGTAATTGGAATTTCTGATTCTGCGGAATCAAATTTACTGGTTTGCTGGCAGTTCGTACCCGAGCCATCACATCCAATATTTTTCACAAGACTTTTTCCTGGATAAAGACATAGTTTGTTAGCTAAAAACATGGATGCATGCCAACGGATTGCCCAAGAGTCATTTCTTCCACTAATTTGATCTCTTAGCATTTGGGTGAACGGGTAAGTGCCATCAAGATCGAATTGGTAACTCAGTTCAGACTTCAAAATTTTGTCTAAAAGAGTTTGACCATTTTCTTGGAATAGATTCCAGGAATTTTTCCATGTTCCCCATCCCCAGCAATCCGCACCTCTAAGAAAAAAGGTATCTGGTAATGGATTACTGCAAGGGTATGAGTAGGCGTGAATGCATCCCACTCTATCAATAACTGAATACTTGTTGAGAGCTTCATTCATATATTTTAAAAAAAAGGGAGATGGGATTATGTCATCTTCCAACACAATTATAGATTCATGTTCCTCTAAAACTTCATTAACTCCGCTTATAATTGATTGAGATAGACCAAGGTTAGTTTTTCTTTTAACAACCTTCATCGAATAGAAACCTTCTAAATCATCGAGTATACTTCTTACTTCATTGACAAGATCTTCATCTTTTTTGCAGCGTGGAGCGTCTGAATATATAATTAACGGAGTGAATTGTGCCTCATAATTTTCTCTCAAACCATCTAAGGTTAATTGCAAATGCTTAACACGATTGTAAGCAAAAATTACAAGTGGAGCCTTTGTATAAGTGGTTGGGTTATTTATGAGATAAAATTTGCCAAGTTGAAACTCATTAGACGATTGAAATTAAACCATTTTGAAGAAGTTGAAGCAAAACTTTCTGTTCCTCAGATGGGTTATGATCATGAGAGTTCCATTCGGGAGGTCGGTCTTGCCAATAATGTGATCTTGGCACGGGAATTACATCAAATCCAAATAGGGTGGGATGGATTTCAGTCATTAAGCACAAGGCCACAATAATGCTGCCGATAAGCATGTTTTGCTTAAATGTGCATCCAATAAAATCTTTAACAAATTTTAATTTTTTGTAATCAAAAAGAAATAGATTATTGCTGAAATGAGCATTCTCGTCTCTTCTGTCCCACGGCCCCATGTCAGGACCGATGCATAGAGAATATTTTGATGATCTAAGGTCTTTAACGAAGTATTGGGGAGAGTTTGAATAACCATCTGCATGAGATATATCAATGTTATCAAATACATGATTATTAACGGCTCTCAAAGTAGTTTTGTTACCAACATCTTTCTCGTAACCAGCTGTGGGTGCCCGGTTAAATCTAACTACTTCATCAAATGAATCTATGGTTTTACCCAAGTCAGAGTTTACCAAAGAACCTGACGAACCAACTATCGCAACATTTTTGTTAAGATATAAATTTGGATTAATGAACGGTAAGCTAACTTTTGAGTGCATGTGACTCGTTAAGAAAAGTTTATTTTTCTAACTGTAATTTGTAAAAACTTAAGATCTATTAGTAGTTAATTCTTTAATAGGTAGTGTTTCTAAAACTCTTATAAATTGTTGAGATTCATAATCTGGTAATGGCATGAGTGGCATCCGGTCGTGCTTAGACAATAAACCGAAATATTCGAGTACGAGTTTGTATTTTCCTCTAAGTGAAGAGTGTACATCTTCTGTTACATCGATTTCAAGATGACCAGAATTAAGACCTCCAATATCAAAATAATTTGTGTCGAGAATTGTTGATTTAACATAATCTCCAAGTGATAGAAATGTATTCATGCCGTAAAAATGTGAGAATGTTTAGAATAATAATGGTAATGACTACTTTAATGGTTCCCAGAGATGAGGAACATAATCTATTTTATCTTTTGTGAAGAAAAAGGCTTTACTTGTTGGATTGTCAGATTTCTGTGGTTTGTCAGATAAAGGGAAATCTAGACTGTAGATTAAATCTAACCCACTCAAAATGCCTGCACAAATGTACTCCGCATCTCTGTAAAAGCGATCATATCTGTCACCGTGCCTAAATTTTAGTCCATAACTTTCTTCAATCTGATCATATTTTTGGGCAAAAAGATTGTGTGATGTGACATTAGGCATTACGGGCTCGTGTGCTATGATAAATCCACCTACTTTAAGTGATCTAGTCAAAGATTTAAAAGTAGAAAACAAGCAAGGCGAGTGATGCAATGCTCCAAATGCAATTATAAAATCAAACTCCTCATTATACGAGATATCAGAGAAGTCTCCCAATACAGGATCTATTTTATGACCTACGGCATAATAATTTGCATTTCTTGGAATTAATTTTTCAATTGCAATGTCACTATTATCTAAGCAGACAACGCTTTTGACTGGAGAGTTTAAAGCAAGTGAAATTCCAGCGTACCCATTACCGCATCCCGCATCTAATATTTTCCCTGAAAAATCAATGCCGGTTTTTTTTAGTAAAAGTATCTAAAACTCGAAGTCTTGGGTTAGATAGTAAATTAGAAGGTGCTAAAGAAAACTCTTTTGTATACTTTTTATTATGAAATTTAATTTCTATCACAAATCAGCTAAAATACGGAAGATAAATTATATATTATAACTCATGCTGTTAATTATTATCAAATGATTAAGAAAAATGATTATTCAGAATATTATTTATTTTAGGTAAAAACTTGAATTTGTGAGCATCAAATAGATTATTAAAATCAAAGTTAATATCGTTGTTGTAAGATAAAACTTTTAGATGGAATATTTTACGAATTTGATTGTAGTGTTGATTTATGTAGAAGTTGACTTCATTAAGATTAATGGGAATTGGTTTTTGTGCAAGTTGAAGAATACTTCGATACATTATCTTAAAAAAATGATTTTTATCGAATAACTTTGGGTCAAAGTGATTTAGTAATTCATATGCAATCTCATTGTTATTATTAATCCATGCAGTAGTGAAAAGTCGGAAAAGGTGGTAAGGGTTATTGTTAAATAATTTATAAAGTGTTGCATTATTACTCCGAATAAGATTAAAATCAATAGGATCATTTTCGACTAATCCCTTTACGAAATTTGTATAAATATCATTAATGTTAGAAACCTCAAAATTACTACCAGTTTCGATCTCCTCCTTTATGAATTTAATCTGAGATTCATTTAATATTAAATTAAAAGATACGAGATCAAAAATAGAATGAGAGATTGTGGAGCGATCAAATTTTTCTAAGTATTCTCTATTTTCTAACCCACTTGTCGCACATAGATAAAGAATTAATGAATCAAATTTATTAAATTCTTTCAGAAATTGTAAAAAATTTATAATAGTGGTGTGATCTAGATCGATGTTAGATAGAGATACAACAGACAATTTAAGAAGGATTTCTACTTTTTTTGATTGTTTGTTTTTAGTACAAAAAGTCTTAAGTACACCAAAATATATGTTCGGTCTAAGGTGTACGAATCGAATTATAGTATTGTAAATATACCAGTTACTTTCTTCTTTTAATAGTCGCTCTAACAATATATTGTAGAACCTAGAGAAAATTATGTCTGAAAACTCAAAATCATCCTGTTCTTCTAATAAAAAAGAAACGAAAGATAAACTATCATTAATATCCGATGGCTGGTATGAGAGAGGATTACTTAAAAGACTACCTATTCCATTTATTTTTGTATCAAGAACTTGTAGATACTTATTACCTATTACTAATGGAAAATCATTATTACAAATACCATATTCTAGGTTATCTATAAAATGAATGTGTAATTTATTGATTCTAAATTCACCTGATCTTGTAAAAGAACTATAATCATGGTTCAAGAATTTATTGAATCTAGATCGAAGGGATACATCGGTGTTTATTTCACTTTTAACAATACCACTGTCAATTAAGTTAATTATTTCTCTGTCATATGAATGACTTTCGTCATTAACAGAAATCGATAAATCATTTGCTAGGCAAAAGTTTATGAGAAAAAGCCTCTTATTGGCATCGACATCAAGTAAAATAATTTTAGAATTGTTGTTTATTACATCATTATTTGAACAAAATTTGGTTAAATTTAAATCATCAATATCCAATAGAGTAATAATTTTATTCTTGCTTAATTCTTGATAAACCTTTTCAAATCTTTGGTAGTTTTCCGAATCTTTATTGTAAATAAAAATATGGTTTTTGCTTTGTGTCGAATTTAACTCTACTTTTTCAACTAAAGGGCAAGGCATGTGATATAATTTAGAACAAATAAATCTGTATGTATTTTCACTTACGCATTTAGGTAATTCTGAAGGTAGCAAATGAGATATTATTTTATCGAAATTGTTTTCACAAATAAGATCAAGGGTATCATTGACCTTAAGTTTGTCGTTCAAAAGATAATATATTTTCTTTTTATCACTGTTTATCTCTTCATTTATCGTATTTAAATATCCAGTAAAAAATATATATTCATATTGATCTTTTAAATTTAAAAAATCTGATAGTTTTATTGTAATTAACTCAATAACCTTTTCTTTTTTAAAGAAATCCTTTACTTTTTGGTTAGTTTCATCGCTCAGGCAGGTAACTGCATTAGCATACTGTAGCAAATCTATGAAATTATTTTTGTGATAAAACAAATCGTTTTCTTCTAATTCACCAATTATTAGTGTGTATTTTATTTGATTTTCTTTATTCAAAACCTTTAATATTATTTAATTTTTTTAAATTAATTCGAATTCGGGGCAACTTAGAGAAAGGTCATCGACAAGTATGATATTTTTGAGTATGAATTCTCAAAAATGGCAATTGAAAAAATAGTTGTTGTAGATGATGAGCTTATGATTCGTAAAGCGTTGGAGACACAGTTGCGTAACAAGAGATATTCAGTTGCTTCAACTGGAGATTTAAAAGGGGCACGAAAGATTTTGGCAAGGGATTCTTTTGATTTGGTTTTTCTGGATCTTCGGTTACCCGATGGAGAAGGGACGGATCTTTTGGAGGAAATTACTGCAAAGACAGATGGTCCCATGGTTGTCATGATGACTGGGTATGGTCCGTTGAATCTGCCGTTTCCTGTATGCAGATGGGGGCTTTTGATTATGTGGTAAAACCATTCTCCTTTGATCAAATTGAAGTGGTGGTGGATAAGGTTGCTTCTTTTGACAAGATGCGGCGGGTAACCAAGTACTATGTTGAGGAGAGTGATACCCGGTCATCGGATATTGTCGGTGAGAGTGAGCCGATCCAGAAACTTAAGACTTTAGTCGATAAAGTGGCCAAAACGGAAGCTACTGTTCTGATAACAGGTGAGAATGGAACTGGTAAAGAGTTGGTGGCCCGAGAATTATACCGTAACAGCATGTTGGCCAAGCAGCCATACATTCGAGTAAATTGTGCTGCGATTTCAGAAACCTTGATGGAGAGTGAATTTTTCGGCCACGAAAAAGGTGCATTTACTGGTGCTACTGAAAGAAGGGAAGGGCGCTTTGAATTGGCCGATGGAGGAACGATTTTATTGGATGAAATCAGTGAGATTGCACCTTCTTTGCAGGCAAAGCTTTTACGTGTATTACAGGAAAAAGAATTTGAAAGGGTGGGGGGAAATAAAACCATCCAGGTAAAAGTCCGAGTACTCGCTACCACTAATCGCAATCTGTTAAAAGAAGTGGAGGAAGGGAATTTCCGTGAGGATTTGTATTACAGGCTAAATGTTTTTCCAATTGCGGTGCCACCATTAAGAGTTCGTGAGAGCGATATTTTATTGCTGGCGAATACCTTTCTGGAACGCCATGCCAAAAGGCATGGAATTGACAAAATTGCTTTTTCCAAAAATTGTGAGAAAGCCATTCTTAGTCATGATTGGCCTGGTAATGTAAGAGAACTTGAAAATGCGTTGGAACGGGCTGTTATTTTGGCAGATGCGGGCAAAAAAATTGAAGCTGATCTTCTTGGAATCAACAGTGTCACCACCAAACCTAGAACGAAGGCGAAAAAGACAAAATCTTAAAGCAGTATCTTTAACGGGATTGCTAGGTTTCGAGAACCAACTTTGAGGTTTTGTATGATTTTTTGGCTTTACGATATTGTTCAATGCAACTCCTAAATATTATAGCGAGAGAATTTGTCTAGGCTACCGCACGGCAATTCAAGAGGTATTAAGGGGAAGAGCCGAATTGTGTGTCTTAGTAAGACATTGTAGATAACGGGTATTAAGCACTTGGTGTGCCATTTACGGGCTCTTAAAAAGCGAAAATTGACTACTCAAAGAGTAAATTGGCCATTTCTGGATCTTCGGAAATATCAATGATTTGATTGGGGTCAAAGGGTTTACCTTCTTTGACTGTAAAGGTGACTAAGATTCCGCGATCAAATTCGCCTTCTTCCCATAAATTTCCGTCTTCGTCCCATTTGGATATCGTTCCCTGGTATTTTCCATTTCGATAGCGCAAAACGGCTTCCTTTTTGCCCCGATCATCTAATGCTGTGATCGTGCCGTTGTATAATTCTTCTGTTTCTCGAATCCATAGCATTCCTCCCCGTTTGGGATCTCCGGCAAACTTCTTGTAGAATTCTGGTCCGGCACCTTCCCATTCTTTAAGTTCTACTGATGCGAGAGAAGCTCCAGTTTGAGCCACACCTTCGTCTTCGAAGCGACCAAAGTCCTCCATTCCATCCTGATAATATCGTCTGGAATAAATTACATTTTTGGATGTCCAGACAAAGAAATATCCGTGTTTCTCTCCGTTTTTATACTGCTGTTTAGACTTTAGGTTTCCGTTCTCGTGCCATTCGTAAAAGTCACCATCAGGCACGCCACTTACATAACTTCTTAAGGCCGAGACCGTTCCGTTCCTTGCCCGAACTTTAATCACCCCGGAGTAAGGTCTTTTGGATTCCTTAAAACAAAACATATTTTCATCGTCTAAAAAGAAGGTATCAGCAGCCTCTATTGAACTACCTTCCCAGTAGGATTGTTCCTGGAGAATATCTGCCAAAGGATATCCTTTTTCTTTGGTTTGTACTTGTGGTTTTTCGCAGGAAGTCATCCATATTGCAAATAACAGGGCAGAGAAATACTGAGTATATTTAAACATAGTTGGCTTTTGGGTTATACTTGCCATTTTCTACAATTCTTTGCTCAGTTGAGCTGACTGACAAGATTAAAGCTTTTTATCTTTCCTTTCGAATTCATATGATTATTCCCAAAGCGAACAAACTTAGCACAAACGAACTCAAGGAAGTCGAGGCAATTGCCTCGGATTTTGAATGTTCCATTTTAGAAATCCAGGGGCACAACCGATGTGTTTATGCCATTCTCGGAGACGAGGGCAGAGAAGTTATGTTCAAGCGAATTGCTGGACTGTCTTTTATTTCCAAGGTCGAGATGATCGAGTCGCCCTACAAATTGATGGATCGACGATCTGGTCTGGCAGATCATCGAGTCCAAGTTGGCAAGACCGAGGTTGGTAAAGAGGAACCCTTCTTTATCGCTGGTCCCTGCACCATTGATCCAAATAATCCTAATCTTTATTTGGAATCTGCCCATGCCATCAAAGAGGCAGGAGCACATGCCTTGCGTGGTGGAGTATGGAAGCCAAGAACCAATCCATATTCTTATCAGGGAGACAATCAATCCCTTGAGATAATTCTCCAAGCCAGGGAAGAAACAGGGCTTCCCATTGATATCGAAGTAATGGACTCCGAACAGCTCAAACTTGCTTTTGATGCCAAGGTGGATGTTTTACAAATTGGAACGCGAAACGCATTAAATTATTCCTTGCTCAAGGAGGTTGGAAAGTTATCAGCAGGTTCGGATACCACAGTTTTACTCAAACGCGGGCGTCATGTCGGTTCCCCAAATGAATTTATCGCAGCTGCTGAATATATTGTGGCTGAAGGTAACCCCAATGTAATGCTCTGCCCCCGAGGAACCACTCCACATTTGGAGGGCTATCGTAATCATCCGGATGAATCGATCACTCCCTTGCTTAAAAACCGTACCTGGGCACCCGTAGTGGTAGATCCTTCCCATAGCGTGGGTCATGCCGATTTTGTACTAGCCTGTTCTTTGGCAGCAATAGCATATGGGGCAGATGGATTATGTATCGAGTCACATATCGATCCATCAAAGGGAATTGGGGACGACCCTAAGCAAGCAATTAGACCGGAAAAGCTTGGAGAATTAATCCAGTCCTGCCAGGCAGTTTGGAAATCTCGCTACTTACCCTGAAGTTGTTGCTCCTTGCTCAGCCAAGCTACTGCATCCATTAGTCTGTGGTATTGTTCGGGGTCTTGGGCAAAAGATTCGACGGCAAGGGGTGGAGAGATGGCCGATTGAGCAGGGCGGGGCAGTGAGAATGATTTCCGGCTTTTTATGGTCGAGTAAGTAACCTGAGCACCAATACAGGAATTTTTAGGTTCAAAAACTTGGACTAATCTTCTCACTAAGAAAAATCAATGGGTGCGTCCTTAATTGGCAAATTTATGAAGGCACAAAAAAGCCCATGCCGAGAATTTCGACATGGGCCCTGAAAGGAAAAATCCTATTTAGAAAACGATTACTCAGAAGCGTTTCCTTCGTCGGCTTTATCGCCACCGCATTTGCCGCAGCATTCAGATTCGCCACCACATTCGCCACAGCAATCGTGGTCGTGTGAACCACCGCCGCAGGAGGAAAATAAACCGATGGAGAGAACTCCGAGAATAAGAAGAAGGTTTTTCATAATATATTAATTGATTTGTGGTTAGTTATTCAAAGGGGATATCCCAGTCACAAATCATATATCTTTGTAGGGACTCGATTATAGTCAAGGGGAATTGATTGAATGAATTAAATTTAAGAGCACTCTAAATAACCATTAGTTTAGCCCAATTCTTGAATTTCCTTCCCGTTGGTTAGGAAGATTTTCTCGTCCTTTTCATGTTTTATATTTTTGAGGCCAGTAAAACTTCCAAAGGCTGGCAAAATGATTCGTTTTTCGCTCACCACCCAGCAGGGGCAGCGCAAGGAATCTCTGCCCTTCCCATGTAAGCGGTAACCCGGGTGTAAGTGTCCAGCTAAGAAAGGTCGATCAGCCTCCTTTTCAGGTGGAAGATGCCTGAGTTCCCATGTATTTTTCTTTGAGGGGGTAGGGTCGGGCAGGCAAGTAATGCCCAGTTCTGGCCATGGATCTCCGGATTGCAGGTCATGATTCCCCGTACTAAATCAATAGACAATTTCTGGTATTGATCGCGCCAATTGAAGAGCAGGTTTCTAACTGGTTGAGATCTTCCGGCCCGTGCATGTAGAAAATCTCCCAGAATGACCAACTTTTCAGCACGGGTATCATCAATGAGTTTACCAAGGCGCTGGCAGTCCTCCATCGTGGTATGTTCAGATACTGGAATGCCCACTTTTCGAAAAGTGGCCGCTTTTCCAAAATGAGTATCTGCAATGTAGATCGTTTTTTCTTTTGGCCAAAAGACCGCCCGATCAGCTAGAAGTTGGAGTAATTCTCCTTGCCAGTCTATGGTCAGCGATTCATTCATGCAGACTTTTCAAGCTGTTGGGACATACGTTTTACCCGGTCGCTCCAAGATTCGGAACTTACTTGGGAGCGCAAAGATTCGGCCCATAAGAGGAAAACCAAATGGAGATAGTCGCGACGGGGACTCCCGTACGATTATTTGCCCGGAAATCCTTTCCAGTGTGGAAACCATTCGGTTTACTTCCAATTGTCTGTCGAGGACTTCCCGGCGCGATTGGGTGAGTAGCAGGTTGTGTGGATCGTATTTCGAAAAAACATCAAAAAATAATCCGCCTGATGCCTGAACCTGACGGTTTGATTTACGGGCACCAGGGTAGCCCTGAAAGATTAATCCAGCAACCCGGGCGACTTCGCGAAATTGCCTCTTATCCATCTCGCTTAAGTTCATGCATTCAAGAAGTTCATCAACCACACCTTCTGGGGATAAAAGGTTTCGCCAGTCGGATTCATTAAATTCTTGGGTAGATGTCGAACAGAGGTGAAATCCATAGTCGTTAAAAGAAAGAGAAAGGGTCATCGGCTCGAGTCTGGTCATCCGATAACTGATTAAGGACGCAAGTCCTTCATGAGCCAAGCGCCCGGCAAAGGGATAGACAAACCAACATGTTCCTTCCCGGGTGTCTGTACGCTCAATCAATAATTCATTCATTTTTGGAAGTTTTGAGCCTATGGACTGCAACTCCAGGGATGGCCGTAATGCCCGCATTTCCTTTTCTTTAAAAATATGCATTCCTGCCGCTTCCAGTTTCTGGCGTACCCCAGAGGCTAATTCCGAAGAAAGAGGAGATTTCCCGCCGCCCCAAACCGGAATGGCCCCTTTACCCCGCTTGGCCAAGCTAACCACGGCCGTGAGGTCGCGTACTCTTTTAAGGGTCAGTAATTTTCCTCCAAAATAAAAGTTTGAGCCCGGCTTAATTCTTGAGATGAAGGATTCTTCCACCGTGCCCAGTCTTCGCCCGGTGCTAAATTTTACCTCGATTGCGGGATCGCTGGTGATCGTGCCAATGGACATTCGGTGAAACCTGGAAATGATTCGTGATTCCACGCTGTGCAATCCGTTGGCATCAACCACCACGCGTTTGAACTGATCGTATGCCCGTAAGGTATCTCCTCCACGAATGATAAAATCAAGCACCCATCCCCATTCCTCTTCGGTTATGTCCCTGTAGGACCAAGCAGAGCGGACCTCTTTGATTGCATCTTTTGAGAAAAATCCACCCCCCAATGCAAGGGTAATCAGATGTTGGGCGAGCAGGTCGAGTGGGGCCCGCAGGGGTTCGCGGGCTTCAATTCTTCGTTCATTGATTGCTTCCCGTGCAGCCGCATACTCCACCATCTCCATTGCATGGGTGGGGACGCAAATTACCCGACTTACCGCACCGGGTTGATGCCCGCAGCGGCCGGCCCGTTGCAATAAGACGAGCGACTCCTTTGGGCCCTCCAATTTGAATGACTTGATCAACGGGCGAAAAATCGACCCCCAAGTCCAGGCTACTTGTACAAACCACCGCCCGAATAGTTCCTTCCCGCAAACGGTCTTCCACTTGTTTTCTTTCCTTGCGGTCAATGGATCCATGGTGAATGCCAATTTCATCCTTCCATTTTGGCCGAATTTGCTGGAGTGCATGAAACCAAAATTCTGTCTGTGATCGAACATTGGTGAATACAAGGGTTGTTCCGGCACCTTCAATTTGTTGGGCGACCTCCTCAACCATTTTTCCACCAAGGTGTCCTGCCCAAGGAAATTTTTCCATATCTTTTGGGATGAGGACATCGACCTCGAATTTTTTCTTCAAATCTCCATTAATCAATTTACCTGGTTTGTTGGTTCCCAGAAGGGTAGCTTGAGCAATATCTAGGTTTCCCAAGGTCGCGGATAATCCCCAGGTTTTTAATTTTGGATTCCATAATCGTAAACGAGCCAGCCCCAGTTCGGTTTGTACTCCCCGTTTGGTGGATAATAACTCGTGCCACTCGTCGACCACCACGGTTCGTAAATTGGAAAATGCCTCTTTGGTTTCAGGGTAGGAGAGGAGCAGAGATAGACTCTCCGGCGTAGTTACCAAACAGGATGGAAAGCGTTTTCTTTGCTTCGCCTTGATTGATCCGGTGGTATCTCCTGTTCGTTCCTCCACAGTCCATGGGAGTTGCAAATCTTCCACTAAAGTACGAAGTGAATGGGTGGTGTCCTTGACGAGGGCACGTAGAGGCGTGATCCATAGAACACGCAATTCGGGCGGGCGCTTGGGCATTGGCTTTTTTCCAAGCTCGTCCATCCATTCGATCAAGGGACCCGCCCACGCGGCATAGGTTTTCCCGGTACCGGTCGGGGCATGGATTAATCCACTCTCTCCCTTGGCATGGGCAGACCAGGTTTTTTTTTGAAACGGAAATGGATCCCATTGTTTTGTCTTAAACCATTCAAGCACCACATCTATTGCCGGCTTTTTAAGGGTTTTAGCCTTTTGCTTGCTTGCTTGTACGACCATTCAAAAAAGAGTCGATTGCTGATCGCGGTTAGGTTCCAGAAGTTCTGGTCCATCCTCCCTGGTTGCATTGACTCGTTTGGAAACTGGATAAAAAAGAATGTCGGATTTTACATTGCTTAAAAGATCGAGTAATTGACCAGCGGTCGATTGTTCACTCATCCATACTGGGTAATGTTCATCCGAAAGAATAACCGGCATGCGGTGGTGGATATGGAGGCAGTTGGACGGGGCACTGCGGGTCAAAATAGTAAAGCACAGGCCATCAGATCCTTCACGCCATAGACCGGCAAAGGCAAAGGTCGAACGATCGGGCAGATGGAAGAAGTGCGGGTTACGATCTCTTTCCACTACTTGCCATTCGTAATATCCGTCAGCGGGAACAAGGCATCTTTGAGACTCGAATGCAGCCTGAAAGGTTGGTTTTTGGGATACGGTTTCGGATCTTGCATTAATGGGGAATCGACGAGAATTTACCGAATTGGCAGAAGGGAAACTTCCCCACTCTGCTTCTGCCCAAGAAATGGATTGGTTATTCGAATGAAGGATAGGATGGGACTGCCCGGGAGAGCGGTTGTAGCGCGGATGGATTTTTTTGTGGGGCGGTGGGGCGTACTTGCGAAAGCGTTCGACCTGCGGATTGGACCATGCGTATCGACCGCACATATGTTTATTCTCCAAAAGTTCCCATTTATTTAAGCTTATTCGATTTTTCTAAATGACTCAAGGAAGCGGTCGGTCGGGAGCGTTTATCCGCTTCATCCACCATGTACAATTTGTGCAATTGAAAACCCGCCCGATAGGGAAAACCTTGGTGTTTTATCCAGTCGTTGATCGCCCCCAAGACCTCTGAGTTTTCTGCCTGCGACCATTCAGGGTGCAACCAGACCGGCACCCGTCTATCTTTCATGGGCAGGGCATTGGTCCATTTGGAAAGGTCCTCTGGCGTTTCGACAATGACCTTGAATTCATCCGCCAGTAAAAAGGTTTCCTCGATAGGGAGCTTGTTCCATTTTGGGCTTAGGGTGATCCAATCCATTTCTCCCTGCACCGGGAAAGCACCGCAGGTTTCCAGGTGTATGGGCAGGCTACGGATGCGCAACTCATGCACCAAATCGTAGAGGGGATGAATCGCAGGCTCTCCCCCGGTGATGACCACAATTTCGCAGCCCGACTGCATCGCTTCCTCGGCCAGATCGAGTGGTTCGATCCGGTCGATCGAATCGGGAACATGGTCGGGGTGCCAGGTACCGGCGGAGTCGCACCAGGGACAATGCACCGGGCAACCGTGGAGACGAATGAAAAAAGCGGACTTCCCCATATGGGCACCTTCGCCCTGCCAGGCATGAAAGCGTTCGTAGACCGGGAGTGCCCGGCTCATGCGGTTTGGTCAGGCTGGTAGGTGGCAGAGTTTTTGGAATCTTCCTGCAGGTATACCGATCGTATCCATACCCGTCCATCGGTGCGCTTTCGCACAATTGGGTCGAAAGTGTTGTGCAGGTACCTGGCAATTCCTTCGCAAGAGGCATTGGGAACTGCCAAAAGTTTGATTAAACCTTCATTCTGTAATTCATTTAACTTTACCAGCTTTGGGTCGTTTTCCCAGACGGCCGTGGCATGGTCCAAATGTTCATCGATCCAATCTTCGATGAAATGAAGATCTCCAAAATCAATCACAAATCCATTATCGTCCAATTCCTTGGATTCAAAAGTCAGGGTAATGGACCAGCTATGCCCATGCAATCGAGAGCACCGGCCCGTATGATTGGGTTGGCGGTGGGAGAGGGGAATGTCCCGGTAAGTCTTACTGCATGTAATCATAAAACATTAGAAATTTAGTCGTCCTCATACTCGGTAGGGTCTTCGACCTTGGCGAGTGCAAATGCTTCTTTCCTCTCCACACAGGTTCCACATTTTCCACAATGTTTTTCCCGTCCGGCATAGCACGACCAGGTAAGTTCGAGAGGGGCTCCAAGTTCATTTCCTTTTCTGACCAGCTCCTCCTTGCTGAAATTTACAAAGGGGCGGTGCAGGTTAAGGTTTTGCCAGTCTGCAAGCCCAAGTGCTTTTTCCATGGCATCAGCAAATTCGGGCCGACAGTCGGGATAAATCGTATGGTCTCCCGCATGGGCTGCATAGGCGATGGTATCAAACCCGATGGAAAGAGCATGGCCACCGGCGAGGGCCAGTAGGATCATATTGCGGTTGGGCACCACCGTTGCCTTCATCGATTCCTCAGCATAATGCCCCTCGGGCAATTCCACCTGATCGTCGGTCAGAGAACTTCCTCCGAGCAGGGGACCGAGGTCGGGCAGTCGCAGGATGCGATGAGGTAGACCCAATGCCTCTGCAATCTTTTCTGCCTGTTGGAGTTCCTTGGCATGACGCTGACCATAATCAATGGAGAGTAAACGGGTTTCCGCACCGTCCGCCAGAAGTTGGGCGGCGAGGACGGTGGAATCCAAACCACCGGAGAATAAAACCAGGGCTTTCATCGCAAAACGACCGGGCAATCAGATGGGGGGCATCCCGTAGGCTTCCCGGCACCTGGCCACCTGAGCGAGTACGGTTTCCAGATCATCGGCTAAAAAATTGGCATGTCCCATCTTTCTTCCTGCCCGGGCACCGGCCTTGCCATAGAGGTGGAGTGTGGCACCGGGAGTATTGAAAATTGGGGTCCAATCAGGAGGAGTATTTTCATCTGCCCATATGTCGCCCAAGAGGTTGAGCATGGCACAGGGCTTTTTCAACGCGGTCGAGCCGAGGGGGAGTCCGCAAATAGCCCGGGCTTGTTGTTGGAACTGCGAGGTCATGCACCCATCGATGGTATGGTGGCCGGAGTTATGCGGACGGGGGGCGATTTCATTGACCAGCAACCTGCCCGCCTTGGAGATAAAAAATTCCACCGCCAGAATACCTACATAGTCGAGGGCCTCAGCCACCCCAACTGCCACCTTGCGTGCTTCCTCCAAAATATTTTCGGGCAACCGGGCAGGTACGATGGAGACATCAAGGATGTGGTTGCGGTGGATATTTTCCGCCGGGTCATAAGTGACCACATCGCCGGCCACTCCACGGGCAACAAGAACTGAAATTTCCGTGTCCAGTTCCACCCGTTCTTCAAGCACCGCACGCTGGGAATCAAAAGACTGCCAGATGTTCGCGAGATCTTCAGCAGTGGCATCCCCGGAAATCTTTTGCTGGCCCTTACCGTCATATCCAAATTCGGCGGTTTTAAGAATGCAGTCCCGTCCGATCTCTTTCACACCGTTCTTCAGTTCATCCAAATTGGTGATGATGAAGTGGCGGGCACACCCAAACCCATTGTCGGACAAAAACTTTTTTTCCCGCTCCCGGTGCTGACTGGTGATGATGGAATGGGAATTGGGACGCAGGGGCACGCGCTCCTCCACCTGCTTGAGCATGTCGCCGGGCAGGTTCTCAAACTCTGCGGTGGCGACTTCCACTTGGGAGCAAAATTTGTCCAATGCCTGGCGGTCGTCAAAAGGTTGATGCATCACCTCATCTGCCACCTCGGCGGCTCCGGAGCGGTCCCCACCTGTCCAGGTCAGTATTTTGTACCCCATGGGCCGTGCGGCGAGGGCGAGCATACGGCCAAGCTGGCCACCGCCGAGCACGCCAATCCAAGCGTCGCTTCCCGGTTGGATCATCCGCTGCGTAGGAGGGGAAAGTTCGGACGCCTTTACCTTGTCGCTTTGAGCCTGGCGAAAGTCATCCAGTTTCTGGGCAAGTTTTCATCTCCTGCGGAGGCGAGCATGGATACGGCAAAAAGGGCGGCATTGACGGCTCCGGCATCACCAATCGCAAAAGTGGCGGTGGGAATACCAGCTGGCATTTGTACGATGGAAAGGAGAGAGTCCACACCATTGAGGGCCCGTGATTTGATGGGCACTCCAAGAACAGGGAGGGGAGTCATGGCGGCTGCCATGCCGGGTAGGTGGGCAGCTCCTCCAGCTCCGGCAATGATACATTTCAGCCCACGAGACTTAGCAGAGTTTGCATACTCGTAAAGCAGGTCGGGGGTGCGGTGAGCACTGACCACCTTGGATTCCCAGTTCACTCCGAAATCGGACAGGGTCTGGGCAGCTTTCTCGAGGGTAGGCCAATCGGACTGGCTTCCCATGATGACTCCCACTACGGGCGTATTGTTCTCTGTCATCTAGAAGGATTGTAAGAATCAACGGAATGCGGGCAAGTCCATTCGGTTCCGATGCGAAGGCATGATCAAGGTTCGGGAGTATTGACGCCCCAATTGTGTAATGCGTTGAATCGGACACGGACCGAATCGATTCTCTGCTTGCATATCATCGTTTTCGCATAGATGCCAAGGAACCGATCGTACATGGACTAGTGCTGATGGTCGAACCCTATGCAAAGGTGTTCAACCCAGTGAGATCCAAACTGGGAATAAGATGGGGAATCCGATTTTCATAAAGGAGGATCCTCGAGTAATTAAGAATCTACAAGGGCATGGGGCTTTCGACAAAAAGGACTGCCCTAAGATCAGCGAGGGCGGAATCCAGAGATTTTCCCAGCCAGCTTGGATGGGCGAGGGCGGGGTTGAGGTCGTGAAGGGGGCGTAGGACGAAGTCGCGTTGTAAAATGCCTGGGTGGGGGAGTTGCAGATCGGGGAGGTTTAGGGTTTCATCTCCATAAAGCAGGAGGTCGAGATCGATGATCCGTGGGCCGTTTTCCCTGATCACTTTTTTACCCAGCTTTTGTTCGATTTCCTGCAAGCAGGCGAGCAGATCGAGAGGAGCGAAGTCTAGTCGATATCTGAGCCGCGGCGTTATAAAAATCTGGCTGTTCAGAAAAGCCGTATGGTTTAGAACGATAGAGTTTGGAAACTTTTAAAACCTTTGAGAATGCAGTAAGTAATTCAAGAGCTTTGCGAAAGGTAGCTGGTGGGTCACCAAGGTTGCCACCCAACCCAAGATAGACCTCAGCACTCAACCTCTACTCGGATGGCAGACAAGCCGAGCTTGTTGACATAGCGCGGTTTGTTGATGATCAATCGCACGGAATCGGCCGGGAATTTTTCCTTCAGTCCTTTGCTCAGTTGGTCGGCCAAGCGTTCGATGGTTTTGCCATCGTAATTTCCACAGTAATTACGGATGTGTTCAATGACATCGCGATAGTCAATCCCATCCGCCAAATCATCGGACTGAGAAACCTGAGCAAAGGAATGTTCGATCTCCACAGATACGGTGAGGTCTTGCGGAGCGTATAATTCCTCCTCCAATAGTCCGATGCGGACCATGACTTCAATATCTTCGAGTACGATCTTTCCCATAGTTTTAAAATTAGAATGGGAGATTTCTACTCGGTTGGATCGATCAGGGCGAGCCCCTTTGCCACTTCCAATGCCTGTACGGTTTCGCGAACATCGTGGGCACGGATTATTTCTGCACCCCGGGCAACCCCGGCAAGGGCAGAACAAAGGGAACCTCCCAAACGGTCCAGGGGGTCGGGGGCGTTGCAAAGATGATCAATCCAGGACTTGCGCGAAGATCCCAGCAGGATGCCCCAGCGAGGATCAATCAATTCATCCAACTCTCTCATTAATGCGAGGTTGTGTTCAAGGGTCTTGCCAAATCCGATACCCGGATCGATCCAGAGCCTGGGAAGTTCGAGGGCTTGTAGGTCTTCTGCCTTTGCATCAAAAAAGGCTCGTACTTCCTCAACCACATCATCGTACTTTGGAGAGTCCTGCATAGTTTGTGGCGACCCTTGGGTGTGCATTAAGACATATCCTGCCTGGAAGCGGGCAGCATGTTCGAGCATGTCTTGGTTACCCCCTGAGACATCGTTTAGGATGGAAACACCAGCTTGAAGACCAGCAAGGGCAACCGCTGGCTTGGTGGTGTCGAGCGAAAGAACAAAGTCTTCTTTGAGTAAACTTTCGATAACGGGGAGCACACGGGCGAGTTCATCCTGCTCGCTGACAGGTTCGCTTCCCGGGCGGGTACTTTCTCCACCGAGGTCGATGATTTGAGCACCTTGTTCGACCATGTGGCGTGCATGGGCAACCGCATCTTCAGGGCTGAGGAATTGACCGCCGTCGGAAAAAGAGTCCGGAGTGAGGTTTAATATCCCCATCACCGCTGGGAAGTGAAGACTGACGGATTGACCGTTTAATTGATAATCAGGCACAGGCTCCTTCAATCAGAGAATCGTACATTTGGCGAACCTGATTGAATAGGATGTCCCCACGGGAATTCCATCCGAGTTCGGAGAGGGCACTAAGAGGGGCAACTCCTCGACCCGTTCCACAGAGAAGAATTTCATCAAAGTCGGAAAGGTCGTTGTCCTGAGGTGCACCCCGGGTAATGGAAAATTCGGAATTCAAAAGAGGAAGGAGTTTACGGAGTACGATTCCTTGAAGAATGAATTTTTCTGGAATTAACAAGTTTTTGCCCGTGGCAAAGATAAGATTCGAAGTGGCGGTTTCACGTATGTCATTATCCTTGGGATCGATGATCACCCAGTCCTCCTTCTCCACCTCCAATTCGGACAGGGCTCCATAGAGTTCTTTCTCTGCGGTCGATTTAGCCAAGGGTTCTGGCCGGCGATAGTTTAAAAGCCAACCTTCTACGGGATTGCCATCTGAATTTGCCGGGCGGTCACTCAATCCAATCAGGTCTTCAAATAAACAAATTCGCACGAGGCCGGAATAATCATTCCCGAGATCATTAAGGTAAGAATTTAGCCGTCCAGAAATTTCTGTTGAGTCGGGAATCCAGCCCAAATTGAGCCGTTTAGCTGAATCAAGCAATCGGTCGAGGTAATCAGAAAGAAAGGGAGTTTTCCTGTTTGGATAGACACGAAAGGTGGAAAAAGCACCGGGGCGACCCCAGGGCTCAGGATGATTTTCGGGTTTCCCCGCTGTCGTCCAAGCTTGCATTACGAATGTTCTCGATCAGCTGATTTCCTGATAAAGTTAAAAAAGATTCCGGATGATACTGCAAGCCAAAGAGTTTGCACTCCAGATCCTCAAAACTCATGGGTACTCCGCCTATCGGGTCGTGACCAGTCATGCGGAGGGAAGGAGGTAGTGCGGGCAGGCTTGATGGGTCAATCTGTAGAGAATGATATCGGGCGACTCGTAAAACATCGCCCATTCCATTGTAGGTGGCTGAGGAAGGATCGACCGATATATCCGTTTCCACTCCGTGAAGTACCCGGGATTGGCGAGTTATGCGGGCACCTTCCCGCTCTAGAATCAGTTGGAAGCCCAGGCAGATCCCAAGGATGGGCAATTTGCCACGCCATTTATCATAGATTGCCTGAGTTTCTGGATAATCTGCCGGGCTGCCTGGCCCGGGGGAAAGTACGAGCATGTTTGAACTTTGTACAAGTTCGGGACTTACCTTCTTTCGATCGACCACATATACCTCATCGAAACCTGCGAGTAAGTGCTCGAGGTTGCGGGTGAATGAGTCCTGATGGTCAATAAGCAGGATCATTGCAAAAGGTCGAGCAAAGCTTGGGCCTTGATTTGATTTTCACGGTATTCGTATTCCGGAGTGGAGTTGACGACGATGCCTCCACCCGCCTGGGTGTAGCAACGATCTTCCAAAATTAACATCGAACGGATGATTAGATTGAGTCGCATATCTCCCCCGTCCTCAAGGACGCCAAAACTCCCCGTGTAGGGTCCACGAAAGCAGGGTTCCAAACGATCAATCCATTCCATGGTTCGGGTCTTGGGACATCCAGTAATACTCCCCCCTGGGAGCATGCCTTGGAGAATGTCCGATAAGTTAATTTCCGAACGGAGCTTCCCACGGATGGTCGAAACCAAGTGGTGTAAATGGGAGTAGGTTTCAACTTCGCGAAATCTTTCCAGCCTTACACTGCCTGGTAGGCAAAGAGTGGACAGATCATTACGTTCCAAATCTACGAGCATGTTGTGCTCGGAAACTTCTTTTGGATCTCCCAGGAATTGTTCGATGACCGAATGGTCGGAAGCATTGGGTTCACGGGCATAAGTTCCACCGATTGGACGGGTAACAATCTCTTCCCCAGTTTTTTGAACCACCACTTCTGGAGAGCAACTGACAATGGAAAACTCAGGAGTTTTTAAAAGAAAGGCTTCAGGGGCAGGGTTGGCTCGAGAGAGTTTTGCATAGGCAAGGAGAGGATCGATCTGTGCATTCGCTTCGAACCGTTGAGAAATTTTGATCTGATAAGTTTCCCCATCGAGAATGGCTTCGCGGGCCTGGTGAAATAAGTTCTTATATTCCTGAAAACTCAGGTTGCATTGCTGGTTAGTTGAGTGAAAGACAGGAAGGAGTGGATCAATTGAGCTTTCCAGTAACCGCACGATTTCCTCTTCACGACCAGGTACGCACGATTCCACGGTTGTGGATTGATCGCCCAACCGAAGGAGGGTGGAGGGGCGCCCAAACCAACCTTCGGGCACGGTCAGGTCACGGGGGGCGGATAGATTTAGTCCATAATGAGCAGCGAGAAATTCATACCCAAAAAAGCCAACCCAACCTGAAAAAGAAAGTTCATTGGCCGCTTGGGGAGGATTGGATAATTTTTCGATCCCGCTTGCCGGGTCAGAACTTTTTAATTCGAACAAATCTGAAAAATCAAGGTAGGCAGTATGCCCGCCGTTTGGATCTGCCCGAACCGCTAGATGTTCAGGCTTTAAAGCTTGGAGTCGTTCCAGCGGAACGGCTTGAGACAGTTCAATCACGGCAAATAATTAAGTAATTCAGAAAAGCAGGAAATTTGTTCATTTTCTAATTTGGGTTCTCCGTAAAGAAGGGCAGACCATCCGGCCTTTCTGGCACCGAGAAAATCGCGGGAGTGACTATCTCCAAGGTGGAGGATTTCATTTGGTTTTCGATTCATGGTTTGTTCGACTTTTCGAAAAATTTCCAGCTCGGGTTTTTCGCATCCCATTTCACTGGAGATAAATAAATGATCGAAAGCCTGATCGATTTTTAAGTCGGCAAGTACACTGCGTAGACGGGCATCGTTATTGGAAAGCACCGCCAGTTCATAGCCCCTTACACGCAAGGTGTTTAGTGTTGATTCTGCCTTTTCTGCCAACTTCCAACATTCTCCCTTGGCAAAAAGATTCCACAATTCTTCAAACAAAGGATCGAGGTTTTTATTCCCGGCAAAGGGGCGAAAGGTTTGGGTAACCACTTGGCGCCAAAATTCGCTTTCTTCTCCTTCATTTGTTTGTTTACAGGTCTGTAATCTGCCAAAGGTTTTATAAAATTCTGTATTCACTTCTTCATCCGACACTTCGATTCCATGTTCGCGAGCCGTCCGGCCATACACTGCACCAACGGAGGGCCATGGACGAACAAGGGTGCCAGCGGCATCAACGGTGAGTAATCGGGTAGACATAGGGTGGATTGGAGAGGGATTGATCAAAATGGGGAGCAAACTGGGAAGGTTGCGCTAATGAACCTATTTGCTTATTACGAAGATGATGGCAAGGAAGAGAGAATTTCCCAAAGGTATAGGTTTTGCACTTTGCCTGGTTGGATCGTCTTTTTTAGGGCTTATGTATCCCGACTTTTTACTCGGAAGGGAATGGTTTGATGGCCAGTTTATCTCGAACTTGGCAACCATATGTATCTTTTTTTTTATTGGACGGGCAATCAATCTAACAGGCTTGGTTGATGCCTTAAAACAACCAAGCACAGTTTTACTCATACAGAGTTGTATTTTTCTAGTGCCTTGGGCTTGTGCATTTGGGCTTATGCAATTTGGCTTTTTGCAACAAGTCCAAGTTGGATGGTTTTTTCTGTTAGTTTTACCTACGACGGTTTCAAGTTGTGTAGTTTACTCTAAACTTGCAGGTGGTAATGGAGAGTTTGCTCTTACACACTCTTTTCTTTCAAACCTTTTAGCCCCACTCCTTCTTCCTGTTTTATTTGCATCCTTCATCTCTTCGTCGGTGAAATTTGCATGGTCGATCTATCCACAAATATTCATTCTTATTTTGTTACCTCTCTTACTAGGAATTGGATCCAGGTATTTTCCTTTTGTATGGACGAAGGAACCCAGGAAGGGGGAAGCTATGGTTCCTCCCTTTTGTATTCTCGTTTTATCCTACCTAGCTTTTGCCCGGGGATCCTCAGGCGGAATGTTTCAGCTGGGTTGGGACGAATTAATCATTTCTTTGCTTGTTTGTTGGACTGGGATGTCCGCTCTTGCCTGGCTAGCAGGCAGAGTTATTTCCAAAGATAAGGGAATTCGGGTAAGTGCTTACTTCATAATATCCCAAAAATCCTTGGCAACCGGCATACCCCTGGCTTTTGCAATAATTGCAAATGTTCACGATTCGCTCTTAGCTTCCATACTTGTCCCCATAACTGCTTATCATTTGTTTCAATTATTAATGGGGTCACTCCTCGTTGCTTGGATGAACTCTGGAAAGGTTAAAGAATAGTTATAATGGATGGATCGTTTCTTGCATGGTTTAAGTATTCGTATTTGAATAAGCACTTGGAACAATGAAAGATTATACTGCCATAGCTGATGCTTCATCCAAGCTCGTTGAACTTTTAGGCGATTGTGTCGAATTGGAGGAACAAGCCAGAGAAGATGCATCCTATGACGGGCTCAAGGTTAGCTTCCTTCCTGATGCGGTTATCCGGGTTAATAAAGCCGAGCAGGTTGGAGATGTCCTGAGGATTGCGAATGAGCATGCAATCCCCGTAACCACGAGAGGTGCTGGATCATCCCTTACCGGTGGAGCGACCCCAATAGCGGGCGGATGGGTGCTTGATCTTTCGAAATTGAATCATTTGAAAATCGACGAGAACAATCAGCTGGCAAGATGCGGGCCGGGGGTAGTGGTGGCCGATTTGCAAAGCCTGGCAGCCGAAAGTGGATTGTTTTATCCGCCCGATCCATCGTCCAAGAAATTTTGTACAATTGGGGGGAATATCGCTTGTAATGCTGGTGGTCTGCGCTGTGTGAAGTATGGGGTGACCCGGGACTATGTACTGTCCCTGGCAGGATATCTCGCAAGTGGAGAATATGTGGAGTGGGGCAGGGCGACCCGCAAGTTTGCCACCGGTTACAATGTGCGGGATTTGTGGATTGGAAGCGAGGGTACATTAGGCGTGGTAACCGAGGCAACTTTGCGACTTGTGGATCTTCCTCCAGGCACACGTACTTTTCTTGGAGTTTTTGAAAGCGATGAGGTTGCTTTGTCCTCACCTGGGGAACTTCGCAAACTTGGTCTACGACCTTCCATCCTCGAATACCTCGACCGGTGGACCATTGATTGCCTGCAAGAATATGTCGGTACGGATGTTTTTCCCGGTATCGCTCCCCATCCTATGCTTCTGATCGAACTGGACGGTTCGGAAAGCCAGTTGGATGAGCAGACCAAGAAGTTGGAAGGCTGGTTAAAAAAGACTGCCCTTGCTTATCGTTCCGCTCACTCCTTGGAGGAGGCTGAGGAATTGTGGGAAGTTCGGCGCCAGGGATCTTCTTCCATGAAAAAACTGGCCTCTACCAAATTAAATGAAGATGTGGTTGTGCCCTTGGACAAACAAGTGGAATTAGTTGAGGCAGTCGAAAGGTTAAGAGCAGGTTATGGAATCAAAATTGGAGTGTTTGGACACTGTGGAGATGGCAACTTGCATGTTAATTTAATGTACGATGAAGAAAATCCCGAGGAAACCAGTCGTGCAGTATCCGCCCTTAAAGAATTGATGAGCAAAGTCATCGAACTTGGGGGGGCGATTAGTGGGGAACATGGTGTGGGACTGGCCAAGACTCCTTTTGTGCGCGAACAATTTAATCAAGCAGAGTGGCAGGCAATGCTGGCGATTAAAGAGGCTCTTGATCCAAACAAAATTTTAAATCCGGGAAAAATTTTTGACGTTTTCCATCCTTGGGATCAAAAAAAGATACCCACTACTTTATCATGGGAACTTGAACACGAAGAACCAAAACCACAGGAAGCATGAATAAGCCCTATCTATTAGCCCTCATTCTTATCCTTCCCTTTGCTACGAGCATGGGTCAGGATGAAACCCTTCACCCGTGGACGGACACCCAAGGTCGAACCTTACAAGCCTCTTTTATCTCTCTCGACCAGGCAGCTCAAACAGTGACCATCAAGTGGAATGGCCAAGTCTTTCCTTTGCCTCTGAATACTTTAGACGCTCAATCGCAGGCATTAGCTAAACAACTGGGAGCACCCGCACCCAAGGCTCCGCCTGCCACATCTTCTCCATTCGACGAGATTCTCGCTGCAGTGCCCGAAGATTTACTCGGGCCCGAAGCTTTGGACATAGAACATGATTGGCAAAGTGCTGACGGTCGGGCACTGGAAGCAAAGTTTGTTTCTCTCAAGGGAGACCAGCTCACATTATCAATGAATGGTGGAGCTAAGGTATTTACCATAGGATTAGATAGGTTCGCCCTAGAGTCACAGGCATTGGCCAAACTATTACAGCCCTTAGCCGAAAAGCACCGTCCCGCTCCTCCCAAACCTTCTGCCCCGGCAAAACCCGTAAAAGTTGTTCCCCCAAAAGTGGTGGAAGCTGATTTGGATAAGGTGCACACATGGACAAGCTCCGATGGTCGCCCATTGCAGGCATCTTTTGTATCTGCAGACGATCAGGGAGTAGATCTTAAAATCCGCGGCCGATCCAGTCCGATGTCATTGCCTTGGACGAAACTGGATCCTCAATCTATCGCTTTAGGGAAAGCCCTGCAGAAACTTAAGAAGTCCCTTGTTCCGACAATTCTTGGGGGAGGAGAAAAAGTGCTGGAGAGGTATGGATCAGGAAAGTGGAAAGGATACAATACTTACCTTGAGAGTGTCGCTTTTGAAGGTGGTTTGCATGCTAACGGGCGCTTGGCACATATTTGGCTGCTGGATGAAGATGGTGCCCGAGTGCAAAAATCTCCCATCGTAATAGATATTTACGGTTATACAAAATCAACTGGGAAGGGTTGGTCAAGAAGACGCGTTAAAAGCCTTGCTTCATCCCCTCCCGTATCACAGGACCGTCGAACAACCATCGTAAAAGGGGAATGGGAAAATGGCTCTACTTTTGAATATAGTTTTGAGTTCTCTCACGCGGGTATGGCCTTTTGGGGAAAGGTAAAAGAGCCTAAAAGTGAGGAGTTTCCATCCATTCTGAGGATAGATATGAGAGCGCCCTCAATTATCGATGCGGCGAATGCAACTTTGGAACAAATTAAAGAAGCAGCGGGTGATGGTGCTTTGTATGTTGATCCCGTTGCCGGCAAGACACTTAAATTTCCCTTTAATGAAAAATGGGATGATATAAAAAACAAATTTTCGAAAGGAGGGAAAAAGTCTGTAGATTACAACCCAATTAAATATGCTGAGTTTCGGGGATCTCCTTTTGGTGAACATAAAATAAAAGTAAAATCTGCAAGTACAAGATCGGCATATTTGTCATGGTGGGATGGATACTCTCAAGTATTTCCTGTACAGGGAGCCTACATTCTTTTGAAGAGTATGGATGGGCACGAAGCAGGATCTTCAAAAACCCCCGGTGATTTCAAGCAGAGGTTAGAAATTAAAAAAAGCGAACGCTTGGACTTAAAAGTTATTCGCGGGGCAGGTTGAGGGATTGCTAATATTTGTTAAGCTTTCAATTCTTCTGCTGCTCGCATTTTCCCTCTATGGGGAGCGGGTAAGGGTTGCATCCTACAATGTAAAAAATTACCTGGTGATGGACCGGTTGGTTGCTGGTTATTGGCGTGAGGATTACCCTAAGCCAGAAATTGAAAATGGGATAATTCGTTCCATAATTCGCCGGGTTAATCCGGATATTTTGGCATTGCAGGAGATAGGAGAACCACACTATCTCAATGAATTATGGAGAGATTTAAACGGCTCAGGAATTGGCCATTATAAAAATTCCTACTGGGTGCGTGGAGAAAAAGATGAACAGCGCCACCTTGCTTTGCTAAGCAGGTTGCCCATTATCTCAAAAAAATCTCATCTTAATATAGGGTTCTCATATTTTAACGAGACCGTGCGATCAAGAAGAGGACTCATGGAGGTTGAGTTTCGTACCAAGGGAAAAACCTGGAGGTTATTTAATCTTCATTTGAAGAGCAAATGGACAGAGAGAAAAGATGATCCCCAGGCTGCGGATTTACGAGAAAAGGAAGCGCGGGCAATGAGGGATTTTATCCGTCAAACCTATCCGCCTGAGACCAACCCAACCCACATGATTGTTGGAGATTTTAATGATTTTAAAAATACCGCCCCTTTGAGACGCTTTCTTAAAGTGAATAAAACGGTCTTAAGCCATATGCTTCCCTGTCGGGATAGCCTTGGGTATTTCTGGACTCATTACTATGCCAAGCAAGATAGTTATGACCGCCTGGATTACCTTTTGGCCAGTCCATCTATGAAAGAGCACTACCTTGAGGGTTCGGCTAGAATTGCAGATTACCTACGCTGCCTCGAGGGCTCCGATCACCGCATGGTCTACGCGGATTTTGAGTTTTAGGAATCTAAATTAATAAAAGTGTAAATCTGTGGAGGTTACACCGGCTCTACACGGGCCTATTCCTTCGTGAATCTCTATATTCTTTGCTCTGGATAAATTTCTGATTTCTGGATACCTCCATGAATCGTCCACCAGAATAATACCTCCTTTGGAAATAAATTTCTGGGCTCTTTGAAAACAACTCGTTCTTGCAGACCATGTGGAATCAGGTCCAAAGTGATCTTCCCCATCAACAACTACAAAGTCCACTTCATGATCAAGAGCTCTTAAATATGCACAATTCTCGAAGGCTTCTTGATTATCCAAATTTATTTCGGCTAACTTTAATTGTATGGAAGCTAACTTAGATTGACTAACTTTTAGGTTAACCTCTTCAAACCATTTGGTGTCGTGTTCGACCGAGTTAACCGAGTGGAAATTTTCACCCAAAAATAAGGTCGATCCCCCAGAACCCCACTCGAAAACCTTTGATGAATCAGGAATCTTTTTTTCAACATAGTGAATAGAAGAAAGACTCCACCAAGGAAGTTGTAGATCCAATGGAGATTGGGAGCCTAGAGAATTTTTCAGATAGAACGGAAGGTCGAATGGTCGTTTTGCCAAGTGTAGCAATACTTTTTTTATTCGTTGCGGGTTGGAAAGATACATTGGAATTAGACAGTTAACTAAACCTGGCTTAACAAGTCCACAGGCCTTTTGCATCAATCATCTCGTGGACGGGTTGGGGGAGGGGGTCCTGCCATCCAGTTTCGCGGGAACATACTTTTTGAAAAACATCCCGTGAAAAGAGTTTCATGTTTTCACGATCGCAATGTTCAATGGTTTCAAGAAATCCATTTTCCCGAACATATTTATAAAGGTTCCGGAGGTTTTCTGCGACCACCAGGTTGTCTATGGTGATCAATCCATCCTTGTTTGCCACGGCTTCCACATTATCTCCCCTGCCCATTTGCTGGCTGTATGCATCAAAGGTTTCCTGTTCGATCGGATAGGCATAGATACGGAGGTTTTCCTTAAACAAAATGCCAAAGGCTTCAAGAATTCCTCCATCCAGAGCGCAATAGTATTCCTCCTTAAAAATATCGGCGAGGTTGTTAAGCCCAAGCACCAATCCAATCGGTTCTTTGACCAAGTTGCGTAAGTATGAAGATAGTCGATAATACTCAAAATAATTGGTAACTAATACACCGTAACCACAGGCATTAATCACTTCAATACGAGCGATAAAATCATCATGATCCACATCGCCGTCGTCTCCCAAAGAACCTAGGGTAAGTTCCATAAATACTTTGAGCCTGGATTCATCAACCTCTTCCCGGTTTATAAATTGAGCTTTGGCTTTCTCTAACATATCGAGGTTTACCTTGGTCAATGGACGAAAGCTACCGCGTTCAATCAGGCAGGATTGTTTATAGAGCTTTTCTGCGGCTTGTACCACATAGCCGCTTTCATCGAACATCACTGCATGGGTAAGACCGTTACGGATAAGTTCGAGGCAGAGGATACGATTATCCCGTTTTTCAAAATCCGGTCCATTGAATTCAATCATATCCACCTCAATACGATCGGGGCCAATTTCGTCGAGCAATCCGGCTATGAACTTGCCTGGTTCATCCCGTAAGTGAAATGCCCCGTAAACAATATTTACTCCAAGCCTGCCAATAGCGTCCTGTTGTAAACGGTTGTCACGGTCAAGCATACGGACATGCAGGATAATGTCGTGTGGTTTACCTAGTGGTTCAAGCTGCAAGCGTATACCCATCCACCCGTGGCATTCGTTGGTCTTATTGTAATTGAGGGCGGCTACCGTATTGGCAAAAGCAAAAAAAGTAGATTCATTCCCCCGGTCTGGGGTCAGGCGTTGGTCGAGCAGACCAAATTCGTGTTCCAACATTTGCACTAGGCGTTGCCGAGAAACATAGCGACCGGCGTCTCCATAGATGGAGTCGCTAAATTTCATATCATAAGCAGAAATGGTTTTTGCTACCGTACCAGCGGCTCCACCCGCCTGGAAAAAATTTCTGCCCACTTCCTGACCCGCTCCAATTTCGGCAAAGGTACCATACTTGGCAGGGTCCAAATTAATACGCAAGGCCTTGCGTTCCACGCTTAGAGGTTCGTCATCCATGACTATCGCACGATGGTGGATTTCCGATGGCAGGCAAAGTTTTTCTTCGACCTTTGGTCTAATCAGGTGTTTTTTCTTACCTTTAAACGCATGAAAAAGTTTTTTTCCGAAGTTCTGCGAAAATTCGCCGTATCAATAGTTTCGACCATTCTTTTTGCTTTGGTCTTTTTCTTCCTTCTGGGGGGAATTTTTGCTTCATTTCTTGAAAGTCCCAAAGCCGGAAATTAGAAAGTCTTCCTTTCTTGTGCTCGACCTTACGATGAATCTGACTGAGCGTCCAGGTGGGCTAACCTTTGAGGATGTTGCTGAACAAGCCTTGACAGATGAAGTTAGGCCGATGCAGGCCCATTTACTGGAGGTTTTGGATGCTTTGAGGAAGGCAAAAACGGACAGGCGAATTTCGGGAATTTTAGTGAAAGGAAGTTTTCAGCCACAGGATTATGGATGCGGATATTCCACGGTGCGTGAAATGATCGAGGGTATGGAAGATTTTAAGAGCTCGGGTAAACCAGTGATTGGGTTCTGTCACAGTCCATCCCAACTCGATTACCTGGTTTTTGCCGCATGTGATGAATTGTACATGGATCCATCGGGCACTTTGCTGCTTAATGGTCTGGCCAGTGGCGACTTGTTTCTCGGAGATACTCTCAAAAAATATGGGGTTGGTGTACAGGTCATCCGGACCGGTCGATACAAAGGAGCGGTTGAACCTTTTACTTCCAATGCATACAGCCCAGAAAACCGGGAACAAATCAAACGGTTGTTAGATGTTCGCTGGTCTGATTATCTCGGATTTATTGCCCAGCGGAGAGATCTATCCTTTGATGAATTGAATACCACCTTGGCTACCAAATTTCTATTCGAGCCGGAAGATGCAATCGAGAATGGATTGATTGATAAAATCCTTACCCATGATCAATTTATCGATTTGATTATTGAGAGGGGAGCTTTGAATGAGGATGGCGACTGGTACGAGGAGGTTGCTCTGATTGACTATTTGGACCGCCCGCAACCGGGTGAATCCCTTCAAGGACCTGAAGGACATTTTCGTAGTCCTGAGATTGCAGTGATTTATGTAGAGGGTGTAATCGTAGACGGATGGGCAGATGATGGATCCATGGTTGGAGGAGGTGAGATTGTCAGTCGGATACGCTCAGCATGGAACGATGAAAACTGTCGGGCAATTGTATTGCGCGTCAACAGCCCGGGAGGGAGCGTATCTGGATCCGATGCCATTTTGCAGGAAATCAGCCGGGCCCGTAAGGAAGGTTTGCCCGTGGTGGTTTCCATGGGGGCAGTGGCTGCATCCGGTGGGTATTGGATCGCCACAGATTGTGACCTTTTACTCGCCCATGAACAAACAATTACCGGGTCCATTGGTGTGTTCGGGTTACTCCCCAACCTTCAGGACTTGGTGCCCGGTTTGGGGCCTCTTTCGATTCGGTAAAGACGCATCCGTCTGCTGATCTGCTTGGAGTTTCCCGTCCGAAAACTCAGCAGGAAATGAAAGTTTTACAAACCCATGTGGAATCTCTCTATGGTAAGTTTGTGGATCTTGTAGCCAATGGGCGTGGGCTTACTCCTCAGGTTGTTCATAAGCATGCTGAGGGAAGGGTATGGATGGGAGAGGATGCCCATGAAATTGGCTTGGTACAGGAACTTGGCGGTTTATACGATGCCATTGATCGGGCAGCTGAATTGGCAGAGTTGGGGGATGATTTTGAAGTGATTGAAATCCCAGAGGTCAGCAATCCCATGGATGAATTTACAGAAATGCTTGATGCAGAAGCCAAGGTTCACACATCTTCTCAAATGACAACCCTGCAAGCCCTGGCCGGTGCAAGTGGGTTGAACGATGCCGAGTCTGTTATCCGTGCACTGGACAATCCCCGACGGACCTATTCGTGGTTATCCTGGTATCGTGGGTCCTTTGGTTTTCGCCCTTAATTATTATTTGTACAAAACAATATCCATCTAACTTCAACTTATGAACCAAACCGTTACCCTTACCCGTTCCTGTACCGCGACCATCATCCCGGCAGGCGATGAAATCAACCTGGCAGAAGGTGCTACTTACAGCATTGCCCAGTCACTAGGCGGATCCGTTACCCTGCGCGATGCCAGCGGAATGTACCGGGTTGGAGAATCTGAGCTCGATGCCTTGGGGGAGGATGTTAAACAAGAGGTCCTCAAGGAAAAGGATTCGGGAAAGGACACAGGTCCCTTTAGTGAAAAAAAGGTCTGGGATGCGATGCGTGGATGTTACGACCCGGAAATCCCCGTCAATATTGTCGACCTCGGATTAATTTATGATTTGAAGATCGAAGATGGGGATTCAGGTAAACAAGTTGCTGTAAAAATGACTTTGACCGCTCAGGGATGTGGCATGGGCCCGGTGATTGCGGATGATGCCAAGCAACGCATCCTTGCTCTCAGCGAGGTGCAATCAGCGGAGGTCGATATTGTCTGGGATCCCCCCTGGAACCCCGGATGATTTCTGAGGAAGGAAAGAAGGTCTTGGGCTTGGAGTAATTTCTCCGCTCGTATCTTTTAAGTAGGCACAAAAAAAGTGGGAAAGACTAGAATTTGTAGTCTAATCCAAACATTAGAGAATCGTACACATATCCATATTTGAGACCATTGATTGACAATTCTTTCGAAGTCAGCAATTTCGTATTTAAAAGTAACATCTACTTTATCGCTGTATTGGTAGGAGACTGGAATGGAATAAATCAAAGCCTTTCCGTCTTCCCAGACAGTGTTGCCTATAATTGTGTCTTCACCGTAGTTTACATAAATCAAAACTAGGTGTGATAGTAAGTTTGTCGAATTGTGCTTGTAATCCAAGACCAGGAGAAAATTCAGGTTTCGTCCAATACTTCAATTTCCATCAATTTCCCAGGAAACAGCACTGAAGCCTAAGTTGGCGAAAAGAATAAAGTTATTAAATTTAACATATGGTCTAGCAACTCCGTTGAAAAAAACTTATGTCAGATTCAGAATTTACCGGACCTTCTAAAGAAGGACCGTGCAAAAAAGATGCATGTAAGTCTAAACCATAACTTTCTTGATTTTGAGATAGCGAGATTTCCTTTCAATTCATAACCAAATCCATCCCAAGTAGTTTTGACTCCAGCTATATTTGCTCCAGCATCAGCAAAACCTATTTGAGCTCCCACATAATTTTCACCGATTTTACCGGCAAAGGCGATTGAGGGGAGAAGTAATAAAGCGAAATAATTTTTTCATGAATGAATTAAGTAAGGTTCGTTTGTTTTTATTGAACAATAACTTAATCAAATAATGTTATTTTCCTGTCAACAAATATTTATTCCCCATGTAGGTAGAAAAAAAAAGCTTACCAAAAAAAAGGAGTCGGCGATAAAACCGACTCCTTTGTACAATAAACTGTTAGAATTTACAGGAGTTTACTTAGCCTTGGAACGGATCTTCCCTACTTTTTTCCAGCGACCCTGACTTGGCTGAATCAAGTACCGCTTCGCAAATGTATTGAGTTTCCAATGCATCCCGGAAGTCTGGGCGCAATGGACGTTTTTTGCGGGAACCATAACCGGCTACAAAATCGGCGAATTGATTGATGAAGCTGTGCTCATATCCGATATTAAGGCCTGGAACCCACCATTTATCCATGTAGGGGTGTTCTCCACCATCGGTCACATGGATGGAACGCCAACCACGGGTCTTGGGATCTTCCTTGTCATACTCGTAGTAGTCAAGTTTGTGAAGATCGTGCAAGTCCCAGAAGAGGGAACCGTCTGCTCCATTGATTTCGAAGGTGTAGAGTGCCTTGTGTCCGCGGGCATAGCGGGTGGACTCAAAGATGGCAAGAGATCCATTGGCAAACTTGGCAAGAAAAGCACAGGCATCATCAATGGTTACCTTTTGTTTCTTTCCGGTTGCAGTATGCACACGTTCCTTGATGAAGGTCTCCGTCATGGCACTGACTTCCACAATTGGACCGTTTAACCAGATGGCAGTATCAATACAATGAGCGAGTAAATCCCCGGTCACACCACTTCCGGCAACCTTGGCATCCAGACGCCACAACCCTTCTCCTCCTTGGGGAAGATCGGTATTGATGGTCCAATCCTGAAGGAAGTTGGAACGATAATGATAAACCTTACCCAAACGACCCTCGTCGATCATTTCCTTGGCCATGGTAACGGCAGGAATACGGCGATAGTTGTACCAAACCATGTTTGGCACTTTCGCTTTTTCCACTTCGCGAACCATTTCTTCACCTTCTTTACAATCTAGTGCAAGGGGCTTTTCGCAAAGAATTGCTTTACCTGCTTTGGCAGCAGCAATGGCAATTTCGTGGTGTACATTGTTGGGAGCAGCAATATCGATCACATCGATATCATCGCGGGCGATCAACTTTTTCCAGTCGGTCTCCACAGATTCGTAGCCCCACTGATCCGCAAATGCTTGAGCCCGGTCTTTATTGCGGGCACAAACGGCAGCGAGTTGGGGTTCGTACTTCAACTCCGGGAAGAAGTTGGGCACCTTACGGAATGCATTGGAGTGGGTACGGCCCATGAAGCCGTATCCGATTAGTCCGATGCGCAATGGTTTTTTCTTAGCCATAAGTTCTGAGTAGTTTTTGTGGGGTTGGGAGGAAACCGCTTAAACTTGTTCGGTCCTCAGGAGTTGCTTTCTTCAAGTTCCACAGGTTTGTATCCCCCGCGTCCTTTAAAGTAGAAAATAAGTGCAAGGTAACATACAAGCATGAAGACAGGAAATATGGCAACGCTAGCCAATGATGCCTGCTTACCTGTTTGGATGCTGTGCTTGACGGTGTCTTTTTCATCACCTTGCAAAGAATCAACCTTCGCAAGCTCAACTGCTGTGTAATCCCCGAGGAAGTAGGTGCTGTCCTTCGAGATTTTACCGTATGTTTCTTCATTAGTCTCAGCAATGACAGACTGTTTGACTGCATCTTCAGCCATTTTTCCAATTACTGGACCGCCAAGGATGCCAACCGCAAGCATACCGATACCGGCAATCGCATTTAGGGTGAGGGCCCCTCCTTTAGGGCATTGTTCGGAAACCACACCAAGTGTGGTAGGCCAAAAGAAGGTCTTTCCGAATCCGTAAAGGGTAGCGAATACAAAGATCATTAGTAAACCAGACGCAGAGCTGAGAAGATAAAGACCTGCAATAGCGAGCACAGCAGATGTGGCTAAGAGACCTAAAGGTCCAAGCTTTTCAACAATGGGTCCAGCGAACCAAAAGCGCAAAACCATCATGATAGCAGATGTGTAAATGAGAACCCAAAGGCCATTGTAACCAGCTGCCTCCATAGGTTCTTCCATTAAACCAGAGATCGCTCCATCAGTGCCGAGTTCGGTGGTGGCCAGTGGGATCATAATGACGCACATGAAAATGAGCAGGGGACGACCAAGGGATTTGCAGTAAAGAAAGTAACCAATGGTGGAAACTGCAGTTAGAATGTAGACAATATTGTCGCTCCATCCAAACACCATACCCAGCTGCCTGTAAATTAGGTAGCCAGCAATTAAGGCACCAATGGCTCCAAATTCAGCCAACATTTCTTTATAGGAGGTACCAGAAGAAACCCGCTCATTAACAGGAAACTTAGCATTTAAAAGCATGACGAGGTAAATGACCGCAGGGATAGCGATTAAGTAAATAAGAATTCTCCAGTCTTCTGCAGCTTGTGCACCGAGGAGAATGGTTAAGATACCACCGATAACCAAACCACCTGGCCATCCGGCATGGAGGATATTGAGCCACTTGGTTTTGTCTTTTTTAAACATGGTGGCTACAACCGGATTTATAAAGGCTTCAACTGTACCATTACCAAGACCGAGTATTACCGAACCCAAATAGAGTTTGCCGTAAGCATCAGTTTGGGCTGCTTTAAGTGCATCTCCAACCAATCCCTCGGCCATAACAATACCGTATGCTTGGTAAGCAAGAATTGCGTAGAGGGCGTAGCAGACGAAACTGAAAATCATGGCCACACGGTAGCCAATTTGGTCGATAATCAAGCTGAAAACGATTATACTGATGGCAAAGGGCCAAATTCCAGCACCGAAGAGTTCCTGCCCCTGAACTTGGTCCAAGCCAAATGTGCTAGGCCAAAAAGGCTCTGCGTTTACAAGGAATGCTCTTGTGATGAAGGCAAAGGCAGTTGTGATAAGGGCGATGAAACACCCCCAAAACAATTTCATATCAGGTCCTGATTCTTGGTTACTCATAGTTTATTATTGGGCTGGTTTTAGTAGTAATTAACAAGGGTAGCTTGCACCACATAATTGCAAATGGTGAATTCATGGCAAGCCCGAATACAGGGGGGCAGGGTTGGCTCTTGTGAGCGAACTACTTGTTTGCTTTGGCCCAACTGTCCCGCATGGCGACCGTTCGATTAAGAAGTAAACCATCGTTACCTTGCCCGTCCGGGTCTAGGCAAAAGTATCCCACTCGTTCCAATTGAAAGGCTTTGCCAACTTCAAACTGCTCAACGGATGCTTCAACCAGAGCATGGGAAATAACCTTTAGAGAATCGGGGTTTAAATGATCAATGAAATCGCCCCCGTCTTCAGTTTTTTCAGGGTCCGCAGTTTTAAATAGACGATCATAAAGGCGGACTTCGACTTTTTGGGCCGTGGAAGCATCCACCCATTGAATGGTGCCACGAACCTTGCGTCCGTCAGGCGAATCTCCACCACGGCTTTGCGGATCGTATTCACAAATCAATTCAATCACTTCCCCGTCTGAATCTTTAATCACCTCCGTGCAGGTAACGTAATAGGCATATTTTAAACGCACTTCCCGACCGGGAGACATACGGAAATATTTTTTTGGAGGATCCTCCATGAAGTCATTCCGGTCGATATAGATGTTCTTTGAAAAGCTCACTGGGCGGGTGCCAGCTTCTGGATCTTCCGGATTGTTTACCGCGTCGACTTCTTCAACCTGCCCGTCCGGATAATTGGAAATAGTTAGTTTTAATGGATTTAATACTCCAAGGCGGCGCGGTGCACAGCGATTTAGGTCATGGCGCAGGCAGTGTTCGAGTAATTCCACTTCTATAACATTTTCGCGCTTCGCTACCCCCACTTTTTCACAAAAATCTCGAATTGCATTAGCAGTGTATCCTCGCCGGCGCATACCTTGAAGAGTAGGCATGCGGGGGTCGTCCCATCCATTGACATGGCCTTCTTCCACGAGACGGAGCATCTTGCGTTTGCTCATGACCGTGTAATTTAGATTGAGGCGGGCAAATTCAATCTGTTGGGGATGATGGATGCCAAGGTTTTGGCATAACCAATCGTAAAGTGGGCGGTGATGCTCGAATTCAAGCGTACAAATAGAATGGGTGATGCCTTCTAGGGAGTCCGATTGTCCATGAGCAAAGTCGTAGGATGGATAAATTTTCCATTTATTTCCCGTTTTAGGATGTTCCTGGTGTATAATTCGATAGATCACCGGGTCTCTCAAATTGAGATTGGGTGAACTCATATCAATCTTTGCCCGCAGGGTTTTGGTTCCGTCCGGGAATTCTCCAAGGCGCATCTGTTCAAAGAGTTCGAGGTTTTCCTCGACTGTACGTTCCCGAAATGGACTGTTTTTACCGGGTTCGATCAGGTTTCCCCGGTGGGCTTTCATTTCTTCAAAAGACAGGTCGCAGACAAATGCCTTACCTGCTTTGATCAATTGAACCGCCCAGCTGTGTAACTTGTCGAAATAATCGGAGGCATGAAAAAAGCGGTCTTCCCAATCAAACCCCAGCCATCGAAGGTCATCCTGAATGGCCTCGGCATATTCGGTTTTTTCCGCAACCGGATTGGTGTCGTCCAGACGGAGGTTGCAAAGACCTCCAAATTCCTGGGCAATTCCAAAATTTAAGCAGATGCTTTTAGCGTGCCCAAGATGAAGGTATCCATTGGGTTCGGGAGGGAATCGGGTATGTACCTTCCCATCGTTCTTGCCAGCTTGTTGATCTTCTTGGATGCGGGTACGGATGAAATCGAGAGGTTTTTCTGCTTCAGGTTCGCTCATTGGTAATGAAAAGTGGGGATAATTTTAAAAAGGGTTAGGAAAGAGACCATTAATCAATTCGCTCGCCGTATCGGTTTGCATATTCCTTTTCCAGTTTCTTGATTCCCTTTTTGCTCAGGCCTTGTCCATTGGCGGATAATAATTCGAGTGCGTGGCGCAAACGCATACGGGTAAGGTCGGGACCGAGAAGAGCAATTCCATCGAAGAGGGGAAGAGAAACCGTGCTTCCGCTCATGGCCATGAAAAATAAGGGGAGTAGTTGTTTTAGTTTTAAACCCTCTACTTCGGCCATTCTTTGAAAGACAGAGGAGAGGGTGTCGCGGTCCCAATTTGCAGTCTTTTCCAATTCCCATTCGGCAATTTTAAGAAGTTTTGCCGATTGTTCGGGTTCCATTTTTCCAACGAGGTCTTCCAGCGTGTAGACGGGTTGCTCGCTGAGAAGAAATTGGGCGAGTGGAAAGAAATCTGAAAATGTTTCCAATCGTTGCAGGGCAAAGGGCATAATCTTTCCGAGAAATTCAGGATTTGCTTTCCATGCCTGCAAACGATCAATCACTTCCGCGGGGTTAAGTTTTTCTCGAAGGTAGCGACCGTTTAGCCATTTTAATTTAGCTAGGTCAAAAATGGGGCCGCCCAGGCTGATTCTTTTAATTTCAAAAGTATCAATCAGCTCTTCCAAAGAAAAAATTTCCCGCTGATCGGGTAAAGTATATCCCATCATTCCCAAATAATTAAGCAGGGCCTCGGGCAAAAAACCGGCATCCCGAAAATAAAAGATACCCGTTGGATTCTTTCGCTTTGAAAGCTTGGACTTATCTGGATTGCGAAGGAGGGGAAGATGGGCAAAGACGGGGCACTGCCAGCCAAGATACTTGTAAAGTAAGACATGCTTGGGTGTACTGCTTATCCACTCTTCGCCACGGATAACATGGCTGATAGCCATTTCATGGTCATCCACCACATTGGCGAGATGATAAGTGGGGAATCCATCCGACTTACGAATTACCTGGTGATCAATTTGGGACCATTCAATGCTCACATCTCCGCGCAATTCATCGGTAAATTCGCAGGTTCCAGATTCAGGGATTTTCAACCGTACCACAAAGGGTTCATTTTTTGCCCGTGAATCCGATTCTTCACGGGAAAGCCCTAAGCAATGACCGTCGTATCGTGGGGTCTGTTTGTTAGCCATTTGTTTGGCCCGAACCTCGTTCAATCGTTCGGCCGTGCAAAAACAACGATATGCATTTCCTTGTTCGAGCAAGCGGTTGATTTCCTTCTCGTAAATTTCCAACCGCTCGCTTTGCCGGTAAGGGCCGCATTCACCTCCACAGTCCGGGCCTTCGTCCCACTCGATTCCCGCCCAACGCAAGGCCTCAAAAATGGCTTTCTCTGATTCGCTGGAGGAGCGTTGCCGGTCAGTATCTTCGATACGTAAAATGAATTGCCCTCCATGTTTGCGGGCATAGGCCAAATTGAACAAAGCCATATAAGCTGTCCCTAAATGCGGGGCGCCAGTAGGGGAGGGAGCGATTCGGGTACGGACGGGTTGGCTCATGATTTAATGAGAAAGCTCTATAATTTTAGGAAAATAAGGACGATCAAAATCGCAATTCGAACGATTGTATTTTTTATCATGCCTTTCTTGGCAGAATAACCCTTAGGAATGAGAAATTTTTGATTTTCATTGGATTTGAGTTTGTTTCTTTGAATAAATGCTGGATTGTTTGCCTTCCCGTTATTGGGAATCTCAGCAACTTTGGAATCGTGAAAAGCGTTGCCTCATTTGCGCTCTTGAATTTGAAGAAGGGTATACATGCTATTAGCTTTTAACCCCTGCCGCCTCATTGGCGTATTTAATATTTCTGCATGAAAACCCTCATCGTTGGAGCCAATGGACGGGTAGGTACTTTGTTGAGCGGAAAAATGTGGGCGGCTCATGATTTTTCTCCCGTCGCTCTTATTCGGGATTCTCGCCAACAAACCAAGTTTACTGCCTTGGGTCTGCCCTCGGCAGTGGGCGACCTGGAGGCAGGCATTGCCGATTTTTTGCAAGGTATGGATGTGGTGGTATTCACCGCTGGTTCGGGTGGACACACTGGCCCGGAAAAAACCATCGATGTCGATCAAAACGCCGCTGTTCGTTTGATCAAAGATTGTAAAAAGCAAGGGGTTCGCAGGTTTGTAATGGTTAGCGCCATAGGTGCAGATCCCACCAGCGAATCTCCCCGTATTCAGCACTACCTTAGGGCCAAGGGGGTAGCCGATGGTGCCCTGCGCTCATCGGGCCTGGATTACATCATTTTGGCACCTGGTACATTGTTGGAGGAAAAAGGAACGGGAAGAATAGAGGCAGCCGAGGAACTAGGGTATCACGGATACCTACCTCGTGAGGACTTGGCCGATTGTATTATTGAATCTTTGAGGAATTATAACTGCGTGGGAAAGACCATTGAAATTGTAACGGGAGGGAAGAAAATTAAGGATGCCATTGCCTTTGCCGCTGGAGGTGATGCCCAGCCCGCCATATTGTGAGTAACATTTTCCCCTTTCCTTCTTGAGGCTTAGGGAAAAATTGATATTAAAAAGGTTCAATTCCCCTAATTAAAGAATTGAACCCTTATTCAGCAGATCTAGATTCACGCCGGCTCCCCGAGGAGCCTTTTTTTTGATTTTTTCCTGAGTCCATGCCTAGAAGAAACGATATTGAACACATCCTGATCATCGGATCGGGGCCCATAATAATTGGTCAAGCTTGCGAGTTTGACTACAGCGGGGCTCAAGCCTGCAAAGCTCTGCGTGAAGAAGGTTACCGAGTATCGCTGGTCAATAGCAATCCGGCCACCATCATGACCGATCCCGAATTTGCCGACGCGACTTATGTCGAACCGTTGACCGTGGAAAGCGTGACCAAGATTATTGAAAAGGAAAAACCCGATGCCTTGCTTCCCACTTTGGGTGGACAAACCGGGCTTAATCTTTCCCTTGATCTTTTTCATGCCGGTGTACTCGAAGCCAATGGGGTTGAAATGATCGGGGCTAAACCGGATGCGATCAAAAAGGGTGAGGATCGCGAATTATTCAAGCAAGCGATGCTCAAGATCGGACTTGATGTCGCCCGTTCTTTTTCAATCAATTCTTTAGACGAAGCCCGTTCCCATTTGGACGAGCTCGGAGATTTTCCTATTATTCTTCGGCCTGCTTTCACCCTAGGTGGAACCGGTGGGGGCATTGCTTACAATCGTGAAGAATTTGATGAAATGGTGCAGAAAGGATTGGACGCATCTCCGGTCAAACAGGTGTTGATGGAAGAATGCCTGCTCGGATGGAAGGAATATGAAATGGAGGTCATGCGCGACTGTAAGGATCAATGCGTGGTCATATGTTCGATCGAAAATTTTGACCCCATGGGTGTACATACTGGAGATTCGATAACGATTGCTCCTGCGATGACCCTTTCGGATAAAGAATATCAATTGATGCGTGATGCCTCCTTTGCCTGTATTCGCGAAATTGGTGTGGAAACCGGAGGTAGTAATATTCAATTTTCCACAAACCCGGAGAATGGCCGGATGGTGGTTATCGAGATGAACCCCCGGGTATCCCGAAGTTCTGCTTTGGCCTCCAAGGCAACCGGTTTTCCTATTGCTAAGTTTGCCGCAAAATTGGCGGTCGGTTATTCGCTCGATGAATTACGCAACGATGTAACCAAGGAAACGCCTGCTTCTTTTGAGCCCTCCATCGATTATGTAGTTACAAAGATTCCACGTTTTACTTTCGAAAAATTTCCCGAGGCAGATTCCACCCTCACATCAGCAATGAAGTCAGTGGGGGAAGCTATGGCCATTGGTCGTACTTTTAAAGAGTCCTTTCAAAAAGCAATGCGCTCCCTGGAGATCGGATTGAAAGGATTTGAGGCAGGTAAACTTGCTAATCAGGAACTTGATAAATCGGCGGTGCGTGCAGGAGTGAAGAGACCCTCTGCTGATCGTCCAATGTATTTGTACAAAGCCTTGGATATGGGAATGACCGGGGAGGATATCTCCAAGCAGTCCGGTATTGATCCATGGTTTAGTTCCCAATTGGAAGAACTCCATGCTATCGGGAAATACTTGAGTGGAACCAGCCTGGAGGCAATCGACGGGGAGTCCTTGCGCCAGGCAAAAGAGGCCGGTTTTTCGGATCGTCAACTTGCAGATTTTTGGAATTGTGAACCATCGGAGGTCAGATCGAGGCGGGTATCCCTCGGGATTGAGACCACTTTTCGTTTGGTAGATACCTGTGCTGCAGAATTTGAAGCCTTTACCCCTTATTATTATTCCTCCTATGGGGATGAAAATGAGATTAAAAAATCGGATAAGAAAAAGATCATGATTCTGGGTGGCGGACCCAACCGAATCGGGCAGGGGATTGAATTTGATTACTGCTGTGTGCATGCCTCCTTTGCCCTGCGGGAAGCGGGTTATGAAACAGTGATGGTGAATTCCAATCCCGAGACGGTGTCCACTGATTATGATACCTCTGATCGTTTGTATTTCGAACCTTTGACCATGGAAGATGTGCTCGAGGTTTATCATCAGGAAGAATGTGATGGAGCCATCGTTCAGTATGGCGGGCAGACTCCGCTCAATCTTGCCACCGGTTTGCAAGCTGCCGGAGTAAATGTTATTGGCACATCTCCCGAGAGCATTGATCTCGCTGAGGACCGTGAAAAATTTAAGCGCATTCTGGAAGAAATTGGATTAAAACAACCCCAGAACGAAACCGCAATGCATCCGGATGAGGCTGGGGAAAAGGCCGCCCGTATCGGGTATCCGATTTTGCTCCGTCCATCCTTTGTACTGGGTGGGCGTGGAATGTTTATCGTTTATGACGAGGAGGAACTGAACGGGGTGGTAAAGGAAGCCTTTGCAGTAGCTCCCGGTAAACCAGTTTTGCTCGATAAATTTCTTGAAGAAGCGATCGAGCTCGATGTCGATTGTATTTCCGATGGCGAAACCACCGTGGTCGGAGGAATGCTTCAACACATTGAATTTGCCGGGGTGCACAGCGGAGATGCGGCCATGGTTTTACCCCCGCATGATTTGGAGCCCTCGATGATCGAAGAGGTCAGGCAGGCCACCCATGCCTTGGCTGATGCACTCAAGGTGATTGGCCTGATGAATATACAATTTGCTATCAAGGGTGGAGAACTCTTCTTGATCGAAGTAAACCCAAGGGCTTCACGAACCGTACCATTTGTAAGCAAAGCAATTGGAGTCCCTCTGGCCAAGCTTGGCGCCCGGGTAATGGCGGGTGCAAAACTTAAGGATCTTGGATTTACCGAGGAAATTACTCCTAAGCACTGGGCGATCAAGGAAGCGGTCTTTCCTTTTAGTAAATTTCCAGGATCTCCCATCGTGCTCACTCCAGAGATGCGCAGTACCGGTGAGGTCATGGGGCAGGATGAAGATTTTGGAATTGCATTTGCCAAGACTCAGATGGCGGCCAAACCTTCCCTGCCAATGGAAGGAAATGTCTTTCTCAGCGTGAAGGACTCTGACAAGCCAAAGGCATTGGAAATTGCGAAGGGTTTGCACGAACTCGGTTTCAAGTTCTACTCCACCGAAGGCACCGCAAAATTTCTAAATGAAAATGGGATCGAGGCGGAAAGCACTCTGCGTATTAGTGAGGGTCGTCCAAATGTGGCTGATTTGATCAAAAATGGAAAAGTACAAATGGTCATCAATACTCCCCTCGGCTTGATTCCAAGGCGTGATGAAAATGGGATACGTAGTGAAGCCGTTCTTCATGGTGTTCCGGTTATCACCACACTGGGTTCCGCCGACGCCGCCCTTCAGGGTATTCGTTCTATTCGGGGAAAAAAGTTTTCCGTCAAATCTCTTCAAGAGTACCACCCCTCGTGAATCCATCTGTTATCGCCCTGCTTCATGGTCCGGATCAACCCGGGTTAGTTGCGCGGACTGCCAGTTGGATCCATCAGAGGGGAGGAAATGTACTCCATGCTGATCAACACCTTGACCGGGATGAAAATATTTTCTTCCAACGGGTGGAGTGGCAGCCAGGTACTCCCCATTCCCTCGAAGAAGAAATGAAAATGTTTGAGGATTTGGTAGAGGGAGAATTCGGTATGCAGGTACGCCTGACCAGGAGCGATTACCGACCCAAAATTGCTTTGATGGTAAGCAAAGCAGATCATTGCTTTCATGACCTCGCTCTGCGTCAACGGGCTGGGGATTGGAATGCTGAGTTGGTGGGAGTTCTTTCCAATCATGAAGTTCTCGAACCGGTGGCTCAGTCCTATGACTTGGCCTATGTCCGTCATTCCGTGACCAAAGAAAACAAGGCGGATGCCGAGGCCGAACAACTCGCCTGGCTGGCAGATCAACAAGTCGATCTGCTCATTCTTGCTCGTTATATGCAGGTATTAAGTCCTGATTTTTTGAAGAAAATTGCCTGTCCGGTCATAAATATTCATCACTCTTTCCTTCCCTCCTTTGCCGGGGCTAAGCCCTACCACCAAGCCCATAAACGCGGGGTGAAACTCATCGGTGCAACTGCGCACTATGTCACAGAGGATCTCGACGAAGGACCGATCATCGAACAGGATGTCGCCCGGGTAAGTCATCGTCATGGAACCAAGGAATTAATTGAGCGTGGGCGCGATCTCGAAAAACTCGTGCTTGCGGTTGCGGTCCGTCGCCACCTGCAGCACCGGGTACTAGTCTACGGCAACAAGACGGTGGTCTTTGATTGATCCTGTTTTTGTAAAATTTTAATGGAGTTCAACCTCGAAGCGCTTCTTTGGTATGCCCTTGCAGCAGATTGCTCCTTTGCTTTTACCGTTACTTGGTTCTTGAAGGACTGGTACGACTCCGCCGTTCCAGGGATTGCCAAGCATTTTCCGGCAACCAAAGGCTGGAGCATCGCTTATCTCGTACTCACTTTGTGGTTGGGTTCCGCTCTTCTGAGGGCGGGAATCTTGCCCTGGTAGTTTTTAAAAAGAGCTATATTACAAACCTTTTTCTTTCCAAATTTGGACTAACCTTATCTTGTGTGCTATATTTAGTATAAATACACTACAAGGAGGCTCATATGAAATTCTATTTTTATCTTTTATCTATTATTTACTCTGCATCACTCTTTGGAGCATGTCCGGCAATGAGAAAGAATTCCTATAAATCATCATCTGCTTCTTATGCGAGCCCAGCACGCTATGCGACTCCCGCCAAAGCGTACAATCCTAACGATCCTAAGAATTACAAGTTCTCTGTAAATGAGGACAAATTTAAAAAATTGAGCGATGCCCGTAAATACATGACGAAGTTGCAAAAGGAGGCCAAGAAAGAGGGTAGGAAACTCGAAGTGATTAAAGTGGATAGATACAACTACAAGGTGATTTCAGAAAAGGACGCCGAGGAGGAATATTCCCAACTCTCGTCCTCCGCAAAATAGGAAGTTTACTTGAGGAACTTCTCGAGGAATATGAAACTTGAAGAATTAGCAAAAAGCACAAACGCAGTCCGGAAATTTTCCGATGGTAACATCCTTTTGACCCTTTGGTTTGAAGGCCCGAAGTGCAGGAGCATGGAGGTTGTTTTTGATATGCTAAGCAGTGAATCCGTTTTGTTTTGCAGCAACAAAAAGTAACATTACTACGATACGCAAAAGGAGGTCCGCTATGGCTATGAACTTTCTGAAGTGGCCGCACATTTCCAAAACCTACCGCTTGAGAAAAATTACCCTTTTAAAAAGCTCAATTAGCCACCTAAACGAAAGACTTAGGATGGCGATTCTTAACTTACTGAGACCGATTGAAGGAAGGGTTGAAGTTCTATAACTGTCTTTGGAAAAGTCAGCGTACTCCCAGTAACGATTCAAAATACGAAAACATGAATCACAAGTTGGTTAAAGGTCTCTATTCATTGGAATCAGGCGAGCACTCCCTGGGCACATTTGCCAATTCCGTCCTTCGTGGCGTAAAAGGGACGCTTTTCCACCTCGTAAGCGGTTTTGGGATTGATCCCCATAATAGTGTAAAATGGTCGCGTGAAGGTCTTCGATTGATACAGGGTCCTTCACGGCCATGAGTGGGCGTTCGTCGGCAGTCGCTCCGTATACATGGCCCTTCTTTACTCCACCTCCCCACATCATAATGCTGGAACCTCCAGTAAAATGACGGTGCAATCCGTACTGTTTCATTTCCTTGAGCTTGTCCGTCCGTGCTCGGGACTGGTCGGGTGCAGTGGAACCGGGTACACCTTCAATCATCATATCCCGGCTAAATTCGCTGGCGAGAATGACCAGGGTACGGTCGAGCATTCCCCGGGCTTCAAGATCGAGAATCAATTGTGCGACCGGTTGATCAATTTCTTTTTTCATGCGAGTGGCGGTGGTGTGCCCATTTTCATGAGTATCCCAATTGAGAAAGGGTACATATTCGGTGGTAACCTCAACAAATCTTGATCCCTGTTCCACCAGCCTGCGGGCGAGCAGGCAACCCTGCCCAAACCGGGAGTCGCCATATTTATTAGCCGAATCTTTTGGTTCACGGGTTAGATCAAAAGCATGTTTCTCATCCGATTGTAAAAGCCTGTGGGCGGCTTCCATCGAACGGATCATTGATTCTCCCTGAAAATCACTTACCTGCTCACGGTTGGGATTTTGGTCGAGTAATTTTTTAAAGTGTTTGTATCGATTACTAAAGCGGCCAGGTTCCATTCCTTTTGGAGGCTGTACCGATTGTACCGCCTGTTCGGGGTAGGGCAGGTTCATAGGTCCGTATTCAGAACCAAAAAATCCTGCCGTGGTAAAGGCTTTCAATTCCTCTTTTTCTCCCACGCCCTCCAATCTTTGCCCGATATTAATAAAGGGAGGAACGACCTCATTTTTTGGGCCAAGTACCTTAGCCATCCATGCACCCAGGTGGGGGGCGGCCACGGTGATGGGAGGTACATAGCCGGTGTGCCAATGGTATTGATGGCGGGAATGCAGGATCGCTCCAAGGTCGGGCTGGATAGCAGAACGGATTAAGGTTCCACGGTCCATGACTTGGGCGATGTTTTCAAGACCCTGAGAAATTTTCAGCCCATCCACATTGGTATCAATTGCCGGAAATGTACTGAGGATTTTTTTTACTTCCAGTCCATCCTCATAGGGGAGATAGGTTTTGGGATCAAAGGTATCAGGCGAGGCCATCCCCCCGGCCATCCAGATAAGGATGCAAGAATCTGCACGGGCGGATGGATGAACAATTTGTTCGTTTCCCCAGAGTTGGGTGCTGGGTGATGCGAGGGCAGCAGTGGATGCTAATCCAAGTTGCTTAAGGAATTGTCTTCTCTGTAATGAATCAGATGAGATCATGAGTTCTACTCTATGGGTTAGCGGATGATTTGAAAGTCAGGTTGCATAAAGACCATCCATAACAAATCTTCCACGCCTTGTTGTTGAGGAGAGTTTTTCGTAATTGCAAGCAGGGTCTTTTCTTCGATTGGGGTTGGGTTACGACCCAAGGGCATGACGGTACAACCATCTGGAATGTCCTCCCTTTTTTGCGAGATGGATAAATTCTTCGCCCCTTCCACGAGAGTATTGGAAAGGATTTCCCCATTGGCCAGATCGATTGCCTGCAGAGTGGTGAGAGAGGAGGGGCGGGAAGTTACCACCTGATCACGATGAGGGCGGCCAAGGGAACGCATCAGGAAATCATTGGCAACCAGCGATGCACGAACTGGGGGTTCCACGCCAGTCTTACCGTCCTGAATCGCCTGGCTATGCAAGACCTTTCTCCAGGGAGCTTGTCCGTATTCCTTGACTGCCTGGGCCTGCGACCAGTCCTGGTCGGGAACCTTGGCCAACCAGTCCACCCCCGTCTCAATCACTTCCTGACTGTTCTCATATTGCAAGACGACTTGGCCGACAAATCCCTGAGCTCCGCCAAACATTTCTGCCTCCACCTCAATGAGGTTTTTGCCTGCTTGAAAAAGATCGGACTGTAGAAGCTTGACCGGTCTTTCCCATGCGGTGGACCGGGCGATGAAGCGTCCGTTAATCGAGATGGAAAAGGCATTGTCGCAGGTGGCGAGAATGCCCGCTGACTGCGGTTTTTTATCGAGGATTACTTCCTTGCGAAGCTTGATTTTTGTGGCTTCTTCCTTGCTCCAAATCCAATGGGCAGAAATGTTTTCCGGCCAGGGGAAGCTCAGGACCTCCGAGGGAACGGGCTCAGTGTCTTCGAATTTTCGGTTTACCTTGGCTCTGGGTTTCTTCGGGTTGCTGGCAGTAACCTGCCAGATGGTGTCCATCAACTGCTCGGCGGACATCCGCTTGGGTAATGGGCCGTTGTACACATAATCGATGCCCGGTTCCTCGGAAAGGAGGTCACTGCGGGCTCGGTAGGCCTCGGAAGTCATCACCAGGTGCATGAATTTTTTTAGATCATACCCGTCCTCGGCGAAGCGGACGGCGAGAAAGTCGAGCAGTTCCTCGTTCCAGGGTTGGGTGTGCATCGCATCTACGGGGTGAACAATTCCCCGGCCCATAAGCCTTGCCCAGATGCGGTTGACAATGGTGCGGGTGAACCGTCCGTTTTCCGGGTGGGTCATCAAGCCCGCCAGTTGCTTGAGCCGGACCTCCCGGGTGGCATTGGCATCGATCTGCCCAAGCTCTGGAAACATCCACCGGGCGGTAGCCATCTTTCCGGTGGGAATATCGCACCGCTCCAGTTCCAGCGGTTCATCGGCAAATACGGCGGCGAGGTCATAGGCCTCCTGCAGGGTCCAACGGTCGATGAAGCTATCGTGGCAACTGGCACACTTCATATTGATTCCCAGAAAGACCTGGGAAACATTCTGGGCAAACTGCATGTTGCGAGTCTGGCTGGCATTGACGGTGCCGCGCCACTTGATTCCGTTGATAAATCCCGCTGCCTTCTTTTCTGCATCGATCAGTTCCCGGGTCATCTGATCATAGGGCATGTTTTCCCGCAGGGCATCGTAGAGCCAATCGGTGATCTGGGTGCGCCCCTTGGTTATAAAACCGGTGCCGGTGTAATCGTTGCGGAGTAAATCATTCCAGAAAGTCAGCCAGTGATCGGCGTAGGCAATTTCCCGATTCAGGAGTTGATCGACCAATTCCTCGCTCTTCTTGGTTGATTTGCTTTTCAAAAAAACATCGAGTTCCTCCGGTGTGGGCAACAAGCCAATGAGGTCGAGGTAGGCCCGGCGGACAAAAGTCTCCTCGGAGGCCGGAGTGGGGATGGGGGCCTTGCGCTCGGCGAGGTCCCTGTCGAGGATGCGGTCGATGGGGTGATTCCTGCCTAGATGTGCAGGGGGTAGGATGACCACTCTTGGTTTGAGCTTTGGTTCCCAGCCAGAATCTCCAAGGGGGATTTCCTCGGGCCATTCCATACCTTCCTGGACCCACTGGTGGAGTAAATGAACCTCCTCATCGGAGAGTCCCGGTCCCTTGGGGGGCATGCGGTCATCGGTATCCTCCGTGGCGACCACCTCCAGGAAATAGCTTTCATCTGGATCTCCTGGCACGGCGACTTCCCCGCCTTCACCACCTGCAAGAAATTCGGACCGGGTATTCATCGAGAGCCCGCCCTTTTTCTTTCCTTCGGTGTGGCACTCGGCACAATTTTTTTTGAGCACCGGCATGATCTGGTGCACAAAGTCAATTTTTCCAATTAGATGGAAAGGTCCCAGGATGAGGACAAAAGGAATAAGGGCTTTGGCTAAAATATACTTACACATGCACAAAATAAATGTATGCAGACCCGTGTTTCTTACGAGTATCTTTTCTCATTCAGGCCTAATTTCCTGAATGGAGAAATCTATCCATTTGAGCGATGGTTACTCTTGAAAAAAGAGCATTTCCATTGGTTTCCATGGTTCTTCCGGGTGGCTGCCGGGCAGAGGTATTTGGCAGGAACTGGTTTCCTTCCACCATCTTTGCATTTCCGGGTCTTTTGCCATGTTGCTCATATCTTTTTCATAGTGCTCGCCCGTATATTCATAATAACTGAAAAGGTACTTTTTACCTTCGATTTCCGTGAGGTGGATGGAAAAGTTTTGCAGGTTTGCCTGCTTGATCTGATTGAGAATAGATGGCCAGACATGGGCGTGGAGTTGCCGGTAGTATAATTCCTGTTCAGGATTCAGACCAATGACCGAGGCGTACCTTTTGATCTTAGATTTCTCGTTTTCCTGTGGGCTTGGGTTGCTTGGCCCAAAATGTGCCTTCGTTGAATTTTCACTCATTCCCATTTCGACTGGCTCGTCCCTTTAGATTTTTGATGAGTCGAGGACTCTTGCGTGCTTCCTTGCTACTATTGCAGGTAGGAAAAACCCTTGAGGTTGAAGAGGGCGTGGGCCAGGTCGTTCCACGCACGATGGTCTTTCTGGCCATAGAGCTCTCCCTGCTTGTCCAAAAAGGCGAGCAATTGATCGGTCTTGGATTCATCCGGAAGGTGGCCGACTGCCTGCTCATACATATGTTGGGCCCTGTTTTGAGGGTTCTTTATCTGAGCGGTGCTTTTCGCCCAGATCACCGCCATACGCTGGACAAAGGGATCGTTCATCAGCGTAAGGGCCTGAGCAGGAACATTGGAAGAACTTCTCCTTCCTTTGGGGCCGAAGGGGCTGGGCATATCAAAGGCGAGAAGGAAGGGGCTTAGGAAATTACGGTAGACTGCCTGATAGACGGACCTACGGCCATGCCCATCGAGAGGGCCGCTGGGCCGAGATCCACGCCCGGTCATAAAAGCGGTACGGTGAGTGGGCACGCCTGGCCCGTATGCCTTGGGGTTGAGTTTGCCGGACACGGCGAGAAGGGCATCGCGGTGCGGAACGTTGAGGCATTTGCGGGTCGGTCTGAGCGATTTTTCCGGAGCTCGGTCG
>CALSMY010000007.1 GCA_943787575.1 uncultured Opitutales bacterium | reverse complement strand
TTGCAGTTTCCACTTGTGAGCGAGATAGCCCTCCACTTTCTCACGATCGCTATCCTGGATCGTTCCACTAACGACCATCATCTCCCCCAGTGTCCAGTCAATACCATAACCACTGTGAGCAGTAGTACTGGGCCAGCGAAATACGCTCATGTTGCCCAATTGGTTGTCGTTCGTGCGGGGACCGTCATAGACCCGGGAACCATTCATGTAGGCTTGTTGCTTACCTAGGGTTTTGGAGTGTACTAAAGATAGGACAAAAGTGGTTCCATTGGCACCAATTGAGAATGTGGGACGAGCGCTTTCATGTTTCCAGTAAACATGACCATTATTCCATGGAAAATGGTCGCCATATCCAAAACCGAAGGGGAAGTGACTTCTCCGCCTAACATCCAAGCGGGCAGCCATAAAGAGAACCAAATCCTGAATCTTGCCAGATATGGCACCACTAGTGGTGGCAGGTGTCCAGTTGGTGGAGCCGTTCTTTTTGGCATCCATGTATTCCATTTGTTGTCTGCCCGTTTGTCGTAAGTGATGGCGTTCAAGCCGTTAATGGATGCCCCGGTGTCAGGCTTGTAGGTGGCGTGGCTGTACATCTTAACGGATGAATCAATCTTGTTGTCCCAGGTGCTTACCTCACTACCAGAATCGATCACAATGGTACTGGTATCCGCAGCATCCAGCCATAGGGTAAGCCCAGGAATTTGCAGCGGCTCAAATGATTCTGTACCAATCCGGTTTCCACCAATGATGTGGTGAGTGCGTTTTAATTTGGGGATTTTGGCACCCGTGTAAGAATTGAGAAATTCATTATCTGAATAGAACTTGGTCGTTCCATCTTCATCTATGGTAATGCAAAGGTGCTGCCACTGATTAAGTTTCCATAAATTGGAAGTCAGAGTGGATGAGTTATTTGTCCCACTACTCGTTGTCAGGTTTCCATCATTATCCATGGAGGATAGAATAATGGAATTAAAAGCATCGCTCCCGGAATGATTTCCAAAATCAAATGGTCTGGTGCCTTCACCGTACTTCCTTGGTTTTATCCAAGCTGAAAGGGACATCTCCCCGCCTAGTAAGAGAGAATCATTAGAGTCTGGTAGATCGCCGTTGCCAGAATTGTAGATAGATGCAACTTCTTCCTCGCTGAGGGTTATGCCATAAACGCGGAAGTCATCCAAATATTCGGCAAAACGCTGGTTGCCCCCTTGGTAATTTCCCACTGCATAAATGTTATTACCTGCAGAATCATTGACGGTACCGGCATTGGATCCATCCAAATAAAATGTTGTGGATGATCCATTAAAGGTTGCAGCAAGGTGTTGCCACGAATTTTGGGAAGTTTCTGGATGCAGATCATATCCAGAATCTTTAAAGCCACCATCAGAACTTAAAAATGAACCCAACCTGTCATTACCATTTGAAACAATTACTTGATGGTTACTACCCGAACCCCGGGTTAATGTTCTCCATCCATTGGGGTAATCATATAAGCCTTTAAACCAGACAGAAATTGAGTAAGTGTTGGAAGCGTTATTTAAACCCACTTCAATAGGGTTGGTAATTTCCGCATAGGCATTTGTACTTGCCGGTGGAATATTAAGAGAGGATGCCCCGAATTTCTTTTCGGTTGTTGAAAATAAAGCCCCACTCTTCAGGGTCGCAATTGATCCAGTTGATCCAAGGTTTGAGGAGGTGGCACCCGTTTCGTCATCGAATGGAAACCATCCTAAGAGGCTGTCCTGGCGGGTAACTCCAGCACTTTGCTGGCCACCCAGTTCAATGTAGGCAAATTCATTGCCCTCCAGAGAAACCGCGGTGCCATAGTCAGTTGAATGGGATGGTTGCCAAGTCACTCCACCGCGTAACCAAGCAACCCCGGAATTTCCTACTTGGTCAAAGGTTTCGTAGCCTTCTGTCTCATTGAAGTTCCAATAAGCCCTAAGATTCTGGCTGACTTGTGGGGAAGTAAGTTTTACTTGCGTATCCACACCACCGATAGAGGAAATCAATCCCCGTATTTTAACCGAATCTGCTCTTTGTTCTGCTACCGGTAAGACCAACACATTGGGCTTATTAACCGTGGTGAAATTTCCGCTGGTTTGTGACCACGATGAAAGGTTTTCTGATTTTGCCCTAACCCGGTAAAATATGGTCTCTCCAGCTTGCCTGCCTGAAATAATAAAACTTTTGATCCCAATCTGAGTAACCTCGCCAATTTCATAAGACGATTCCCATAATCCATCTATTTTACCTTGGTCTATTGGACCCCAAAATAAAGTAATTACCGGTGGGGAGGTATCGTAGGAAACCAGTTCGTAGGATACGGTGGCATTATTGTCAGTAATGTTGCTAGCGGGTCCGATCTCCACATTTGGAGGGGCTTGGTTGAGTAATGTTGTGAAGTTTTGCTCAGTTTCTGCGTCAGAAATAGCGAGGGAACTCTCTACGCGGGCCCGGAAAAAGTATGTTTGATTGCTATCCAATCCTGTAAGGAGAATTGAGGATTTTCCTCTCGTGGAAACCACGGATGAATTAGTTTCCAGGTTTAAATTTCCCTGGCTTTTCCCGTAAGTAAAATCGAGCGTCAGATCTTCCCCCCCCGTACTGTTTACATCGGCGTGCAAAAGGGCAGAGGTGGAACCTACAGCTGTGGCAGTAAGAGTGAATACGGATGGGGTGCCAGATGCGACATTGATAAGAAATGTATCACTGGTCTCTCCAAATCGATTGCTCGCCCGAATAACTACAGTAAAAGTACCTGCCCGGGTTGGAGTGCCTGAAAGTTTGAGATTCTCATTTAAGTAAATCTCCCTGTGGCAAGCCAGATAGTTCATAGGACAAACCGTGAATTAAGCCCAGATCGATATCGGAGATAATTTCTTCAAAAGTAAAGTTACGATCTGAAAGATCGGGAAGGTCTGGGCTGAGAATCTTGGCAAAGATACCATCCGTGGCCTGTAATTCTTCTGCGAGATCAACATTTGAGCCACCCGATACACTGTAATTACCCTCCACTAATGTTCCCTTGGTTATGAGAGTGATTCTTCCACCACCACCTGGGCCTCCGCTTCCATTTGCATCTCCCCCGAGAGCTTCCATTCTGCCAAAATTCGAGAGTTTGGCTGCTTCAATACGAATGGCTCCTCCGGAACCACCAGCTCCATTAGCAGATCCCCGCGATATTCCTGCACCGCCGTTAGCTGATAGGGTGGCATTGGCTTCCAATACAAAATTGCCACCAACTTGGATAGACAAAGCCCCACCACCGCCACCGCCATCGGAATCGCGCCCGCCTGATCTTGCTCCGCCCGAACCTCCCATCAAGTGGGTGATGTTATCGTCCCCGTAAATCATTCCAAGCACACCGTTGCTCGAACCGGTTGATCCATACATCCCGTAGCTTCCGCCCGCGCTACTGGGGATTGAGCTTCCATATCCTTTTCCGCCCCCAGGACCCATTCCACTTAGGGCGGGATGAATAGCTGATGGGTTTGCAAAGCTAAGAGATCGACCGGAAGCCCACCCGCCCGGACCAGGTAAACCTGAATAAATTCCTGACTTTCCAGACATTCCATCCAATCGAATGTCGGTGGATAATGTGACATTTCCATTAACAATAATTCGCAGGGAGTTTCTTCCCCGCACCACAACTGAAACCTCCTGTCCGATTGAGAGGTTGGAAAAACTAAATTCACATACTCCATACCCATAGGGTCTACCTTCGATCAAAATATTCGAATTTTGAACGGTGCCCTTTCCTTTTAGCCCGGAACTGTGCATCCATGAACCGGCTGTATCAAATATTAGAGTTCCTGATTTAACATTAAGATCATTGCCTAAATCTTTGGCAGAGGCATAAGCAATTCGGAATTGCTCAGACATAATCGAATGGTTTGTACAAAAGTAAAAAAGATCACCCTTATAATCAGTGGGTATTTTAAAGGTAACTGTTCCGGTTGATTCAGTAAGTGGGCCACCATTTATAAGTGAGGAATTGGTATCTCCATAACTTTCGCCAATCATAAATGGGTGGCTGTTTGATATACCTGAAGCGACAAATTGGTAAGTGTTTCCAGGGATAAGATTGAGTGAAGTAAAGTCAGGAATTTGTCCATTTTCATCGGTAAATTGAAAATAGGGAGCATTTGAATTTCCGCCTGATACAGAAAAGGTGGTAAGTGGCCGAGCAATTTGAAACTGCTGGAACATATAATGGTTGGTGCAGAAGTAGAAAAGATCGTCAGGATAATCAGCAGGTATGATTACGGTAATTTTTCCCGTTGATCCGGTAAGTGGACCACCTGTTACAAGTTCGGAATCATTATCTCCGTAACTTTCCCCAATCATAAATGGGTGGAGGCTTGAAATGCCATCAGCAATAAATTCGTAGGTATTTCCTCGTGCAAGTTTGAGGGCAGTAAAGTCAGGTACTTGTCCATGCTTATCAGTAAATTGATAATAGGGAGGATTTATATTCCCGCCCGATACAGTAAAAGTGGTAACTTGTCCTTCAATATGGAACTGCTGTGACATGACCAAGTGGTTCGTGCAAAAGTAGAGAAGATCGCCCTGATGATCAGGAGGTATGGAAAGAGTGATTTTTCCTGTTGTTCCAATGAGTGGACCACCGTTGACTAGGGCGGATTCGGTATCTCCGTAACTTTCTCCAATCATGAATGGGTGACTGCTTGATATACCCGAAGCGACAAACTCGTAAATATTTCCAGGGACGAGATTGAGCGTGGTAAAATTAGGAACATGTCCATTTTGATCGGTAAATTGATAAAAGGGAGCATTTGTATTTCCACCGGATACAGTAAAGGTAATTACAGGCATTGAAATTTGTAATTTCTGAGACATATTCGAATGGTTTGTACAAAAGTAAAAAAGATCCCCCGCGTATTCAGGAGGTATGGAAAGGGTGATTTTCCCTGTTGTTCCAATGAGTGGATCACCGCTAACAAGGCTGGAGTTTATATCTCCATAACTTTCGCCAATCATAAATGGATGGCTGTTTGATATACCCGAAGCGACAAATTGGTAAATCTTCCCAGGGATTAGTTTAAGGGTGGTAAAGTCAGGGACTTGTCCATTTTCATCGGTAAATTGATAATAAGGGGCATTTGGACCACCCCCCGATACCGTAAAGGTAATTACTTGTTGCGAATGGCCGAGGAAGATAGTTCCAGGTAAACCGGGTGCCCCATCGGTATTTCCTTGTCCACCGTCTAATAATGTTGTCCCAGGTAAGATTTCACCATCCGACAACATGGCAATCCTTCCCCCCCCTCCGGCACCTCCAGCATATCTAAGATATTTTCCACCTGGTTCCCGCGGATCTGAACCGGAGGCATCTCCTCCTCGAACATCTATTACTCCACGGTTTTCGATCGATGATCCAATCAGTCTTAGTGCACCACCCGAACCGGCACCGCCAGAATAATTGGCTCCCGTTTGCGGGTTTACAAATACGGTGCCTCCACGCAGAGAAATTTGAACGCCCTGTTCGATCAATAATTTACCAGTTGCATTGAATTCCATTGCACCTCCACCAGCTCCAGCTTCTCCAAGATTACCCACCGCTCCACCTGAACCTCCGATTAACGAATTCAAAGAAGCAGAACCATATAAAATACCACTTGCTCCAGAAGCACCGGGGCCACCTTCTCCACCAAAGGAACCACCTCCGCCAGTTGTTCCTCCTGTAAGAGTGCTCCCATCAGAGAGTCCTTTGCCTGGTCCTTGTCCGCCGCCGTATCCACCAAGGTTTCCATGAGCAAGCCGAAATCCCCTGCTCCCAGATTCTGCATAATATGCTTGGTATCCGTCATTTAGTGTTCCTCCTGAAATGTGAGGGTTGGTAGGAAGGAGGGAGGTATTGAGGTTTTGTGCAATGGTGAAGTCGCCTCTCACGCGGATGGAAAGAGCATTGGCTCCTTCGAGGATTACCTTTTCCAAGTTTGATCCGAGGTGAATAGATTCATTGAAATCAAAAATCGCTTTGGTCAATGTCCAAGATGTTCCATCCGGTGCAAAATAGAGAGAATCAGAAAGAATAGGATTAAGAATTTTTTGCTCGCCGGTTCCATCTTTTTTGTCCCAGTACCAACCTGCTCCAATTCCGCTGGCATCTATTCCAGTATGAATACGTAAAACTCCTTGGTCATAGGGCAGAGTTGAAAATAAACCAGTATCGGACCAGGATTCAGCAGGATTGCTTGCTTTGAACCTGTAGAAGTAAGACTTTCCACTATCCAAACTGGTCAAAGTTGCGGGTAGGGGGCCTTGCCCGAACGAACCCAAGGACAAACTATGTTCCCAGGCACCTTCCGTTTCATTCTGATCTACTGTTCCATAGTAGAGGATAATATTGCATGAGGTACCCCCGCTCGATAACAATTCACCAGTCAGTAGGGCACTGGTTCCTTGGGTGGAGTTGACTTGGCCGGAAGATAGGGTTGGAGCCTCAATGCTAGCTTTTGAATCTATAGTAAAAATAATAGTGGAACTTCCCTTCCCATTGCTCGCGGTTGCATTGAGTTCAAAATTGCCAGTCACATTGGGTGTTCCTGAAAGCATTCCTGTGGCCTGATTAAAACTTAAACCTCCGGGGAGCGTACCGTTTAATTCATAAAGAGTTGCTGGAGGATTACTTGATAATTGAAATGCCATCTCGATTCCATTGACCACGGTAAGGTTTAGATCATTGGGTAGTATGGGTGCCTGTTGATGGATGAGATCTTGCCATAAAAAGTTTTCGTCGGTCCGTTGACTTTCATAGGATAATCGGGCCCATCCATGGCTGCGCGAAACAGCAGATAACCGGGTCTCATCCAATAGTCCTAATAAGTGGGAACTGGAATTCGCCAAGGCACCAATTACCAAGTCCGTACCCGTCCCCGTATTGACTGTTGCATCAAGGGATGAAGATGGAGCATCAACTAATTGACCATTAAGATAAAGGCGGGTGGCATTGAGGTCAGCTCCGTTTCCAGGATAACTCACGAGTAAATGTTTCCAGCTCCCGTTTCCTACAGTTTTCGAACCTTGCCTCTTACCACTGCCATTGTCGCTATCAGCTAAGATAATATTTGGCCCCTGAGAATTCCATCCAAAGTTCCAACGATTTTCAACTGTGCCCCAACCCATAATTCCGGATGCACTTTGTTCCGACTTGATCCAACTTTCGATGGTTCGTGGGGAATCTCCAGTCCTTCCGGCATAGCTGGAGATAGTGAGGGTATCACTAATACCGTCCAGTTCAATGGCAGGTCCACTTATTCCATCAATGTAGCTTTCAGGAGAACCATTGGTAGACGCTGTCCGGTTGTTTGCTGACGAGTCTGTATAATCGGAGAAATGCCAGACACCCTCATAATTCGTCCACACGCTTCCATCACTACGGTAGGGCGGGAGGGTTTGGTTATTTTCATTTCCCCAGTAAGCAAAGATACGAAGGTCAGTGTTCATTTCATTTACCCTAATCCAAACAGTAGATTCTCCAGTTGTACTGTTCCATTCGTCGATTTCATAGCGGAGCACTTGTCCTTTTTGATCGTAAATCCTCAAATCTCCTCCCTGCTGGGGATCGGCAAATGTATTGAGGTTAAAGTCTGGATGAAGTCCACTGCTTAATCTTACCAAAAGGGGGAAGTTGTCGAGATGTCCCGGCATCCATTTTAGTTTGAGATAATCTTCCAGTTCCCTGCGTTCGGAATCCTTTACTTTTCGATCGTAAAATAGAACCTCAGCCACTTCAGAATTGGAAAAGTCTTCGTTGGCTTGGGCACCGCCAAGAGTTATTATCTTGGGCTTGTAATCAATTAGATTTGGTGGGGTGCCCTGGTGCATTAAAAAACCGTCCCTCCATAGCATTACCTCTCCATCCCGTTCGACCGTTCCAGTCATGATGTGCCAATCTTGGTCAGCAGATGGACTTGGATTAACCAGGCTTGCATCCATTTTCCAATAAGCGGACCTACTATCTCCCAGGCCAAACACCCAGTCCGTGCCCACTGATGCAATCACTGCTTGGTTAAGCCCACCGGTGTGCCGAATTAAGGCACTTATCGAGTAGTCTTCAATTAGTGAACCGACATCCAAACTCGAATAGAGCTGAGAATATCCGTCAAATCGAACGACTTTTTGGTTCTCAAGTTCTGCATTCAAAAGAACCATCGGTTTACCACGGTATTGATTCAAGTCTCTGCCGTTGCCAGATGAATCTTTCCATGAATGAATGATTGACCCGTTAGCTTCAGAAATCTCGGACGCGTCTAATTGTAGAATTAGCCCGGGAAGATTATGCGGCGTTTGGCCAGAAAATACTCCCTGCGGAGAAAATTCCATGCGTGAGCCAAATACCGAGGGGTCGAAAACTTCCACGGTATGACTCTGAGGGGTACTGTGAGCCGGGTTGCTAGCAGTAAGTGTAATCTGTGTGGAGTTTCCCTCGTTTGGAGTACCACTGAGAATACCCGTAGTCGCATTTAATTCCAACCAATCCGGAAAGTCCGTACCACTTAGAAATAAGTAATTACTGGCACTGACGCTAAATTCTGAATAAATCCCCCGGGTCCAACGGGATAGATTTGGAGAAGAAAAAACAGGCGGTTGTGGATCGTAAATTAGATCGATGGATGAATCATTAGAATCAGGAAAGGTATTGCCGAAGTGCTTGGTGGAAACAGTTGATCCATCCAAATCAAGAGTGATCGTTGCAAAAGTGGTATTATTATCCGGAGTGATTTCGATCAAATATTCACCAGTGGATGATTTAGTGACCGAACTTAGGCGGGCATTTCCAGTGGATATGGATGCATCCGAATTGCTGAAAGAACCATTCAGAGTCCACTGGATATCCATCCCTTAAGAACCTTGCGGTTACTACGATTGGAAGTGCAAAGCTTTCAGATGTGGTTAATTCAATGGTGTGATTATCAAAATCTCCCTTGCCTCCGCCGAAAATCTTTTGGATTTCACCGATAGACAATGCACGGTCGTAGATTCGGAAATCGTCGACTTCTCCAGAGGTGGTGTCGATTTCATCAGTTGGTCCGAGACGAAATGCATCGGAGGAAGGAAAGGTCAGGTTAGCTGAAAAGCTGGATTCAATATCAAGGTTTCCATTAGTAAAGAGCCGAAGCCTATGGATTTCGAACTCATAAGTCAGGGCCAAGTGTGTCCAAGTATTTAATGAAAGGTATTCACGACCATGCACCTCATCAATCGGACCACCTGGAAGATAACTTTGGCTCAAGCCGTTATAGAAAAAAAGCGGTCTTCTTTTTTGTATCGTCCAGGAGAGCGCGGAGGAAATCGATTCAGTTTGGAAGATATGAAAATTCTCACTTCTCGGATACACCCACACGGACAAGGTTGCCTCGGGTAAATCGGTAGCAAGTCCGGAATGAGTTACAGACCTGCCGTCTGTGGAATCAAGTGAGAAGGCTGATCCAAATTTACCTGAACTATTCCAATCAGGGGAGACACTTGAGCCAGTGTTTCCGCCTCCGGAAGAATCGCTAAGATCACCATCCAATTTCCACCATAACAAAAGATCGAACTCCCGGATTCGATGGGCTCGGAAATCTATAGTTTTGCTAATTGAATTATTGGTCGAACCAAATCGATCAGATACCGAACCTGCTTTTAATTCAATAGAAAGGGTGGATGGGCTAAATGAATTCGGGAGAAGGGAGAGTAGGAAAGTTTGATTATCGTCCGTGGAAGATTCGAGCAAGGTGACTCCAGTCAGTTCAAGGTCGGTAGTTGCATTGAAGTCATTGACCGGTTGATTAAAGGAAAGTACCGCATCGACTTGTGCCTGGAAGTCCGGGCTGCTTGCTAGGATGGTTGCTTTGGGACCTAAATCTCCTAACCCATTTCCGTAAAGTAATCCAATTTCTTCAGTCGATAGGACTCGATTCCAAATGCGTAAATCATCCATCAATCCATCGTAGGGATTGGACCCGTCTGAATCGGCACCGATAAACATTCGAGCAGTTGAAGGGTCAAAACCCAGGGCATTCAATGTTGCCTGAATTCCGTTTAGCGTGATGGTAACTCGAGCAGTCTGGGGATCAAAGACCCCCACAAGATGAATCCATTGGTTTGCATAAACATATTGCGGAGTGGTCAGTTCCAGTTTTCCGGTGCGGATAAACGGAAAGCCGTCTTTAAATCCAAGAGACCAATCATTGCCGCCATTATTCGTACTTAAAAAGATGGACGGATTATTTCCGGCTCCGTTCACGGCATCGGGGCGAAGCCACAAGGCTACACTTAATCCATCTGAGCCAACGGATTGGTCGATTCGGAATGGAAGTTCTAGAAAGTCTGCAGAAAAGTCCATTGCATTATTAAATTCTGCAGGTTGGACTTGAGCTGGAGGGAAAAACTCAATTTCTCCGATTGATAAATAAGTGAGCGGGTGTGTGGAAGATAATGAATCACTAAGCCCCCATTTGTGGGCTAAATGTCCCTCGATTCTTTTGCGTTCGGTCGGGGTGACTGCTTTTTGAATTCCAATCATTTCTGCCACAAAGCCGTCAATGAAAGAACCTCTTCCACGATTTGCAAAAAGCGTGAGGGTGTTTTGTTGATTGGGTGCAGTAGTGTATGAAGTTGTTCCGAGTGAACTTCCATCTACATAAACAGCTAATTGGTTAGCGGTATCATCAAAGATAAATTCATAAATGCTCGGACCTTGCACAGGAGTGGATGAAAAATCTTTGTTCGTGCCAACACCATTATTCCAGAACCGTACAAGGAAGGATGAATCGCTGGCGGCATCTATCTGAAAACTTGGATCTCCGGCGGCTTGTCGAATAGAAAACATTGCTTGGTAGGCATTGGTAATCGCATCAATCCCGGCTACTAGAAAAAAGGAGAAGTCATTTCCGGTGGGGTAGGAGCTCTCGGATTCAAAATAGTCGTTTCCATCAAAATCGATTACATTTTGGGAGTTTTGAGAACGGGTATTCGTGCTTGGGTCTCCGTTGGATAGAAGATGGTTGTTAAGCCCGCTTTTATCATTCCATCTCGAAACGACATTTGCATTTTCTACGATCGAGGATGAATCAGACGCATCGAGCCAAAGTTGTAGATCTTCGAAATGATTTGGGGCTAGATTGCCGGTGGTGTCGGTAAAAGAAATTCGGTAATAGCGATAATTTGCAGCTTGGGAGAGAGTGTAGGTTCGTTTTTCCCATTCCCCCCAATTAGTCTGGTTGTCGACAATGTGGAGTTGTTGCCAGGTGGTAGTATCATTAGAACCTTTGAATATCCATGATTTGGGAGATTTTATATCTTCATCCGCATTTTGAGAATAGATTGCATAACTACCGATCTCGGTAGGTGTTTCAAAGTCATACTGAATATAAACTGGAGATCCGTCCCACTTGGTTAGCCATTTATCATTCGAGCCAATAAAGTTGTTATCAAATACATTGGATACACCATAGCTTGTAGGACTGCTTTCCGATGAACTAATCGCATCCGAATTATTGTCTTCAGAAATATCAGAGGCACGGAGTATTGCGTGTCGAAGATTCCCTGAAGTATCAGCAATGGTTGACCCACTGACCGAGTCAAAGGTGTACCACGCAACCAAACCATCCTCGACCGAGGTAATGGTACGGTGTTGGAACTCATAAGCTCCAGCCTGGCTGAGGTTTCCATCTTTACTTACAGCTCCATGGGGCAAGGACACCCGTACAAGTGATGGCTTTGAACTGGCATTTAGATCGTACGAAAGATCCGATGAATTGAAATTTAACAAACTCGCACCACTTGCATTTATCTCAGCCAATTCTAAACCAGATACAGAAAGGTTCGAATCCTCCTCCCAAAACTGTACCGATTGTGAAATGGGAGAAGTCGAAAAAATGGAATCTCCGGAAACAATGGGTCGTATACCCAAATCTCCACTACCATAACCATAAAGGTCTTCGATTTCATTTTCACTAAGGGCGCGGTCATAAACCCGTAATTCATCTAAGGTGAATTTACCTCCTCGATCCCAGGGCAATCTTGAGTCAGTTCCAAAATAAAGATTACGGTCTGCAAGGCTTTCCCATGCCGTGCTGTTCTCCAGAGATCGTGAGTTAATCAAATTGCCATTGATGAAAAGCTTCAAGCTTTGGGAGTCGTTCAACAATGAATAGTGTGCCCACTTTCCTAATTGGGCGATGGAACCAATTTCTTCCCATCCATTCGTAGTGTATAAAGATCCGTACATTTTTAGGTCATCCCGGTATTCCAAAGAGACTTGTCCATTTCGTAAAATGATACCCTCCTCATCGTCTAAAATCTTAGTCCACAAAGAAATTGTAAATGTTTGGTTGAAGGAAAAATCATCTCCTGAAATCCTCAAGTATTCACCAGGAAGGAATTGTAAGGATTGGGAAAATTTACCGGGTACTCTTTTGCCTCCAAAGAGAGATGCATCCACAGAACGGTTGGACAGATCAACGACCCGCTCGGTCTGATTACCCTCAAAGTTGTACCATAATACCAAGTTGTTCTGAGCGGTTATGGTTGGGCTTTGTATGAATTTAGCCGATGTGCCTCCAGTTAGCGTAGTACCATTTACTTCATTGGCCGAATTTTCAGGTATGGAAATTATGAATGGTACACCCGGGCGCTTTGGCAGGATAGATACATTATACCCTCCATTACCATCAGCGGATAAGTTGCTTAAAGTAGCCCCATCCAAAATAACATCAGCGGGATCAAGACCAGTAACCTCAACCTGGTTGCCAACCTGGTAAAATTTGATCGTACCATTAACCTCAGCGGCAGCATGATTGTGGTTTAATTCAATCACAGGAACAATGCCTAGATCGCCCGAACCGGAATTCCACATCGCATCAATATCATGCTGAGCAAAAGATACTCCATATATTCTCATTTCATCAATCTGGCCTTCAAAATCTGCCTGACTATCTTCGTTCCATGATCCAATTCGTGCGTTGTTTCCCCCAAGAGTAATCGAGGGGGTAGGGGTATTGGACTGGCTAATCAGGTTGCCATCGACATAGAGGGTGCGCTGGTCCTGGTTCATTACCCAGGCGATGAACTGCCATTGGTTGGCAATGCCAAGCCCATCGTTTCCACTGGCACGGTTAGCTTGTGCTAAGGTGGAACCGAGTATGAAAGAGTATGTCCGGTTACCTATGCCGTTGGCGTTTATATCGTACCAAAGTCGTGCGTGGTTGGTTGAACTGCCATCGGTGGAGAAAATAGATGCATCGTCAGAATCTTCGGAAGATCCACTGTTTGACAGTTTGATCCACGCTGAGAAAGTAAGGTTCCGAGCGGTATTCGCACCACGAAATTTGGGAATAGTAAGAAAATCCCCGGAACCATTCAAATTTAGTGCATTTCCAAAACGTCCAGCTGTTAAGTGAGCATTGCCTTCGATAAATCCGTCATTCCTTGCCCCCCCAGGTCGATAATTCTCGTTTTTCCATTAGGATCAATGATGGAATCTTCAAAGTCCCAGCGGCTAATTAGGTCATTTTCCCGATAAGCAGGAAGATAATGAAGCAATTCAAAATGAATATTTTCCAATTCTTGCCCATTCCCAAAAGTAAAAGGTTGTCCGAAATCTTTTGCAGGTGGACTTGATTCATAGGGGTGCCCGGCAATTAATGAACCCTCGATTCCCCATTTGTGAGCAAGGTAGCCTTCGATCGATTCGATCTCATCGTCTTCAAGAGATTCATTGAAAATAAGTAATTCTCCAAGGTCCCCCTTCCAAGTACGACCTCCATTATTTCGGTCATTGGTGAAATTGGAAGCCTTTAAATCGGAATAAGACCTGAGAGATATTACACTTAAATTTTGTGGGAGCGGTGTGTCTTGGGGGTTTGAAATTAGACTTCCATTTTCCCTGAGGGTTCCAGCATAGGCGGTACTTGCATGCCCGCTATGAAGATAATTATTTCCAGAAGTATGAAAATTATAATCCCCACCGCTTCCAGACCCCGTCCAATCTCCAAGCAGGAAGCGGTTGGAGTCGGTACCATTTTTTCTAACTACCCAGAAGACTGTCCTGATATCATTAATCTTTTCCCAGTCATGATATTCTCCATCTGCACCACTGTAAGTCATTAGAGCTAAGCCATTTTGAGAATTTGAGCCCCATGTTGGGCTGCCGTTTGAGGTGGCATGGTTTCGCTGGTTGCTCTTGTCTGTCCAGTACAACTTCGCAAATGAGGTGCCGGGCTTCCAGGCTTCTCCATCGAAATTATTGGGAGTCTCGTGATTTGTATTCATGAATACTTGGGAGGAAGCCAGAGATTCCCCATTTGTGAGAGAGGTATCCCTCGTATATCGAACGCTCTTCTTCGGACATGGTTCCGCGCACCACCAGCATTTCCCCCAAGGGTAAAGCGTGGGAACATGATTACTACCCCAGTAACTGCTGACCGGGGAAGAAGAATGCCCCGCCAATGTATCGATTTTCCTGGGGTGCTTGCGAAAAGATTACGCTGCCATTTTTGTAGGCTTTTTGAGTGCCCTTACTGACCGAATATTCCAATGTTGTAAGAACGGTGTCTCCATTGCTTGCTAAATGAACTTGGGTTCTGTTGTTCCCGGAATACCTCCAGTAAATCCAACCGTTATCCCAGGGGAAGTGATCGCCCATACCCCAATTGAAAGGGAAGGTGGTTCTGCCATTTTGATCAATCCGCCAAACGAGCATCACTACAACATCAGTTAATGGACCGCTTGCCTGTCCATTAATCCCGGCTGGGTTCCACTTTGCACCATTTAAATAAGCTGTAATGCGTTCAAAGTTTCCATTATTTCCCTCGATTCTAACCGCCGTTTTTCCATTGATTGTTTGATCAAAACTGGGAGAAGTTTGGGTAGGTGCTTTTCATGACTACAGCAGGGTTGACCTTGTTTTGCCAGGTATCGATATCGTCGGATCCATCACGCTTGGTAACCGTACTTGCGTCTGAACCATCCAGCCAAAGCGTCAGTTCATTATCGGACTCGAATGAAAAAGAACCGCCTTGAGGCTCGCTTGCATCCAACCATAAACTCAAGTTCTGAAATCGAGTGGGCAAATCTGGGATTTCCAAGGTATGAAGAGTTTTCGAAGTATCGGGGTTTATGGATATTCGGTAAGAAGAATTATCTTCCGATTGATTGATATCGTTTATTGTACCTGGTGAGAGAACCATCCATGACTCATTAAGATCATCCACTTCCACCAAGCTGGCATCTTTACCAAAATACAGATCGAATACCTTCGGGTACTCAGCAGAGGTCGAGTTTTCTTCGACTTGAATGGTGCTAAACATATCACCATAACCACCCCCGTAAATCGAACCGACATCCGCATGCGATAAAGAAACGCTATATATTCGTAAATCGTCGATGTATTCGGCAAACAATTCATCCCCACTTGAATTCCCGATGTAATAGACATCGCTTTGATCACGATCGTTTGCCTGTCCTATAAAAATGCCGTTTAAAAAATACTTGGTACGGGAGCCTTCACCTAAAACAACGAGGTGATTCCAACCCCTTTGTGCGTAAGGTTGGAGTTTATAATTGGAACTCTTAAACCTCGCCTCATCATCTGCTTCATCCCCATCTATAAAACCAATGAATTGATCCTGTCCCCGTAATACCAGGTAACGGTCAAACTCAACCGCACTTTGTTTGTCCTGCCCGCGGAAGAGGGTGGAGATGGCAGTTGTAGATGGAGGCAGATGAAATTCTTGCACCACAAGGAAAGAGTCCACCCGATTCGTTTAGAGGGATCCCGTTGGGTTCCACTTTCATTCTCCCATCATCCACAGGATTTATCAAAAGCCAGGCCTTGTCCGAAATTTCCCCTTTTGCAGTTACCCAGGCATCATAAAGTGTGGCCGACCACAGATTGGTGTCATCACTGCGACTTGGGTGGACCGAGGGTGTCCCGGTCAAATGACCACCAGGCGTCAATGAAATCAGAGCGGGTGGTGGCACGGAAAAGCTTTTTGGAGTTAGCAAAACCGCTCACATTGGGTTGCCCATACCCATCTGTCAAAAACATTGGGATGAAAGATGACGGAGGAACCTCTGTTTTTTTCCTCCATAAGTTCAAAGAGCAAAGAACCAAGTCATGTTATCGTCCGTGTAGACGGAGTCTTTCAATCATTGCACCATTGGTAACCGTGAAATGGGATGAAGTGATTAAGCAGAGGCAGGGAAGGGCTTTCCACCGCGTGTAAAAGTTAATTTATCCATTTACCAGCGGACCCTTCGATCACCGGATCACATTGATATTTGTGGAACTAGGGCGACATCTCCTGTACCATTTCCGTAAAGTTGATCGATTTCGGATTGGCTAAGGGCAATGTTGTAGACCCGAAAATCGTCCATCAAGCCAACAAAGTTTGTGGCATACCAGTTTGTCCGGTTTACATCAAAATATCCAAAACTCAGTGGGATCCTGCTCATGGTCGATACATCGGTTTGTTGGGTATTAAGAACTTCCAGTCCATCGACATAGGCTTTGACTCGTTCGCCATCGTAAATATGAGCGATATGCTTCCATGCACCTCCAAAATCTCCGGTGGAGGACCAAAAGTCATTCTTCACATTTTGATGATTGTAAAAAGAGCTTATTCGATTGTACCAAATATTTCGCAATCCCCACCCAGTCCAGTTACCACCCGAATTACCGCTTAAATTTCCCATTCCATAAATCACCGCATCATTCATTTCGTTTTCCTGGGCCTGTATCCAAAGAGAAATCGTTCTGGGGCGGTTCGATGGAATACCCAGGCTACTGGCAGATGCAGTCGTCCGAACCCAGGCATTACCGGGGAAACTGAGGGCAGAACCAGATAAACCGGGAGCGTAGGTGACTTCATAAAGAGTACCTGAGATGTTGTTGTCGATAAAAGCTCCTGGGAAGCGCCCAAAGTATTCGCTAACAACTTCGGGGTTTTCGTCATCGAAATCCCACCATGCCTGAAGGTGATCCAACCGGGTTAAGGGGCGACCGTATGCCAGATTGAAGCTAAGGGGTTGACTGACGGCACCATCGCTGGATTCACTAAAGCTTCCCCCAAGCTTGGAAAGAAAAACGGTTTGGAGATTCCGATGGGGTGAATCCAATGACCAAGCTGGAGTTATCCTCATTTTTGGAAAAAGAAAAATCATCCACATCTTCTCCATTCTTATCCAGTAAACGAAAATTAGGATAAGCGGATAAATAGGGATGGGTGATAGGCATCAAGTCCTTGAGTTTCCATTTTTGGGCAAGATACCCTTCCATTTGCTGACGGGTGTCTTGGCTCAAAGCCCCTCGCGATACAATCATTTCCCCAAGAGTCCAGTCCGACCCATAACCGCTGGCATGCATTAGTGGCCGGAAAAAAGAAAGAGCCTCCTGCATTGGTTGGGGATGACCGAGGTCCACTCAGTATGGATACACCATTCTTGAAAACACTCTGAAATCCCTCGGTGACCGAAAACCGCAGTCCCAATAGAGCGGTTTCTCCGGCTTTGATCATGCTTGCAGATTTACGATTATCTGAAAACCACCAGAAAATGTTACCGTTAATCCAAGGGAAAGTGGTCTCCCCATCCAAAACCAAATGGAAAGGTGTTGCGAAGTTGCGTGTCGAGCCGGGCAACCATGATCACGAAAACATCCCTGACTTCGCCCGGTCTGCCATCTGCGGTGGCAGGTGTCCAGGTTTGGTTATTCCTACCCCCTTCGTAAGCCGTGATTTTTTCGATGTTATTGTCACTACGTTTATCGAAGTCGATGGCATTGATCCCGTTGATTTCCCCACCCGTGTCCGGTTTATTGGTGCTATGCCCGTACAAGCTAACCGCCCCGTTCACCTTGTTCGATATCGAGTCAATTTCGTTCCCCGTAGCTAAAGTGATGCTGTCAGGGTCCGATGCATCAAGCCACATAGTGACCCCTTCCACTTGATCTGGGGTTGGCAGTGAAAAGTTTAAATCCTCGATCAATAAATCATTGAGGCTCAGGTAGTCTCCGTATCTCTTAAATTTAACTTCAATCGAGACCTCTTCTTGCAATTCTGGGTCTTGGACTGGATCAAAGGCATAGGGTTCCACGGTGAGTCCATGATCACTCAAGCCATCATTGTACAAATCAGTAGCCATGGATGATCCCAGAACAGCAGAATAAATGCGAACATCGTCAATCTCACCGATAAACCGCCCTTGGGCAGAGTGACCGATCCTCCAAAGGCTATTTCCCGGTATAACCAGGCTGCTACCAAAGTCTCCACTTTCTCCCTCGAGTTGCCCATTTAAATAAAATTTGAGTTCATACCCATCCGGTGAATTTGCATCGTAGGATAAAAGTAGATGGTTCCATACATCTTCTTCAATGCCTCGTCCCATCTGTACATTTCCTGAGCTAATTAAAGTATTCATGTACACTTCCAGGTTGGAGGTTCCCGTACCGATTTGAATCGCCTCTCCATTTGTTCCGCCGAGAGAGAGCATGATGTTTCCAATGAGTTCAGGGGATCGGTAAGTACTATTGGCAACTCTTTTATACCATAGCGAAACCGTGAACTGTTCCTTGCTGAGGTTGGTATCAGGCGAACCGAGGGATATGTAATCTCCCTCATTACGAAAACTAACCGCTGTTCCGAAGATCGAGTCCGCAGTCCATGAAGCACCTCCCTGCATCGTACCATCGCTTGAACCCATGCTGTCGTTAACAGATTTCCCAATCGATTCGTCCAGCCACCACCAGTGGACCAAATCCTCTTTTTGGGGAACTTCGGGAACTCGTGATATTTTGTGCAGAACCCTCAAGGTGTCCTCTGTGTCGGAACTACCTGCCCCACGGGGTAAGTCCAGGATCATCTGTTGGTAGGAGGTAAAGGTTGCGTTGAATTCAAAAATCCCGGACCCCAGGGAGACTAAGCTTCCCCCTACAATCTCTCCGTTGGTCAGGCTTGCATTGACCTCGGCTTCCGTGATTCCAGTAATTGCGATACCTTCTTCAAATTTTTCGAAGGCAATCCGAAAGGTAACAGTCTCTTCATCGGTGACCACCGGTGCGGATACTGTGCCGACCAATCCAATATCACCCTCGCCCCCGTTGTATATCCGGGAGATCTCTTCCGGTGTAAGGGCATCGTCGTACATTCGTAGGTCATCGATTTGCCCGGCAAAGTATTGGTTGCTATTGAAAGGACCTGGTCCCCCAATAAACCAGTCTCCCATTCTCGGTTCAGGGAGCTCGTTTTCCTGCAAGGCGGAGGTAGCCACCATTCGACCGTTCACAAAGGTGGAAAGCTGATGGGTAGTCCTGTTTACGGTCATCACAACATGGGCCCACTCTCCTTGATTCAATGAATACTCAAAGAGAGATGAGATGGGCTCCTCTCCATTCTGTTCCCAGGAGCTGATCGATCTTTTACCAGTGATTGCCAAGCCTCGGTCATTTTCAATTCCCGGAGTTGCAATAATGGGGATTTGATGGCCAAGGAATAAAACTTTCTCGTGCCCGTTCGAACCATCCGCCCTGATTATTCGTTCCCCTGAGTCCACTTCGTCAAAGGTCAGGTTCTGATTTCTATCTAACCAAAAAGTATTCCTGCCACTGCCTCCTGCCCGAAGATAAAAAATCCCTGGTGCAAAGGAACCGCCTGGTTCAAAGGCTAGAGATCCATGGGCGATGGTAAATCCACGGGGTTGAGTACCATAGTCATAAAAGGATGTTCCAAAAGAAGAAGCATAAGAATTGGGCGTTTCAGAAAGACTGGATAGAAAATCGGGGCTGTAAGCTGTGCCTCCATTCTCATTTTCCAGAAGCCACGGGCCGTCGGTCAGGTTGGTATCTGAAAAGAAAGCATAGGGGTAGGAAATTGAATTCGAGTCATAGCCTATATAGTCTGTGTTCCATCCAGCGTCAGTATTGGGATTGTTGTCCACGGCCAGGGCATAAAAGCTGACCGGTTCCTCAAAGAGTTCGGATAAAAGATCGCTGCTTGGGTCCAGTTTAGGAATGCCTGTTTTTCTCATGTCGTGAGGCCAGGTATCGATGCGGGTATCTCCCCCCCAGTCTCTCCAGAAAAAACGGGCATGTGCAAAGTTGAACCGATTGCTTTCCGGAAGGTCAGTCGGCTTGATCCAAGCAGAAAGGGAGTAGTTGCCACGGGTAATGGCTAGGTCGTCAGCTAGTTTTTTCCTCCAAAATCATGGAGATCTCACCTCTGTTCAGCATAGTCGAATAGATACGGAAGTCATCAATCCACCCGCTAAATCCCTCTCCTCCAACAACAAGGTCTGAAGGTTGCGTGTTAATCTCAAAATTATTTTTGTTAATGGTGGATAAAAACTTGGTTTCTTGTCTGCCATCCACATACAAATCCAGTGAAAATGAACTTTCTCCAGTTGGGGTCATCGAGACCGCGAGGTGTCGCCATTTTCCATCAGTCACCATGTAATGCTTTCCGGTTTGATTGGCACCATGGATACCCAGTCTCATCCATCCACCCATGCCGTTGGAACTGGCTATAGACCAGTTCCAATGTTTTCCATCTTCCAAGATTCCCCACTTTACCAGATTTCCAGAAGGTGCGAGTGTTTTGACCCACATGGAAAGGGTGCGTGGGAAATTTTCGTAAATTCCAGGATCTTTTTCCTCAGGTATTCTGAAAATTCCTCCGTTTTGTAAATCTAATGCCTGATCAAACCGGCCCATTCCAAAAGCCCCATTCCCGACCATTTGACCATGCCTTTCATTTCCTGAGTAATCCAGAGAATCTCCATCGAAGGGCCACCAAGCGTGCAACAGATTAGGTAGGGTTACATCTGCTAATTCGATCGCGCTTTGATTGCGGTCAAGCAAATCGATCTTCCCGAAATTGGAGCCGCCATCAAATCCCAGAGTTGATCCAAACAAATTCTGGTTATTTTGAGTCTCTCCGTAAAAGAGCATGGGGCGGTCACCTCCAGACTGATCCTCGAAAACAAATGTGGATTGATTTGAGTCAAAAAGTGGGACAATCTGGTGCCCATTTGTCATCTAGATAAGATGTGACAATAGAGTCATCTAACACCTTATCAAAAAGGATAATTCAGATATTTTTCCTTTCCAGTTACCTGTGCCATCTGATCTCCCCCCAATCACGAAATCAAGTGTTGGTGTGGACTTGATGGTACCTGTTAAAGTTGATTGCCCAATTGTTTGTCCGTTTACGATAAACTTAAAATTATTAGCTTCTCGAGAGATGAATACCGATCGAAAGACACTCGGATCCACCCGTAAACCGTCGTGTGTCCAGATTGCCTCATTGGTTGTGTGTCAGTATACTGTTTCCACCAGTTGATGTATTTAGTGCTGGTCCCCAAAGTTTGTGCCCGTTTCTATCTGCCCTATGCATGTTCAAAAACCACGAAAAGTTATAGCTGTTATTATCGGCCCACCCGGTGGTAGTTGGTTTTACCATAATATGCTGGAGAAGTGATTGTGTGCAGTTTGGTAAAGCACTGCAAAAACATGAAATTCTTCCCAGTTGTCAAAGGGTACTCTGGAGTTCTCTAAAACCAGGGAAGCACTGTTAAGATAAATAGTGGGTTTTGAGTTTAAACCGTCGCACTGTAAGAAGGTGTACCAGCTCTTTTTTTGGCATGATGATCGTTTCCGCTTTTGTCTGCCCAAAACTGAATGGATTCACCGTCTGTTGGCTGACCCAATTGTCCTTGGTCAGTCCCTTTATCCAAGCTGCTTAAGTCATAGGCGTCCAACCAGACTTTGGGGGACAAAGTGAGGGGAGTCCATGCATCAATGTTTGCGGGAGGCGTGCTGTTACTTTCCCAGGATTGGTTAGGATTCCTGATCAAAAGTCCACCAGCCCACAAGGTTTTTTGCTGCGGTTACTGGTTCATATGTTGAATCCGGGCAAAGCCCGAAGAAGTAGAAAAATTACCGTCGTCCTTGGCGGTTCCAGCAGGTATGCGGATTTTAATCCGTTGAGGCTTTTTGTCGGCGACAACATAGAAACGGTAATGAGTTGCATTATATTCAGAAAATCCGGAAACCTGACCGCCTGTGACTTCCAGGTCGTTGGTTGTAAATCCGGATACAGTAGAAAGTTCACCGCTGTTTTTAACGAATGAAACAAAAACGGTAGAATTTGCCTCTGGATTAACCAGTGGAGCATCAATTTTTGGGCTGGCACCTAGATCGCCAAAACCTTCCCCAAATGCAATCACTGCATCTTCCGAGCTTAACGGTTCAGAGTAGTATCGAATTTCATCAATCCAGCCTTTGAAGAAGTTGCTGCCATCGCTGGACCCTCCAATTCCGATATCGGCATTGTCTTTTAGGGGAGTTTCGAGAAGTTCGAGTATGCCCGCATTTTTCCAGTTAAGAAAGGATCGGAGGTAGGTGCCATCATAAGTGGAAAGAAAACAATTCCATTGATTAAGTTGAAAATACACTGGGCCGGTCGAGCCATACTGCTCGAGAGTCCGTCGGCACGATACAGTGCTTCCAGGCTGGTTCCCCCGGGCTTAATCTGAAAGAGATAAGAATATTGGTTGATTCACGCTTGCTGAGAATTTGGGCATAATCATCGGGCAGCCCATTTGTTTTAAACCAAAGGAGAATACTGTATGATGAGGTGACTTGAAATTTCCGGTTTGCTTCCAAGAGCGCAAAACCAGTTCCTTCGCTTATATCCATTGAGAATTTAGATAGAGCATTACCATTCTCTTCTTCTCCCCATTTTCCGAGATTCATGAAGAGTGGACTACCTCCAATAACAGAGTCATTAACGATCGAACCATTTCCCTCGTCAAAAGACCATCTTGCCAAAAGATTTTCCTCTTGGACCAAACCAAAGAGTAAGGAATTAGCAAAGCAAATCCCTACCAAGGTTGAACAGAGCAGTGTCAAAAGGCGCATCTACATTCAATATAGCAGATAAAGTACCCAAAAATCAAACTTACATGCGCATGTGAGTAAGTTTATTAATAAGGATAAATAATAAAAGGCCTACTTTTATTAAACTATAAATAATAAAGCTTCACTTTCATTTGATGAAGGTGTAACTTATTGGTGGGCAATAATTTATTAGTATATTCTAAATTAGCATTCGTAGGCTAAAAAATACAAAGAAAATTAAAGTATAATGAAAAAGGATAGGATTTATATTTTTCAGCCTCTATTTGCTGGTTCAAAAAACATCTTCCTCAAGGTCATCTGCATACTCGTCAAATGTATCAAATGATGAACTGGGATCTTCGGAAGATTGAGGGTTTTCCTTGGTGATTTTATATCCGTTTATCGAGGTGAACCATTTGGTTACTCCATCCTTTCCCTGCCACTCTCTTCCATTGATTCGGGTTTGAATTTGAACCTGATCTCCCACTTTTAATTCTTTGCTTAATTCAATACTATCTTTAGTGAATTCTACTGGAATTGGGTTGTCCCATCGACCGTCTCCAGTCTCCACTACAACTTGGTGTTTACGGAATCCATTACTTCCAAATTCGCGCACCTCATCCACAAAAGTTATTTTCCCCTTTATTGTTAATTCGTTCATCATCTTTTATTAAATTAAAAATAAAATACCGTCTATCTTTGGTTATTCACATCGAACAATCATAAATGATTATATTTTTGACAGGACCAGTCCAAGGCTATTATTGATTTTGTTAAGCCTTATTAGATGAATTTATGGATGTTTTGAAATATGAGTAATCAACCAAAAGTTTTGTTCATTGACGACGAAGAGCGTGTTCTAAAAGGAATAGAATTAAATTTAGGCAGAAAGTATAACTTAACGGTTGTTTCGTCAGGCAAGGATGCTCTTGAGCTAATCGCGAAAGGAGAGGTATTTTCAGTGGTAGTTGTTGATTATGTAATGCCCGAAATGAATGGGGCTGAGTTTTTGAAGCAAATGCGACTTTATAATCGCTCTACGGTTGCAATCCTTTTAACAGGTGCGACTAATTTCGAGTATGCCGCGGAGTTTGTAGCCAAGGGTGGAGGGTTTCGTTTGCTTAGTAAACCTTGCCCTCCAAATGAGTTGATTGAACATATTGAAGATGCTTTGTTTCATTTTGAGCAAGTTGAGGATGAGAATCATTCAATTGGGAATGTCATGAACGCCGTTGTGCGTTCTTTTACTGCTGTGCTTGCCGCCGCTTTACCATTATATTTTGGCCGTTCTCAACGGGTTATGCGTATGGCTTCCGAAATTGGAGAATATTTAAGATTGAGATCCCTCTGGAGGTCCGACCCTGCCTGCGTTTTTTCTCATCTAGGTTTTGCAACCTTGCCTCCAGAAGTACAGCTTAGAGCTTATCAAAATGAAGGTGTTAAGCCTAATGAAATGGAGTTGATTGATAGCTTTGAAGATTTTACGAGAGAGATGTTGTCTAGCATACCTAATATGAGTGAAGTCATGAAAGTAGTTGATTTAATAGGGAAAGATTATGAAGAATCTAACCAAGACGATAACGATACTGCAAAATTGGCTTCAGTGATCCGTATAGCTAAGCATTACGACTTTTATGCGAGCAAAGGGCAGAACCGACCGCAAATTTTTGATTCTTTAATCAAAAACAAATCTATTTATTGCATGGATGCTCTTGATGCATTGAGCTCCATCAGACCTTATGGAAATGGGGGGCCTCAATGTGTTTTATTAAATACTAAAGAATTAAAGAAGGGCATGCGTTTACAGGAAGACCTATTTTTGGATAGTGGTGTGCTGTTTGCTCCCAAAGGCTCTATCGTGAACCCACCACTTTTATATGTAATGAAAAACTACAGAACTTGTTACATTAAAGATCCGTTTCCACAAAGCATTTTAGTTACGCAAGGCTCTAGCTTCGAAACAGACTAAATAAAGCCCCAGGAAACGGGTTTATGTTTTCACTTTCAAAAGTAAGGTATTGCAAATTACAGAAGTGAAACTTTCAATTTATAAGATGCAGGTATTAAAATTGAATTTTCTATTCCCCATTATTTTTTATTTCTTGGGTCTTTGTTTTGTACGAGGTGAGTCCTTACCCAGCTATGATCATGATGCTCCACCCATCGACTTTGATACTATGTGGCAGGGTTATAACCCTCGGTTGGAAAATTTAGAAACTGAAATTCTCAAAGAATGGGAGCAAGACGATATTATTTTAAGAATTATTCGATATCGTATGGGTGAATTCAAAGGTAAGGAGGCGATGATGGCTGGTGTTTATGGTTTTCCCAAGGGTGCCAAAAATGTCCCTGGTTTGCTGCAAGTTCACGGTGGCGGTCAGTATGCGGATTATCGAGCGGTCTTTTCCAATGCGAAAAGGGGGTATGCAACTCTCTCCATTGCCTGGGCTGGTCGTATTTCTGCCCCCGGGTACACCGTAAGACCTAATGAGGTTAAATTATTTTGGGCGGGCAAATCTGATGACCCAAAGTATAAATTAACCACCGATTGGGGAGCCCTTGATGCCTACCATGCACCGAGTCGAAATGGTAAAGATGCATTTTCTTCCATTCCGGTTGCCGAATGGACCCTCGATCCTGTTCTTTCTCCCCGAAATAATTCATGGTTTTTGATCACACTTGCCGGTCGGCGGGGGTTAACCTTTCTTGAAAGGCAACCCGAAGTGGATGGTGAAAAGTTGGGAGTTTACGGCCATTCAATGGGCGGGAAGCTCACGGTAATGATTGCAGGGGCCGATGAGAGAGTAAAGGCAGCAGTCCCATCATGCGGAGGAATCAGCGACAGGTATTCAGATGTCCAATTGCATTTATCTACCGTCAGTGATCCTCCAAGTTTAAAGAGAATTTCTTGTCCCACCTTTTTCCTCAGTCCAGCCAATGATTTTCATGGACGTATTAACGACCTGGAAACAGCAGTTGAGGAAATTCAGTCAAAGGACTGGCGTGTCTCCTGTTCTCCCCATCATAATCACCAAGATACCCCTCCCTATGAAGTGGCAACTCAAGTTTGGTTCGACCATCACCTCAAAGCTACCTTTGAGACCCCTAAAACTCCCCAGGCCAAAATTATTTTGACCCAGGGAATGTTGCCGCAGTTTTCTATTCGCCCTGATCAAAATCGAAAAGTTCGCAGTGTGGAGGTTTATTTTACTCAGCAAGGAATTCTTCAGAAGCCTGGAGCTGTAAAAGATGATTCTCGCAATACCAAGCATCGGTTTTGGAAATTTATTGAACCCCAAAAAGATCCAACATCAGGGGTTTGGTTGGCTGATTTGCCGATTTTCTCCGTAGAACGGCCCGTCTGGGCCTATGCAAATGTCTTATATGACTTGGATAATCCAATTGTGGGAGCTGGTTACTATTATGGCACATACGAGACTAAGACCTTTAACCTCTCTTCCTTACTCCAAGTCATCTCCCCTGACAAACTTTCCAATTCTGGTACTTCGTTACCGAAAGCGAGGGACTTTATGATTGAAGGGTTTGATACTTTCTGGAGAAAGGATTGGTTTGCCTACAATTTAAATAAATGGGGAATTCGGACGAACAAACTTTATGAACCGAGATACTCTGCTCCACTCTCTACATCTCGTTTAAGCCTAGAGGTTAGCAGTGAAATGACCAATGAAATGGCCTTGTGGCTCGATGGATATGGGGTGGAATTAAAAGTTTTGGGCAGTAGTTCATGGCAACGCTTTAGTTTTCCATTATCAGCACTTAAAAACGGTGAGGGAAAATCTTTACCATCCTGGTCAGGGGTTCGTGAGCTGCGTTTGGATGATGTTGAAAAATTAGAACTACCCAGGGGAAACAAGGGCAGTGTCGTCAAAATTGGCTCTCCTTGGGTTGGGGAGCCCCCCGAATTTAGGAATCTTAGATGGATACAGTAAGAAATCGGCAACTTGTTGCTCAAAATTGGTTTTGGGGAGCATCTTTTAGATGAATTCATAATTTGACAAAGATTCACATTATTTTCTAGGGTCAATCTGTAATGCCCGGATCCAAGCCAAAAGTTCTTTTTGTCGATGATGAAGAATCGATTTTAAAGGCTTTTAAATTAAACCTAGGACGAAAGTATTCTGTATTTATTGCAGAATCAGGTAGCGAAGGGTTGCGCATCATTGAAGAAGATGGGCCATTTGAAGTAATCGTTTCGGATTTTTCGATGCCAGGAATGAATGGTGCAGATTTCCTTGAAAAAGTCAGAGAGCAGAACAAAGAAGTGGTAACCATCCTTCTGACAGGGCAGGCAAACTTTGATGATTTGTGCGATGTTGTTCGCCGTGGAGAGATATTCCGCCTGCTTGGAAAACCTTGCTCCCCTGAGGCTCTCGACGAAAATCTCCAGCAAGCTCTCAGGCAATACCAACTAATTTGTGCTGAAAAAGAATTACTGGAAAAAACTCTCAACGGTGCTATCGGTGCGATTACATCTTTGTTATCTGCGGCTAATCCTTTGTTCTTTGGACGAGCCCAGCGAGTCAAGACCTTGGCTGTTGAAGTTGCCAGAGAACTTAAAATTGACCACGGATGGCGTTTGCAAGTGGCGGCAGACTTTTGCTACCTCGGTTACCTAACTTTACCTCAGGATTCTCAACAAAATGTCTATGATGGAGGTGAGCTAACACCTGAAATGCAAAAAGTCATTGTTAGTTTTCCCTCCTTTGTGAGTAATTTACTTAAGGACATACCCCGGCTAAACAAGATTCGAAAAATTATCGAATTTATTCAGGCTGATTATGAGGATACTGTTGGTGAGTTTCATGATGAGCGAAGGATTGCTTCGATTATTCGCTTGGCTCAGGAATATGACCAATATGAAACCAAAGGTTGCTCGAAGGGGGAAATTTTTGAAAGCTTAAGACCCTTGGAAACTATTTTTCTTCCCGGTAGTTTAGATGCTCTGGCCAATACCCGAGAACTGCATGGTGGCTTTATGGAACCAAGTAAAGTCACCCCAGCCAACTTAAAGCCAGGCATGCGCTTAATGGAGGAACTTGTTTTGTCGGATGGTAAGATGCTGGCTCCTTTAGGATCAATGGTCAGCCTGTCTTTTATCCAGATGGTCCAAAGTCATTTGGCAGCTTTGGGAGAAGCCGTTTTTCCAGAAACCATAGAAGTACTAGCTTAATTAGCTAGTGCAGTGCTTAAAAAGAGTCTTATTTCTAGAGACTCCATTCAAGCATCCGCTCGATGGGTAGTTTTGACCGTTCGATCAAATCCTCACTCATGGAAATTTCCGGATTTTCATCTCTTAGGCAGGCAAGCAATTTGGGTAGCGTGTTCATTTTCATGTATCGACAATCGTTGCAGGCACAATGACCAGTCGGACCAGCCACAAATTGCTTATTGGGGAGTTGCCTGGTTAATCGATGCATCATTCCGGATTCAGTTAATATAATAAAGGTGTCAGATGAATGGTCCTGGCAATAGGATACCATTTTTTCGGTGCTGCACACTTCGTCAGCAAGATCCCGGACCGATTGTATACATTCTGGATGAGCGACTACCGGGGCATCAGGGTACTCCAGTCGGCAACGCTCGATGGAATCTCGGGTAAATAAAACATGGGCATAGCAACTGCCTGGCCAGAGGCGCATTTTTCGTCCGGTTTGTCCCATTACCCATTGGCCAAGGTTTTGATCGGGTACAAATAGAATTTCCCGATCTGCAGGCACTTGGTTGACAATGCTTACGGCATTTCCACTGGTGCAAATGACATCGCTAAGTCCTTTGACTGCGGCGGAACAATTAACATAAGCAACGACATACAGCTCAGGGTTTTCTTCCCGGTACTTGGCCAGCTGATCGGCTGGGCAGGAGTCGGATAGAGAGCAGCCGGCATCGAGGTCGGGAAGCAGTACGGTCTTAGATGGGTTTAATATCTTGGCAGTTTCCGCCATGAAATGGACCCCACAAAAAACAATTATGTCTGCATCAGTTTGGGCTGCCTGCCGGGCAAGACCAAGAGAATCCCCAACATAATCTGCGACTTGTTGGATTGGATCGATCTGGTAATTGTGACAGAGCAGGACCGCATTTTTTTCCTTCTTTAGGCGGATAATTTCCTCCTGCTCGGCCGAAAGTTTTTCAGGTTCAGCGGAACGGCGAAAGATCTGAAGGAGAGGGGGGGAGGTGGTGGCCATATGAAAAGGAGGTGTGGAGTTGGTTAATTTGTTTTGGCACAAGCTCCCTTGCTTGAGAAGGTGGGGCAACTCGCCTGTACCTGTAAACGCTGGTCGTTTACTTCGAGGCCAAGCTTTTCTGAAACTGTACGCCCGTACCATTCCATGAAAGGAGCATCCACATCGAAGATACGATCGCAGTCAGAGCAAATAACTTGGGCTTTGAAAGTGGCACTCGATTCGTTGAGAGCATAAAATTTATTATCCTGGCCGACATCGATCTTACGCACTGTCCCGCTGTCCACAAGAAGGGGGAGGCAACGGTAAACCGTTGCCCGGGATACGGTGTCGTCCACTTTTCTTGCATCCTGTAATAATTGATCTGCAGTAAAATGTCCGGACTGGCGAAAGAGTGCATCGAAAACCGCTTTGCGTTGCCCAGTCATACGTAAGCCTTGGCTGATCAAATAGTCGGAAAAATTTTCCCAGGATGTGCGGTCGGGCTTGGCCATAATTGATTATCTGTTTCTTTTTATGACTCCGCCTATCGGGGAGGTCAATTGAATTGAGACGATTTTGAGAATTGATTTAGAGTTCTTAGAATCTTGGCAGCTCAAGGTAAAAAAGGTAGAGAGAATGTATGTCCATTAAGATAAACGACCAAGTCATTCCCGACTGGGCGATCGAGCGTCAAGCTGAAGCCCTCTATGAAAATGTGGCCAAAGGCATGCCAGGTAAGCCCCGTGAGATTATTTCCATGTCTGCACTCGATCTGGCCAAGGATCGGTTGATTGACCAAGCCCTGATGGCTCAGGAGAGCAGAAGACGAAAATATCAAGTAGACGGCGTGGAACTTCAAAAAAAGATCAAGTTGTGGATGAAGCAAAATGGTGGGAAGAAGGCATTTGAGAAAATAAACAATCCCATGATCAAGAACCATGAGGATTTGAAGCGTGAATTATCCGACCAAATGCGGTTCAATCAATTGCTCGAAGAGGAGTCCCAATGTGAAGACGCTTCGGACGAGGATGCTCTCAAATATTATGAGGAAAGACCTGAGCTTTTTCGGATGGAAGAACAGTTGACCGCTTCGCATTTATTGAAGATGGCCAAGTCGGAGGAAGAGTTCGATCAGGCTTTGGAAGCGGTCAGTGCATTGCGTGTGCGCCTGAAAAAGGGGGAGGATTTTACAGAACTTGTACGAGCGGAATCGGATGACAAGGGTAACGATGGGAACTTAGGTACTTTTGGCAGGGGACGGATGGTCCCGGAGTTTGAACAGGCAGCCTATGCCCTCAAGCCCGGGGAGTTAAGCGAACCGGTAAAAACTCAGTTTGGATGGCATCTTATTCAATTGCATGAAAGGGTTCCTGAAAAAATCACCCCGTTTGATAAGATTAAACCAAAAGTGGTCCAGTACCTGACTGAAAGGAAGAAGGATAAAGTATTCGAACAATTTCTCGATCGATTAAAGGCTGAGGCAACGATCGAGGAAGTTTCTGGTATTTGATCAGATCTTTCCTAATCCCTCAATAATTTGAAGGGTACTTTGGGGTTTATTGAGGGCATAAAGGTGGTAACCGGGTGCACCCTTGGAAAGTAAGTCTTTAACTTGTTGGAGAGCCCAATTAGCTCCAATGGATGGATGGTCAGCTTCGTCGGCACTTTCTAAATCATTTTCCAGTTGAGAGGGCAGCCCCGCTTCGCACATGGCACAAAACCGACGGACTTGGCCAATTGAAAGCACGGGTAGTAACCCGGGTAAAACCGGAATATCAATCCCAGACTCACGGCAACGGTTCACAAAGTTATGGTAGGCAGAATTATCGAAAAATAATTGAGTGGTTATAAAATCTGCCCCGGCATCCACTTTGGTCTTCAGGTTCTGTAAGTCTATTTCCGGGTTCTGGGCTTCTGGGTGCTTTTCGGGGTATCCACCCACACCAATTCCAAAATCGGGAAAATTTTCCCGAATTAAAGAGACGAGATCCGAGCCATAGGACAATCCACCCGGTACTGGTTTAAAGGTGGTCTCCCCCTTGGGCGGATCACCTCTTAGGGCCATAATGTTACGAAAACCAGCTTGAGAAAATTCCTCGAGGATTTCCAAAAGCTCATCCCGGGTGTGACCTACGCAGGTGAGGTGGGGCATAACTTCAAATCCGTGCTCTTCCTGTAGAAGTTTGGCGTAGCGAAGAGTGGTTCCACGGGTGCCTCCTCCCGCTCCGTAAGTAATGGATACGAAGTCGGGTTTGTGTGGTTGGATCAAACTTGCAGTCTTGAGCATACGCTCGCCACCGGCATCGTCCTTGGGCGGAAAGAACTCCACCGAGAAAAGAGGTTTATCTTGCGCGAAGCGCTCTTTGAGTGAACGACCTGTATTCATATTACATATCAACGTATCATGATACGTTGATGCGTTCAAGGAAGAACCGCTTGCATTAAAGGCCTTTTCTGGCGCTCAGGTTGAGGTTGTTTATTGCTTTTAGGTAACGGGCAACGCGGGGTTGTGGGGAAAGGTTTTGGGCCCGTTCAAGAAGATCTGCAGCTTGTTGGTAATCTTTGGCTCCCACGAGCATACGGGCATGTTCGATCAGTGCAGTGACCTCGAATTCGGGTAACTTGGCCGCCCGTTCGAATCGCAGGGCTGCCCGGGCATAATCCAATTCCTCGGTGGCAAGCCTGGCGGATAAGAGCAAGGCTTCTCCGTCTAGGGGTTTGTTTTGGATAATTTCCTCAAGGATTTTTGCGGCTTCGGCACGCTTGCCTGTGGCAATACGCACTTCCGCCTGGAGCATACGAATTTCACGCTCGTCTTCCTCGGAATATCCTTTGCCAAAAGTTTTCTGAATTTCTTCGAGGTATTTGAAGCCTGCCCCGTAGGAACCGCGGTTGATCAATGCCTTGGCTGCCCGGGCATAGCGCGACAAGCTGAGTTTTTGCTTTTTGGCTAGGGCTTGCTGGTAGGAAGCAAGCGAAAGTTGGTTAAGGCCAAGGTTATGATAGAGATCACCAAGCGATAGGGTACCTGCGGCATCCAGCTTGTTCATTCGTCTGAGGGTTTCCAAAGCGATTACCGCATCTTGTTCTCTTCCAAGTCCTTGAAGGGCGGATGCACGGGCTTTGTGGCAAAATAGATCGTTTGGTTTGGTCTCGAGCAATTCATCAAGAAGGGCGAGGGCCTCGGGGTAGCGGTTCGTGGTAAGCAGGCAATTGACCAGTCCGTTACGGGCATCAAGGCTTTCTGGGTGGAGCAGAATGCCCATACGGTAAGCATTCTCCGCGGAAACCACCCGTCCGAGGGAAAGATGGCAATAGCCCAGGGCAACATAGCTGATTCCATCGGCTTCTCCCAAACTTATTGCCTTGGCGAGGTTGCGGGAGGCATGATCGAGCTTGCCCAGGCTTAGTTGGACGAAGCCAAGGTTTTTACGGGCCCGTAAAAAAGAGGGGAACTTCCTAAGTGCTTGTTCGTAGGTCTGTTCGGATCGGGTAAGTCGACCAAGCTGGTAATACATCGTACCGAGAGCGAAATCGAGAGCGGCACTTGTTTTGGGTTTAATTTTTTCTTCGAGATAAATGATCGCATCTTCCAGTTGATTTTCTGCTTTGGCTACCACTTCCCGCAGAATGAATTGTTCAGATTTGTCGATCCGTGGCTCTACCTCGCTGCGAAACCCGTAATCTCCCATGAATCCACGAACGAATGCGGGATCGTTCCAAAAATCCTGGGTAAGTTCAGGAGGGGGTGCCTTGGCGGCCAGGCCGGGAGCGAGACTGAAAAGGGCGAAGAGAATGGAAAAGGAATTTTTCATTTGAGCATAGAAAAGCGAACAGGGAGGTAGAATTCCACCTTTACTGGCTTGCCGTTACGGGTTGGTGCTTCGTAGACGGATCCTTCAGCAGCTTTGCGGGATGCCTCTACAAAATCTGGGTGGGTAGCGGAAACTGTTTCCAAAACCTTGACCCTTCCACTTTCATTGATTTGCACAAGCAGTTTGACTTCTCCTTCGAGCCCCTTGCGGCGCAAGTGGGCTGGATAAACCAAGGATCCGCGCTTAACAACTCCAGGGTTGCGATCAAGCTGGTGCATGGCAAAGACAAGTTCCTGAGCAAACCCGGTAGGGGCTGGATTGAAGTTTGTCAGCGAAAATGCGGCTTCAAAATCTCCAGGGCCAACTTCCAGAGTGGCTGCACTTGCTTGGTTGAGTAAGCGGACTTTTGGAGTCTCCAGTGCAGGTGCGGGAAGGTCCAGTTTTTTAACCACCTCTTTTTCCATTTCCGTTCTCGGCGGAGGGGGAGGGGTGTAGGTGGGAACATCTGCCGGGCGAACGATCCATTCGTCTGGTCGAACGAATTCAGACAAGGGAAGAAGGCAAAATAAACCAAAGGAGACCAAGGCGGCCAGCCCCATGCTTTTGACGCGTAAGTTGGGTAAGGGCTCAGTCTCAACCCCTGGTGTCCATTCGATATCCAATCCTTCTTTCATTGGGCAAGCGGGCTAAGTTTTACCGCCTGAGCACCGCCGAGCATGGCTTGGTCCATTACTTGGGTTGCTAAGCCTGCACGGGCACCGGGAGATACCCGTACAAGTACCGAAGGTGCCTTGTCTCCAGGGTTTGAACGAACCAAGGGAGCGACCTGTTCGATACCAATAGACATTCCATTCTGCAAAAGTTGACCAGAGGCAGGAAGATCAAAAGCAAGGGGTTCTTCGAGGTTGGTGGAGGAAGATGCGGTGTCCTTGTGTTTGGGGGTGATTCCCACCTCATTAACGAAGGAGGTGGCAACGATGAAAAAGATTAAAAGAATAAAGACCAGATCAATCAGGGGAGATACATTTATCTCGGTGCGTTCGGGCTCCTGAACCAATCTTCTTCTCATGACTTCGGCTTGCGGGTGGCGATCGATACAACGCCGGATTTTTTACGGGCTTGTGCGACAACCTTTGCAAGGATGGATGCATCTGCCCATTGGTCGACCTGAATAACCACTGGTTTTCCTTTATCCTTGCTGGCTAGTTCGACAAGGCCGGGAATTTCTTCAAGTTGCACGGAAGAGCCAGCATACTTAATTTCATTTTTTCCGGAGAGGGCAAAAATGACTGCATTTTTTTCAAGAGCTTTTCCGGTAACTGCCTGGGGGCGGGTAACTTCAATTCCTGGCAGGGTGACAAAGGTCGCGGAAACGATGAAGAAAATGAGCAGAATGAAGACCACATCAATCAAGGGGGATACATTGATCGCATCCGCCTCGCTATTTTCAATGTTCCTCGAACGGGATCTCACCTGGCAATTGGGCTGGGAACTTGGCGCAAAGATAAACTCTCCAGACGGTTAATGCATTGTAACCAGTCCTTCTTTCTGCGGTTAAGCAGATGAATTAGGGCAATTGCTGGGATCGCAATCAATAAGCCCGCCTGGGTCGTTACTAGAGCCTGCGAAATACCTCCCGCCACTAGGTCCATCTTGTAACTATCCTGCATACTCAGCCCGTCAAAGGTACGAAGCATTCCGGCAACTGTTCCAAGCAGTCCAATAAGCGGGGCGGAAGTGGCGAGGACGAAGAGAAAGCGTAAGCGCCGGTTTAAAAAAGAGGTCTCTCCGGTTCGCACCTGTTCAAAACGCCTTTGGGTTTCGCGTTGGTCGCTATGATCCGCCAGGCAGTAACGAAGGATACGGTCCACCCGTCCACCTCCTTTAAAAGCACCCCAGCGTTCGCGTGGGAAAGCTCGCAAGTCTGAAGGAATCACCGCACGCAGGCGCAGCCAAAGGTCGAAGGAGAGGTAATAAAGATAAACTGCGAGTAAACCGAGGGCGGGCATTAGAGCGCCACCCTTTTCCCAAACAAAGCCTGCCTGGTCAATGAATTCAATGACTTGGTTCATCCTTGTTAACAGGCTCAGGCGATAGTTCCTTGGGGGCTTCCTTTTTTAGATGAACGAGACGGGCGGAAAAGCCTTCCATCTTTGAAACCAGGCCCTGGAGTCGTCGGGTGAGCAGAGCATGAGCGATGAGGGAGGGAATAGCCGTGATAAGGCCAAATTTTGTGGTAACCAGGGCTTCGGAGATACCCCGTGCCAACTCGCTGTTTTCCGGGTTTGCAAAGTTGGTAATTTGACGGAACACATCGATCATTCCAGTAACCGTACCGAGTAAGCCGAGTAGGGGGGCGATGGCTGCGGTTATGGCAATCAGGGGCATACCTTTTTCGAGGCGGGCCTGCCAATCGATAATGATTTCGTAAAGAATTTCCTCGAGAATTTCTGGTTTTTTTCCTCGGTATCCCTGGGCAGTTTTGCGAAGGAGTTCGAAGGGGCCTCCGAAATTTCCTGCGAGGGTGACCGGGCCTTTGGGGAAAGGAATACGCAAAACCTGAGCCGCTTTATAAAGGGCAATCAGGACTGAGGTTAGGGCAAAGAAAAGAATGGGATAGATCCAGATTCCACCCTTTTGCATTTCTTCAATCAGGGTGGGTTCACTTCCTTCAATAACCAGGGCCTTCCCCAGGCTTGGGTCAAGCGGAAGAGTGGTGAGCTTTCCGACAGGGGATTGGAGGGATTGAGCGATCAGTGTGGAGGTCGATTGATTGGCAACCAACAGACGGGGCGGGGTATTCCGCCTGACTGAGTCCGGGCTCATTTCAAGGGTGGAATCCTCCACCCGTTCGTAACTTTTATCAAGAAATCCTGAACTTCCCTGTTCTCCACGAAAATAAAGCACTGGTCCAAGAGTCCAAAAGGTACCAGACTCGCGAACACCTTCGGGAGGTACAATGGCATCTCCGGAATAAGCAACGCCTCCAGCTTGTTTAAGCAGTGTGGAAGTGGATAACTCCGCAATTTCTAGGTAGGCACTAAAAGCACTGGCTCGGTCGCCTTTTTCCTTGGCCAGGGAGGAGGATAGATTATCGGCATGAAGAATACGCTCGGATGAGGGGATCGACTGCGTCCACCCACGGGCATAGTCCTTGAGCAAGCGGAGAGAGGTTTCAAGGGCGGCCTCGTTTTCCCGGACTTCCTCTTTTAATTGAAGCAGGGAGGCATCCCGGTTGTCCCGCTGGCGCAAACGACGGTCAATTTCCGCACGTTTGTCACGGGTATCCCGTTCGAGTTGAGCAACTTTTTTGGCCAGGGGTATTTTTTCCTGCTCGATTTTTTGCCTGAGCAGAGCAAGCCGTTCAATAGAATCTTTTAAATCGTTGCGGGCATTTTCGCGCACTTGCTGGACCGATTGCGACCACAGGCAAGATCCCCAGGCAATGGCCAAGAGAAAGAGAATAGACTTGGTCCTTGCCGGTTTCATTGATCAATGGGGCCGGGGGCAGGCACAGGGAGTTCCAAAAACCTTGGCATTGCTTGGTTGTTGAGCATATCAACCCCGGTGGAAATTTCGCGGGCCAGTCCGTCCGATCTCGTCCATACCCAGCCTGAATTTTTGGGCTGTCCATATCCAGCCACGGTTCCTGATTCATTGACAAAGTATGCACTACCCAATCCAAAATACATCACCTGGAATTCGCGCGATTGGTTGTCATCTAAAGTAAACTCCTGGCGTTCCAAAGTTACCGAGCGGTGGAAGTTCTGAATGGCCTGAAGAAGAGAGACCAGGGCGTCCACCCGTTGTCGAAGAGGAGGCATCGGCATCCCTTTACCAGGCACCAGTTTCTTGCGGTAGGGAGCAAGTCGGTCGGCAATGGGTGTGGGAAGGAGTAAAAATACCCGATCTAATTTGGATACCGCCCGGTCCAGGCCCCGATGAAGGGAACTGGTAGCCTGCTGGGCAGCGTCTTTACGGGCGAGTAAATCCTCCCGTTGCTTGGCTGCTCCCACCGCTTCCTCCGCGGTTTCCTGGAGCTTGCCATTCAATTCACCAATCTCCGCACTCAGGGCTTGTTCGAGATCGAGCAGGGTTGATTTTTCCACATCCCAATCGCTCTCCTCTTCGGAGATTAATCTTTCCGTGGTCACCCATTCCCCAATGATCTTGTGAGTCTCTTTAACCTCGGCATGCAGGAACGAACCGCCACTGATAAACAGGGCGAGCAAGTATGGTAAGAGAGAGCGAGTCTTTATCATCCAGAAAAAAGAAATCCACCCTATCCCAAGGTAAGGGACTTGGAAAGCCTTTTTGAGACTGATTCTCAATAAAAGCAGTTTGAGGGCGAAAAACCTCTTGTTTTTAGAAGAGGGGTTCGGAGGGGAATCGATTGATGGTAAAGTGTTTTGATTGAGGCACTGTTTTCAATTTGCGAATTTCCGAGCGCAGAGAGCGGATTGCATTGGAAAGTTGTTTTACAACTATTTTTTCGGAATCGTATAGAAGCTGGGCTGTGCTCAAACTTTTTTTCAAAGCGGATACATTCACCTTTTTATTTTCGGCAATCGACTGTGCTTTTTTTGCCAACTCGATCAAAGAAAAAAGGCCCGGTTTGTAGGCATATCCGTTCTTCAAAAAAGTGGAGTCCTGAGTGGTTGCATAGGGAACCTTTTGGAAGTCGGGCAATGGTTCTGAAGTGATCAGGAATCCATTGGTATCACGCATACAAAAGATGGCATGGGTGGCACCCGGAGGCATGATCGACTCGCACCGTCCATTCCCAATTTTAGCAGGAGCTTGCAACCATTCCTCCCGATGTCCTCGGGTTTTATCAAATTCTTTGGGATTGAGCGTGTAGAGTAAATGAGCCTCCTTAATTTCAGCCTTATTTTCTCCAGACTGAAAGGTTACCCATACGCGGTCCTTTTTTGAACCAAGCTGGAGAATTTTAGGATAAGCTAATTTTTCCTCCTTCGTTACCGATGAAGAATTGATATTTCGATAAGGCATGGAAACCCCAGCTTTTTTGAGAAAATTATTTAACTCCTGAAGCATAGAGTTTCGAATCCCTGGAAATTGAGCCGCCAGGTTTTTTTGTTCACCGAGATCGTCCGGGCTTTGATCCTCCTTGCGAATACGGAACAATTCCACTGCTTTTTTATTTTCCACCTGTGACCATTTCCCGGCATATCCAATCCCTAAATTATTGATCAGTTTCCAATCTCCTTTTCGCATGACAACGGCCATGTGACTTTCCATGGGATAAAACCAAAACAGGGTATTTCGTTCCTTGCCGTCCGCTTGGATAACCTTGTTTGATTTACCATTGATTAAGGGAAGAATGTTGCACCCGTCCAGTTGGAGTTCGGCATCGGGGGAGAGCCCTGCCATTTCCATGAAAGTCGGGTACAGATCAATCAGATTGATTGGTGTCTCACAAGTTGTTCCGGCGGGAACCCCTGGACCGCGAATAAGAAAAGGTACGCGTAATCCGCCCTCGTAGTTGTTCATCTTTCCTCCCCGTAATGGACTGTTGTCGGTGATTGGTTCGTGCTGACTGCCCAACCATCCTCCGTTATCCGAATCGATGATAATGTAGGTATTGTCGATTAGTTTGTGTCCGGGGTTGCGCGGATCATCCGTTTTTTCGAGGTAGCTTACCACCTTGCCGATACTCCAGTCCACGGTATCAACCATACTTGCATAGTAGGGGTTGGAATGTCCGGGGATTTCGGGGTTTACTGCTTTTGGATCGGTGGGAAATGGAATGCCCATTTTTTTACAATAATGTTGGAAACGTTTTTTGTCCCGCGTACCGATGGGCCCATGAACATAAAAGGGGCAAAAGTTTAGAAAGAATGGTTTGTCTTTATTTTTTCGGATAAACCCGACCGCCAACTCAGTTGGTTTGTCATAAGGCCGGTCGTCCTCGTCCAATTGGTAGGGATCGTCCGGATGATGGGTGGCAAAATCCGCGAGGCGATGAGGAACAATACGCTGCCAGGAACCGCCAAAGGAATTTCTTTTGCCATCCTTTGGGTTCCATAATTCTTCATCATTGTAAAAGAGAGGACCCCCGTTCTTTTCCAAAAATCCAAAATCAAACCCTTGGTCGGTGGGAAAGGGGAAGCCTCTGTACTTTCCCCCGGCATGCCATTTGCCTACATGCCCGCTAAAGTAACCCGCTTTTTTTAGAGTCTCTGGAATCATCGGTTCTTCGACTGGTAATCCATAGAGGTAATAGGGGGGGATTAGGTCGATTTTGCTTTGGTGCGGACGGGGTAACTGCCCACCAGTCACACTGTAAACACCCGTATTGACAGGGTATTGACCGCGCAAAAAAGATACCCTTGAGGGAGCACATACAGGGGAGGGAGCATAGGCTTCGGTAAAACGTCTGCCCGTGCGGGTCAGTTGGTCGAGGTGCGGGGTTTCGTAGATTGTATTGCCATCGACTTTATGGCTGGCGATATCCTGCCAGCCCAAATCATCCACCATAATGTGAACAATGTTCGGCTTGGGAGAAGCGAAAAGAAGAGAGGTGCAGAACAGTCCGTAAAAGCTGAGGGTGGAAATTTTCATAGGTATTATTTCTCTTCTCAAAAACCTGAATATTCAGCAATGGGAATCATTCCTGAGGAAAACAATTAATTTCTCCGCATCCATGCGGAAAATAAGGCCAGATCCTTTGCTTTAAGACAACAGGCGGCGTAGAGTTTCGTCCACCACCTTGGGGTTTGCCTGTCCACGGGTCGCTTTCATAACCGCTCCTTTGAGAGCATTGATGGCACCTTCCTTGCCCCCGCGGAACTTTTCTGCGGCATCGGAATCATTGGCAATGGCATCGGCACAGATTCCTTCAATCTCTCCGTCATCTGATTTTTGGTCGAGTCCCTTTTCTTTGATTAAATCAGATACTGTTTTTCCAGTGGCAAACATTTCGGGAAATAATTCCTTGGCCACATTATTGGTCAATTTTCCATCCTCGATCAGGTTGATCAATTCAGCAAGGCTTTGTGGAGATACCGGACAGGACTGGGGAGTGATTGCTTCATTCGATTCCTCAGCGAATTCATCCACCTTGTTAGCCTGAGAAAGTTCACGCAATAAATCATTAACCACCCAGTTTGCCGTCTTGGTTGGCGACTTTGCCAGGGCAGTGGCCTCTTCAAAATAGGCACAGAGCAAATGATCTCCACAGAGGGAAGAAGTGGCGGAGTAGGGAAGATTCATCTCTTCCTGATAGCGACGTTGTTTGTCGAAGGGTTTTTCTGGAAGTTCTTTGGCTACACGATCAATCCATGCCTCATCTATTTTTACCGGCATCAGGTCGGGGTCCGGGAAATAGCGGTAATCATGAGCCATTTCCTTAGTCCTCATGGGGGTGGTGTACTTTTGTTCAGGGTTCCAACGACGGGTTTCCTGAATAATTTCTGTGCCTTCTTCGATCGCTCGAATCTGGCGACGGATTTCATATTCCACTCCATTCCGTACCCCGGATATCGTATTTAAATTTTTTATTTCCACCTTGGTTCCCAGGGCGGTGGTACCCTTTGGACGCACACTGATATTGGCATCGCAACGTAACTGGCCTTTTTCCATATCGCAGGCAGAAATTCCGGCAGCGACTAAAGAATTGCGCAGGGAAGTAAGGTAAGCAAAGACCTCGTCCGGGCTGTGCATGTCCGGTTCGCTGACAATTTCCAGCAGGGGAGAGCCCGCACGGTTGTAATCAACCAAACTGTCCTGTTCATAATGGGTTAGTTTTCCCACATCCTCTTCCAGGTGAATACGGGTCAATTCGACCATACGATGGGCACCCATTTTTGCGGGGTTTTCTCCGGGCATTTCAATCTCGACCTCTCCACCTTCACAGATCGGCTGATCAAACTGAGAGATTTGATAATTTTTGGGCATGTCCGGATAGAAATAGTTTTTTCGGTCCCATTTACAGACCTCAGCAATTTTACAACCGAGCAATAATCCTACTTTGATGGATTTTTCGATCGCATCCCGGTTCATTACTGGCAAGGCACCTGGTAGACCAAGGACAACGGGATCGGTCAGCGTGTTTGGCGGTTGTCCAAATCCGGTGCCCACCCGGGTAAACATTTTCGAACGGGTGTTCAATTGAACATGTACTTCCAGGCCAATGACTGCTTCGTATTCCATCTTCTCTATCAAAGGTTGGGAGCTTGGCGTCCGTACAAATGATCGCGGTCATAAGCATGGGCGATATTGAGCAGTTTGGACTCCTCGAACGCCTGCCCAATCAATTGCATACCCACGGGCAGTCCGGATTGGGTAAAGCCGCAAGGCACCGAGATCCCGGGAAGTCCGGCAAGGTTGGTTGATATGGTGTAGATATCGCTCAGATACATAGAAATGGGATCCTCGCTCTTTTCTCCGAATTTAAAAGCAGGCGTGGGTGCGGTGGGAGTAAGGACGGCGTCCACCTCTTTAAATACACGCTCGAAATCCTGTCGAATCAAGGTTCGGGCTTTTTGGGCACGCAGGTAATAGGCATCGTAATATCCACTGCTCAAACCATAGGCACCGAGCAGGCAGCGGCGTTTTACTTCCGACCCGAACCCTTCGCCACGGCTCTTGGCATATACATCGATTGCATTTTGTGCACGCTCGCTCCGGGAGGTGTAGCGTATACCATCGTAACGTGCGAGGTTGGAGGAAGCCTCCGCGGTGGCGATTACATAGTATACGGGGATAGAAAGATCGGTCGAAGGCAGGCTGACCTCTTTGGTTTGGTACCCAAGGGAACGGTAATGTTCAATGGTTTGATCGACCTTCGCCCGAACTTCATCATCCATACCAGGTCCGAAAAATTCTTTGGGCAATCCAATCACACCCGGTTGTGCAGGATTTTTCAATTCCCCGGAATAAGATGGTATATCCTTGGGAAAACTTGTGGAGTCGAGCGGATCATGCCCGGATATAGTTTCGAGCAGCAGAGCGGCATCTTCCACTGTGGTTGAAAAAGGACCAATCTGATCCAGGGAAGATGCAAAGGCGGCAAGTCCGTAACGCGAGACCATACCATAGGTTGGTTTCATCCCAACCACTCCACAAAGGGATGCGGGTTGGCGGATCGACCCACCAGTGTCAGAACCGAGGGAAAGGGGAACCTCTCTAGCAGCAACCGCGGCAGAACTTCCCCCACTGCTTCCACCAGGTACCCGTTCGAGATCCCATGGATTACGGGTGGGCCCATAGGCGGAATTCTCAGTGGATGAACCCATGGCAAATTCGTCAAGGTTCAGACGACCAGCTACCACAGCACCAGCTTCCTTCAGCTTTACCGTGACGGTTGCATCGTAAGGAGATCGATAATTTTCTAAAATCTTGCTGGCCGCGGTAAGGGGTTGATCTTTTACCGAGATCACATCCTTCAATCCAACAGGTATCCCATCGAGCGGGCTCAAACATTCTCCCTTTGAGCGTCTTTCGTCAGATGCTTTGGCCTGGGCCAGGGCATCCTCCTGATCGAGGTGCAAAAAGGCGTGAACTTTTTCATCCACCGTTTCCACTCGTTCAATCATTGCCCGGGTCAGTTCGACCGAACTGATCTTGCCTGCTGTCAAGTCAGCGGATAATTCCGTTGCGGTTTTAAATATGGGGGAGTCTGGGGACATTGAAAATCTCTCTACTCCTCAATTACTTTCGGTACCACCACCTGGTCCTGCCTGGATTGGGGGGCGTTTTTCAATGCCTCAGTAGCAGAAAATCCCTGCTTCGATTCATCCTTGTCCCATACATTATGCCGTGGAAAGGCATGTGCGGTAGGCTCGACCCCATCGACTTCCAATTCCTGTAACTTTTCAAAATACTTCAACACATCCCCAAGTTGTCTTTGGTAGGTTGTTTTTTCTTCATCGCTTAATTCGATCCTTGCCAAATTGGCAACATAATCGATGTCCATTGGTGCATCTTCGCTCATCGGATAAAAATATTAGCTTCTCAATTCGTAGGAAGTTTCGGAACGGATACCTGCAATCACCTCTTCAAATGCCTGGTTTAATTCTTTCTCTCCCAAAGTGCGGTCAGGTGCCCGGAAACGCAGGGTTAGGGCGAGACTCTTCTTTCCTTCGGGTAGTCCTTTGCCTTCGAATAGATCAAAAATGGCCACCGGATCGACTGCAAATTTTTCTTTTCCCACGCCTTGAGCAATCTCTTCAACTCGTATACGTACCGTCTCGGCTGGTTCCTTTGAATCCACGACCAATGCAAGATCCTTAATGGCTGGGGGGAAGGTGGAAAACGGAACAAAGCCAGCGGGTTTTTTTCGTTTGCTCAGCAATACCGGATCGATGAGCAATTCGGCGGCAAATACAGGGCCCTTGGCTTCTTTTGCTTTGCTCAAAGATAAGCGAATGATGCCCAGGTTAATTTCCAACTTATTTTTGTGGGCATCTCCCAAACGGGCGGAGTATCCATCCTGCCAGGAAGCATCTTCAGAAATGGTGGCCCACAATCCTTTGGGCAGAGAAAGTCCAGTTGAACGAAGTAAGGAATTGACTTGGTTTTTCAGGGCAAAGAAATCAAGCGCAGGTTCTTCCTTCCAACCGCGCTCGTTTGAGCGGGCAAAGGCAGCAAAAGCCACACTTATCCACTCGACATTTCCCCGTGGCCCAGGTCGAAACACCCGACCAGTCTCACACACACGGGTGAGGTCGTTTAAATTCTTTTGGTTGTGGGCAAGGGCATCGACCAATCCAGGCAGCAGGGAGGGCCGAACATGGGTATGATCTGCAGTAAGTGGATTAGCCAGGGCAAGTTCATCAGTAGATAGATGAGTAAACCAGGACTCCACCTCTCCGGCAGAGCGTAAACTGTAGTGGCAACATTCCTGGTATCCTTGGCCGAGCAAATGATCAACCGCATCCTGTGAAAAATCATAGGAAAGATCATTTTCCCGCTCGAGGGCAGGAAAAACAATACGTGAATCCGTCAGGTCATCGGTTCCACGAAGGCGTAGGTATTCCTCCACCAAATCAATCGGGCGTTCAACTTCTGAACGAAAGGAAGGCACGGTCACATCCCAGGGCCCGTTTCCAGATACGGAAAACCCAAGCCGTTTCCAGGCATCGCTCAAGTCTTCTCCAGATACGGAAAACCCGCAGGTCTTTTCGACAAATGTATGCTCAATGGAAATAGTCCGCTCGCCACGGGGAGGGGATCCAGAAGATACATAAGACGGGGCCAATTCGCCCCCAGCTGTATTCAAAATTAAATCGATTGCCCGGCGGGCGGCGTAAATAACCCCGGCGGGGTCCACATCCCGGGAAAATCTTTGGGAACTATCACTGTGCAACCCGAGTCGGCGAGCAGTCGAGCGTACCGAACCTGGGCGAAACCACGCGGATTCCAAAACTAGTTCTGTGGTTGAATCATCCACTTCTGCATCAATACTTCCCATCACGCCCGCAACCACAAGGGGGCGTTCGGCATCAGCAATGACCAACATATCGTTTTGTAACTTTCTCTCGACCTCATCCAGGGTGGTAATGGATTCATTCTCGCGGGCACGGCGCACAATGATGGAGGAACCTTTGATCTTTTTTGCATCAAAGGCATGAAGGGGTTGCCCGGTTTCGAGCAGTACATAGTTGGTTACATCCACCACATTATTGATAGGCCTCAATCCAACCGCTAGGAGGCGTTTCTGTATCCAGTCTGGACTCGGCCCAATTTTGACCCCGCGAATTGTCCACAGGGTATAATAAGGGCAGGCCTCGTCCTCCAGTTGAATGTCATTAACTAAACAATTTTCATCTGCCTGTTCAACCGCATCGGCAGCTGCCTCTAAACTTGGAACTTTTAATTCCTTTTGATAACGGGCAGAAATTTCACGGGCCACGCCTAAATGGCTAAGGCAATCTCCGCGGTTGGCAGTGATTTCGAGTTCGAGCACCTGGTCTGCAGAAATGGTATCTTCAATAGGGGTCCCAATGACTGGAGAATCGGAAAGAATCATTAACCCTGCATCATCGTCTCCCAATTTCAATTCCTTGGCACTGCACATCATACCTTCGGAAGGTACGCCGCGCAGTTTTGACTTCTTGATCTTGAATCCACCGGGCAATTTTGCACCGGGTAGGGCAACTGGTACGCGATCACCCACTTGAAAATTAGTCGCCCCACAAACAATGTTGGCCGGTTCATCCGTTCCCACATTTACCTGGCACACACTCAGACGGTCAGCTTCTGGATGGGGTTCTTTGTTCAGCACCTCACCCACAACAACCTTGTCTAGGGATTCGGGTGTTTCTCCTTCTGATTCCTCAACCTCCAACCCAAGCATCGGCAAAACATCGACCAACTCGCCCGCATCCGTGGGCAACTCAACATATTCCTTCAACCATTCTAAGCTTATTTTCATACAGATCCGGAAAATTGGCTGAGGAAACGTTGATCGTTTTGATAAAAGTGTCGGATATCATCGATTCCATGAAGAATCATGGTAATTCGTTCGATTCCTACTCCAAAAGCAAACCCGCTCCATTCTTCGGGGTCTAAGTTTACAAGTTTGAGAACCTCGGGATCGACCAGTCCACAGCCCATAATCTCGATCCATTTGTCGCTGAGTTTTCCCAGGTTTGGAGCTTTTAAATCGACCTCAAAACTTGGCTCGGTGAAGGGGAAAAAACTTGGGCGCAATCGGGTTTGTACCTTCGTTCCGAACATTTCCTTAAGAAAGTGATCGAGAACGCCTTTCAGGTCGAGGAGGGTGACGCCACGATCTACGCACAATCCTTCAAGTTGATGAAAGTTTGCGGAATGAGTAGCATCAACGGTGTCCCGGCGGAAACAACGCCCGGGAGCGATCACCCGCAGGGGTGGTTTTTCCCGAAGCATCGTACGAATTTGCACCGAGGATGTATGGGTGCGTAAAAGATGTGCCTCTTTTGCCTTTTTGGAAACATTTGCCCACTTGGACTCGGGAGAAAAGAACAAAGTGTCCTGTTCGTCGCGTGCAGGATGATCTTCCGGAGTGTTCAGCGCATCAAAACAAAACCATTCGGTTTCTGCTTCGGTTGCTTCCGTCACCGTAAACCCAAGTTTTCGAAAAATGGCTACCACTTTTCGCCTGGTTGCACTTAAGGGATGAAGCGATGCTGAACGGTTGGGGACAGCGGGGAGGGTGGGATCGTAAGGATTTCCCAGGGCAATCAGATCTGCTTGCTCTTCAATGCGGGATAGGGAGGTGGCAAAAAGAGCCTCCACCTGTTTCTTTGCCTGGTTGAGAGCCTGTCCAAATGCAGGTTTTTCCTCTCTTGGTAATTTGCCGATCAGTTTGGATGCCTGAGTCAGGGATCCTTTGGGACCGAGTATGAGTGCCTTTGCCTGGTCCCAATCTGAACGGTTGGAAATATTTGCCTGGCTTGCCTCCGCTTGTGAGACAATGGCTTGGAGATCGTTCTCCACGCCAATCAAAAGGTTAGCGAGCCCTTAGGCCGCAAGGGCGGTTTTCGCTTTGTCTACCAATTCCTTGAACGCATCTGGTTCATGGATTGCTAGTTCGGAAAGGATCTTACGGTTCAAATCCACATTGATTTTAGTTAATCCGTGAATAAATTCTCCGTAGCGTAGACCTTCTGCACGACAAGCTGCATTGATACGAACAATCCAAAGTTGGCGGATCTCAGAGCGATATTTGCGGCGATGGGCATAGGCATATGCCTCACCTCTGTCTACTGCATCTTTAGCGTAGCGGAAAAGTCGGGATTTATTTCCAAAATATCCGCGAGCTTTCTTTAAAACTTTTTTACGGCGTTTGCGGGTTGCTGGAACGTTGCGTGCGCGTGGCATGACTGATGGTCTCCTCTACGGTGGTTTAGGTTAAAATTAGCTAGAAAGAGCGTTAATTACACGCTTGGCCATACCCGGTGCTAAAACTTGGTTTTGGCGACCAGCTTGTACCTGCTTATTAGACTTCTTACGACGTAAGTGCCTTTGCCCAGGCTTGCGGTGGGTAACTTTGCCGGATCCGGTGACCTTAAATCTTTTAGCGATTCCTTTGTGCGTCTTTCTCATGATGAAATTTGGGAAAAGGTAAATCTATAGCGATTTCACCCACTTCGATCAAGCGAAATGAGTGCTTATCCATCGTAAATTAACAGCCCGAGATAACTTTCATAGGCAAACCAGGATGCAAAAAACAAAAATACCGCCCAACATACGATTTTTAGAATTAATTTCCGCAGCCAGAAAGACCGGTGAGTATTGGCCCCGTCATCCCCGAAATCGTGAAAATAATGAACCAAATCACGATCCATCGATCGTCCGGAAATTTTACGATAAGATTTTCCGTAATTCCTACGTCTTCCCCAATAAATTAAACGGAATAACCTATGAAGCATTATTAAAAATCAGGGTTCGAGGTATTTTTTTCCGCAGGCCTCTGAAAAGTCGAGCCGGGAAACTGTGGCCATATTTTCCTGTAGGGCCCAAAGATCCGAGCCCACTTCAATTTTTGCCTTGTCCAACCATTCTGTTTTGTAGGTGAGTTGATAGCTTTTTCCATCCTCATTAAGGTCAAACAAACTGTTGAGCTTCAGGGAATTGGCAAAGGTCAGAATGGGATCATGCTCTCCCTTGTATCCAGGGGGGTAATTAATATTGTGAACGGTTAATCCGTCCGGCGTTGGCATGGTGGCAATGGTGCAGGCATATTTCGCAGCTGATTCTGCCGCCGCTTCCAAAGTCTGGGCTATTTTACCCTTCACTTTTCCACCATTTTCACGAATCTCATCAAATTCATTATTGGGAAGGGCTAGGCTGACTGCCATGGCCCGCAACCCCAGAAGGGCACCTTCCATAGCTCCGCCAACCGTACCCGATGATAAAACCATGGGCATGGTCACATTGTATCCAAGGTTAATTCCACTAACCACTACATCGGGTTCACGATCCAATAAATTACCCACTGCCAGGTTTACACAATCTGCAGGGGTGCCATTTACCGAGTAAGCTTCTTTGCCAGGATATTTTTTTAGCTTTTCCGTTTTAAGGGCCTGATGCCTCGTAATAGCATGGCCAATCCAACTTCGCTCGCCGTCCGGGGCACAGGTTATGACCTCGCAATTCTTACTTAAAGCTTCGACAAGACGAATGAGGAAATTCGAATGGATCCCGTCATCATTGGTTGCTAAAACTAATGGTTTATCTTTATCGCTCATAGATCGTAAGTATTGCCTAGCGAATTCACCGGCATCGGGCAACTGGAAGATTTTTAATTTTAAGAAGTTATTTTTCTGCAAACAAAAAGAGCGGACGCCCGAATGGGACGTCCGCTCTTGTGGGTAAGAAGCTTTGGAGTGTAAAAGCTTGGGTTAGGAGGCAACCGGCTCGGCAGTTTCTTCCTTCGATTCCTCGTTGGAAGATTCTGTATCTTCGGCTGGTTTACTTTCCTCCATCGCGGCACGACGACTTAGTTTAACGCGTCCTTTGTCGTCGATCCCGATGCACTTGACGATGATTTCATCTCCAAGTTTGCAAATATCCTCGGTTTTATTGACACGGAAGTCAGCGAGTTCAGAAATGTGGCAAAGTCCTTCCTTGCTTGGTAAGCACTCAACAAAGGCACCGAATTCTTTAACTCCACGAACAATTCCGCGGTAAATTTTGCCGACTTCGATTTCTCCGGTTACTAAATCAACTTCTTCGAGGGCACGTTTCATCGCCTCAGAATTTGTTGCATAGATACGAACTTTTCCACTGTTGTCCTCGTCGATATCAATATTTGCACCAGTCACCTCGGTGATACGGCGAATATTCTTTCCTCCTGGACCGATTAAAGCACCGATCTTTTCTGGGTCGATCTTAACGGTTTCAATACGGGGAGCATGTTCGCGCAATTCAGTACGATGGGAAGGAAGAGCGGCATCCATAACATCAAGAATTTTCATTCTCGCTGCAGTAACCTGTACGACTGCTTCCTTGGCGATATCAAAGGGAAGGCCTTGAATCTTGAGGTCGAGTTGAAATCCAGTTACTCCCTTGCGGGTTCCACATACCTTGAAGTCCATATCTCCAAAATGGTCTTCCGCACCAATGATGTCGGTAAGTACCACATGCTTGGTAATGTTTCCGTTCTCATCATGTTGAGATACTAAACCAGTTGAGATACCGGCAACATGACCGCTGAGGGGAACTCCGGCGTCCATCAATGCGAGTGATCCTCCGCAGACACTTGCCATGGAGGTCGATCCGTTGGATGACATAATTTCAGAAACTACACGGATGGCGTAAGGGAATTCGTCTTCGGGAGGAAGTACTGGGAGAACAGAGCGTTCAGCCAATGCACCATGCCCAATTTCACGACGACCGGTAAATCCAAATCTGCCAGCTTCACCCACAGAGAATGGGGGGAAATTGTAGTGCAGAATGAAAGACTTGGAGGTCGGTCCGCCAGTCAATCCATCAAGGTCCTGAACATCGCGGCTCGTACCAAGTGTGGAAAGCACGAGGGACTGAGTTTCTCCACGGCTAAAGATTGAGGATCCATGAACACGTGGAAGCACTCCAGTTTCACAGGTTACTTCGCGCAAATCATCCGGTCCACGACCATCGGCACGCTTTCCTTTGATAAGTATGTTTTCACGGTAAATTTCTTCCTGAATTACTTCGAAAGCCATTTTTACATGATCAGAATCGTAATCATCTCCGAATTTTTCTTCACATGCTTTATCAGCTTCCTCTTTAATCGCGTCGACCGCAACTTGGCGCTCCTGTTTGGAGTCAGCAAAGATCGCATCTTCCATACGATTTCCAGTAATTTCACGGCAAAGTTCTAAAACATTGTCTGGTGCCTTGACCAAATCAAAGTCTTTCTTTTGCTTGCCGCATAGCTCAGCTAATTCGCGCTGGGCAGCAATAATTTCCTGAATGGATTCATGAGCAAACTCGAGGGCTTCGACAAAACGATCTTCGGGGATTTGGTCAGCCGAACCTTCGATCATCATCATTTCCTTTTCACTTCCGACATAAATCAGATCGAGTGCGGAATCGTACATTTGTTCGTTGGTTGGATTGACCACGAATTCGCCGTCAATTTGTCCCAAGCGCACACATCCAATGGGTCCATTCCATGGAATATCAGAAATCATGAGGGCGGCGGATGCACCATTAACCATCAATACATCTCCTTCGTTTTCCATGTCGGTGGAAAGAAGGTAACCAATTAACTGAACTTCATTGAGGAAGCCCTTGGGAAAGAGAGGGCGCAAGGGACGGTCGCAAAGACGGGAAGTGAGAACCTCTTTTTCTGTTGGTTTTCCTTCGCGCTTGAAATATCCACCAGGGAATCTTCCAGCGGCGGTAAATTTTTCACGGTAATCCACGGTTAAGGGGAAAAAGTCCTGTCCTGGACGCAGGGTGGAAGAGGCAGTTGCAGAGACAAACACGCTGGTCTCCCCCTGAGTTATGGTTACGGCTCCACCGGCCAATCCGGCAAGTGTGCCAGAAGAGATTTGAATGCCGAGTTTTTCGGCGTTTACATTATACTTTTGTTTCATTGATTCGTACTAGGTTTGGGTATTTTACTTATTTCTTCGATTCATCCATTGACCGGACCGGATTGTCTGGGCAAAGCCATTTCAAGAGGTTCTAGAGGGCACATCAATGCACACTTGTTCCGCAAGAAAAGGAAAAAGACTCGGGCCAACGCATGGCTTCGAGTATGAAAAAAATTTGCAAGAATGAGAAAAAGGGGGTCGATCCGTTAGCGACGCAAGCCGAGTTTCTCGACTAACTCTTTGTAGCCTTTTAGGTCGTTCTTTTTAAGGTAATCCAAAAGTTTTCTCCGGCGGGCTGCCATCATTAGCAATCCTCTACGGGAGTGGAAATCCTTGCGGTGGGTTTTCAAATGTTCCGTGAGGTGATTGATACGGGCGGTAAGCAGGGCAACTTGTACCTCACTGGATCCGGTATCCTTCTCGTGGGAACGATTATCTTCGATGATTGATTGTTTATTTACTTGATTTGACATTGGTCTTATTGGATTGCTTGACTCGAAGAATGGACGGATGCCCATTCGCGTTACAGGTTTAGCCGAAACGCCGTTTTCGTCATTCCTTCCTCCCTGTTGGGTTGGTTGGTTTGATACAGTCGAGGGGACAACTCCGAAGAGTGGTTCCTAACGATGGGCACAAATACTGCCTATTTTTGCCTCCTTTACAAGCACGAAAGCAGTTCCACACTTGCCAGTTTCATGATCCGTCCCAACATCATGTTGATTCCATTTTAATTCTCACACAATGCCTACCATGTACTTTGCCTACGGTTCAAATATGAACCTTGATCAAATGGCGATGCGCTGCCCAGGGGCCGTGCTCGGCCAAATCGCCCGTCTTGCGGATTGGCAATATTTTATCAATGGCAATGGCTATGCCGGTATTGAGAAAAAAGAGGGCTCAAGCGTTCTTGGCTGTCTTTGGACTTTAAAGGAAAAACATTGGCGTGCCCTTGATCACTACGAGGGAGTAGCTGGGGGGTATTATGAACGAGTGGAAATGGAGGTGGAATTGCTTGGTCAAAATACCTTTGCGAAAGTGTGGGTCTATTTATCCTGTGATTATCAATATGGAATTCCCCAACCTCGCTACCAAAAGGCAGTGGTTCAAGGAGCCCGCCAAGTTAAATTACCTGAGGATTATCTGCCTATTCTTGAGTCCTGGGCAAACGGTTGTCCAAATTGATGAATTCAAAGAGTTCCAGTTGGTCCTTTTTTATTGATACTGGGGGTACCTTTACGGATTGCCTGGCCCATGATCCAGATGGCAACCTTCATCGGGCAAAGGTACTTTCCCGAGGGAGTTTGTCTGCTCAAGTTTTGGAAATTGAGCCCGGGGGTAGTATGCTTCTGACCGGTTCACCTGATTGGCCGGAATCCTTTCCTCTGGGGTTTCGTTTGCAATCTGGAAAAGATCAATCCCCCATTTATGTAATGGGTTGGGAACCCTCCAAGGCTAGGCTGATTTTGGATGCTCAGGTACCAGACCAAATTGTTCCGGGATCAGCCATCGAACTTATGTCTGGAGAAGAGGCCCCAGTGCTTGGGCAAAGATTAATTCTTTCCCGTGCTGGAATATCTCCAGATGAGGTGACTTCCGTAATGCGTTTGGCAACCACCCGTTGTACAAATGCACTGCTAGAAGGAAAGGGCAATCCCCCCGTTCTTTTTCTGACCAGTGGATTTCCCGATTTATTGGATATTGGGGATCAGAGGCGTACCGGACTCTTTGATCTTGTTCCTCAAAAACGTCCAGTCCTGCACGGCCCGGTGGTCGAGGTTGCGGAAAGAATGGACCAAGATGGTAAACCAGTACAAGTGCCTGATCTTTCCCTGATTGAACCCCTTGCTCGCGAAGTTCTGGCTCAGGGCGAACGGGTGGCGGTTGTCTCCTTTCTTCACTCGTATATCAATGACGCTCACGAAAAGTTTGTCGCCCAAGCTCTTTTGGACTGGGGATTTAAACGAGTGGTTTGTTCGGCCGAAATCCGGCGTTTTCGAAAGTGGTTGCCCCGTTGTGAATCTTCGGTGGTGGAAGCTTATTTGTCTGAAGTTTTAAACAGTTATTTAGACGCAGTGGAGAACGGATTGGGGCAGGGGAGCGAGGTTCTGGTGTGTTCGAGTTCTGGAGGTTTGTCCCATCGGTCGGATTACCGGGCAATCGATAGCTTGCTTAGTGGTCCGGCAGGCGGTGTGGTCGGTGCGTCCGCAGTCGCCCGATCGGCCGGGTTGGAAAATTTTATCAATTTAGATATGGGGGGAACGAGTTCCGACGTTTCCCGGTACTCTGGTTCTTTTGCTTATCAATCAAGACACCAGGTTGGTGATGCCCGGGTGGACAATGTGGCCATGCGTATCGAAACGGTTGCTGCCGGTGGCGGTTCTATTTGCCGGGTCGTTGATGGCTTGTTAAAAGTCGGTCCAGAGAGTGCTGGGGCTTATCCGGGACCCGCCTGTTATGGCTTTGGAGGCCCTTTGTGTCTGACCGATGTAAATTTATTGCTCGGCCGTCTGGATCCCTCTCGGTTTTCTACACCTGTTTTGGAATCAGCTTCCCAGCAATGCCTTAACCAATGGGTGGAGCAAAGTGGCCGCTCAGCGGATGATCTTCTGCATGGGTTTCTCTCCTTGGCAGACGATGCCATGGCCAATGCCATTCGCAAGGTATCTGTGGCAGAGGGGTACGACCCGATTGATCATAGCATGGTATGCTTTGGTGGAGCCGGTGGGCAGCATGCATGTGGAGTGGCGGAGCGTTTGGGGATGTCGCAAATTTTATCCCCGGGAGATTCTGGACTGTTGAGTGCTTATGGCCTGTCCTGTGCCTGCCTGGAAAGGGTGGGGGAAAGATCAATTCTTCTTCCCTTGGATGATGAATCAATCAGGGAGATCGAGGGCCAACTTGTTGCCCAAACCTTAAATGCCTTGCCAGTCAAGGAGGGTAAGTTGGATCAGAAGACCGCCTTTGTTCGCTTGGTCGGGCAGGATGCACCCTTGGAAGTTCCTTACTCCAAACTCAGGGAAATTTCCCGTTTGTATCGCGATAAATTTCTTAAAATTTTTGGCTATTTCCCTAGGGATCGTGCCCTCGAACTATATTCCCTGCGAGTCAGAGTGGTCGGTCCTTCGCCCAGGCTGGAGCAGGAGTCTTTTTCTGTAAGAACCGCAAGCTTGCCACCAGGGGATGAGCGAAAGATTTACAATCGTACTGAAGTTCAGGTGGGTGCTGAACTTATGGGTCCCTGCTTAGTGGCAGATAATTTTGGCAGCCTTTGGATCGCAAAAGGCTGGCGGGCAACCAAGGGAAGCCGGGGAAGTTTTATGCTCAATCGGGAAAAGCAAAAAAAGAAAAAAGGTCCCGTATCTCTTGGCTTTGCCAGGCGCGAACTTTTTACCAACCGTTTTTTCTGCCTTGCCGAGGAAATGGGAGCCCAGTTGGAACGCACAGCCTTGTCGGTAAATGTCCGTGAACGCCTCGATTTCTCCTGTGCCTTACTTGATCAAGATGGATACCTCGTTGCCAATGCACCGCATGTTCCAGTGCACCTTGGAGCTTTGGGGATATGTGCCCGAACTCTATTAAACTTTTTACCCAAACTATGTCCTGGTGATATCGTGGTGAGCAATCATCCCGCCTTCGGGGGTTCTCACCTTCCAGATGTTACTGTGCTCGCCCCGGTTTTTGCCGAGGGTGAAAATCGACCGGTTGCATATTTGGCCAACCGTGCACACCATGCTGAGATTGGAGGTAAAAGCCCCGGTTCTATGCCCGCATCCACAAACTCTCTAGCCGAAGAAGGGGTAGTTATTTCTCCTCGGTTACTTTTTGAGGCAGGGAAATCCCGCATGGATGAGATCGAAAAATTATTACAAAGTGGGAAATATCCATCCCGCCAACCTGCGGAAAATTTGGCTGATCTTTCCGCACAGGTAGCCTCTTTACGCCTGGGGCTTGATACCGTGCAAGAAATGATACAATCCTATGGATACGAAGAAATTACAGATCAAATAAGGGCCATGTCGAAGGTTTCGAGTGTCAGTTGCGAGGAATTCTTTCGAAAGTTTGGAGATGTCACGACACAGGCCGAACAATTTTTGGATGATGGTGACCGATTATCTTTGCAATTAGATATAAAAAATGGCCGGGCAAAATTTAATTTCTTAGGAACCTCTCCTGTACGCAATGATGGGCTAAATGCGACCTTGGCCATCGTCACGAGTGCAGTATGTTACTGCATGCGGGTATTGATCGCCAAGGAACTCCCGCTCAATGAGGGCTTGCTCGAACCGGTAGATATCCTTGTCCCTGAAGGATGTTTGCTCAACCCTACTTTTCCGGGAAAATTGTCGGATTGTCCGGGGGTGGCAGGTGGAAATGTTGAGATTAGCCAACGTTTGGTCGACCTTATTCTTTGTGCTTTTGGAGAAGTTGCCTGTTCTCAGGGTACGATGAACAATATAACCTTTGGGAACGATCGCTTTAGTCATTATGAAACCATTGGTGGTGGGGCGGGTGCCAAGGTCGGACAGGATGGAACATCTGCCGTGCAGGTACATATGACCAACACTGCCATTACCGACCCCGAAGTTCTCGAGGCACGCTTTCCAGTCCGTCTGTTATCTTTTAAAAAACGAGCCGGCTCAGGTGGGGCAGGCAGTTGGCCGGGTGGAGATGGGATCGAACGTACCTATTTATTTGAGGAAGAGGTCACGATTTCAATGCTCACTCAGCGAAGAGCCAGCGGGCCGGGAGGTATTTGCGATGGTCTGGCTGGCTCACCCGGTGAACAGTTCCTCATTCGTAAAGGTGGGGAAAAAATTATTCTTGGTTCAATTGATTCTATCATTGCCCGGTCTGGTGACCGTTTAATTTTGCGCACCCCCGGAGGTGGTGGGGCTGGGAATCCTGAATTGTTGGCAAAGTAAATACTTCTAATTTTCCTTTGTGTATCGTTTTTTATTCAACTACGCTCTTTAAATAAACTTCGCTAAGAATATGAAAGAAAATCTTAAACTAACTTGGTTTCTAACCATTTTTATTCCCGCTTTTTTGTTTGCTGATCGAGCACCCCAGGACACTTGGTATCTGGATCGTGAGTTAAAATTACCTGAGATGCCGGGTTTTAAAAATCCCCGTGGTATAACCTTCGGAGCATCTGGTCATTCCTATGTCGCTGACATGGGTAACCATGCCATTACGATTTGGGATCAAAATGGTTCCATGATTAAGAGGTTTGGGACTCATGGTAGTGGCGATGGCCAATTTTCACACCCCGTAGATATTGCCGTTACCAACGACGAAATTTATGTTGTAGAGAAAGATAATCACAGGGTGCAAGTCTTTGATATCAACGGTTCTTTTCTACGCAAATGGGGCAGTCATGGTTCTGGTGATACCCAATTTAATCAACCTTTCAGTATTTCTCTAGATATGAACGGCACCATGGTTAATGAGGTGTTTATAGCCGACAGATACAATTACAAAGCTAAGGTATTTGATGCCAATGGTACTTTTAAAAGAACTATTGGTTCAGGTATGATTTCCGAGTCCACTGGTATATCCTTTGGTCCAGATGGGTTGCTGTACCTCTCTTCTTGTCGGGCAAATAAAATTGAGGTCTTTGAGACAAATGGCACCCATGTTCGAACATTCAGCACCACTATGAATCCATACCACATTGATTTTCATGGAGATAAACTTGCGGTATCTGCTTACGACAATCATAAGCTCGAGGTTTTTGACAAAAACGGTACGTCACTTTCTGTAGTCGGTTCATATGGTAATAATCTTGGTCTTTTCTACCACGCACTTGGCGTAGCTTTTGATTCATTAGGGAACTTACATGTTGCAGATACTAACAATCACAGAATTCAGGTATTGGACTCCAATTACAGTCACCTGAGGAGTTATGGAGTTTGGGGAAGCGGTGTTTTATATCCATATGACTTTCACATAACCCCGGAAAATACCTTTTTAATAACAGATTATAATCATCACCGTGTTTTTGAGGTTGATAACAACGGAACCTATTTACGAACGATTGCTTCTTATGGTGGTGGAGATGGACAAATAAATGCCCCGCGCGGCGTACATCTTGGTACTGATAACCGGATCTATGTAGCAGACACTGGTTCACACAGGGTTCAAATTTTTGACCGTAATGGTACTTTTATTAGAAAGTTTGGAAGTTCTGGAAGTGGGGACGGTCAATTTAATCAACCCTATGGAGTGGTAACCTCAAATACTGGCGAAATTTTTGTTGTCGATCGATACAATCACCGTGTTCAAGCCTTTGATTCGAATGGTACTTTTCTAAGGAAATTTGGAAGCATTGGATCTTTGGAAGGACAAATGAACCAACCTCACGACATCACAATTTCTGACCAGGGGAATTTAATGGTCGCAGACTTTTATAATCGCAGAATTGTTCATTTTACAACGGCTGGAGAATTTTTAAAACACCCCACCGTGAGTGACCACCCCGAGCACATTGCGAACTTAAGTAACGGTCTTCTTGGCACTTCACGGGATAACCGGGTTGAACTTTATGACGAAAATAGCGATCGTTTAAAAATATGGTATAAACCGGGTGGTGGTACTTCTGCTATTGGAAGCATGCCCAACGGGACCATTGTTTGTTTAAACCGCAACAACGATAGCATTCTTTTTTACAAACCGACTTACCGAACGGTTCGCAGGAATGATTCGCTGGAAATTCCTCTGCCGGAAGTACTCTCAGTCGTACAGCCGGATAATAGCAATAACCTGCAAGTTACCTATCGAATTAATGATGCTGATAGCACTCATGTAAGTGCCAGAATACTTGGATTTGTAGATGGAGGGAACGACCTTTCAAAAGTCATTATCCCCACCTCATTTATTGGATCTACTGTTGGTAAGCTCGATGATAATGTCACCACCAACCAGGAACATAATATTACTTGGAATGTGGGTGCAGATTGGAGTGTTGGATTTGGCGAATTGGAGGTTGCGATCATGGCGAAAGATGATCGAAATTTATTAAACCTTCATTTTCTCACGTTGCCAGGTATCGATGGTAATTCAACTGAGCTAAAAATTAACCGTGCCCCCATTACCGATACGGACCTGCTTGATTTGTGGTATTGGTTATTAGCCACCGGAGACTCGGGTATTCAACTAAATGGTACGAGTATAACCCCAGTGTTGACTGGTTCAGCACCTAGTTTTACACCAAGTCAAATCAACGATGCTGTGCTCTGGTTGGATGCCAATAATGTGGATGGTCAGTCCAATAATATTGCCAGTGGTTCAGCGATCCAATCCTGGACAAATCTAGTCGATTCAGATCACAATTTCACACAGACAAATGAATCCAAACAGCCCAGCCTGTTTAACAATGTATTGAATGGTAAGCCGGGTGTTTTCTTTGACGACGAACTGGACGGCATGTCTTCAACAGTTCAGATAAATTCCACGCCTTACACCGTGATTGCTCTTTTTAATTGTTTAGATTCATCCTCAAGAAGTCGACGGGCAGTTCAAGGTTCTCACAATTGGCTGATTGGACCGCATAGTGGGAGGGTTGGTTTTCATACCTCTCATGGTTGGGTTTCCCATATCGAGAGTTTGATTGCCAATAAATTCTACCTTTGTATTGCAAGTGCAGATTCCTCTTCGAGTTCCTTTACAGTCAATGGGAAAGATGTTACCCAAAACAGTAATTCTCGTTACCAACCAAACTATCTACATTTGGGTGGAAGTGGTGGTCATTCTTCGGAAGATTTGAATGGGTATATTTGCGAAGTCATGGCGTACAGTCGAAAATTAGATTCCTCCGAGATTCTTCAATTTGAAACCTACTTCAAATATAAATGGAACATGGTACCTTCTTTTGTTGATGGAACATCTACCTCTTCGTCAGGACGGGCTTACCTGTTTGATAAAATGAACCTTAGGGAAGCTACCCAAGAGGAAATTACCCGGGCTAAAAATGGTGCAATTTCCGGAAATATTAATCAATTTACTCCTGCCTTGAAGGTTGGACCAGACGAACGCCCAAACAAGGTTAATGAGTATGGTTTTGATACCGGTTCCACGACTGGTGTCTGGGTAACTCCAAGGTAATTACTCACTGTTATTAAATCATTCAAGGCTTTGTACAATAGGGAAAAATGAGAATCTCTCCCTTATTTATTGCTCCTTATTTTGCTAAGAAAATAAGCAGGGTGATACCTGGCTTGTTGATGGCTGTACCTGGCTTGTTATTTGGGCAGTTTTCTTTTCAGCAAATGTCCGAACCCGGCGGTTTGTTTTCAACCACTTCTCAAAACTACGACCAGAACACCTCCATCGAAACCCGTTCGATTTCCACTCAATATAACGATTACATTTTTACCCACTGGACAATCAATGATATCCGGCAGGTTGATGCCCATGGCCAGGCTTTACACAAGATAAAGTTTCCTATCACCAGTAACATTGTTGCGGTCGCCCATTACCTTGATAAGGACCTGGATACCGATTCGGATAATATTTCAGACTGGATCGAAATTAAGTATTCCGGAAATTTAAGTGCAAATGCTCAGACTGATTCTGACGGGGATGGTATAGTTCTGCGAGATGAAGTAAACCTTGGGCTTACCCCCTCCATCGATGACAATATTAGCGATGGCGGTATTTCTGTGCGCCGTTCCAAACTTGTGGCGGTCAATCTTGGGGGAGCAAAAAAACTTACTCTAAGTAGTGATCCTGTTGGTTTAATTGCATCTACTTCCAGTCTCCTGGAAAATAATTCCTCTTTTGAAACAGTTCCTTTAAACGGTTTAAACAATGGGTATTATTTTTCTCACTGGGAAGTAAATGGCGTTCGTGTCTCCGACCACAAAGGTGTGGGCTTGGCACAGGTATCTCAATCCATGAACGAGGATAAAGTAGTTGTGGCCAAATATTTCCCTGAAGATATGGATTCCGATAACGATAATATTCCCGACTGGTATGAGTCGCACTATCTTGGCGGTTTAGGTCAAAACCAGGACTCTGACTCAGATGGGGACGGCTTTACCCTTGGGGAAGAATTAAAACTTGGGCTCAGTTCGGTCATTGACGACAACATTTCAGAAGGTGGTATATCGGTTCGTCGCTCCGCCAAAGTCATTGTCAATCTTGGTGGTGCAAGCAAAGTCACCGTTAAAAGCAATCCTCCGGGTCTCATTAGTTCAAGCCTGTTGTATCCCGAAGTTAATTCAACTTACACCACGCCTGTCCTGAGTGGATTGAAAAATGGATTTTATTTCTCGCACTGGGAAGTAAACGGAGTGCGCCAGGCAGATCCTACGGGCCTTGGCCTTAGCCAGGTCACTAAAACCTTGAATAATGATAAGAAATTTATCGCAAAATATTTTGCAGAAAATGAAGATCTTGATGATGATGGTCTGCCAGATTGGTTCGAGTGGCATGAGCAAGGAAGTCTCGACAAAAATGGCTCATCAGATCCAGATGGAGACGGATTTTCACTGGCCGAAGAAAAAAAGCTTGGACTTAGCTCGATCATTGTGGACCAAGTTGCAGATGGGGGAGTTTCTCAACGTCGTTCGGCAAATTTTTCCTACCTTCGTGATGCAAATGATCCTACCGATACAGATGGGGATGGCCTTACCGATTCGGAGGAGATTTCCATAGGTACTAATCCACGTCTTGTTGATACAGATGGGGACGGGTTTTCTGATTCAGACGAAATATCCGATGGTACAAACCCCTTACTTGCATCGTCCTTTCGAAATGTGGCACCCACAGAAGTTTTTTCGTATGCCAGTCTGTCTATTTTGGAAAACCAACCAGTTGGCACAGTAGTTGGTCAATTAGGTGCTGTGGATCCAAATGGTGTTTCTTCAAGTGACTCCTACCTGTTTTCATTGGTCGATGGTAATGGGTCTTCAGGGAACTCCTTTTTTCAACTAGATGCAAATGGTACCCTGCGAAGTTCCCAAATTTTTGACTACGAGAAATTACTCGATGGTAATGGTACAAATCTCTCTATTCGTGTACGGGTGACCGATCCGGGCGATCTTTTTACCGAAGGGAATTTAACTGTCTCAGTAATTAATGTTCTTGAAGATTTTGATAACGATGGAATTGAGGATTCTTCTGATCCGGACGATGATAATGATGGGTTTTCCGATCAAGCCGAGATTACCTACGGATCTGATCCATACGATGCCAATTCGGTAGCCAATAAAGTCTCCCAGATTTCTATGACCTTAACGGCTCATCCATTGAGGAAAACCAATTGGTCGGGACTAGGGTAGGCCAGTTACTTGCCACAGACCCAGATAGCAACTCCACCCTTGACTTTCCGTTTTGTCGATGGCAACGGATCAGAAAATAATTCGCTCTTTATCATCGATGAAAATGCCACCCTTCGTACGACGACTACTTTTGATTACGAGACTGCTGATCATAATTACAGCATTCGTGTACAGGTTAGTGACGAACACAATTTCTCGCTCGATCAATCCTTCGATATAAATCTACTCAACATTATCGAGGATAATGATAACGATGGAATGGAAGATTATTACGATCCGGACGATGATAATGATGGGTTCTCGGATGAGGCAGAAATTGCCTTTGGGTCTGACCCCTTTGATAAAGAATCCAAGATTAATCGTCCACCCACGGGTATGGAAATAATGGATCTTAATTTTTCTGAAAATATGCCCACCGGTAGCCTTATTGGTAAAGTTCTCGCATCCGATCCAGACGCCAATGAATCCTTGAAATATTCCAATCTGACAAAAGATGAAAACGGCACCAAAGAATTATTCTTTCTTCAGGAAGATGGGCATCTCTACACTTCCTACATATTTGATTTTGAGACCAATGAGAGTGTTTATTCTCTAACTTTCCGGGTTACAGATCGTTACGGGGAAACCTTGGATAAAACCTTTGAAATTGAATTGGAAAATATTATCGAAGATATTGATAACGATGGAGTTGAGGATTATTACGATCCCGATATCGACGGGGATGGTTTTGCCAATGAGTTGGAGATAAAAGATGGTACTGACCCCCTTGATGACCAATCTCATCCCAGGTACCCCGTATTATCCTTGGAAAGTGGGAAGGATTGATTCAGATACCAGGAGTATTACACTTAGTGCGAGTGTTCAGCATGATGGCGATGGAATCCTTGAAGATATTGGTTTTATTTTGTCACCTGTCTTGGAAACAGATTCGGAAGGATCAATTCGAATATCTGAAAATGATTGGACCACCTTTGAGTGGGTGGATTCCTTCAAAATTTTGGAGGGTGAAAACCAGTACACCTTTGAACTGGTTATTCAAGAAAGTCCCTTTGATAAAACCCTTTATTTCCGAGCTTGGGCAGAAAATTCTGCTGGTGTGGGAATGAGCTCAGTTAAAAAGTTACAACTTCAAATCTCGGAACTGCCATGGGTAAATGATTTAACTGAAGAAACAGGTGGTTGGCTTTCTTCCTCTTGGTTTGGAGTATTTAAACCCTATCCCAATCAATGGATTTACCACACCGGACTTGGTTGGATCTATGCATCTTCAACCGAGGATGAAAGTGTTTGGATATGGCGGGAGGGACAGGGTTGGCTCTGGACAAACCAACAAACCTGGCCATTCCTCTGGTCAGATCAAACAGGAAATTGGCTTTATTTAATTCGCGGAAAACTTGGACCGCCCATATTTTTTGATTACTCTCAAAATTCATACATTTCAGATACAGCGGAATAGCTTTTAAATCTTATCAGGTATGCTTGTCCATATCTGCCCAGTATTACCAAAATTTCCGGTCTATCCGTTTCAAATATCTTGTTGTATTATAATAAGAGGTCTTGTTTATAATCAGATCAGGTTGTATTGAGCTGTTTATCATAGAACTCAGTCGTGCATTGGTTGTCTTTTAACTTTGCTAAAGCCTGGGAGTTCGGACTCTTCCACTGAGTCCCACGAATAAACTTCAAGAGTATTGGCTTGGTTTTGAGGGAAAGCGGTCATTGACTTTGCCGATAAAATCATGAGGATTGTTTCCTTTTTTAATTTCCAAATCAGATGGCGAACAACGATCAAAACGAAGAGCCCAAGCAAAATGAAGAGCCGGTTGAAGAACAGGCAACAGGATTGACTGCAGAGGAAGCTGCCGGATCCAGCCCCTATGATGAGGTGGAGGTATGGAAAAAGAGTAAGAATACTCTTTTTTCTGTTCTTGGAATCATCGCTTTGGGCGTGGCCATTTCCTCTTTTTATAACAATTCAAAAGAAGAAGAGGCGGCCGAAAGAAGTCTACGCTTTTTGAATGCTAGTTTGGGAGAGGTTGGATCCGAAGAAAAATTTCTCTCTTTTGCGGAGGATTATGAGGATACTTTAGGTGGAGTGGCTCAATACCGAGCGGCTTCTATACAGTATGGAGATTCCCGTTTTGCAGAGTCGGCAAAAAGTTTTTTGGCCGCAGCAAATCGATTAGTGGGCGATCCGTTGTTAGGGCGTGCGAAAATTGGTCATGCGGTCTCTCTAATCAAGGATGACCAGAAGGATGATGGAAGAAACGCATTGGTTTCCATTTCCAATGATGCAAGTTTACTCAATGTTGACCGGTTTGAAGCGAGGTATTTGTTGGGTGTGGATGCTTTGGGAAATAATGACCAGGATGGATACGAAGCCCAACGAAAGGCTTTGAGTGAAGATCTTAAGGCAGCTGACTTTTTATCACGATTGGTAGAATATGAAAGATTGAACAGATTGTATAACCAGGCAAAATCTCTTCCTGAAATCAACCTTGCTCAAAGTGCCGAATATCTTTCGAAGCAACGAAAACAAAAAAATACCAAGGAAACCAAGAGTGGTTTATTATATCAAGTATTGAAAAAAGGGGAGGGTGATAAGCCCACAGCTGAGGATGAAGTGGAAGTTCATTACCATGGTACTCTGATCGATGGTTCAGTATTTGATTCTTCTCGTGATCGAGGAGAGCCTGCGAAATTTAAGGTTGGGCAGGTAATTGCTGGATGGACTGAAGCTTTACAGTTGATGGAAGTCGGTGCGAAATGGAAACTTTTTATTCCATCCGAACTTGCTTATGGCAAACGCGGGAACAACAGTATCGGGCCAAACGAGGCACTTACCTTCGAGGTTGAATTGCTCGGTATAACCCCACCGATTGTCGAACCGGAACTGCCTGACCTTAATAGTTCTGAACCTTTGCCAGCGGTTTTCCCTGAGGATGCCAATCAGACTAAAAAATCTGTTCCTGTTCAGAAAAAGCCGGTCAATACTACAAAGCAGAAGGTCGACAAGGACGGGAATTCGTCCAAGTAAATCTTTTCAATAGGAATACTGTTTCTTCGTTGCTATTATTTAGGCGTGTATGGAAGCACGAATTTCTTCGGCTTTTGCAGAACCGCAAAGTAATTCGATGAGGCTCAATCCAAATTCGATCGCAGTACCCGCACCACGGGATGTGATGATCTTTCCATCTTTAATGACGGCTTGATCAGTATCAAGTCCGGGTAGTTCATTACGGATACTTTCATGACCAGTAATCCTTTTTCCAGTTAACAGCCCAAGGTCTTGAAGTAATAGTGGAGCTGCACATATTGCGGCGATTGGTCTGTGCATGTCTGAGAAATCCTTAATTAATTGAAGAAAGGATTCATTTTTTCGCAGCTCAAAAATGGCTGGACCTCCAGGTAGAACAAGAAGATCAAACTGGATTAGGTCAGAGTCTCGAAAGAATTGGTCTGCTCGGATAACGATTCCTGAACGTCCACATACCTCGATCTCGCTTTCGCATGAGGCGGTAACTACCTCGACCTCAGCCCTTCGTAAAAGATCGATCGGGCAGGTAGCCTCAATCTCCTCGAACCCATGAGCAAGGGGAACGAGGACTTGTGAGATCATGAATCTTTTTACTTGAGGATCAGGCGGCTTTGACCTTTTCCTTTTTGGGTTTGGATTCTTTTTTGGTCTCCTTGGTGGCGGGCTTTTTCTTGTCGCTAGTTCCAGAGTTAGAAGTTTCGGAAGTTTTCTTGGGTTCAGTCCCGCTCTTTTGCTTGTAGTCGGTTTCGTAAAAGCCAGTGCCCTTAAAAATGAGACCAGCTCCTAACCCAAGCAAGCGCTTGGCTTTGCGTTTTTTGCACTTAGGACAGCTCTTAACTGGAGAATCATTCATGGATTGAAAGAGTTCCCACTCGTGTTTACAAGCCCCGCATTGATAATCGTAAGTTGGCATAGGAGAATATTTTAAAGTGAATAATCAAAGAAGTCAGGAAAAATTCTTCATTCTCAGGGCACTTGAATAAGCAATTAATACCCAGGCACCGATAAAAAAAGAAAGACCGTACAAAGGAATAGCCAGAAGGAAAATTCCCCAAAATGCAACCACGGGTAAAGCCAAAGGTTTCCAACCGGATAATACTTCTTGAGCAAGAATACGAATTTGAAAAGCATCTCTGAATTCTTCGTGTTTTAAATAAGCCATGAAGGCAGAGAGAAAAAACATCGGAGAAAAGAAACCGCATATAGCCAGGGGAAAGTAAGCAACTACCCCAAGCAAGCCAAAGGTAAGGAAATAGAGAAGTAAACTAACAATCCATCCCACTAACATAGGCAGTCCGATATAAAGAATTAACAAGCCGAAGAGTCGAAGACCGCAGATAAATAATTCTGGCCAATTCATTTCCGACCATTCGGGTAGGTCCACCCGGCCACTACGTCTCAATTGACGTCCGTAAATAAAAAGATAACCCAACGCAAACAGGTTTAAACCAGGAATAAAGGACAAGCCTCCTCCTAGTAAAACTTTCGGGATCCATCCCGGACGACCGAACAATCGGGTGCAGACCGCTTCCAAACTTGGCATATATGTTTTATGATGCCATGCTTTGTTTCCTCGGCAAGCCATGAATTTTCCTGAAAAACTAAAATCCTTTCAAGAGCAGTTTGAAAAACGTTTAATTTCTGACCTTCCTCAATCCACGGAACGGCCCTCTCGTTTGCACGAGGCAATGAATTATAGTTTGCAGGCTGGTGGAAAACGGTTGCGGCCAGTATTGGTTTTGTCAGGTCATAGTCTATTTCCGAGTAAGCTTGATCCTATGCCTGCAGCACTGGCAGTTGAAATTATTCATACCTACAGTTTGATTCATGACGATTTGCCAGCAATGGACGACTCCGATCTTCGCCGAGGTTCTCCCTCCTGTCATCGGGCATTTGATGAAGCCACTGCTATTCTTGCTGGGGATGCATTAATTCCCCTAGCTTTTGAACAATTAGCAAGGGCATATCAGGAATCTTCTTCACTTGGTCTTGAACTGGTAAGTTTGTTGGCTGTGGCTGCCGGAAGTCAAAAGTTGGTCGGTGGACAAATGGAGGATTTATTAGCCGAGGGAAAGAGCCCGGAGGCAGAAACCCTTGCCTATGTTCATGCCAATAAAACTGCGGCCATGATTGAAACTTCTCTTCTTATGGGTTTTTGCCTGAGTAAAAATGGTGGTAACGGAGAATTAAGAAAGTTGGTTTCCCAGGCAGGTCAATCCCTAGGTTTGGCTTTTCAAGCAGTTGATGATTTACTCGATGTTACTTCAACCACTGAGGAACTGGGCAAGGAGGCCGCTCATGATAAAGATACGGAAAAGATGACCTGGGTGCGTATGCTGGGAATTAAACAAGCTAACGAACTGGCGCGTGAACACACGGAGCGGGCCTTGCGAAAGCTTAAAGAGATTGGTGGGGATAACCATTTTCTGCTGGAACTTGCGGAGCACATGCTTCGCAGAAAAAATTAGTCAATATGACACCTTCCATTGAAGGGTTGGATTCTCGAAATTGGAGAGAACGGCTTGGCGTTTCCCGAGATTTAGGAACTGGGTTTGCAGCTCCTGGTGGTGAGTTTACACGGGCTTTGTTCGAATGGAGCCTTACGCCCCAAGGTGCCTTTTTGCAAAACTTGCTCAAGGGTAGAAGAGTGGTGGAACTTGGAGCGGGAATGTTGCCACATGGTTTTGCCTTGTCAGCTCATGCGAGAGCCAAAAATTTTGTGGCGGTCGAACCGTTTTATGCAGATAGGCAGGAAATTGCTCAAATGGCCTACTTGGAGAGTGATTTAAGTCCAAACCTTCGAATTCCTCGAAAGGTTGTCGCTGAAGATATGCTCGAGTATTTAAAAAATGAGCCCGACAACCTTTTGACGATCTTGGCCTGTGGGATTGAAGATTGTATCCTTCCGGGGCCAGATTACCGGAAAAAGGTGGAGGGCGAAATTGAAAGAACCTTGGAAGAGGATGGTTTTTTTATCAGTTCGCACAGCGATTTAGCACCCAAAGGCTTATCGCATATTGAAGTGCTTTATTCTCGTCCATCTCATCCTGAGTTAGTTGAACGTTTAAGATTACATGGGAAGAAACCTGCCTTTGATAGATGGGGCGATATGCTCCCCTCAATGAAGTGAGACCTAGGAATCAGTTGAGGTTGCGGCCAGTCGGGCTTTCATAATTAAGTAGAGTTCCCTACTTATCCATGCGTCTGTGGCGGCATAAGCCTCCTGGGAAGGAGAGAGCGGACTTTTCTGCCAATTTGAAAGCTGGGCAGATTTAGAGAGTCTTTGAGAGAAAAAGATCGCAGTCAGGTTGCGCAAACCAGTTTGCTCGATTTTCAACGATTGAGCCAATGGGGCAAGGTCTTCAAAGCCTCCGGGGGTAAATTCTTCGATCTTTTTTAGGTTGTACGCATCGTCCTTAATTGCCACTCCGGTTTTAATAATATTTGGATTCTCTAAAATATCGATCAGGGGTCCGAGTTTCATTACTGGATAGAGGCGAAAAAGAAAGGCTTGATCGGCAGTTGCCAATTGAATTAAAGCGGGTGGATTGTTGGGACCACGTTTAAAATTTGGCTTACATTCAATGTCAAAACCGAGTACTTTTTGTTTACTCAATTGGTTGACAAATTTCTTGAAGGATTTGTTGTCGCCAGCTACATGGATAGATCCATGGAATCGAATGAGTGGGAGTTCGTTAATTTGACTTTTTTCAAGCCTGGAGGGTAATTCTCCCTTGTTAGAATGAAGTGCTGACATCTTTGAAGATTAAAGCTCCATCGTTAATCCATCATAAGCAAACAAAACTTCACGGGGGAATCCCCTTGGCGAGGGGGCTCCAGGTATACCCGGTATGGATTCTCGGACCGCGTGCCTTGAGCCGGTTAAAAACTTTCGTGTATGAGCAAAGAATTCAGAAATATTTTCGTCGGTTGCGTTCGGGTCATGATGAAAAATAGCTAGTTTTCGAACATCTGCTCGTGCGGCTAATTCCACCCCCATAACATTGCTCGAATGTCCCCAGTGTTCACGATTTCCAATTGATTGGGATAGGGTATAGGGAGCGTCAAAGATAAGAAGGTCTGCTCCTCGGATAAAATCTAAGTAGGGATAGTTTTTTGAATGGGCTTCGTTTGTATGCTCGCAGTCCGTTGAATAAACCATGGCTTTCCCCTGGTTTTCTACTCGATAACCGTAGGACAGGCCGGGGTGATTTTGTTGAAAAAGAGTGATGCGTGAGTCGCAAACTTCAATCACATCGCCAGGCTTGTGTTCTTCGAAAGATATTTCTGCACCAAGGGTATCAAAACCGATGGGAAAAAAAGGTTCGCTCATTTGCGCTCTTAAGTGTTTCTCGATTTCTTGGTGTCCTCCATGGAAAACGACACGGTTACTGGGAGCATAAGCAGGTGCAAAAAAGGGAATACCTTGGATATGGTCGTAGTGAAAGTGGGATAAGAAAATATGGAAGGTCGCACCACTTATTTTCTTGGCCATGATTTCTTTGGCCAAGGCTCTCAATCCTGAACCGCCATCAAGGATGAGGTAGTCTTTGGAGCCAGTATCCACATGTATGCAGGGAGTATTCCCTCCCCAGTGTGCCCGGGTGCGGAAATTAAGTTTATCGGAAACAAATTCCCGGATCTGCCTTTCAGAGCGGAGTTCTTTTCCACGAGCAGCCATTAATGAAGCAACCACCTTCTCTTCAATTTCTTGAGCGGTTGGGGCTGTGGGTATCGATCCGCGAGTACCTTTAAAATGAACGAACATAGGGTGTCTTTTTTTTTTACGTAATGAGGTTTTTGGCAACGTAAATTTCTATTTCTTAATTTTCTCCTGAAATTTCTTTAAGTTGTTAGCTTGAAGATTAGAGTTTGTATGAACATTATAATTTTATGAGTAATGACGAAAAGATGGCGGTCCCCTTTTATCGGGTAGGTCTTGAGCGTTTAAATTATACGGAGATACTCGAACTTTTTGTTGATCCTGCCAAAAAGAGCGGGAACTTTCACCGAATCTCAGATATGCATGTTAAAATTGGCATGCCTATTAGTTTTCGTACAGATGATGAGCTAATAGCCGTTGATAGGGGTACCCCTGTAAATGAAGAGGCCATGCTTCACATGTTGAGCATTCTCTTAAATGAAAAGCAAATTGCCCAAGTTACTGACCCAGATCAACCTCAGGATGTTGATACTGCATTTGAGTGGGAAGAGCAGGGGGTTAATTTCCGTTTAAATGTGTTCAGGGACCGGGATGGATTGGCATATGTCATGCGGGTGCTTTCCTCTTCAATTCCTTCAATTGAAGAAGTCGGATTACCTTCAGAAATGATTTGGAAAGAAATTACTAAGCTTAAAAGAGGACTTGTTTTAGTAACTGGAGTCACCGGGAGTGGGAAGTCCACCACCATTTCTTCTTTGATTAATCATGTTAACCGTACGCGGAAATCTCGAATTATAACCCTCGAGGATCCAGTTGAGTTTATCTTTAAAAATGAAAGCTCTATGGTTTCACAAAGGCAGGTTGGCCAGGATGTACCAAGCTTTTCTGCTGGTTTAAAAAGTGCATTGCGTGAAAATCCTGATGTAATTTTTGTGGGCGAGATAAGAGACACAGAAACTGCCACACTAGCTTTAAGTGCAGCCGAAACAGGTCACCTCGTTTTTTCAACTCTTCACACCCGTGACGCGAAAGGGGCCTTGAGCCGCATTGTAGATATGTTCCCTGCCGAACAATCCAAATTTATCTGCCTTCAATTATCGTTCAGCCTCTCTTATGTTCTGAGTCAAAAGTTAGTTCCTCGGGAGGATTCTGATGGTCGTATCCTTGTTATGGAAGTTTTGAAAAATGTACCTGCCATTGGAAATTTAATTAGAACCGGAAATTGGCAACAGGTTTATTCTGCGATGGAGACCCAATCTAAAGAAGGTATGCTCACAATGGAACAACACCTTTTATTCCTGCATCAGCACAACATCATAAGCCGGGAATCAGCTATTTCTTATGCTAACGATGCGAGCCTCGCAGAGCGGTTGGGTGAAGGAGTTTAATCCATGGTTTTCTACCCAAGGTTTTCAAGCGAGTTTAAAACCTAAGCACATAAATCTTGGATCTATAGAATGACAGAAGCAAAAAGAACTCTTGGGAGGAGACTCTTTTCTTCAATGTTTATTTGTGTATCTTTATTCTCAGCTATTTATTTATGGGCTAAGCAATCTCCCAAGGTTGCGGATAAACATGAAAAAAAAGAAACTCTGACGATGATAGAAAAAACGGAAGAAGAATGGAGGGAACAGTTAACTGCTGAGCAATATCGAATTTTACGCAAGGCCGGTACGGAACGTCCAAATGGGAATATTTACAAGGAATTTAAGGAGCAGGGTGAGGGGGTTTACTTTTGCATCGGTTGTGATACCGAGCTTTTCTCATCTAATGAAAAATTTGATTCTCATTGTGGTTGGCCTTCCTTCTTTGACCCTTCTAAAGTTGAGAATGTAAAAACCACGGTTGATTATTTGCTTGGATATGCCAGAACCGAAGTTCTTTGTGCAGTTTGTGACGGCCACCTTGGTCATGTTTTTTCAGGAGAGGGATTCGATACGCCAACAGACAAAAGATATTGTATAAACGGCACGGTTTTACGCTTTCGTCCACATACTCGTACCTCAGATACAAATGCATCTAATATTCCAGTATCGGATGCCCCGTGATTAAAAACCACCGCATGTCTTGTGCTTAAGTTTTAGCTATTGTGATTTATAAATTTAATGTTCTGCCCCTGTTTCTTCTTCTGTTCAGTTATTTAAATGGTCTTGATAGTAATTCATCTTCTAACGGTTTTTTTGAAGTTCGCATTCCTACATACAACCAAGCGGGAAGAATAAATTGGGAATTACATGCTGATGAAGTGGATAAATTAGATGAGGGTATTTATTCTGCACAGAATCCGAAAATGTTTATTTTAGAAGACCAAAGGCCAGCAACCATTGCTAATTCAAATACTGGATTTTTTAACCTTGGACAAGGTTTGGCAAAAGGGGGAGAGCATTTGTTTATTGAAGGAGACGGTTTCGAGGCCGTTGGCAGGCCGTGGACATTTGAAGAAAATATCACAGATGCGAGGAATTGTTTGGCTTTTTCCGAGCAGGGCAAAATAGGTTTTGAATCTCAAGTAAATGCTGGATTTGTTGGGGTGTCAGACGAAGGAGTGAACAAGCGCTCCCCAAAAGGTAAGTCCACTTCTATTCCAGATGACAAACATTCTATGGATTTGCCCAACCTTTCAAAAGATTTTCCCACTACTGCTTATGGGGAGAAAATAGACATATTTGACTTGGGTGATGGCAGGAGAAGGTTTCTTTTGCAGACAGATGTGTTTATTGAAATGCAAGACATGGAATCCAATGGCAGTGACCCTCAAGTATCCACTATTTCTTGCGACTGGGCAGAATTGTTCCTTGGTTCTGATGGTAATAGCAGCACGAATTTATTTGGGAGAATTTCTAAAATACACGCCCTTGGAAAAGTTAAACTTAATCAGCCTTTGAGAAAAAGTTCAGCTGATGAATTGAAATGGTCCGAGCAAAGCGGACAAGTCAACCTGCATGGAAATGCTAAAGTCTCCCATCAAAAATGGGGTGTAGCTATAGGTGAGCATATCATTTTGCTCGAGGAGGACGGGCGTGCAGAGGTTATCGGAGGAAATCAAGGCAGGTCAAAATTGCTCTTACCTGCTTTGAACAAAACAAATCCGACCAAGTAATTCGATGGATTCGAAAACTTATATACCTGAATGAGTAATTTATCTGACGAAGAGGTTCCCTGCCTGAAAACCGATGACTTGAAAAAAGTCTATGGCAGAAGGGAAGTGGTAAAGGGCGTTTCTTTAGAAGCTAAAGGTGGAGAGGTTGTTGGGTTGCTTGGACCTAACGGGGCAGGAAAGACAACTACCTTCTCTATGGTTGCAGGTTTTGTTTCTCCAACTTCCGGTTCGGTTAGTTTAAATGATCAAATACTAACCTCATTACCGGCCTACAAAAGAGCTCGGCAGGGACTGGTCTACTTACCGCAGGAGTCTTCTGTGTTTCGTAAACTTACCGTGGAGCAAAATGTCCGTTGTATCGCGGAGACTTTGAGCCTTACAAAGGTTAAGGAAAATGAAATGGTGGAAAAAAGGTTGGACGAATTAAGGCTAACAAGCCTTTCCCATCAAAAAGCTTATACCTTAAGCGGGGGAGAGCGTCGTAGACTAGAGATCACCCGTGCACTTGTGTTGGAACCTAAGTTTCTTATGCTGGACGAGCCATTTAGCGGGGTAGACCCAATAAGCGTCAGTGAGGTTATGGCAATTATTAGGCAACTGAGGGATTCAGGGATAGGTATTTTTTTAACGGACCACAATGTTAGGGAAACCCTCAGAGTGGTTGACCGAGCCTATCTTCTCTACGAAGGAAAAGTGCTAACGCAAGGAACTGCCGATTTTCTTCTTTCGGATGCTGAGACCAGAGAAAAATATTTAGGCCACGACTTTGAGGCATAAAAAAATAATCCCTAAACTCTTATGAAATCAATTTCCTTACCCGAGTATGTCGAAAGTATTTCCGTTCGTGATTTCTACGATTCATTTGCCGAGCGTTTACTGTTAAGGTTGGTGACTTCTCGTAAAACTTTATCCAGAAGTACCATTCGTGAAAGAAGCTTAAATCGGCCTGCATTGGCTGTTACGGGATACTTTAAATACTTTGCCAATAAACGTATTCAACTCTTCGGGGCAGGGGAGATGGGCTTTCTGCGTGAACAAAAAAAGGAGCACCGTATTCAAGTTCTGGAAAAAATGGCAACCAAGCGTGTACCTTGTGTTGTAATCTCGAGAAACCTGGCACCAACTCCAGAAATGATAGAGGTTTTTGAGCGAGTTGGAGTTCCCGTTTTTCGCACGACATTAGCGTCAAAAGCTTTTACAACTGAGGTTACTGTATTGCTTGAGGAAAGGTTCGCACCGAGAACCACTGTTCATGGTACACTTCTTGATATTCGAGGAATCGGCACCTTGGTGAGAGGAGAAAGCGGCGCAGGTAAAAGTGAGGCTGCACTTGCCCTCTTAGAGCGAGGGCATAGCCTGGTCGCGGACGATATGGTTCGTGTGAAGTTACTCAGCGATCATACTCCAGTTGGATTTGGAGATGAAATGAGTCGAGGTTTTATGGAATGCAGAGGAATAGGCATTATTAATGTAGAAGAACTCTTTGGCATACGTTTTGTGCGTATTGAAAAAAAGATAGAACTTGTGGTCACCTTTACTGAAGACCTCAAGGATGAAGAGATTGACCGAACAGGTTTAGACCGTAAAACATTTGATATCCTCGGTGCCGAGGTTCCGCATATGGAAATTCCTTTACGTACTGGAAGAGATATGGCTCGCCTCGTTGAGGTTGCGGCCATGGTTCAGGCAGCAAGACAACTCGGTCATGATTCTGCAGATGATTTTAATCAAAAATTAATTCAAAAAATGAAACAGGAGCATTAATTTTGAATTAATTTAAGACACTGGATTTTTCTAAATACCTTAATTTTAAATGGCTTACGAAGCAGGTATGTTTTTTTATTTTTGCAACCCCAAAATCTTCAAAAACTTACTTTCATGGTGATGTGAATAACTTGTGAGAAAGTTAAAGTTGTCAGAAGCTTTTTTTTCTTGGTTAAGTTGTAAAAGTACTTCAAAAAGTCTCTACACCCTTTTCTACCCTTAACCACCTTAATCCTATATTGATTGCCTTGATTTATTTCATTAAATACTGATAGCCAATTACTTATAGCTTGAATTCGTTTTATTATCCCCTCATTTGTTTTTTTGATTATGAACTTATTTTCAAACTTATCATTTTCAGAAACTCTTCATTATCAGCAGGTTTTAACCCCTTCGCAATCCCTGTGAATAATTTCAACTCTACCACCCTATGACACAATTAACCGCCACTCCTGAAACCTTTTGGAGTTCGTTGCGTGAAAACCTTCTCGAGGTTATTCCTGCCGATACTTTCCGCGTGTGGTTTGACAACATCCGCGTCGGACACATGGACGAAGATGGTTGCGAATTATTAACTCCAAACGAGTTTTCTGCAATTTGGATACGGGACAACTACCTTGATGTGATCAGGCAAGAGGCCGACCGCTTGGTTGGTTATCCTTACTCCGTTGAATTACTTGGTTGTTACGAAGATGATTCACAGCAGGACTCGCTCACCAATCGTCTTAAGAAACCAGCGCAAACCAAGTCAAGCAGGACAACTGGACCATCTTTGCACGGTCGCTCTTTGGGAATTAATCCCAAAAATACTTTTTCTAATTTTATTGTGGGTGCAGGGAGTGAACTTGCCCATGCAGCGTGCGTGGCAGTCTCTAATGCCCCAGCTCATGCCTATAATCCGTTGTTTCTCTACGGTGATACTGGTTTGGGGAAGACACATTTAATGCATGCGGTAGCTCACCAAGCATTAAACCGTAACCCGGCATGCCGCATCGCCTATGTATCCTGTGAAAGGTTTACCAATGAGTTCATCCGGGCCATCCAAGAAAATTCACTTACCAAGTTCCGTTCCCGCTATCGCAGTGTTGATTACCTGATGATTGACGATGTTCAATTTTTAGCTGGTAAGGAACGTATACAGGAAGAATTCTTTCACACTTTTAACGAGATCTATGAATCGCAAAGACAAGTCTTTTTAACTAGCGACCGACCTGCGGGAGAAATTGACAAAATTGAAAGCCGGTTGCTTTCCCGTTTTCAATGGGGGCTGGTTGCAGATATTCAACCACCTGACTGGGAAACCCGTGTTGCTATCTTAACCCGCAAGGCTGATGCCATGGGCATCTCGATCGAACCTGAAATTCTTGAGTTTTTAGCCAAAAATATTTCCCGGAATGTGCGCCGCATGGAAGGTGCATTAACCCGAGTAGCAGGCTATGTTGGATTAACTCGAAAAAAAGCGGATTTGGAAACGATTCAGCGTTTACTCCGGGACATTCTTCGTGAGGAAAATCTTAGCCGAATCACCATCGAGACAATCCAGAAAAAAGTGGTGGATTACTACCATTTAAGAATGGCAGACATGCTTTCACGTAGGCGCCCTGCAAACATAGCTTTTCCGAGGCAAGTAGCAATGTACCTTTCCCGTATTCTTACAGAACATTCCTTACAAGAGATTGGAGGAGCATTTGGTGGTCGTGATCATGGAACCGTGATTCATGCGTGCAAAACTGTTGAGAATATGATGGATCAAGATACATCAATCAAAACTGCAGTTGAGTTGCTAAACGAGCAATTGTCCCAGTCGATGTCTTGATCGCCTTTATTTAGCTTCCAAGCTTGAACAATTGCTTGGATTCTTCTAATTCATTCGTTTACCATGAACGAACATAACACTACAGACTCCTCCGAGGGAAATTTTTCTTCGGGCGTTGATAACCAAGCGGTCAAATCCTCTGAACCAAATCAAGAGCAGAAACTCGAAATTGCCAAATGGGTGGCAGAGGGTATGGGGCTTTCAGATGTCCAAAAAAAGATTAACACCGATTTCGGCATGGTCTTAACCTACATGGATGTACGCTTTCTTGTTGATGATCTAGATTTAACCCTGGTGGATCCTGAAAAACCGGTTCCACCTAAAGCTGATGAATCTGTTTCTGATACCCCATCATTAGATGATCAATCACTTGGTGGTGGTGGTGTACAGGTTGAGGTAGATGCGGTAACTCCCCCTGGAGCTATGGCTAGTGGTAGCGTAGTCTTTTCGGATGGAGAATCCAAGAAATGGTCGGTTGATCAGTTTGGTAGACTTGCTATGACTGGTGGATCCCCAGATTACAAACCAAGTGATCAGGATGTTATGGAGTTCCAACAGCAACTTGAACAATCGCTTAGAGGCCCTTCGCTTTAATTCAATTTAATTCAAATTCGTTTCCATGGGAGGAACGCGTTAGGGTATTATAAGGTATTATTGCTTAGAACTGGTGGATTGCATTAATTCCCCGATTGCCTCAATCAAAATAGATAATTCTAAATCACCCTCGCTCTTCTTGGGTTCAGATACAGGCCAGTCTGGGAGGCTCTTCAATAATTCGACTGGTCCCTGAGAAAAATTATTAATTCTAAGTTTTCCAAATTCTAAATAAACCAACTCGCCACTCCCAGCTATTTCAGTTTTGTAAACCTTGGATGAGGCTGTTGGATCAATTTGGTTAAGGGTAAAGACGGTTCCGCGGTCTGAAGAAGCGGGTGGTGAAAACCATATTCCTTTTTGCTCGAGAGCGTGGGTTAATAAAACTTCTCTGCCCTTCGAGGTACCTAGGTATGAAACTTTCAAGTTTTCATTGGCTTGCTTAATAAAATCTTCAAATTTTCGACCAAAATTTAAATTGAAAGAATAATTAAAAGAACCTGTGTCGGAGTCCCTAATGATTTCAATTTTTGGCAGGGGATAGGCTCCGCCGGTGGTGAAAGATATATTTTTTCCTGATGAGGTGAATATTTGGCTACCGTTTGGAGAAACTTGATAAGAAAAGAATGGTTTTTCATTTTGCTGAAAATGAAGCACTACCATTTCTTTCTTTTTATCTATTCCGATTTGAAAATTTAAAATCTGTTTCTCATCGGGATGTATCCATGCACCTTCAATCACAAAAGCATCTGCATCCTTTTGCCAATGCTCGTACAGTTTTTCAAGTTGTTCAAGGAAGAGAGCTTTTCGACTTTCTCCAAACTCGGTACCATCGCTTAAAGATCGGGCGGTTTCTATCCAAGAATCTGAGGAATTAGGATTGGATTCACCCAGGGTCTTGAGCAGGGCAATTGCACTTTCTTGGTTAGCCCTAAGCAGATGAGCAAAGGCGGTGTAAACTTGATACTTGGGAGAGGTTGAAAGATCGTTTGGTAAATTGGATAGATAGGTTAAGGCAAGATCAGCTTTGGGACTTACTCCAAAAAGGGCCGATTGAATCGTAGACTCTAAAAAGACTTTGGATTTTTTTTCTTCATTTGTGAGTCGGTGAGTGAAGTATTTGATGCAAAACTGAGCTTCGGGATGGCTAACTTGTCGAAGACGAGTAATTTTTTCCATGGGAGCATTCTCAGAACGGCAAATTGCCACCAAAGTTCCAATATCTTTATTTTTCTCTTCCGTGACATCAAGGGCTTTTTCTAGGCTTTCCAATAGTTGGGAGTTATCAGACATTTTTACGACTAGGTAGGTACGAAGGAGCAACGAAGGATCGGCCATTAACTCAGGGCCGTGAATACGGGCAAGCAGTACGATGGCATCGGCAAAGGATCGTGCAAATTCCTTTTGGCTTAAATCTGCTTCAGCAACCTTGACTTTCAGGAGCTGGGTTAATCTTGGTGATCCCTTGTCAAAGGAGCTAATAAAATGAAGGCTTGGAAGTGTTCCTAAATACTTAAACAGCAAAAGGTCGGTACCTCGAACCACCGACTTTAGATTCTCGGCGGCCTTACCCATCATGATCAAATCCAGGGCAACCCGCGGAGCTTCTTTCGAATCCGGTTTTTCGTCTAAAAAATCATGAGCTAATTCAAGGTAGCCACTGAGGTCTCCACCTTCGATAAAATCTTCATAGAAAGGAATACGTTCTTGTACTTGAGCAAGAGCGGGGATTATTCCGAAGAAGAGTAAAATAAGACTGATCGTTGATTTAATCATTAAGTTCGTTATCTCTTTGAGTGAAGTGAAAGGTCAACAAAAACAACTAAATGAATCCTCAAAAATTTCCAATGTTTTAGAGATATCAATTTTCTGGTGAGCTGCACTGATAAAACAAGTTTCGTAAGAAGAAGGTGGTAAATAAAGACCTCTGTTGAGGCATGCATTGAAAAAGGCATTAAAGTTTTCATGCTTTGCCTGGGTTGAGTCTTCGAATTGAACGACCGGACTTTCGGAGAAAAATAAACAAAACATCGATCCGACTTGTGGGACTTGCAATGGAATCCCTCTAGACTGAGCCATTTCTTTAAGACCGGAAGATAGCTCCCTCCCCATTGATTCCAATCGATCATAGGGGCTCGATTCCTTAAGTAGTTTGAGGGATGCAATCCCGGCAGCCATCGCCAAAGGATTTCCACTCAAGGTGCCGGCTTGATAGACAGGTCCAATGGGGGATAAGTGATCCATGATTTCCACTTTTCCACCAAAGGCACCCACGGGAAGTCCGCCTCCAATTATTTTTCCCATAGCCGTTAAATCTGGTGTGATTCCAGTCCTTTCTTGGACGCCACCCAAACCCAAGCGAAATCCGGTCATTACTTCGTCAAAGATCAGGACTACCCCGTGTTCGGAACAAAGTGAGCGCAATCCTTCAAGGTAGCCATCCATTGGTAAGATTAAACCGCAATTTGCCGGATAAGGTTCGACGATAATGGCGGCTATTTGTTCAGAAGTTGATGCCAAGGTATCTGCCACGGCATTCAAGTCATTGTATGGTAGCACTAGGGTTTCGGCGGCAAACGATGCGGGTACCCCGGCACTGTCTGGATTTCCTAAGGTCAGGGCACCGGAGCCGGCCTTCACTAATAGGCTGTCCACATGACCGTGGTAACAACCTGCAAATTTAATGATTTTATCCCGACCGGTATAACCTCTAGCCAAGCGAATAGCTGACATAGTAGCCTCTGTTCCGCTATTGCACATACGAACCTTTTCTACCGAGGGTACGAGTTCGACAATTAATTCGGCCATTTCCACTTCAGCAGGTCCTGGGGTACCAAAGCTCGTACCTTTACTCAGGGCGTCACTAATTGCTTCACGAATTTTGGGATGATCGTGTCCGTGAATGGCCGGTCCCCAAGTGCAGACATAATCAATTAATTCCTTATTATCTGCAGTGGTAAGACGACTGCCAGATGCTTTAGCGGTAAAAAAGGGCGTGCCTCCCACAGAGCGGAATGCCCGAACTGGAGAGTTTACACCTCCAGGAATAATTTTTTTGGCTCTTTCAAACAGGGATTGAGAATTTTTCATGGAAATAATGATAAATTAATTGCTGTATTTTTGTACGATAGGCATTCGCCTCCCGATTCCAAAGGCAAGAGAGGTAATTTTGAGACCTGGAGCTGCTTGTTTTCGTTTGTATTCGTTACGATCGACGAGCCTGACAATTCTCCTCACGGTATCTTCCGGGTAACCTTGTTCAATAATAGCATGTATGGAGAGGCCATCTTCAACATAACTCTGTAAGATTCCGTCCAAAATATTATACTCAGGAAGGGAATCACTATCTTTTTGGTCTGGGCGAAGCTCAGCAGAGGGAGGTTTTTCAATGGTGCTCAGTGGAATGATTTCGCCATTTTTATTCATGTGTCTGGCTAGCGCAAAAACTTTGGTCTTGGGTATATCGGAAATGACCGCAAGGCCGCCACACATGTCACCATAAAGAGTACAGTATCCAACCGCTAATTCACTTTTATTTCCGGTGGTTAGCAGAAGAGCTCCTAACTTATTGGAGACTGCCATGAGTAAAAGCCCTCGGCTTCTTGCTTGAAGGTTTTCTTCGGTAACATCTGGGCTCATACCAGCAAAGAGGGCAGCAAGTTCACTTTCTGCAGAGTCCACAATTTTCTGAATCGGTAAAGAGTGGTATTCAATACCGAGGTTTTCAGCAAGACTCCGTGCATCGTCTTTGCTATGGTCGCTTGAAATCGATGAGGGTAAACTTATGCCAATGATGTTCTCTCTTCCTAAGGCTTCAACTGCGAGTGCCGCGGTAAGTGCTGAATCAATTCCACCGCTCAATCCAATAAGTCCTTTTTTGAAGCCGCTTTTGTGGGTGTAATCACGCAAGCCCAGGACAATGGCTTGGCGAATGCATTGAAGTTCATTCTCGTTTAAGGGTTCAATAGGCAGTGTTTTTTCCAAATCGACTATTTGGCAACTGCTTTCAAAAGATGGGCAGAAATGGGTCGGATTTGCGGAGCTATCAAGGACCACGGAACTCCCGTCAAAGATAAGTTCGTCGTTTCCTCCCACTGAATTGACATAAACCAATGGACAATTGATTTTTTGCACCACCTCCTGAAGGATGGTAGACCTTTGTGTTTTTTTATCAATATGCCAGGGACTCGCAGAAAGGTTAATCAATAAGTCCAGTTTCTCACCTGCGATTTCGTTGACTGGATTTTCTGAATGCCGGGTGCCATTAGAATTCCAGATATCTTCGCAAATAGAGACCGCAATTTTTTTCCCTGAGAGAGAAAAATATAGAGGACTAGTACCGCTTTCAAAATAGCGGTCCTCATCAAAAACATCGTAAGTGGGCAAAAGTCGTTTACGAAAAACTTGTTTTACTTCGCCTTCAAAACAAAGAGCAGCCGAATTGTAATAAGATCGGCCTTGTTTTAAGTCTATCTTCTCGGGGAAGCCTAAAAGGGCAGGGCATGCATCTGTAAGCTTTGCAAATTGATTTAATTTTTCTGCACAATCCTCACCAAATCGTTTTTTGAGTAATAAGTCTCGTGGAGGGTATCCACTTAGGGCAAGTTCAGGAAAAATAACCAGGTCGGCACCATCGCTCGAAAGTTTATCGTAGGCACATCGTAGGATATCAAAATTACCGGTTAAATCTCCAACCGTTGAATTTATCTGAGCAATTCCAATCTTCATCTTGTTGAAATGTGGATATCAGTTAACATGCAAATATCAGCTTATTATGTCTGCCGATCTTAAAAAAGCCACCCAGAAGCCGAATTATTCTTTTGTTTTGGCATCCGGCTCTCCTAGAAGAAAGGAACTACTGGCCAGACTTCTGGAGGATTTTATTGTAGAGACATCAGCTGTATCCGAATTGAAAGTACACCCGGATGGATCGATTCCATTAGCAATGGAAAATGCCAGGCTGAAGGCTAGTGCAGTTTCTCAGCGTTATCCCGATAAATGGGTTTTAGGAGCAGATACATTGGTAGTTTTGGGAGATGATTCTCTGGGTAAACCAATTGACTTAGTTGAAGCCAAATCCATGTTGACTCGATTGTCAGGAAAAACTCATTCTGTTCTTACAGGAGTTTGTTTAGTGAATCGCTCCCAAGAGATCGAAAAATGTAAGGTAGTTAGTTCTTTAGTTAGTTTCAAGGTTTTGGACGATTCTACAATAGAAGAATATTTTCAATTTGTTAACCCCTTGGATAAGGCTGGTGCTTATGCTCTGCAAACCCGTGCAGATTTAATCGTCCGCTCGTTCAAAGGTTCACGAAGCAATGTTATCGGGCTTCCGATGGAGCTTTTAAGAACATGGTTTGATCAACTTGATATTGTAACCCAGGTCAAAAGCTGAGTTTACACTTCGATTGTTGGCTGATGTACTAATTAATAACTAACTTTAATTTTGATTAAAAAATCTCTCATTGTCCTAGCCTTATTATGGGTCGCGTTTTTAGGAATCATGATTTTTCGAGAAAAAATTGTGGAGTTTTTAGGGGGTTCAACAAAACCAAAAGAAATTGTGAAGCAGGAAATCCCTCAAGTTGCCCCACCGCAGCCAGTTAAAGTGGAGCCCAAAACTCTTGAAGTTATTCCTTTTGAGCCTTTGCCCGATAAACCAACTGCACCTCCTCCGATGTTGGTAAGAGAAGTAAAAAAGGAAGTAATCCCTGTTGAAAAAGCTACCAATCAAGAAACTCAAATCGAGAAGGTGGAAAAAATACCGGAGCCTACATTTGGTTTAATCTGCACCAAGTACGAAAGGATTCCTTCTCGATTTCGTTTGGCGTCTTGGGAGGGTGTTAAGAAGGTAGAACTTGAGGATTTAAGCAAAATCGACCCTGTAACCAAGAGACATCCGAGGTATTGGTTGCGACTTCGAGTCCCTTACAAAGAGTTGATTCATGTGACTTCAAAAGAATCGTTTTTTAGACCAACTAATATGCAAGATCCCAACAAGAGACTGCTAGTGCAATCCTTTGAGGTCAAAAAGGAAGCCTTGTCTTATTCAGCCCTTAAAAAACCGATTGGCTATTTAATATTGCGTGACTTTAAAATGGGCGGACCTCCTTTTCAGTTAACAAGTGAGATGGATTCTCCAATGACCTCTTCATATTATTTGCATTTCGAACAAATCATGGGTCCAAAAAAATTCTTTCATGATCTAACTGGTAAAAGAAATGGTCATAAATTTGGTGGGTGGGGAATCGAGTATCAAGTTACTAATCAAAACTTTGCCCAAAATAAAATAACGGTCTTGAGGAAAGACTTGAAAACTCTCAAATTAGCTAAAAAGGACTTGAGTGGTCCGACCTCACTTTAAAAATTTTTATACAATGATTATAAATAATAAAATTCTCCTAAGCTTTCTTCTTCTTTTTTCCGCTTTGCATGGTCACCAATCGGAGCAAGAGTCTGATCGTTGGATCAATGTTAGTGGAACTGGAAAAGTAAGTGCCTCCCCCGATCTCGCCATTCTGCGTATGGGTGTTTTATCCACTGCTAAAACCGCAAAATTAGCAACTGAGTTAAATAATGCGTCAATTTTGAAAATTTTTGATGTTCTTGAGGAGATGGGCGTGGATGAAGAACATTACGAAACAGCTCGATTCCAAATTACTCCGCAACGCCAATATCGTAAGGGCTTGCCACCGTTAGTTACCGGCTATCAGGTATCTAATATTATCGTTGTTCGTATTTACGATCTCGATCGGGTGGGAGAGATTATGCAAACCACGGTTGATGCTGGGGGAAATAATTTTGAGTCTCTTAGCTTTGCGCTGGATGATAATGAAGAATATGTGGAAGAAGCCAGAGTCCGGGCGATGGAAGATGCATTAAATAAGGCAGAGGTTCTTGCGGGTGCTCTTGCTTCTGAAAAATTTCCTCAAGTAAAAGTTGGGCTGCCCCTCACCATTCAGGAATTGGGTGGTTCCAACCATCCTATTCATGCACGTAGAATGATGCATTCTGATGCGATGATGGCAGAAAGTGTACCTGTCCAAGCCCCAAGTGAACTTAGCACCGAAGTCAGGGTACAGGTAAAGTTTGCTTTGGAATAAGGATTGTCCCTTTTTCTCAGGCTGTCTAGTCGTGCTCACCTAAATGCCTGCGTAGCTCAGTTAATAGAGCAACAAGACTCTTAAAGTTAACTAAGTCCCTTTAAAATAGGGTCTCGCCTTTATCTATCGCAATTTAATTAGAGGTATGGACACAATCAGGCAGATATTTTCAGGAAATTGTCAGATAGACACCTTTGCTTGCTCAATCTTTTCACCTACAAAATACGAAGATTTGATATCAATTGTCGAGTAAGGCAGTTGGGAATGGTAGGGGCGGGGGGGCTCGAACCCCCGACAAATGGATTAAGAGTCCACTGCTCTACCAACTGAGCTACACCCCCAACGAAAGTCAGAACTATAAAAGTCCACCTTTTATGATCAATGATAAAAAACTATTCCTATTGCCCTTTTTAACAAAGGGCTAAGGTCCCAGTTGCGAAGATGGACGAACTGGATCTTGCGGTAGCATCTGCGGTTGTAAGGTTTACCTTCATTGGAGGAAAGGATTTTGATAAAGGCATTTTTTTTTGGGGGGGGCCAAACTTTCTGAACCTGTGTTCGGCTGTTTTTGAGAGTGTTTTTCTTTTGAATCCCTCCGCCGGTACCATTTCAGTCATTTTAAGGTAGTATCAATACTTTAAATGCTCGGTTTTGAGGAATCAGTTTAGGAGAAGAACCATTCCTGTAGGTTAGAGATAAGCCCTGGAATGGAAATACTCTCCCGTATGCTACATCTTTTCCAAAGCTCATCCCTGAACCAGTAGCCATAAAAGATATCCTGTTTCCATAGGGAAACCCCATAAGGGTTGCCGAATCCATTGCCCCAAATTTTTGCCCCTTATACTTGGCATTGGTTGTAATCCATTTTTCCTTGTAAGGAAAAATTCGGCTTTTACCAGATGCTGGTTTTAGAACAAGGGAGCCATCGCCGATGTAAGTCATGACTTCTTTCATCGATTTATTTTTAGAGTCGGGAACAATTCCGGGGATAGAAGTGTTAATACTAATATTTGTTGGTTCTTTCTCTCCACTTGGATCACTCATTTTGGACCATAGGGTTAATCCTTTATCATTGATTTGAATATCGTACTGAAATGTACCACCGTTATTTAAACTACCGGAAACAGTGGTTTTCTCTCTCTTCATGGAAGCCTCTGGAGGATTTTCGAAACCGGTGATCTTTCTGGATCGCCTGCGATGCTTTTCTGGGTTGCTCTTATCTGTATAACGCGTGCCAAACCCGATCCCAAAAGTTTTGGGCGGTTTGGATGGATCCTTGCTGTTTTTGAGCCAAATCTTAACCGAGCTTCCCGTCCAGCTTAAGGCAGCATCGAACCTCTCGGACTGAAAAACGGTGTTGTATCCCTTGAATGGCCCATTTGCAAAAGAGGCTAACCTTGAGCCTTTTGCAGGCGAAATCGATGGGGTACGATTTACAGTGAGGCTCTTTCTTCTGAGTGCTTCGAGGAGGACTTGGCTTTGAGAACTGAACTTTTCCCAAGGCAGTTCAATGGGGTTACTTCGACCCTTAAGGAATAGGGTAACCAAGTAGTCATCTGCCTCCAAGAAAGTTGCTGATATGGAAACTCCTTCTGTATTCGTAAGGTCCTGCACTTTATCTAAGTCATTTGCAGTGACTTTAGGCACTTTCATTTTGCTGCGGGATAAAGCAAAGGCTTTTGCCTTTTTCTTTTTTTGATCATTCAACTCTTTAAGTTTTTTTCCCAGTGAAATTGCCTGATCTGAAAGATTGTCGGTGTGCACTTCGACCTCTTGGCCAAAACCAGTAATGAGGAGTAGTTCGTTACTTTCTAGCCCGATGAACTTGGCTCGTAATGGACGACCTTCCTTACTTATCCAAACATGCTCTGCGGATAAATCTAGTGGGCCGTTCGGGTCTGTGCCTTCAGTTTTTGCCGTCGAACTTTTCGGTTGGGATTGAGCAACTGGAGGTGGTGTAGCAGGAGGGGGCGTGTTGGGAGCACCACCAAGTTTACGAGCCAGGTTTCTTGACTCTTGTGTAAGATTTCCAAGGGGTAATTCAAAAGGCTGTCCATTCCAAAGTACTTTAACAGTTGAACTTGTTGAGCCAATAAATTCAGCCCGAATGATTCTTCCTTGGGTATCCTGCCAGTCGTAAGTCTGTTTTTTTGTATCGTTTACAACTGATTGCGAACGAAGTTTGATGGCCAATGCTTTCGAAAAAGCACTTAGTGAATCCAAGGGGAGAACGAGCTCCTGTCCTTCCATGGAAATGGTAATGGAGTTTTGATCTGCACGGACAAAGTCGGCCTCAATTTTTTGACCGTTTACATCAGTCCATGTATAGAGCTTCCCGTTAGCCGTGGACCAAAGCAGTAAGAAAAGGAAAAGTATATGGAGGCGGGATATCATGCAAGTCATGGTTCAAATTAAAACTCCAATGTCTTCATTGAAGTTTGTCAATCATTCGCCCCTTAACGAAATACTTTTTGGAGATTTTTTAGTGAAATATTAGCACAATCTTCAGCTGTGGGAAAATAATCGAAGGCTTCTACGGAGACCCACCCCTTATAGCTCACCTCCTTGAGGGTATTGGCAACTTCCAAGAAATTAGTGGCCCCTTGTCCAGGACCACGCAGGTTCGAGTCGTTAGCATGGAAGTGGATACACTCTGGATAATATTCGAGGATGGCATGGCATACCCCATCTGGCTCTGCGGTCATTGCCTTGACATCAAGATGCAGTCCGCAGGCTGGATGGTTCACAGCTTGGACAAAATCTCTTCCCTGCTCGCAGGAACTGAGAAAGTCGGTTTCTACTTTGGCAAGGGGCTCAATCGCAAAAGCCACTCCATCACCTTCGATCTCCCGGCAAACTACCTGCATCAGCGATACCGCCCGCTCAAAGGCCTCTTCATAGGATACGCCAGGCAACAGGTTGCGTTGCTGGGGGCTGCCCAGCACCAATATTGAACCATTCATTCTCGCGGTTAACTGACCTAGTTTAATTAAGTACTCTTTGGTGACTTCCAAAATAGCAGGATCATTGTGAGTCAGATGCAAACCCTCCGTCTCTGCCATCAACCAATGCAGGCCCACCACTTCCAATCCCACTTTTTCCGCGGCAGTACGGCAACGGTCGGCATCGGATTCACTCAAATCTCTGGGGTTTGTTTGCAAGGTAAAGGGGGCAACTTCCACACCCTTATATCCGATGTCAGCAATTTTTTGGAACGCGTCCTCCAAGGTAAGGGTGCGAAAAATTTCATTACAGAGAGCAAATTTCATAGTTTTAAAAGGGATAAGAAAGGAATTTAGACATCATTTAATTCAGGCACTTTAAATTCGGCATTATTTGTATCCTGCAAGAGTTCATTCGCATCATCTGCATATTCACCAGTGTGCCTCTCCTTTTTTGCATCAAAAGTTAACCAAGGGCCTACTGTATAAGTGTTATCTTTCTCGGGGATGCCGACACCCTTGCCCATAATCTCATGGAGTTTACCAAAGTGTTCGGATGCCTCCTTATTATCTTCGAAATGTCCTGCTTTCTGATTGAACGGCACCTTTTTACCTAGCCTGTAAGAATTGTTGATAAGATGACCTAACACACAACCATAGTGTGCATCTTTGACATTCCCGTTAGCCATCTCTGGTTTACCAGCTCGACAAGCAGCAATGAAACTACCCCAAGTGCCACCTGGTGTTACTTTGCCTTTGCCGAATTCAATCTTTTCACCCTTATCACTTCCTTTCGGATAATAACTTTTACCAATGATTCGACCGCCATCCTCAAAATAATACTGATTCTCAACCTGGCGCTTATAACCCTTATAGTTTACATTTCGCACATTGAAGAAAACCTGCTGACCGTTTGCGTATTCAGCCATTCCAAACATTGAATTAGGGGTCTCCCCTTGATCCCTCCATTGATATCGACCGCCAATCGCCATGGTTCTAACGGGATGGGTCTGATCATCATCAATTGCCCATCGAGCCACATCCAGTTGATGGGTTCCTTGATTATTTAGGTCGCCATTTCCGGTGACCCAGAACCAATGCCAATTATAATGCACATAATTGCCGTGGAATTTCTCGATTACGGCAGGCCCTTTCCAAAGGTTCCAATCAAGATGAGCAGGAGGGGGGCTAATGTTTTTGTGACCGATGCTTCCCCGCGGCTTACAGCAATAGCCGTATGAGATTTTGAGGCGGCCCCACTTTCCGGCTTTTATCTGCTCATGCAAGCCAGCACGACTAGCATCACTTCGCTGCTGGGTGCCGTGCTGAATAACCACACCATATTTTTGCTGAGCTGCAACAGCGATTCTGCCCTCAAAAACATCATGGCTCATTGGCTTTTCAACATATACATGCTTTCCGGACTGAGCCCCCCAGATCGTCATTAACGAGTGCCAATGGTTTGGAGTAGCAATAGTCAAAGCGTCTACATCTTTATCTTCCAATGCTGTCCTAACATCTGTTACTCCCTTAATATTCTTCTGCCCCCGCCCCTTGAGACTCTCAACTGTACGGCTTAATAGTCGCTTGTCTGGGTCAATGACATAGGCAATTTCAACATTTTTTTGACCAAGGAAACCATTGATGTGACTCTTTCCTCGACTATTTAATCCAGCAACAGCTATCCTGATTCTATCATTGGCTCCAATGACTCGATGAGCGGACTTAGCGTTTGAAATCGAGGGAAAACCGCTAAGAGCAAATGCAGTTGATTGGATGAAGTGGCGTCTATTCATCGAGGGCAATGAGTCGTTTGTTTTTATTTGCCCGACGCAAGATAATCCTCGGGGTAGCCTGGATGCTTTGGCATGATAGAAGTGGGATGTGCCGCTTCTTGGGCATACTGGGAAAACCTTTCTTCAATCTCAGCTTCTTGAGGCGTTTTAAAAGAATGGAAAATAACCTGGTAGCGAAAGCCAATCGAATTCCCTTTGGCTATAGTTTTAGGGCCATCTCCGCCCATTCTATCGGGAGCAAATGGGTTGGCGGAAATTAAGCCATAGTCACGGGCGTGCCACCATGCTTTCTGATTGTTTTTTGATGAGTTGGATGGGTGGCTAAGAAAAGCAATGCCGGAGGGTTTGCCATCAATTTTGCCAAAGTAGTGAACCCAGTCTGCCCGTTTTCCCCAAATCTTTTTTCCTACAATTCCTTCGCTGTTTACTGCCTGCCCAAAAACTTCTTTCACACCGTGTTTTGGATTTGCGGTGAGTCGTAAATCTGGATGGGTACGGATACCGACAAACCCATCCTTGAAGGCAGGAAAGGTTATAGGTTCATTAGTTGCATGAAAATGAATTTCAAGATCGATGGTGCGGGAAGATTGATCTCCCCAAAACTGGAGGGTCCGAGTATCTGCAAATAGGGTTTTCCCATCTTTATTGTTCCAGGCGTTCAAGGTTTTAATTAGGGCACGGTCTTTACCCTGCCTCGTTTCGATAAGTCTGCATTGTTGTACAGTGCCTGAGTTTTTCTTGTCGATATGCCAGAAGTTCGCCCCATTTGTGCCCTCGTGCCCAATGAAAACCCCCTGATGGTGGATGTGGTCATGTGCTTCACCGGGAGTATCTTTTTTCATTGGATAATCCCGAAGCATAGACTGACCACTGGGTCCGACAATGGGCCAGATTGTGGGCTTGGTTACAGAGGCAACATCGTAGGAGGCAAAGAATTTTCCTCCTATGGATACATCCAGGCCCTTTTGTGAGGGAGTGATTGTAGCAGTATGTTTTGAATCGGGTCTTTTTAACCGGTTGAGAGTGTACTGTACGAAGGGTGCATCCATTAGATGCCCATCGATGCTTTTTACAGTAAAGCTAAGTTCGAAAATTCTTCCGGGAGCAAGCTTATCAAGTTTGATTTGGTAAGGGCCGTTATCGCCGAGCTTTTCGACGGCGAGAATTTTATGTGTTTGTTTGTCGTGCTGAGCAGAGCCGTATCTATAACCGTATTCAAAGCGGAAGCTTCTTGCCTTAATATTTTCTAAGAGTTTTTCGGGATTTGCAACCGGTTGGGTGAACCCAACCAAAAAACCATCGGTTGTCAGTGAGCATTGTGAGATATGAAAGGGCACATTTCCATTGTAGGTAAGCCTTTGGATGCCTTCATCTGGACGCTGCCATCCACGAGTAGTGGATCCGTAGTAAATTGACTCACCACTTGGGCTCATGGCAATGCGTACCCCACCAGCCCGGAGCTTGGCATTTTCGTAGAAGAGTGCGGCAGCACCCTGCCATGCACTGTCCACTTCCTCGGGCATCAGACGCACGATACGACGTCCATTTTCATCGGGTACCAGCATCTGTCCTTGAAAAGGACCAAATTCATTTGACCCAATTACCATGGGTTCACCGGGGGAATGCATCATATTACGGGGCAGTTCCATCGCTGGCTTATCATAAAGTTCATCCAGTAGTTTGCGTGGGTAGAATAAGGGCATACCAAACGGCTCATAGCGTTCGTCCCAGACGAGACTCGAAGGATGTCCATGGAATCCATCTTTTTTTACGCGGTAGATGGGGGAGCCGCCCCGCCAGTCACCCTGGTTGTCCCCGCACCAAAGATTGCCACTTCCATCCCTGGCAATGCCGTTATGCATACGGAATCCATTGGCGTAGGGGGTAAGGCTGCCATCCTTTTTATAGTGGACCACATAACCCTTTTGTTTTACAGCGGAGAAATTTCGGCCCCTTCTGCCATCCTTGCTGTACTGGCCACGGGAAGTGTAAAAGGTCGGTCCATTGTGAGATGCTGTGCCCAAGGCGATAAAGAACCCACCTGCACCATCCGGGCAGATCGCATTGGTCTCATGGTAATTCCCACTGATACCGAAGTCCGAGCATAGATTCCGATAAAGATCAGCCACTCCATTCCCATCAGTATCTTCAATAAGAGTGAGTTCGGCCATTTGACTGACCACAATTTTTCCGGGGGCCAAAATTTCCATTCCCATTCCATTGTGTAAACCGGTGGCAAATACTTTCCACTCTAGTTTGGATAGATCTTCCTGAGGTTTACTAACTAAAACATCTCCCCGGCGCAGGCAGGCATACAGGTTTCCATCCTTATCAAAGGCGAGATCGCCAATTTCGGGTGGTAGATCATTGGGGAAAGGGAGGTTTTCCAAACGGTAATGTTCACCGTAAAGTATCAGCGAGTAAAAAAGAGCAGGCAGAGCCAAAAGCCAGTTGGTTTTCATAATAATTTATTCAGGGAAGGTTTTGGATGAAGAGAACCAGGGATTCGTACTCCAGTGGTTGTAATTGGTAGGGGGGCATCATCCCCGCGAGGTATCCCTTGACCGTCTTGGCACTGGGATTCTTGATTGATTCATAAAGGTATTCGGAGTCGGCTTTTTGTGACTTGGCACTAATGAATTCGCGCAGGTTGCCGTGGAGTCCCTTGAAAGTGGGGCCGTGGTTCAATCCTCCGTCAGTAGAATGGCAGGCAATGCAACCCATGCTTTGGTAAAGTTCTTCGCCCTTTGCGACCGTGGCCTCAGTAAGAGCAACCACTTTTTGGTCTGTCTTATACCGTTTTCCTTCATTAGGCCGTACAATTACAACCAGTTCTCCAGGGGCGTTCGTTTTTACACGAACCTGGGTTTTGGGAGAAGCAAAAGACAGGGCTTCGTTGTTTTTTGAACTGTATGTTAGTTCGAGGGTTTGCTTGCCTGGTCCTATACGAGGAGAGATTTCGAAAATGTGGTCTCCAGTTGAAAAAGAAAAGACGGGTTGTTGTGATTGGTCTAATTTGTAGCCAAGGTATTTCGGAGAACCAAAGGAAGAGATTGATTTACCGTTTACTTGCAGGGGATGGACGCCAACTGCCTTGTAGAAGACAAATCCAAATAACCTGGGTACATAATTAAAACCCTTCCGTCGACCACCCTCTTTGTCTCCCCAGTAGTTCTTCATGTCCAAGAAACCATCTGTCCAGGCATATAGCAAACGGCATTCCGTGGTGTCCCAGACATAGGATAGTTTTTTTCCCAGATTAACGGCGATAGCTGCGGGTAATCCCGCGATGGGCTTAACCTCTTTGCCGCTTATTTCTTTTCCTGATCTGGGACTGTACTTTGGGGCTGAGCTTCCTTGTGAATGATTACCCAGAACAAGTTTTGGGTCGAGCTCGAGATCGGGGCAGAAAGTCCGAAGTATCAATGGTTTCTCCAAGCTGCCCATGGGTTTCTGCTCGAAGGTCAAGAATCCAGTGTCTTGATAATTTTCAGCCTGAAGTAGGGTAGGGCTGATACTTACGGCTATACAGATAAAGAAATTTCTTACTCCTGCAAAGCTGCTCTGTCGTATGGTCTTTGGTTGGTTCATTCGTGCTGTGTTTTATTAAAAGGGAACTTGCTTTACATGAGTAAAACTTCAATTTTGCAAGGATTGCAACCCAAAGCCTTGGCTATTTTTGAAATTCTTTTTCGAAGCATCTTTCCTATGCATAATTTTTTGTCCTAATTGGTGGACAGTTTGATATTTGGTATTAAGTTTATATATCAAATGAAGGTGAATGCTGATGATAAATACCACGTGCCTGGTTTAGAACGTGGACTTCGTGTAATTGAAATTCTCAATGAAAGACCAGAGGGTATGAGTATGAATGAGCTGAGTGCCAAGCTGGGGATACCTACCAATAGTGTTTATCGAATATTAGCCACTTTGGAGCGTGGGGATTATGTCCGCAAACAAACTGGTGGTTCTTTGTATGAACTCACATCGAAAATGTTAACCATGTCTGCTCCGGTTACCAGCACTCCATCATTTGTGGAATCTTCCTTACCCCACATGCGTGCCTTGCGTGACGAGACAAAGGAGAGCGTACTTTGTGGTACTTTGATTGGTCATGAGGGAGTGGTCTTGGAACAGGTGGAGGGCATACACAGTTTTAGTTTCCGTATCAAACCAGGTCTGCGTTTTCCTTTGCACACCGCAGCCCCCGGCAAGTTGTTCCTTGCCCACATGGCAGAGTCTGAACGAGAGAAGTGTTTTGCCTCATTAAGTTTTGAAAAATTTACCCCTCATACACTTACCACACCAAATGCTTTGCTCAGTGAAGTGAAAGGAGTGCTTGAGGATGGATATGCTTTCGACCGGGAGGAGGAAATGATCGGGCAGGTTTGTATCGCTTCAGGAGTGTTCAATCGATCAGGGCGTATCATTGGAGCGATCTGGATGGTGGCACCGACTAATCGTGTTCCCCGCAAAGATTTACCGGCTTTGGGAAAAGTTGTCCGTGCCCATGCAGATTCCATCTCCATGGGATTTGGGTATTCTCAATTGCGTGTCGCCTAACGCTTGTTTTATGAAGCCTTTTTTCTTCCTTTTTTACTTACCTATGCTGGTTGGAATGTCTTGTTTGTCGGGCACTCCTCGGAGTTATACTGATGAGCAAATTGCATTCTGGGAGGATGAAGCCTTTCCCGTTTTGGAGGAAAATTGTTGGAAGTGTCATGGGATCAGTAAAAAAATCCGAGGCGGTTTGATTCTCACCACCCTCGAGGGAGTGCTCAAAGGAGGAGAGTTTGGACCTTCCGTGGATTTAAAAAACCCAGAGGCCAGCCTTCTTCTTAAAATGACCTCTCATCAGGATAAAGATCACGAAATGCCACCGGATGGCAAAATGTCGGATGAAGATATTGCCGTGCTCGCAAAGTGGATCGAAATGGGAGTGCCTTTTCCTAATGCCGATGAGGTTGAACCGGAGGGTGAAATTGTTCACCACGGGCCGGATTATGAAAAAGCCAAAAGTCACTGGGGTTTTCGAAAGCCTGACCAGGTAGCTATCCCAGATGAGAAATTAGGAGCACATCCCATTGACCGCTTTATTAATAAAAGGTTGAAAGCAGCGGAAGTTTCCACCAACGGCAGGGCGGGTGATCAAGTGCTTTTACGCCGGGTCTATTATGATTTGATTGGATTGCCCCCAAGACCAGCCGAAGTTCAGGAGTATTTGGCCGATCAATCGCCGGAGAAATTTACAAACCTGATCGAGCGCTTGCTCAAGTCCCCCCACTATGGAGAAAAGTGGGGACGTCATTGGTTGGACCTTGTGCGCTATGCGGAGACAAATGGGTATGAACGGGACGGAAACAAACCGCAGATATGGCGCTATCGTGACTATGTGATTAATTCCTTTAACCAAAATAAACCCTATGACCGGATGGTTCTCGAACATATTGCCGGGAGATGAATTGCCAGATGCTGATGCGGCATCCATAACCGCTACTGGTTACCAGCGCTTGGGAGTTTGGGATGATGAACCGGCAGACCGCAAACTTGCGCGCTACGATTACCTCGATGATATTGTGCGTACATCTGGTGAGGTTTTTCTCGGGATGACCATCGGATGTGCCCGTTGTCATGATCATAAAATCGATCCCATTTCGGCGAAGGATTATTACTCCATGCTCTCCTTTTTTGCCAATGTGACTCCCCACCGCCAGGCCCAGTCCAACATGGTGCAGGTAACCTCGGAAACTCCAGACCCACAAGCTCTGCAAACCCGTAGGAATTGGGAAAACCGCAGGAACCAAATCCAAAAAAGTGTGCAATCTTTAAAAAGTGAATTTTTTGCCAAACTTGACCCCAAGCACCTTCCTAAGCCTAATCTAAATTTATCGGATGCCCGTGCGGGTGGGCTTGTTTGGAAATACTCCTTAACCAATCCGGGCGATGCCTGGGAGACCAACGGATTTGGCGATGCACAGTGGCAGGTTGGTAAATCAGGCTTTGGCTTGAGAGGCACCCCTGGCTCGATCGTCAATACAGAGTGGAAGACCAAAGATATTTGGCTGCGTCACAAATTCGGGCTGGCGGAGTTGCCCAAGTCTCTTTTTCTCTCCTTTCATCACGACGAGGACATCACCGTGTTTCTGAATGGGCGGCAGATTTTGCATCGCACGGGATATTCCACCTACTACCAGACCGAGGATGTCACAAAGTCTGCTATTCCAGCCCTGCAGACTGGGCAGAATGTACTCGCTGTCCATGTGAAGCAAACCATTGGTGGGCAGTTTTTTGACCTTTCCCTGCGCGGGTTTGCTAAACCTGTTAACCTTGATCATCTGATCAATAAGCATGGAAAAGAGGTGCTGTCTGCCGGGCGTTTCAATTTGTACAAGAAAGATAAAGGTTCGCTCGCCAAGCATTTGAAAACAGAGCCATCGGCTTCTCAATATCCGGTCCTGGCGGTGGCGGAGAGTGGCGATCACCCCATCCATGTTCTCCGCCGGGGGAATCCGTCTTTGCCCGGGCCCTTGGTCTCTCCCGCATTTCCCAGTGTTTTTGGTGAGTCCAAGCTCGTAATCCCAGCTAATTATAAAACAGGTAATTCAAGCGGCAGGCGCCGTGCACTCGCCGAGTGGGTTGCCTCCCCTGACAACCCCATGACTGCACGGGTGATGGTCAACCGGATCTGGCAGTATCATTTTGGCCGGGGGATTGTTCGTTCTTCCAATGATTTTGGTCTCCAGGGAGATGATCCCACCCATCCCGATCTGCTTAACTGGTTGGCTCATCAATTCGTGGAATCCGGATGGGATATTAAAGCGATGCACCGGTTGATCATGTCTTCTCAGGCTTATCAGCGTTCTTCCATTCCACAGGACGGTGCTTTACTTAAAGATCCTCTCAATGATCTGTTTTGGCGCTTTGATATGCGCCGTCTACAGGCAGAAGAAGTCCGGGACTCCATTCTTGCGGTGCGTGGTAGTTTGAACCTGGAAATGGGCGGGGTTAGTGTTACCCCTCCTCTCCCCAAAATCATACTCCAAACAGCGTCCCAGCCAGACAAAGCCTGGGGGAATTCAACCCCTAGGCAGGCTAACCGTCGGAGTGTTTATGTAAAAGTAAAACGTTCCTTGCAGGATCCTATTCTTTTGAGCCATGATATGGCTGATACCGATACCACCTGTCCGGTTCGTTTTACCACCACTGTACCCACCCAGGCCCTCACTATGATGAATGGAGAATTTGTCAATGAATCGGCCCTCAACTTTGCTGAGCGTATTCGGCAAAATGCTGGTCCATCGCCTCGTGAACAGGTGGAAAAGGGCTTGTCCCTGGTCTTTTCCCGAATGCCAAAACCAGAAGAGGTTGAAGCGGGGGTTCGGATGATGGAAGAGGTGGCCAAGGCAGGTGGTCTATCTCCCAAAGAAGCACTCGATCGTTTTGCCCTGCTCGCATTAAACCTCAACGAATTTATCTACCTGGATTGATTATGAAAACGACACAACCAAACTTCTGCAATCAACTAAACCGGCGCGAATTCATTAAAGATATTGGAGGCGGTTTTGCTGCCCTCGGTCTTACTGGCATGCTTGCCCAGGATGGTTTTTTTGCTTCCCAGGCATTGGCAAAGTCTGCGGAGTTCGTCAATCCTCTTGCCCCCAAGCCCGCTCCTTTGCCAGCCAAGGCAAAATCGGTTATTTTTCTTTTCATGTATGGTGGACCGAGCCAGGTGGATACCTTTGATTATAAACCCGAGCTCTATCCTTTGGATGGTAAAACAATCAAGGTAAAAACCTTTGGTCGGGGAGGGCACCGCAACGAAAGCCGGGTGGTTGGGCCGAAGTGGAAATTTAAACAATACGGAGAGTGTGGGAAATATGTCTCTGATTTATTTCCAAACATTGGAGAATGTGTGGACGATATCGCTTTTCTTCATTCCATGACTGCCGATTCTCCCATTCATGGTTCTGCGATGTTAATGATGAATTCCGGAAATTTACTCTCCGGTCATCCATCGATCGGATCCTGGGTAAATTATGGACTAGGTAGTGTAAATGAGAACCTGCCTGGCTTTATGGTAATGCTCGATAAAATGGGCGGTCCTATCAGTGGTGCGAAGAACTGGTCGAGCGGTTATATGCCTGCCAGTTATCAAGGCACGGTATTACGCTCACAGGGTACACCTATTCTCGACCTAAAAAACGCCAAGGGAATTGCCGGAGCCGAGCAGCGTACATTACTTGATCATTTACGGATGATGAACGAGGGCCACCTTTCCACCCGTTATGATAATACCAACCTTTCTGCCCGGGTAGCCTCTTATGAACTGGCTTATAAGATGCAATCCTCTGCTCCCGAAGCGGTCGATCTGGATAAGGAACCAAGCAAGATTAAGGAACTCTATGGAATCGACGGTACTCGTACGGATGATTTCGGGCGTAAGTGTCTGCTCGCCCGTCGCATGGTCGAGCGTGGCGTCCGTTTTATCCAGGTGTATTCAGGAGGTCATCATAACGATGCAAATTGGGATGCTCACGGAGATCTTGTCAAAAATCATGAACTTCATGCTGGTAATACGGACAAACCGATCGCTGGTTTACTCAAAGATTTAAAACAGCGCGGACTGCTTGATGAAACCCTCGTGGTTTGGGGGGGGGAGTTTGGGCGTCAACCCACCGCAGAATATAAGGAGGGTACTGGTCGGGATCACAATGCCTATGGCTTTACCATGTGGATGGCTGGAGGAGGTATCAAGGGCGGGGTAAGTGTCGGTCAAACCGACGAGCTTGGTGCCCTCGCAGTAGAGGATAAATTCCATGTCAGGAGACTGCATGCCACCATTCTCAATCAATTGGGGCTCGACCCTAACAACCTGTCCTTCTTTCACGGCGGATTGGATAAGAGTTTGGTCGGGGTTGAGGGGGCAGAACCGATTAAGCAGATTATTACTTAGGTTTTCTCAGGTTTGTAAATCAACTCCACCTTATGAAGCCCAAAATTACCTGCCCGCATTGCGATAAAGATATTTCTGTACCTGCTAATCAGATTACGGTCAGGCAAAGCTGGAAATATGCTATTCTTTTTGTTGTACTTCCACTTCTTTTCTTCATTCCCACATATAAAGTTGTTTATTTTAAACCGGTTATTACTGAAGATCTTTCGATTGTAGATGTATCCACTTCTTTAAATAGATGGGGTTTTGAGCTCCATGGAGTGGTGGTAAACAAGAGCGATAATGTGTGGAAGTCCTTAATGATGGAGGCAGAATTTTTTGATAAAGACGGTAACTTTGTGGATGAAGCAAAAGCTAGTATTTTAACCACCATCAATGAGCATTCCCGTGAGCACTTTAAAGTTCGATTAAATGGGCTCGGTAAAGAGGCTTTAACTCTCGAGCCCAGATTGAAGCTATCCGGCGGGCGCGTTGAGTGATCAATTTTGGTTGAGGCTGATTTCTCCCTCGTCAATCGAGGAATGAATGCTGTTTATGGAAGGATGTTTCGATTCTTTGTTTGCATCCTTCTTCTCCCATCCATTCTTTTTGGCCATGCTGAGCTCTGCCAGTTAAAGAAGGCGGGCCTTTTCCGCTTCGAGCAGGCTGAGCATGAGTATTCTGTAAGCAGCCTAGGCTCTCCTCATTTCTACGATTCTTCGACTTTTGTTTTCAAGGGAGAAATTAGAGTCGTTTTTCTTGAACATATTTCAGGTAAGGGCGAACGCCTGATGACCGGAGAAATTACTGATGGGAAGTTGGTGGGTTCCCATGCCGTTTTTGCTGAGGTGGGCACTTATAAGAATCCCACAGTTACCGTAGATGCAAAGGGCCAAGCATACCTGAGTTGGGAAGAGTTTAAGGAGGATCGCTGGCAGGTGATGGTTGCTTGTTTCGATGATGGTCGGACTGAGAGAATAGAAGTGCTAAACCAGCCCGCATTTTTTTCCGGCGATCTCCAAGCCGCTTCTGTAGGTAGGAGTTTCGCCAATGGCATCAACCATGCGACCGCTCCTCACCCGCAGGGCGGGGTGTCCATCGTTTGGCAGCAGGATATGGGTGGGCAGTTTGATGTCGCTCATGCCAAGGTCTCTGAGTGGATTGCAGATTTCCGAACAGAACATTCTTAGCAACAACCCCCGTGGAGACTGGGCACCCCGCATTGCCACTAACCAAGATGGAAAGAGCTTTGTCGCTTGGGATAGTTATGATGGGCAAAGTTTTAATGTTCTTGGAAGATGGCTGGAAAAAGAGGGGGGGGGGCCGATTGTACTTGCTGATGGACCCTTGGCTCAATTCCGGGCAGATGTTTCTTTTGTCGGAGATAAACTTTTTGTTCTCTGGGAGGAAGCCGCCGCCAACTGGGGAAAGGATTACGAGGGAGGTTTCGGCAAATGGACCGATATTGAGGATCACCATGGTCCTCTACACAAATTCCGGCTGCTCCGGGTTGCAGAAGTGATCGATGGGCAGGCTGTGCAGTTATCCAATAGTTTGCCCCATTCGTTGATTGCTCATGCAACTGCACAGAAAGACAAGAGGGGAAAACTGGAGCACCTTGGGGTCTTTTATGAGCGTGGCCAGTTTGTGACCGACGGGCAGGGTAGATTATGGTTGGTTCACCGGTCCTTTCATGCCCCCCATGTTCGCACATCTCAGGCGGTGGCTCACCATATTGAATCGGGTTGGCAGGTTCAGGCTCGCTGTTTCGATGGGGAGAAATGGTCCACGCTGCACTCCTTTGAGCATCCTCAGAGAGATGGCCTGCAAAGAATGTCAGTTGCTTCTACGCTCAATGGTTTTGCTATCACCTACACGACTGGTCGTACCCATCGTGGTCACCCCTCTGCCAAACGTGGTGTCTTCTTTGGTGGGGCTGAATTGAAAGACTTTGATGCCGAGCAAACGCAGGTGTTCTTGCCTCCATTGGAAGCACCTCGCTTGGTGCAATCATCCGCACCCACAACTATGACAGAGGCAACGGTCAGAGGACAGATGTACCAGCTCAGTTTCGGCGATCTTCACCGCCACACTGATCTGTCCCTTTGTTTTCCTTTTTTTGATGGAAGCTATGATGACCAGTTCCGATATGTCATAGAAGTGGCGGAGCACGATTTTGTGGGCATAACTGACCATGCTCGAGATCTCTCCAATGGTGAGGTGGACAGCTTGGTTTGGAGGCGGAGTGTTAAGGAAGTGACCAGGCACCGCCTTAATGGCAGATTTATTCCTTACTTCGCCTATGAGCGTAGCCAGCGGCAGACAGATCATAATGTAATCTCCCTAAAGGATGATTTGCTCCGTCCGTACGAACCTCACCTTCAGGATTTCTGGAAAGAGATTGATGGTGATACATTTACCATTCCTCATAACACGGGAAGTTCTCCTGCCATGGTCCAGGCTTTGTGGTCCATACATGACAATGAAAAGCGTCCATTGATGGAAATCTTTCAGGGATGCCGGGCCAATGCCGATCAGAACATGGCCGCGATGGTACGGCTCGGTTATTCCAAAGGGTACCGCTTTGGATTAATTGCCAGTAGCGATCACCTCTCCACCCACCGTAGTTTTGCCTGCGTGTGGTCACCTGAGCGGGCGAGGGAATCCATCTTCCGCTCCCTGCAGGCGAGAAGAACCTATGGGGCGACCGACCGGATCGGCTTGGTCTTTCGCTATGGACAAAGATGGATGGGGGAAGAAGTGAAGCACCGAACAAAAGAGTCCTTTTTTCTGCAGATTGCCGGAACCGGCCCAATCAAAGAAGTACGGGTGAACAAAAATGGAAAGCCATGGAAGTCCTTTAAGCCGGCGGAGCAATCCCTTAAATTTGACCAGTCTATGGCACCCGATCCATTGGATGGAAAAGAAGATTATTATTTTGTGGAACTGGAGCAATCGGATGGCAACCGGGCATGGTCATCGCCAATATGGCTTGTTCGATGAAGACCATCTATTTGAAACGAACCATTTCTAATCGCTGCCCCCGATGTGGAGAGGGTAATGTGTTAACTCACCCTTTTAAACGCCTGGACGGGTGTTCCGTCTGTGAAATGAAGTACGAGCGTGAGCAGGGCTTCTTTCTCGGGGGTGTGCCGGTTAGTTACTTTCTAATCTGCAGCCTTTGGGTGCTTCCCATCATTACTCTGTGGTTTCTTGGTTGGTTCTCGCTCGAATGGATGCTCGGTTTATGTATCGGGGGGGGCGTGGTGTTTCCGGTTCTTTCGTATCGCTACTGCCAGGCTCTTTGGTTGGGGTTGTACTTTTGCTTCGCCTGGCATGAAATGCCTTTGCAGAAGGAGTGAATAGAAGACCCCGTTTAGGGCTTACTTTAAGTTATAGGCAAATTCCAGGTTTTATCCTATTATAAAAATCACCAAGTATTTTCCGCACATGTTTTTTGCCTGCCACAAAGATGACCAAATACCAATACAGGGTAGGGTACTGAGCTACTTGGTTCTCAAAAAAAACGGTGTGCTTGATCGCGAATTGCATACCTATTTCTTCGGGGGATATGGCCAGGGTTTGAACCCAAGTAAGTCTCTTTTTTTACAATGGCCGGACCGAGCAAGTGCATGGTTGCAGTCCTTACCTTTTTTTAAAAGTGAATAAGACAATCCCAAGAATTTGGATATACCTCGGATTGGCTTTCGTACTATTCTTTATCTCCTCTCAAATTGTGGGCTTTTCTTTTGAGCTAAGTGGATTATTTGAAACTTTTAGGTTATTTTTAGCTGAGTGAGTTATTGAAAATCATAAACCACTCGGAGATAATATTTCATATCCATTTTTTCCAATTCTTCATTGGGGATTGAATCATAGGTGCCGGATAATCCTGACCTGATAGAAAAATCTTTATCCTCCGATATGGGGAAGACCAGAGCTGAATCGTGGCTTAGTAAATAGTCTGTTAAATCATCCGCCCTCGGAAGAAAGCTTAGTTCACTTTGTAGGGACATGAATTGATTGAATTCATGAAGGTATTCAATACCCAAATCGAGTGCAGGATCTTTTTTTGAAGCAATTGTCTTGTTGGTCGAGTCTTCGTATCGAAGAGCACCACCGAAACGAGTCGAAACTTGATAATTTTCTTTTTCAATCCAACGATATTTTAAGCCTAGGGCAGTAGTGGTACGCAGGTTGATCTGTTCGACGGTATCGTGTTCGAAATCGCTCCTTAAATACCAGGCCAATTGTTCATGGAAGATCGAATCGTACTCAGCACCTCCCTTAGTTTCATCGGTGTCGTTTACTCCATTTGTGGTTTGAGTGTTGTAAGAAAGGAATAAATCGAGTTCACGAAAGTTATTTGAATAAATACTATCCATGCGAAATCCTGCCCCGAGAGAATCGGTGTTTCCGGATGAGCCGACCAAATCAAAGCCCAATGAGTTTTTCCATTTCATCAACAAACCTTCGTTATATTCTTTCTCTTCGATAATTAGCGGATCTTCCCCGGATGCGGGCCAAAGATGTTGGATCTTTTCAAAGGATAAGTTTTGGGATTGATTGGAATCTCTAAGGTTTAATTGTTCAACCGGTAAAGGAATGGATTGCCCCGAGAGGGTTTGGTTATCCTCATCGCGTACGGTGATAGAAGAGGAGGAGGACATACTTAGAATGGCAGTCAAAGGAATGTTAATCGCATTTGAATAAGTGGTCTCGAATGTAAGGTTGCCATCTACGACTTCGAGGATTTTACCGTAAAAGATTGAACCGTCTTTGGTTTCCACACGATCGGCCAATAAGTTAAAGGCAAAGACAAGTAGGCTTGTCCAAAATATGAAAGTGAATCGCATGGTATGTACTTACCCAGGAGGCCACTTCATTTGTCTACCCCCAAGCACATGTACATGCAAGTGGGGGACTGTTTCTCCACCATGGACCCCGTTATTTATCACAGTACGGTAACCCTCTTCCAGGCCTAGTTCTCTGGCGACTTGAGCAGCCGTAAGTAAAAGATGACCAAGCCTTGATTGATCGGATTGCTCTGCTTCTCCTAGACGGGCTATAACTTGTTTGGGGATAACTAAAAAATGAATTGGGGCTTGGGGCTCAATATCTTTTATAGCGATACAAACCTCATCCTCATACAAGATCTCTGCGGGGATATCCCGAGCAATAATTTTTTCAAAAAGAGTGCTCATTTTAAAAAACATTCATAAAAATAACTCATTTGGATGTCCATATTCTCAGAGATGAGAGATAAAAATCCTCCAACGCATTCTCATCTTTCAAATTTACCTCCATTAGCCGGACATTTTTTTCTAAACAAGCCAAAACCCTTGAAAGTTTAATTCCTAGTTGAGGAAGAATATGACGGTTCTCGTGTTGAACGACAAAGGAACGGGTAGCTTCTGCTAATTGTTTAAGAATTCGAGAACGGACACCTCGGCGCACCCCCGCATCTAAAGCATCCTTTTCTTTGTCATCCATATTTGGAGCTTCATCTTTAGCTTTCTTGGCTAAAGTATCAGCTTCTTCTTTGATTAGACCCAGTAACGAGGTAACAAGTCCATAAGAGGCAAAAAGTGGGCTAACCCGATCTTTTCTGAGGCTTTCCCGATCCAATAGGGCCATAATCCATTGCTGATACCTGGACTTCCATGCTTCCCATTGTTCATTACCTAAAATCGGGAGCTACTGCGGGCAATCGAGCCATAAGGCATCGACTTCGAATGGTTGCGAGTAAGGAATAGGGTTTTGTACTTAACAAAAGTAGGTAGGTGCCCGCCGGTGGTTCTTCCAAGGTTTTAAGAAAAGCGTTGGCAGATTCTTTGCGCATCCGGTCGGCTTCGTGAATGATTGCAACTTTACTACCACCTTGGTTGGATGTGCGGTTAAGGGTGGCAATTAATTCACGCGTTTTTTCAACCGTTATGATCCGAGCCTTACCAGTAGGGCGCAGGTGAAATAGATCGGGGTGATCAAACCTCGATTTCTCAAGGGATAATAAACATTGAGCAAGAGCCAAGGCTGCGTCTTGGTTTTGTTCAACTGACTGTCCAAGTATAAGGACCGCATGATGCAGTCGACCCTCAGCAAATCGGTGTTGAAGTGCCTCGATAGGATCGGTGTTTGAATTAGGCATTCTTACCTAATTGCTAGCAAAATAATGGTGAACAAAGAATTATTCCTGGGAGTAGAAACGGGCATGAATTTCATTCCATATTTCTAACTCGATTTCCTCGGGATCTCCGTTTCCGTCAACCACAAAGAAACGCTCGGGAAGGCTTCGGGCAAGGTGAAGGTATCCCTTTCGGACTTTTCCATAAAATTCAATATTTTCCTGCTCCATGCGGTCGGGCATGTCAGATACACGGTGCTTGATCCTCTCAAAGCCAACTTCTGGTGGTATGTCTATAACGATGGTAAGATCAGGAATAATCTCACCAACGGCGAACTCGTTGATCATAGTTACAGGATCATCTGCAATTTGCCTGGCAACACCCTGATAAACTGTAGTTGAATCAAGGAAGCGATCGCATAGGACGACTTTTCCATTTTCAATGGCAGGAAAAATGATTTCGCGGACGAGTTGTGCCCGGCTGGCTGCGAAAAGTAGAAGCTCGGTTTCCGGTAAAATGCTTTTGGAGGAATCTGCATGCATTAGAAGATGTCGAATATCTTCGCCGATAATAGTTCCTCCAGGTTCTCGGGTGACAATTACGTCTCGGTGATCAATTTCTTCCAAGCGATCAGCAATACGGCGAATCTGGGTAGATTTACCACATCCTTCCGATCCTTCGAAGGAGATAAGGAGGCCTTTTTCGTGACTCATATAGTTTAAGAGTTTTGTTTAAGAAGTTCGATTACTTGTGATGTTGATGGGCTTTGGGCGGTACGAACATAATGCCCGGAAGTACAAGTTGCCAAAGCAAGAGATGTTAAGGGGGAAAATCCGCTCAGCCTGGCACTACAAAAGCCGGCATTAAAGTGATCTCCCGCACCTGTAGTAATCTTGGGATTATCGCAAAAAGGACCCGTAGTCCACCAGGCACCATCTTTAGTAGCACAAGCGGCTGATTCAACGGGATGCAGAACAATTGTGGATATACCAAGTTCCCTTCGGATTTCAGATGCCATTTTCTTGAGGGAATCTTCGTCTTTGTCTCCGCTCTTTAAACCCAGGACATCACACACTTGAAGACCTTCGTTATAATTGAGGCCCAAAGTTACCTCAGCATGAGCTTGGAAACGGGAGATAACCTCTAATACTCCCTTAATATCTGAGCTCGAACGTTTTGCGGGGTCCGCTAGGTCAAAGAAATAAGAGCGTGTATCCCGCGGGGGTAAGTTTGGCAAAATTTTGTCTACCAACTCGACGAGAAAGTCAGTCATTTTGGGAATCATTGTCCAATTTACGATGGATATTAAATCTGCTTTGGATAACAGATCTATGAATTCCCCCTCTCCACATGCCCCGATGATTCGGGAGTAATCAATTTCTTCGAGGCTTAGTGTGTTCCCAAGCATTACTTTTCCGTCCTTGAATTCCATAGCGGTGGTAATTCCTGGCTCGCTTATAGAAATGGCGTTGGTTTTTCTGGCGAATTCTTCAAAGACAGGATGGATGTTTGGGGTACCCAGGGCACCAATGTAACGAACACCCATACCGAGGGAGAGCATTGCATTGGCCATGATGGGGCCATTGCCTCCTAATTTTTCGAACCTTGGGTAGAGTTCGATGTTGGCACTTTTACCTGCAGCAGCCGAGATTTTAGCGCCCATTTCTGCAATGGTGGGCACGGGATCAAAGTTATCTCCCAGGCCGTGTCTCTTTTCTACGGGAGCAACAATTTTATCGACAAATCCATCCAAGCCGACGATCGAATTTTTCGAAGAAAGGGAAAATGTCGTTGAATTGATTTCATCTAGAACTTTTTGAGTTACCTGCATAAGAGATTTTGCCTAAGATGCTTTGGATAATCGCGCAAACTTAATCGATTTCTCAACTGCACTTTGTGCGAAAGATGCGTTTTTCGTTGATTTTTAATCCTTACGCCTAAAATTGGAGTTTGGTGTTGGATTTTTGAAATATTATGAATGTGATGGGAAACTTATTAACCGAACATAACTTTGTGCCTTTGCTTGGATCGGCTGACTTATTCAGCTATTTCGCAGATTCTAATTTTGCGGGTAAGGTCGTTATCTTTGTGTTGGCTTTGTTAAATTGCTGGGCCATATCGATCATGCTGAGCAAAAATTCTGAATTGAAACGAATTCGTCGAGCCAATGCTCGGGACGAAAAGAAGATCAATGAGCTTTCCAATATGGTCGATTACGATGATGCAAATTTCCCTGGTCAGTCGAGCCCATATCTTCGCGTCTGCTCTCGGGCGATGGCAGCCGCTCGGGCAAGTTCCAAAGATGGCAGGGTACGGATGAATTATGTAGAGAATGCCATTCGCAGGGCAATTACTGAATATGAAGACAGGTATGAAGAAAAGATGTACTGGTTGGCAACGATCGTATCCGGTGCCCCCTTTCTTGGATTACTCGGTACAGTATGGGGAGTAATGGATGCATTTGGTACGATGGATTCGGGAGGAGCTACAATTGAACACCTTGCCCCAGGTGTGTCAGGGGCATTATTGACTACGGTTACTGCTCTGTGCGTGGCCATACCTATTGTTTTTGCTTACAATAATCTCTCCGCTCGAACGCGCGGCGAAATGACAAAGCTAGAAAATTTTGCGAGCAACCTTGCTGACCGTATTGAATTGGAGACGAGTGCCTGAAGGTAGTATCGACGAGTATTCGACACACAACTTGGGATAATTAAATGGCAAGAAGTTTTACAAGAAGAAACAAGCTTTCAGTAATTTCAGAACTGAATGTTACCCCATTAATCGACCTCGCTTTTTCTCTGCTTATTATATTTATGATCACCACTCCAGTGATTGAGCAATATAATCGGGTAAACCTCCCCGAACAATCCAGCACCGCCAAACAACCCCCGCCTCCGGTGGAGGACAAATATATCACGATTGATGAGTCAGGTGCTTACTTTTGGGGAAAAGTCCCTATCGGGAAAAAGGAGCTAAAGGACCGACTTGACCAAATTTCATTAGGGGAGGGGCTAGCTCCAACCATTCACATACGGGGAGATCGCTCTTTGCCCTATCAAAAGGTGATTGATGTCGTTAATATGTTGAAAGAGAGAAATTTGACCAAGCTCAGTTTAGATACCCGGGCAAGCTGATTCTTTCCCTTTACGGAATTTGCCTAAGCAGTTTGGTCAGGACATTTCCAGGTCCACACTCAATAAATTCATTCGCTCCATCCAATCGCATCTGCGTAATTAATTCAGTCCATCTTACAGAGCTATGTATTTGCCGCACCAGCAAGGGAGCAATGGCATCGCCATCGGAATAAGGGGAAGCCTCCACATTTGAATAGACGGGGAATTGGGGGGAGGAAAAACGAATTTCTTCCAAAAATTCCCCAAATTCTCGAGCTGGTTCTTCCATCATTCGCGAATGAAATGCACCACTGACCTTTAAAGGAACCACCATCCGTGCACCAGCTTCTTTAAGTGGAGCGAGTGTGGTTTTGATTTGGGCAGCAGGTCCAGATATTACCACCTGACCGGGGGAATTGAAATTTGCGAGGTCTACTTGGTCTGCACCGATTTGTTCAAGCGAGCTTTGAATCTTTTCGGCTTCCATTCCGATTACTGCAGCCATCCCTCCTCCGGTTACTTGGGACATGATATTTCCACGCTTTGAAACCATACGGAGGCCGTCCAGAAAGGATACGCAGCCGGCAAGAGCTAGGGCAGCAAATTCTCCAACAGAATGACCAGCAGCAACACCGGGTATCTGCCCATCATCTATTTTGGCTTTACCTTCTAAATAGCTGACCAAGTAGAGGGCCGGCTGGGTAAATTGAGTTTGCGAAAGTTGTTCCTTTGTATCTTCAAGGCAAAGATCACTTAGGGAATAACCCAATTCTTGATTGGCTTGATCGATAAGTTCAGGGTATCGATGAAAAACATCGGTACCCATTCCTTTGACTTGGGAACCTTGACCAGGAAATAAAAAAGCGAGACTCATAAATTGGATGGGTTAATTAGGTATTGCGTTGCGAGAAAGGGAAGAACTCCCTAAGTCGAAGATACATTCCTTGATTAAAGAGCGAAAGAAATGCAAGAACATCTGATGATTGACGCAAACAATGCCATGCATGCAATGCCTGACATCGCCAGGGAATTGGCCCATGATCGAAACCTCGCAAGAGATACTTTATTAAGAATGCTTGAACCTTTGGTGGCAGATGGAAACCGAGTGACCGTAGTCTTCGATGGACGGGAGGGTAGGGGCTCTTTACAAAAGTACCGAAACCTTGACTCCTTTGATGTTGTTTACTCTTCATCCAGTGAGGGTGCAGACGGGGTAATTGAACGCATGGTTATGGCTGCCAAACATCCGGGTAGAATTTGCGTGGTTACTAATGATAACTTGATTCGAAACTGTGCATACGCACATGGGGCTTCTGCCATGCGGGTGGAGGAATTTGTCAAGCGTTTGGATCATTCGATTGATCAGGTAAGTCGTCGGGCAAACTTCAATCAATCGAGATCGCGGAGTGAGCGTGAGCCTTTTCATAATCGTATTGAATTTCCCGAGGATGATAAGTGATCCGAAAAAGACAGAAACCGGATTAGTAGAGGAAGTCCCAGGGTATTATGGTTCGGTTAAAATTGAAGAATCAGTTGCTCAGCGTATTTGGTCGGAGCAGGATTTTTTTACGGATTCATTAGTAACCAACTGCGGGAAAAAAGTATATGTGGATTATGCTGGTGACTGGAATATCTCTATGGAGGGTCCTGATTTTCGTAATGCTAAATTAGTCATCGATGGGGAAAGCTTTATTGGAGATGTAGAAATTCATTTTTTCCCCGAAGGTTGGAAGTCGCACAAGCATCACCTTGATTCAAATTATAACAAAGTGATTTTACATGTCTGTATTTTTTCAGGTGCTTCGGGTGTGACTAATCAAGAAAGGACCAGTAATGGTAAGGCAGTGCCGTGCCTGGTCTTGTTACCAAGTTTGCTTCATGGAATAGAAGAGTATGCGGAGGCTCATGCACTTAATCGTTTGTCCGGGCACGACAGCCTAGCCGATTTTGCTTTGAATAATCTGGTAGGTATTAGTTTGGATGATTGCAAAGAAAGGGCTCGTTCCCGATGGATGGCAAAGAAGGGATTTGCTCACTCCCGTTTGCTTGTACAGGGGTGGGAGATGGCTTGTCATCAATGGTTTTTAGAAATTCTTGGTTATAGAAGAAATAGGACGCAAATGGCCAGAATTGCCCAACAATTTTCGATTGATTTGTGGAAGTCCGGTCAAGTTGACCCCGATCTTATCTATCGATCACAGGGAGGTTGGAAACTCCGCGGTTGCCGTCCAGCAAATCACCCCTTAACCCGATTATGTCAGTATGCTGAGTTATGGAGAACATGTCCGCAATGGATTGAGGATTTATCCAAGCTTTGGGATACCTTTGCTTTTCAGGCTCTAGATAAAACAGGCAGTGAAATTGAATGCCCTAAAGTTTCTCAATTGTCGGGTATTTGGATCAGGCAATTACTGGGCGAAGTTTTTGGGCGTGGAAAGGCAAATACTTTATGGATTGATGCCGCATGGCCTTTACTTTGTGCAGCCAGGGGAAAAAATGGTTTTTCTCTTTGGATGTATTGGCCGGCAGGAGATTGTCCGAAAAAATATAGAGACTGGGCAAAAAAGCTATCTTGGACAAATCCTTCAGGCAAAAAGCCTTTCACCAATGGATTGGTTCAATGCATTATACAAACTTTGTCAGTTGGTTCGTGTGATCCTGAAAAAAAATCTCTCATTCAATGACTGGACGGATTGAAAAAGACCTGATTTTTCTCAATGAACCCACTGGGGAAGGGTTGCGATTTGCCAAATTATTTTTGGGCGACGAAACTTTAGCTCAGGAATTAGTGGAGCGGACACTACTCCGCTTGCCGATTTTGAGGGATGGGCAGAGAAGTCGTGCTAAATTTTTTTGGGAGCTGGAAAATCTTTGCTTGGAAGAAAAGAATAAGTTGAGTTCTTTGAAAGAAAAACAACTTGAACTTTTCACGATTGAGCCAAGCGGGCAGGTTCGAAATGAGAATAAAAAAGATATGCGGGTTGCCCGTGTTCAGGCCCTCTTGTGTGGTGAGGACAGAGCGGTTGTTGAGAGTTGGCAAAAGAAGCCGATCTTCGCAAATGAAAGTTTTCGGGAATTGGTTATCGGATTTTCAATTCGATTAAGGGAAGAAAGCCTTTCCGTTGAAGATAATATTCCAATCCTTCTAGGCATTGAGCGATATGAAAAGATAGCCAATTATTTACTCGGTTTCCTCGCTGAAAACGAAGCTATGGAAGTTGAACGGAAATGCCGGTTTGATCCGGATTGGCAAAAAGATAAGATATTGATGGGCGAGGTAGTCGGATGGATGGAGGTTGCGTTACAGGTTTTTGACGCACCGGCTGACATCCGAGAAATCATTTTAAATGATGAAGGAAAAAAAAGGGTGCTTCAGGAATGGGAGCTTTTTAACCATGATAAAGTATTAATCGAAGGCACTGAGGAGCGACTGGAGGAAGAGCAAGGTACACCAAGCAAATCCAATGAATCTTCGAATCTTCAACAAAAAGGCAAAACCCTTATGGTTTTTCTTTGCACCGGATTTTTCGCGAGCCTAATAGGTTATTTCGGGTGGGTGGAAAAAACAGGGTATGTTCCCCAAGTAAGTTCAGATCAAAAAGACCCGCTCCTAGTTACTGACCAATTGGTTCATTCATTCAACGATCACAACTGGACGCAGTTAGCTCAATTTGCTGCTGAAGAAAAAGCCAACATAATTTTAGAGGATAGGCTGGTAGATGAAATTGAGAAAATGGAAGATGAGATCACGATCTCTCCAAGCTTTTTAGCCTCTGAAGATTCTGATGTTGATCTTACTAATTCGCCTAATTTTACCAAGAATATCGTAGGAACCTTCGCACAGACAAATTTTCCAAAGGCTGAAGTGTTGAAAACTGTCATGGATATGCCTGAGGGTTATATTTTCCTTCCCGGTAAAGAAACCTTGGGGAAGGTAATAAATATAGTGAGAAAGAATGGCGTGTTTGAATTTCAACGAGCAGATTGGCCAAATTTAGAGAAAAGTTTTGCTCTTGCGGTAAATGATTATGAATTGCGCCTAGGTTCCATAAACCAAGGTTTTATTATTTTTTTGGGTCAAGTGAACCGGGTTGGCTTAGAAAATGAAGCAGATGCCGGACTCAAAAGATATCAGCTTATTCCAAGTGACGCATGGTGGTTGGATGCCAACCAGTCTCGCCAAAGGCTTCAACTTGACCAATTATCAGAGTGAATCAGCTTTGAGGTAAAACTGATCAGTGTACGATTTGCTAGATTAAGGACAAAAGCACTTGAAGAATCGGTGACCTGTTCCTTCTGGTCCAATTAATACACGCAATCGATGCATGCATTTTGGGCAATGCCCGACATAAGCTGTTCCATCTTTGTTTTTGTAAATCCGCCCGTATGTGCCACAGTTAACATAATGAATGCCCAAAAATGCCCGTCCTGGATTTGGCGTTGAGCTCTGTGGCGAGGGGGGCTCCCCGTTCATGTCCTTTATTCTGGTTGTCCGCGTTGCAGACCGCGTACTAAACCGTCAACGCGTTGAGTTAAAATATTTGCTTGGACAGACAAACCATCTTGTCCCTCGATGATTCCCGAAACCCATGTTTTTACTCTTTCTTCGAAAAATTGAAGCTTTGCTTGTGATTTAGGGTCGCTGGCAAGGGCAGTAAAACTAGTTTGTAAATCCTGAGTAGTTGAATTGTTTTGCCCGAGCATCTCTTGAATGGCTTGTAGGGAGGAGTGGACTAACTCCAAATTCACTTCATGTGTGGTTTTTTGTATCGGCTTGAAGTAATGGGGTGCGGAGGGCTGTTTGATTTGAGGGGCGTTAGCACCGGCACCTTCGAATAGAGGAAAGGAAGTATCGGCATCGTCCGAACTAAAGAGAGGTTGCTGGTTGAAGGAAAGGGTTGCCACCGCCTTAAGCTGTTTTCTTAGCACCTTAAGTTTTTTTCGTGATTGAATTTCTTTCTCTTTACTGACCTTGCGAATTACATCTGCTTTCATGGTCGGTGCAAGATGGGCAATCTCTTCAAGAATAGAAATGGTTTTTTCCAGGGCAATTTGTTGGGTTTGTAAGAAAGAAATGGCACCCTGGAGATATTCTTCCAAATTCTCTTTTGTTTTGAGCGGTGCCTGATCCTCAGCGATAGGTAATTTGCTGCGGGTTGTTTTGGAGAGTTTTAGTCGCATAATTTTATATATTCTTATCTTGATGAGGGCAGGCAAATCAAGATGAAAGGGCAGCACGCCCAAATTTTGAAAGCGAATAAATTCCCGAGCCAATCAATTGCTCCCCTTGGTAAAATGCGAGAACTTGACCAGGAGTTAGGGCACGCTGAGCGACCTTAAATTCGACTGACCAAGTTTCATTAGCTTTCTTCATGAGCCTGATTGGAGTGGATGGGTCTCGGTAGCGGGCTTTGCCTAGTAGGTTGATTTCAGTTTGCCGTTCAAAACGGGGACTAAGAAAGCCCACCTGCTCCAATCCAAATCGCTTTGCCCATAGAGTGGGTTCATTTGGACGATCAAAGGCTACGATCAATTGATTTGTTACCTTATCTTTACCGGTTACTACAAAGTTTTCATGGTCGGTATTGGATGGTACCCCGATCCCTTTTCTTTGACCTAAAGTATAGCGGTGTAAACCTTGATGGTTTCCCAGTACCTTGCCATTTGTATCCACAATTTCACCGTTTTTATCTTGGATGAAATGAGATAGAAACTCAGGAACTTTGACTTTTCCTAAAAAACAAATCCCCTGGCTATCTTTCTTCTGGGAAACGGGTAATGAAAATTCATCGGCCAGTTTGCGCACTTCCGGCTTTTCCAGGGAACCCAGAGGGAATCTGGAATACATGAGTTGGTTCGATTTTAATCGGGCAAGGAAATAAGATTGGTCTTTGTTTTTATCTTTTCCCTCCCAAAGTTCTGCCTCTCCGGATTTGTTTGATTTACGGATGCAATAATGTCCGGTTGCCAAGGCTTCAAAGGATTGTTTTTTGGCATATTCCAATAGTGCACCAAACTTCATCTGTCGGTTGCACAATACATCTGGGTTCGGAGTTATCCCGTCGGCATAGCCATGAACCATTGGGTTGACCACTTCTTGCTGGTAAAAATCGATGAAATTGACCACATGAAAAGGAACATCCAACTGTAAAGCTACGGTTTCAGCATCTTTGAGGTCCTGTGCTCCAGGACAATTACCCAGGAGATCATCTTCATGTTCCCAGGTTCTTACATAAACGGCTTCTACTTCATGTCCGGCTTGTTTAAGCAAAGCGGCGGCAACCGCACTGTCTACACCCCCGGACAAGGCGACAAGAATTCTTTCTTTCGGTGATCTTTGCACTGTAAGGCGAACAATAATGACTGATCGGAGTCCAAGCAAAAGGTTTTTGGATGGATTCACAGAGCCTTTCTCTGTAAGGAAATATGCCATGGGGTATAAAGGTGGAGGGAAACTATGGGTAGAGCCAAAAGGATTGGGATGGGTCGCCTTGGAAAGAGACTGGGAAGAAGATCTTTTACCTCAAGATCTCGTGGCGGAAGCTGGTATTCTCGGGGGCGGGTTTCAAGTTGCAGAGCCTTACACACGCGCTTCTTTGGGAGGCTATGTAAAGGTAAACAGTAAGTGGATGTTCTTTTTTTCTGATGAATCAATTGATTTTCATGGGATAAAAGATGAGAAACTTTTTCTTTTGGGAGATTGTAATGATTGGCAAATTTCTTCTCGTTGGGAATTATCCCCTGGAAAAGGTGGGATGGAACTTTGGGTCGAGGATGAAGCCTTGAGTAAATTTGAAGAGTTTGAATTTAAGTTTTGTACCGAAAAGGGGAGATGGATTGATCCGCACAATAACTTTCCTGCTTTTCCGGTTTCTGAAGGAAAGTTTAGGAATGCTTGGTTTCATAAAAATAGAACAGGTAAGGACTTGATTGAATTTAAGGTTATCGAGCCCCGAGGAATCAAAGGCAGTGAAAAATGGATATCTTACCGACCAGAGGGCAGTTTTGGGTTTAGTTTTGATGGAGAATATTCCTCCTTTCGAATCTTTGCTCCACGGGCTGAGGGAATTGAACTTTTATTATTTGAGAAAACAGCTGATATCATTTCTCAAAAAATACCCATGTTGCCTAAGGAGGACGGTAGTTGGTGTGTAACTTTGCAAGCTTCATTACTGGGGGTACTTTATAAATTTTCCATCACTCAATTAGATGCTCAAAGTAATTTGTTTTCTAAAGAAATTGTAGATCCTTATGCTCGTGCAATGGTAGGTAGGAACGGACCAGGGCTTGCCTTGGTTCCAGAATTTAAACCACAAGGCAAGGCTTTCAATCCACCTTCAATTGAGGACGCTGTTGTGGTTGAGGTACACATTCGAGACTTGTTAGCTAATGCCCCGTGTACATTAAGTCAGGAGGAAAGGTTGGGTTTTAAAGGCCTGACTAAATGGCTGGCTTCCAAGGATTGTTACTTACGAAAACTCGGTGCAAATGTTGTGGAACTTCAACCAGTTCATGAATTTGATGCCAGGACAAAAGAACAATACCATTGGGGATATATGCCGGTAAATTTCTTTTCTCCGGCATCAGTTTATTCAAGTTGTTCAAAGAATGAAGCATCTCTTACCGAGTTTAGGCAATTGGTCGATGCCTTTCACGATGCCGGTATGGCAGTTGTTTTGGATGTAGTTTATAATCATATAGGGATACCTCAGCATCTCATCAACTTGGATAGAGAAATTTATTGCTCAACGGACAACACTGGAAATTTGACTAATCATAGCGGTTGCGGAAATGATTTAAGATGTGAGTCGGAACCCGTTAAGAAGTTAATTATAGACAGCTTAGTTTATTGGATAGAAGTTTTTGATGTAGATGGATTTCGTTTTGATTTAGGTGAATTGCTTGGTCTTGAATTGCTCACTGAGATAGAGAATGAATTAAAAAAAATTAAACCTGGAATCCTACTGTTTGCGGAACCATGGAGTTTTCGGGGAAGGTTGCCCGCCGAGATGAATGAAACCAGTTATTCACTTTGGAACGATGCATCGAGAGAGGGGTGGCTAAGTTATGCTAAAAACCAATCGGGGAAAGATCTAGCGATTAACCTATTGAATGATCATTCAGAAAATCAAAATTATAGGTCTTATCAGTCTCTCAATTATTTGGAATCTCATGATGATTATGCTTTGGTCGATCGATTTCGCGACTTGGGAGATTGGGGGGAGGACGATTCTTTACCTGAGGAAGTCGTTCACCGAGTGATGCTAGCCTTGGGTATGTTAATGGCAGCTCCCGGTGTCCCCATGCTCAGTGCCGGCCAAGATTTTTTGAGGCATAAACAAGGTATTAGAAACACCTATTTGAATGGTGATATAAACGCACTAAGTTATGAAAGTCTTCTGGTTTTTGAAAAGGAAGCTCTCTTTGTTCGGAAGTTAATAGAAATTAGATTGTCTGGAGCTGGTCACCGGTCAAGGTACCCTCACTCGGATGAGTGGACCTTACATTCTTTTCCCGTTTTTTCAGAATCTGCAATTTGTTATGGTTGGGAGCATAAAGAAACGGAAGAAAAATTTTGGATTTCTGCTAACCCCTCCCAGGAAATAGCTTCCATTGAGTTGCCTGAGTCCTGGAGTTCTGGTGCTCAACAGTTGGCCGCTTACGGCTTTGAGTCTCTTGACCCAAATGTAATAAACCCACTTTCTTTTTATTGGGCTGGTAATATTCCGGCGTCTAAGGACTCAAAAAAATCCTGAATAATTCCGTAGCGTAAATTGTGAAAAGAATGAGTAATGTTTTGGGTACCCAAGAATTCCATCGTTTCAATGATTGTAATGAGTCCAAATGGAAATACATCTGCCCGGTCACTGGGGAGTTTGGGAAAACGATCGACTCGATCATTCAGAGAGAGGCTGCATACCTCCTTTGCTAATTGTTTAATTTCCGAAAGATTCAGTCTCCTGTTGTTTATGGAAGCGTCGGGATTGTTTAAAATAAGGCGTAAAAATACTAGTATACCTCCAGTGCCGACCAGGTTCGGTCTTTGCGCAGAATAAATTTTAAATTCTTTTTGAACTATTTTCCGGACGAAACCCTTAGTTTTAAGCTGAATTTCAGGAGTTAGGGGTAGGGCAAGGTTTGAAGAATTTGCTAAAGCCACCGATACAGCCCCGAGTGGTAGGCTTTTTATTTTACTTACTCTTTTTTGTTCAACTTCCATTATTTCTAAGCTGCCACCTCCGATATCCAAGGCGAAATAATCTGTAAGATCATTAATAATTGGGTCCGTTTGAAGACCTTTAACCACAGCTTTTGCTTCTTCTTGTCCTGAGAGAACTTTAACTCTCAGACCAGTTTGTTGTTCGATAAAGAGTGTAACTTCTTTTGAGTTTTCGGCTTTTCTTAAGGCTTCGGTGGCAACAATAATCAAGTGGTCGGTTTGATGGGACTGACATATTTTTTGAAATTTATCTATGCAACTTACCAGGTTGGTCGCCCCTTCTTTGGGGATTTTTAAAACTTTTTCTTCCGTTAGTGCAAAAATCCGGCAGGGTAAGGATTTCTCTTCCAGGATTTTAAAATCAAGTTGGACCGATAAAGGACTTTTTTGAGCAATCAGTAATTTGCTGGTGTTTGAACCAAGGTCAATTACACCGACTTTCATGTTTGCTTATTTAAAAGAGTAGCCTGAAGGACCAATTACAATAGTGAACTCGCCTTTGCCACTTGATTGACTCTGTTCTTCAATAACCTGATTAACTGGTCCAGATAAAATAGACTCATATGATTTGGTCAGCTCCCTAGCTAGGCAAATAAATCGATCAGAACCTAGAGTTTCAGAAATTGCATTCAAGGTTTTTGCAATTTTATATTTTGATTCGTAAAGAACGACAGACCCATCGAAATCTTTCCATGACTCAATCGTTTTTTGAACTTGTCCCGTTTTTTTGGGTAAAAAGCCAATGAAGGCAAACTGATGAGTGGGGAGTCCAGATGCCGCAAGGGCAGTAAGGGCAGCATTAGGTCCAGGGATTGGAATAATCCTGAGTTTGCGGGCATGGCATTCTCTTACCAACCGAAACCCTGGGTCGTTAATGCACGGGTATCCAGCATCTGATAATAGGGCTACTTTTTTTCCGCTTTCGATATCCAGGGCAATTTCTTGAGATTTTTTCCGCTCATTTTCTTCGCGGTATGAAACCATGGGGATTCGAAGGTTTAAATGCTGTAAAAGTTTGGCAGTTACCCGAGTATCCTCACATGCGATGATGTCAGAATTCTCAATGGTGAGAGCTGCTCTTTGGGATAAATCGCCAAGATTACCAATTGGAGTGGCAACGATAAAGAGACAACCGGATAATTCTTGATCCGGACTCATAAAAAAATTGAAACTTTATCTATTAAAACCGCCGCGATCAAAGCCACCTGGCAAACTGTATTCCCAACTGGCAGGACGACTCTGAGGAATCTTTGAATCATCAGGTGATGCAGTGAAACAACCAGTCATGGATGTAACAAGAAAGATAAAAAATGGTAATAGGATAATTTTCATGAAAAATTCTCAAAGGGTTTCTTCTATCTCTGGTACTACATGTACACTGTCTCCAGGACGTAAGTCCTGAGGGGACCCGAACTGGGGTAGTAAGTACGCAAGGGAGTAGCCTTGACTGACGCTTTGAATGCGGATACGGGCTGCTTTTTTATTTTCTTTCCACAAGGTATAAACATTACCTAGAGAAACGCCTCGTTCGCTACCCAGTGGGAGTAAGATCATGCCAGATTTACCATCAACCCTGCCGACTGTTGAAGGTACCCCCGTTTCGCTTATTTCCTTGGCTTGTGCCGCGAGCATAAGTTCAGATTGTGATAACTTTGGTGGTCCATCTTCTGTTGGGAGGAAGGGATTGACTGAGAGTTCCTCATCTGGTTGTTCAACCTCGCCACCTTGCTGCTTGGATATCATTTCATCAATTCCCCGCTTGTAGCCCTCTGCGTCAGCTTTGCGAACCTCATCCTGAAGCACAGCAAGTTGTTCTTTTTGTTCGTTCCTTAGAGTATTAATAAAGTCTTGGTTTTCTTTCTCTACAATAAGTTTCTGCTCTTCTAAATTGGCGACCAATCGGTTAAGTTCAGCCTCTTTTTCTTCTGCCGCTTGCCTTTCTCCTTCCCGTTCTTCTTTTTCCCTCTTCAGGTCTTCTTCGAGTCCAGCAACTTTAACAGTTAATTCTGCTTCGATCTCTTCAAGTTCTTCCTTTCGGGCCTTTTCTTTGGCGTGGAGGTTTTGGAATATTCTTAAATCCTTATCCCTCTCTACAGTCATATTTCTAAGCTTGGAAATTTCTTTAAAATTATTATCGCGTTCCTTGTAAAACATTCCAATTACTGTTCTCAAACGGTTGGCTCGAGGTACTCCACGAATTATGGTCCCGTCTTCTTTTTTTATGTCCTGCTTGGGGTCATCTGCAAAAGGATCTTGGAGGCTTGCGGGTGGGGATAATTTGGAATCTTGTTGCCAGCTTTTCGATTCGGAATCCCAAGTAAGTGAATCTATACCATATTCAAGGTTTAGGTTATCCAAGCTATCGCGGTACTCAGGGCTTTTAAAAATTCCTTTTTCAGCAGAATCAAGAGTTTCGGATGCGATAGCTAGTGGGTTTTCATCATTTTGACCCACTGGGTCATTGGCATCAAATATTTCGAAAAAAGAGTTCTTCTTTTCTGCAATGTCATCCCATTGCTTGTCTCTTTCAGATTGCAGAATGGTGTAGGCATCTGAGACAACTTCATCCAAGAAAGAATGGGTTTGTGAAGTAAAATTATCCCATTTCAACCAAATAACACCAGCGAGGCCAGCGAGGGAAAAAGTAGCCAGCAATCTTAAAACTGTAGCGAAGGCTTTCATGTTACATTTAAGTTAAAGCTGTATTGGAAAGAAAATCAATCAATCTTTGCCACATAAATTTTATTTTATTCATATAATGCAATCCGAAAGACCTGTGCCCGATCGAGTCCGTGGGTTGATAAAATTTCCAATTCTAGGGATTTTATTACTTGATCTTCAAACAGATGGGATCGGTGGGCACTAAGATTTTCCCGGACTTCAATCAGGCAGTTAGACTTTCCATTTTGGTCAGTTGAGTAAATTTTATAATCTTTGACTAGGGAAATTGATGGGCCGCATTTTGTTGGCTGAGGGTGCGGGTGTGAATTGTATCCAAAAGATGGATCAAAATATAAATCTATCCTAGAAGCCGATACTGGGGTTGACCAACTAAGTTCAATAAATTCGGGATAGGAAAAACTGGTGGGTCTCGAAATCCAAAGCCCCGGTGTTTTGTAAGGACGAGACGAATCTGTTGTGACTTCATTAGCTTGGTAAATGTTCTGGTTCGGAATTACCTCCATAACTGGACAATTGTGGGGTGATGGATCGTAATTGGGGATCGGGCAATAATTAGAATACTGATTTTCCCCGTCGACCTGGCATAATTTTCGTGGGTATTGAACATGGTAACCGACTGGAGCGTTGCGGGCTTCAATTAAACAAAAATTTTGGACAGAACGAATTTCCAAAAAATACCAGCTTTTTGAAGGTAATTGAGTATTGAAGTTAAATTCGATCCATTGCTTTCCGGGTTTGGCTACTTTAATAGAATCAACTTCCAAGCAAGGGCCAGGAATATTTTCATTTTGATTAGAACCTGACAATAAACGAACATCAAAGCTTTGATGACCGAGGCATGATACGAGAAACCGGACAGTCTCCAGTTTATCAGTGATTATGGGAACTTGAACCAGGCAAGCTGTCGTTTCCATACCGTCTTCGGTTGGAAGTTCTTCAATATTGCGTGCTGACCAGGTGGTTGATGCTTGAGCGGTTCCTCGAACGGCTAAGTTTGTTTTGTCTGCAAGGGGTAAAATGCTCGTCCGGTGATTTCTTTGGCTTAGTTGCTCCCTGATTTTTTGTATGTAGCCTTCCTTTGCCAAAGTCCTTGGTAATCTCTTCTGCACGATACATTGGGCGGCACAAAAGCCAGTGGCAATGCCCATTTGGGCTGCGGTTGGAGGATGGGAAAGATTAGGGGAGATAACTGTGTCACATGATGCGTGCCCCCCTGTCCATAAAAGATTTTTTACCTTTTGGGAATAAAGGCAGCGGAGCGGAATTTCAAAGGCTTGGGGGAGGGCAAATTTACCGGTGGAGGAATAGATTAAAGATTGATTTTCGCACAAAGGGGAACGTCCCACTGCAACTGAATCAGAGTGGGCACTCCCTGAGAGTAAATCCTTCTTGGTCAAGGTATAATCTCCTAATCCACGGAAGGTATTTTTGGGGGTGGGAAGTGGGATGACACGTTTGACTAAGAGTCGTTTAGCCAAATCTTGCAAAGGGGAACGGTTCTTTAAATAATCCCAGGCAGCCCAGCAAAGTTCCGAAGCATTTGGAGCTACTGAATCCTCAGAAATCCATTCCAAGTGATGGAAGCCACATAGCTGGTGTTCTAGTGACTCCATCCAGGCTGTGCGGGCTGAAAGCGAGTTTTTTTCCCACTTCGCATTTATCCATTGGGGGGAGCAGAAGAGGGTGGGTTCTGGGCTTTTCTCTATTTCTATAAGAGCGGCAGACCGAAAAATTGTTTTATGATGACCCTGTGAATCCGGTATTGAATCTACACCCGTTTCCCCCGGGGCTCCAGCTAGTTTAGCGAACTGACCACGGTTTGATGCATCGATAAAGTATTTCCCGCGAAATAGGACTTCATTGCCCTCCTGTAAGTTAATTGCGGTGCATGTTTCAATTCTATCTTTGGTAGGACTCAGAGTTGCGTTTAAACAATGGTAGCCAAGGTAGGGGGATATCTTGGGTTCAGACTTTAATAAAGTCGTAAGTGCTCGCGATTGCCCAGCATATGTACCTTCTTGGTTATTAGTCCTAAGGTGAGAAATAATTTCCTCAAATATTCCTGACTCTCTAAAAAAGATTTCATTTGAGGTGCTGGGAGAATCAAGTGGCATTTGAGTAAACTCACCAATACTGCCTCCCCACTCGTTGAGTCTCTCTACCAAAGCTACTGTAGCCCCTTCTCGGGATGCTGCTATTGCAGAAGATATCCCGGATAAACCTCCTCCGATAATTACAATATCTGCTCTTTTGGGTTTAGGTTTCAAATTTTTTTAACGGAACAATGTCTACTTCCAACACAAAATTTGTGCTTAAACGATGCTAAAGAATCCTAATGAAAGGCATTAAGTAAATTTAATAGGTTGTAGTTAGCTTTTTTAATATTGTACCGGAGGCAATCAGTCGATAGCAGAAAGATTAGCCCGATTTTTCTGAACTAATTTTCAATTAACTTATAACCCAATCTCCTCAAACGCCCAATGAGAAACATCTTCCCACGTTGGTCTAATACCATTCCGGTTAAACTGATTTTATCGTTGGGAATTTTGGGTGGAGTTGTAACAGCTGGTATTACTTATTACGCGACTCCAAAATATACCCGTGTTGGTTACCAACCTACTCAACCTGTTTCTTATAACCACGAATTTCATGCTGGTGAGTTGGGCTTAGATTGTCGTTACTGCCACACTGGTGTGGACAAATCCTCGCACGCAAACATTCCTGGTGCTAATGTATGCATGTCCTGCCACCAAAACATCAAAGGAGATTCCCCTTTGCTTGAACCAGTTCGTGCTTCTTTCTACGGAGAAGATTCTAACAAGGACGGTAAACTTTCGGATGGAGAAGATTTAAATGAGGACGGTATTCTTAATGCAGGCCCGGCCATTCCTTGGGTTCGTATTCACAAGGCTCCGGATTATGTATACTTTAACCACGCCATTCATGTTAATCGTGGAATCAGTTGTGTCGAATGCCATGGACGGGTCGATCAAATGGTTGAAGTCCATCATGACAAACACTTGAGTATGGCCTTTTGTTTGGATTGTCACCGAAACCCAGAAAAAGCCCTCCGTCCTTTGGATGAAGTGACTAATTTATCCTGGCAGGTAAGTGAGGAAGAGGGAGTGGATCCTTTGATAGCCCAAGTCCATGCCGGTCTTGAATTAAAAGATAATTGGGGTGTTCACCCACCCCTCAGTTGTACGGGGTGCCACCGATGATTAAGGAAAGTAATCCGCCGGAATTGCCTGTGGGCAAAGAGTATTGGAAAAGTTTAGATAGCTTGGCTGAAACCCCAGGTTTTGAGGATTGGGTATCACGTGAGTTCCCCGAAGGTGCAAGTATGCTTGATGGGGTACAAAGGCGTAGTTTTGTTAAGTTAATGGCTGCATCCTTTGGTTTGGCGGGCTTAGGTATGACTGGGTGTCGTCGACCTGAGCATGTAATCCTACCTTATGGTAAAAGCCCGGAAGAGTTAATTCCTGGAGTGCCTGCATATTATGCTACCTCTCAACCATCTTCACGGGGCTACATTCCTTTAATTGTCGAAAGCCATCAAGGTCGACCAACCAAGGTTGAGGGTAATCCTTCTTACCTTCCTTATGGCGGAAGTACTGATATTTACTCTCAAGCAAGTGTTTTAGATTTATACGATCCGGATCGGGCTCAGGGAAGTTTTTCCCGCCAATCATTAAAGAGTGGTGTGAATCGATGGAAGAAGGTATCCACCTCATCTATCCTTGAGTCATTAACTGAAGAAGTTTCTAACGGTAAGGTTGCCCTGCTCGCTAATCATTCACATTCCTTAACCCGTCAGTCTTTAATCCAAAAAGCCAAGGCCAAGGGAATTAAGTTTTTTGAACATGATGTTGTGGACTATTGTTCTGCTGAGCGTCAACTCGGTAAGGCATTAGGTGCAAAATTAGGAATGCGTGCCGTTCCAAAACTTGGTTCGGCCAAGCGTGTTCTTTCTTTGGATAACGATTTCCTTGGCAACCGTGAGGCCAACGAATTAGCAAATTCCAAGTCTTTCATGGGTGGACGCAAAGTCCTTAACCCGGGTGATGCCAAGAAGATGAACCGACTTTATGTGGTGGAGGCTGACCTCTCCCGTACGGGCGGGGTTGCCGACCATCGTCTACGGCTTGACTCTTCTGCAATGACGGCTTTTGCCAGCCTTGTTGCTGCTGAATTACTTTCAAAAACAAAGGCTGCTGATGGAGCCTTACTCACTCACCTGAAGAAGCTTGGTGCTGGTGCAAAAGAACATCAGGCATGGGCATCTGAAACAGTTGCCGATTTACTTTCCCGACCTAAGCAATCGGTGGTTCTTGCTGGTTCTCATTTACCAAAGGAGGTACAACTTCTTTCCTATGCCATGAACCGAGCCCTCGGTTCAATCGGGCAAACCATTGATTATATCGAGACTAATTATACCGATGGTTCTATTGATTCTCTAGCCAAGCTTGTTAAGGATGGTGAGGTTGAGAGATTGATTATCCTTGGTGGTAACCCGGTCTACCACACCAAGGGATTTATTAATTGGGAGGAACTTTCCAAGAAACTTAAGTATGTTTTACGCTTGGGCTCATCCATCGATGAAAGTTCTCAGATTGCTGATCACCATCTTGGACAGTCTCATTACCTCGAAAGCTGGGATTTGGGATTAACTTGGGACAAATCTGTTGTGGTACCTGTGCAACCTCTACTTGCTCCCTTATTTGATACCATTTCCGAGACCTCTCTACTTTCCCATTTAATTGGCGAGAAGGGAGATGATTATTCTCGCGTAAAAGACCTACACAAATCTCTTTCATCAGGTTCAAAATTTGACGACTTCTTGCGTCTTGGTTCCCTCGACTACAAGGCAGTTAGGGTAAATGATATTGATCCCAAGCCTGCGATTATTGCCATTAAGCCTAAACAGGCAAAGCCGGCTACTTTGTCTGCTGATCAATTAGATGTTCTTATTATTCCAGATTTCCATGCGCATGATGGGCAGTATTCCAATAATGGATGGATGCAGGAGTGCCCGGACCCCATCAGTAAACTTACCTGGGATAACGCTCTTTTAATTAGCCCAGTTTTGGCGAAAGAATTAGAAGCTAAGCACCCAGATATCGGTCTTCTCCCTCAACCAACTATGCTCAATAAGAGTGGTCAAATTGCTCCAGATGTTGCTCAGTTTGATGGTGGTAAACAAAAAGCCCCCGTCGTAATTGTCAACCTGGGAGATCGCAAGATCGAGGCTCCTCTTTATGTACAACCTGGTTTGGCTGATTATACCGTGGTAGCTACACTTGGCTTTGGGCGCACCCATGTCGGTCGAGTAGGGCAGGGTACGGGGTATGATTCTACCCCCTTGTTGGATGGTACAGGTTCTTTGACACTTAAAGGAGCTTCATTGGAACCAACGGGTCGCTTTCAAATTTTGGCAAATGTTCAGGAGCATTGGTCAATGGAAGGTCGTGCGATTGTTCGTGAGGCCAATGCTGATGAATATATTTCTGATCCAGAGTTTGCTGACCACATGGGCGCTGAGTCGCACTCCCCGCCAATGTGGGGAAAAGACCAAAATAAATCTCTCGAAGAAAAAGCGACTTCCACACCCCGGGGTAATTCTGCTTACGAGCATCCAGATCATACTTACGAAAAATCTGATGTTTTTGGTATTCACCAATGGGGAATGACTATTGATTTAAATCAGTGTACTGGTTGTAGTGCTTGCGTTGTTGCCTGTCAGAGCGAGAATAACATTCCCGTAGTTGGTAAGGACCAAGTTCTTCGTGGTCGCGAGATGCACTGGATTCGCTTGGATCGCTATTTTAGTTCTACTGCTCGTGATGGAGCAGAGATTCCATCTGATGTCCAAGTTTCCTTCCAGGGCGTAGCATGTATGCACTGCGAAACCGCACCTTGTGAGAGCGTTTGTCCTGTTAATGCAACGGTTCATGACGAAGAAGGCTTGAATGCGATGGCTTACAATCGTTGTGTTGGAACGAGGTATTGTGCAAATAATTGTCCTTACAAGGTCCGCCGCTTTAACTTTTTTGATTGGAATAAACGCAAAACTGATGAGCTCTACCAAGGGCCTATTGGTGATAAGAACGATTCCCTTGTAGACATGGGAAAAAATCCTGATGTTACCGTGCGTATGCGTGGTATTATGGAGAAATGCACTTACTGCGTCCAACGAATTCAAGAGTCCAAGATTCGCACCAAAGTAAATGCTCAGCGCTCTGCCAAACTCGAGTCTGGTGAGGATGGAGCAGGTGTGAAACTTGAAAAGTCTGATCTTAAAAGTTCCAGATGGGACTATTAAAACGGCATGTCAACAAGTTTGCCCGAGTGAAGCGATTGTATTTGGCGACATCAGTGACCCGAAAAGTGAGGTCAGTAAATTGAAAAACAATCCAAGAGACTATTCAGTCCTCGGTTATTTAAACACACGTCCACGCACCACCTTTCTTGCAAAAGTTCGTAACCCTAATCCACGGATGCCAGATTTTGCAGTATCACCTCATTCTGCTCGTGAATACCACGACAAAGCACATCCTTCACATCACGGAGATGAGCACGGAGCCCATTAAAAATGTCTGAGGTAAAAGAAGTCGAAGAACACGAGATCTTGAAAAAGGTCGACCCCGCTCCCTGGAAAGATGTTCCTTTGGTTCTTAATAATCGGGATTATAAATGGGTTACTGACAAGATTTGTGGCATTGTAGAGTCAAAGACTCCAACTTGGTGGTGGTGGTGTTTTATCACCGCACTTTGTATCGCCAGTTTTACTGGAATGGGCTTGGTCTACCTTGTTTCCACTGGAGTTGGTGTTTGGGGAAATAACAATCCTGTTAATTGGGGTTGGGCGATTGTTAATTTTGTTTTTTGGATCGGTATCGGGCATGCAGGTACTTTAATTTCTGCAGTACTTTGTCTCCTTAAACAAAAATGGAGAACATCGATTAACCGGGCTTCTGAAGCCATGACGGTGTTCGCTGTTTTATGTGCAGGTATTTTTCCACTCTTTCATGTGGGACGGGTTTGGTTTGCTTGGTGGCTTTTCCCGATTCCTAATGCCAATGCGATTTGGCCGCAGTTTCGGAGTCCACTTGAATGGGATGTGTTTGCGGTTTCAACATACGCAACGGTGTCGATACTCTTTTGGTACATGGGTATGATTCCCGACATGGCGGTTCTCCGTGATCGTGCAACCGAGACTTGGCGTAAATATTTTTATGGATTTTTTGCAATGGGTTGGCGAAATGCAAATAATCACTGGCGTAATTTCGAGATGGCTTACCTTCTACTAGCTGGTCTTTCAACTCCTCTCGTTTTGTCGGTTCATACAATCGTGTCTTTTGACTTTGCTGTGGCTAATTTGCCTGGTTGGCATACTACAATTTTCCCCCCTTACTTCGTGGCAGGGGCAATTTTCTCTGGCTTCGGAATGGTTTTGACCCTTCTACTGCCAGTTCGTGCAGTTTTTGGTCTGCGTGATTTGATCACACAAAAACACATCGATAATATGTGTATGATTACTCTAGCGACTGGTAGTCTAGTCGGGTATGCGTACGCAATGGAGTTCTTTATCGCATGGTATGGTGCCAATTCCTATGAGGGTTTTGCCTTCATCAATCGTGCATTTGGCAATTACTGGTGGTCCTATTGGATAATGGTATCCTGCAATGTTATCTGCCCGCAGTTGTTCTGGTTTAAAAAGATTCGTCAAAACACTCCGCTTGTTTGGATTATTTCGATCTTTGTTAATGTGGGTATGTGGTTTGAAAGGTTTGTTATTGCTAATACCACTTTATCCCGTGACTTCTTGCCTTCATCATGGGGCTATTATTCACCCACAGTTGTGGATATTTTTACTTTCTTTGGAACCTTTGGGTTTTTCTCAGTTCTTTTCCTTCTTTTCTTAAGATTTTTACCTCTCATGCCCATGTGTGAAGTGAAGTCCGTAATGCCCCAAGCTGATCCCCATGCTGATCATTAATCATGAGTGATATTATGGACATCAAATATGCTGCAGCGGCAACATTTTCTTCCGCCAAGGAACTCTACGATGCTGCGGGTAAGGTGAAAGAAAAAGGCTATTCTAACTGGGAATGCTTTTCCCCGATTCCTGTACATGGTCTGGATGCTCAAATGGGATACGCGAGATCTAAAGTACCACGTTTCACACTTGCAGGCGGAATTACTGGTTTTTTTACGGGTATGTTAATCGTATGGTTTATGAATGAGTTTGATTATCCCTTAATTGTGGGAGGTAAGCCATATTTCAGTCCCATCTATCCCTTTCCGGTTTTTTATGAACTTACCATTCTATTTGCTGCATTCGGTACATTGTTTGGCATGTTTTTTCTAAACCGTCTACCTCGGCACAATCATCCCGTTTTTGAACATCCAGATTTTGGTCGTACTGGGGATGATAAATTTATGATCGTTATCGAAGTTGAAGATCCAAAGTTTGATGACGAAGAAACCGTTAGTTTTCTTGAAGAGGTTGGCGGTAAGGCTGTGCAAATTATTCGCGAACCCATAGATTAATCAAGTGAGATACATCATACCAATCTTTACCATTTTGGTTATCACCATTGTCTCGATCCTTGGGTTTCGAGGTGATTTTTCAAAAAATACTCCAATCGAAGTTTTTCCGGACATGGACAGACAAGCGAAGTTCAAGGCCCAAACCGCAAATTCTCGTTTTGCAGATGGCAGTGCTGACCGGTTACCTGTTGCAGGTACTGTGTTACGAGGAACTGCGATTGATCCAAAAAATGTTTTCTCATCACAACCAAAATTTCATTCAGACGCTTACACCACTGGTAAATTACCAAATGGTGAGTGGGTAAAGAATGTACCTGTTCAAGTTGGATTAAATTTGTCGACGATGCGTTTAGGTAAGGAAAAATACGACATTCACTGCTCCGTTTGCCATGGTGATTACGGGAATGGTTTGGGGGTAACAGCCAAATTTGGTCTCAATCCAAGAAACTTGGCTGACCCATCAAATTCTGGCACTTATTTAGAGTCCGCCGCACCGTGGACAGACGGACAAATTTACCATGCAATTTCAAACGGTTCTGCATCTGGAATTATGCTTGGGCTTAAAGACAGGCTTTCTCCAGATGAGCGTTGGGCCATTGTACTATATCTTCGTGCTTTACAAGACTATGTTGGGCAGGCAACCACTGCATCGAAAGGACAAGGATCATGATGGAAGATTCCTCCACTAAGGACACTCCCCAAAAGGGTCTTTCCACCAAACTCTTAGCTGGTTCTATCCTTGGCCTCGGAGGTGGATTAGTCGGACTTTTTCAAGGATTACAAACTGGTGATAAAGCACCTTTTCTTGGCTGGCTGTGGGGTTGTTCCTTTTGGCTGAGTATTGCCATTGGCATGCTCATGTTAATCATGATTTTCCGTGTGTTTAATTCAAAATGGAGCCCGGTGGTTCGAAGACAACAGGAACACGCACTTTCTGCTTTCCCTTGGTTAGCCTTATGCCTCTTGCCCCTTTTATTAGTCGCTTGGTTTGGGAAGGATCAGGCAGGTATTCTTTGGTCCTGGGTTAATCCAGCCAGTCCGACGATTGAGGTAAGCAGTGTAATATCGGTTGAGGAAGATGTACTTCATCAAAAAAAAGCAGGATACCTGAACCTAAACTTTTTCACTCTTCGACTCATCGCTTACTTTGGAATTTTCTGTGGGATTAGTCATTGGCTTAGAAAAGCGTCCTTTTCACAGGACAAGGATGGTGATCCAAGTTGGACACATCTTGGTACTAAAGTTTCCGCAATTGGAATCCCGGCCGCTGCATTAGCCCTTACCTTTGGTGCTTTTGATATGTTCATGAGTTTGGAATACCAATGGTTTTCAACTATGTACGGGGTTTGGTTTTTTGCTTCGGGTATGCGAGCCGCACTTGCAGTAACCATTTTGATTTGTCTCTACCTAGTAGCAAATGGCAAGCTCAAGGGCTTATTTAAGCAAGCTCATCAGTATGATTTGGCCTGTCTGTCTCTAACTTTTACGATATTTTGGGCCTATGTTAGTTTCTCCCAATATTTTTTGATTTACAGTGCAAATATTCCGGAAGAAACCTTTTGGTTTACTATCCGTGAAATTGATCCAAATACGGGTCTTCGTTCTGGTTGGTTTTGGGTGAGTATGGGTTTAATATTTGGTCATTTCTTTTTCCCTTTCTTATACCTGCTTTTCTACCGAAATAAAGTCGATGTCCCCAAACTTGTATTTATCGTTTGCTGGATTTTAGTTTTCCACCTTCTTGATCTATATTGGAATATTATTCCAGGCCGCGAAATTGTTCCAGGAGCATATGTTGGTTATGAAGCCCGCCCTGTGGTTGGTTCTCACTTGCTCTGGGGTCTGTTTTCCCTCGTGGGGGTTGGTTGTCTTTGTGCATGGGCAGTTATTCGCAGTTTTCAATCTGGCGTGGCAGAAATTATTCCGATTCGCGATCCTCGCATTCGTGAATCCATAAATCATCATGAGTGATCCGAAGAACCAACGGGCTGACGGATGCAGCGTCTTCTTTACTTTTTTAGTATTGGCATTGTTGCTTTCCGGATTCTACTTGGCTCAAAGAACTTTCGAGCCTGATGTACCTGCTCCTGTTAACGAGGCAATTGACTCAGCTCGCATAGCAAAAGCTCAGGCACACCGAGACCAAAATGAACAATTTTTGTCCTCGGTTGATAATTTTCATGCTGAGCGCAATACCACCATTGAATCGTCGATGGAAAGTGTCCTTAAAACTTATCGTGCCGCTAACAAGGCTCAACCACAACCATCCAAATAGGTTCGCATGGCAGTAGATTCTCCAGACAAGGTTATTGATCGTTCCGCTAAGTTGGCTTTTTCCTTCTTTCTTTCTTCAGCGGGACTTTGGCTACTTATGGCTGCATTGCTTGCATACCTTGCTGCAGCCAAACTGACCGATCCTTTTTTCTTATCATCCTTTGAATTTCTGACTTATGGTAAAGTCAAAGTAGCTCAGGCTAACGCTTTTGTTTACGGATGGGGAGGTAACGCGATTTTTGCTGTATCTCTTTGGATATTGGCCCGTCTGTCCCAGGCAGAGGTACGCGGATCCGTCTTTCTTATATTTGCTGGAGTCATCTGGAATTTAGCTATCACATTTGGATTGTTGGGCATTATGGATGGTCATATGAGTGGGCACGAAATGCTTGAAATGCCCACGGAAGTTTGGCCAGCTATGCTTATTTCCTACCTGATTATTACATTCTTAGCTCTTGTCATTCATCGCTCTCGTCAAGTGCGTGAAACGATTGCTCCTCAGTGGTTTATTTTAGCTGCATTACTTTGGTTCCCGGCGTTGTTTTTGATCGCATGGAATGGACTCGAGATTAATCCTGCTCGTGGTACGTTGCAGACAGTTCTTTCGATGTGGTATGGACAAAGCCTAGTTTGGCTATGGTTAACTCCTGTAGCTTTAGGTGCTGCTTATTACCTTATCCCTGCAATTCTTGGTAGAACAATAGATAAGTATTATCTAGCTATATTTGGTTTTTGGTGTATCGCCGCCCTTGCTCCTTGGTCAGTTGTTCACCACTTGGAAGGTGGACCCGTACCCATGTGGATACCAGCAGTTGGCACAGTGATGAGCATAGCGATGGTTTTCCCAATAGCCGTGGCATCAACGAACTTTCATGCCACAGCATTCATGGATATTGGAAAGGTTTGGGACAGCTTGCCTCTGAGGTTTGTTATTTTCGGCACATTATCATACACCGTATCGAGTTATATCGGTGTGGTGTTTTCATTACCTGCAGTTGCCAAGATCACTCAATTTACAATCATCAATGAATTTCACTTTAATCAAAGAGTTTATGGATTTTTCAGTATGATTATTTTCGGGGCAGTTTATTTTGCACTTCCCCGGATTACTGGTCGTGAAATTCCCAAAGCTGCAAAGTCTTTTCATTTTTGGACCTCTACACTTGGCGTTTTGATGCTCCTACTTGCCTACTTAATTGGCGGTCTTACTCATGGGGTTTTGGCCGGACAACCTAGTTTGCCCTGGGCATCATCAGTCATTCAATCCATCCAACCTTATTTCTTGATCACCAAATTCGCTTTCATCATTCTCGCTTTTTCTCAGTTTGTATTTGTGGTCAATGTATGGAGAGTAATTTTCCCAAATCCATTTGCTTTTTTTGCTGAAGATAAGAAGGAGGCAAGCGTATGAACAACCTGGCCAAATTCACCATTGGTATATTTTTTACCCTAGGCATGGCATGGCTTGCATTTGTTGTCGGTGCCCGCTCTCAATTTGGAGATTTAGTGCCAACCTCCGAGGTATTAGATGATGACGGTTCAGTTCCTGAAGACGCCGAACTGTTTCCTATCGCTTTTTCCGGTATAGCTAAGCAAGGTGCTGAAGAGTATGCTGCCCTTGGTTGCGTAACTTGCCACACCCAGCAAGTAAGACGTGTTGAAGCCGGTTTTGACGTGGAAAGAGGTTGGGGGAAACGGCCATCTGCTCCTCGAGACTATGTCTTACAAAAACATGTACTTCTAGGGAATTCAAGAATCGGTCCGGATTTGGCCAATGTTGGCTTACGGGAATATTCTGATGAATGGTTACACCAACACTTATTTGAACCTCAATCGATTTTCCCTTCTTCTCTTTGTCCGCCTAGCCCGTTTCTCTACCAGCAAATTGATGAACCGGTGAATACTGATATTGAAATAGCTTCCAATAACGATCCTCAAGATAATCGTCATGTTCGCCCAACGGTCCGAGCCAACCGTCTTGTGGCTTACTTGCAAGCATTGAAACAAGATTATGAACTTCCTGAAGTTTCCTTTGTTGAGACTGAAGATGAACCAGTCGAGGAGGATGTTGTTTCCACCGATGTGTCAGTAGCCAGTTCAAGTGCTCCCCAATGGCTGCAGGAACAGATAGACACGGGGAAAGAAATTTATATGAAGGCTGCACCAGGCGGTGGAATGTGTTTTACATGTCATCAACAAAACGGAGAAGGTCTTGCGGGACAGTTCCCCCCTCTTGCTGGGTCTGACTGGGTTTTGGGTAATAAGGAAAGGCTGATAAAGATTTCGATGTATGGACTAATGGGTGAGATTGAGGTTAATGGAGTTAAATACAACAATGTTATGGCTCCCCCTGGTATTCCTCCTGGATCTTTGACTGACGATCAGATCGCTAACGTTCTTACTTACATTCGAAACGATTGGGGTAATTCTGCATCTGCTGTTTCAGCTGAAGAAGTTGCCACCGTTCGAGCATCTTTGAAGGGTAGGGCCCCTATGCAAATGTTTACGGCCGCCGAGCTTACCACTCCTGTACAATGAACGACGATTCAACACACAGCGGCAACTTGCCGAACGACAAAGAATTTTCTGATGAAGAAATCGTTAAATCTCATGTCGAGCTTTCCAAAACCAAGCACGAGCCTACCGCAAATTTTCTGTTGGCCCCTTTGGTTTTCGTGTTCGTATTTGGTTGTTTGATTTTTGTTTGTTCAATTCAGTTGTCCCATTCTACCAATTCATTTCAACTCCATCCCCCTGTTGAAATAGTCGAACTTACAGCAGAGGAAAAAGAAACCTTACGATTGGACAGGAAGATTTCTTCGGGAGAAAAGATTTTTGCCGCCCGTTGTGCTTCATGTCACCAAGCTAATGGATTGGGAATAGAAGGGCAGTTTCCTCCCCTTGCTGGTTCCGAGTGGGTTTCTGCAGATCCAGCAGTTATTGCAAATGTTATCCTAAAAGGCCTAAAGGGAGAAATTATGGTGAAAGGTCAAAAGTATGGCACATCTGCAGCGGTTAATATGGCTGCTGTTCCAATTACTGACCGTGAAATTGCGAATGTTTCCACTTATGTCAGGCAAGCATGGGGTAATTCTTCATCTGAAGTTTTCGAGGATGAGGTCAGCCGTTTACGGGATGAATCATCTGATATGCAAGATCAGTGGGTTGGTTCTGAACTACGCAAGATGTTTTCAGACTCGTTTGGTCAATAATTGCTTTCAGCACCCTTCTGGCTTTTGGAATTGTCCCTATTTTTAGATTGTTCCATTGTGGTGACTTGAAAAAAACATATTTATTTTTTTATCTCACCACTTTCACTTGCTTAAATTTATTTGGGTTTGAAATTCCTAATAAAGAAAGGCCTGAGTTTTTTTTTAAGGAACTTGTTGAGGTTTTAGAAAAACTAAATGACCGTTCGCCGGTATTAAAAAGTAAAGAATTCGATTTGGATATTGCCCAGGCTAATCAGGTGATTGCCAAGTCAGAACAAGGATTTAAGCTTGGGTTCAAGGTTTCTGGTCAATCAATTCATGAAGATCGACCAAGTGAAGATTTCTATCATCGTTATCGCACTTTTAATCAAGCTTATCTGACCAAGCCAATATTCCATTGGGGGGCATTGAAAGCACGAGAGCAAATTGCCAAGCTAAATATATCTTGGGCCGAAGATAGTTGTTCAGTCCAAAAAAGAATTCTTACCGGTGAGGTTCGGGGTATATTTCTAAAGCTGGTTGCCCTAAAATATCGTAGCCAGATGGCAATTGAGCAACTCAGGATTGCAACCCAATATGTAGATACAATTGAAAAGAGGTTGGAGTTAAAATTGAGTACTCCTCTTGCTTTAGAAGAGGCTAGGGTTGAGCAACTCAACCGTGAAATATCCATTGCGGAACTGAGAACTTCATTAGAAAGAAATAAAGCTTATTTTGTAAGTCTTTCCGGATACGATAAGCCTTTGTCTCTCGATATTACCAAAGGTTTTTGGGAGTTTTCTAAAAGTCATAATTTTAATCAGGAATTTCCTATCCTTGTTGGTTCTTTAAGTAATATAGAGATCGAGAAATTACATACCCAAGTTCAGATCGAAGATGAGCATATAAAAATTGCGGAAGCTGAACTAAAACCCAAAATTAATCTGACTGGTGCATACTTCCAAGATCAGGTTGATCTTGCAGAAGGTAGAAGCAGTTTAGACAGGAACAATTTTTTAGTTGGCTTAGAGGCCAGTTGGTCAATTTGGGATTCACACAAGAGTGCTGGACAAAAAAAAGCTGCTTTGGCAAGGAAGTTAAAATTTGAAAATGCAATTGAAAATCAAAATCGTGAACTGCGAGATAAAGTCCGTTCTGTGGTTAGCGAACTTAAGTCTTTAAAAGAAAGGATCATCTTGGGGCGAAAATTAATTTTAGTAGCTGAAAACAGGCTTGAGAAAAGTAAAATTGAATTACAAATGGATCGTATATCTCCCGCAGACCACTTTTCTGCTAGAGTTGCGTTGGATCGGTCTCAATTGGAGAATTTGGAAGCAGTATGTCAATTTATGGTGCTGCTTGACCAGTATGAACAGATTGTAATGTTTAAAACCTTTATCAACTATCCAAATCCTAAATAAGTATGAAAAAAAGTTCTCTAGCTTTATGTGGTTTTATACTTTGCCTGATTGTCCTCTCTGTTTTTTTTATTTTCAGGCAAATCGTTCCCACCGTTTTGGTTACCCAATCTAAGACTGGAACAATTCGGGATTCGGTTACCGGTAATGTCCGCGTCCATGCAGCTGCGACTTATGAGTTACGAGCTCAATCAAATGCAAAAGTAGATTGGGTCGCACTTTTACCCTTAGGGGGGACCCTATCAGTTGATGAAAACCAGACATTAGTCCAACTCGAACTTGATGATCTTGACCGAAGGATGGATCGCCTTCTTTTGGACAAAAAACAATTTACTGAAAGAAAAAAAGCGGGGTCTCCTCTTGGCATACTTTTAGAGATTCAGGAGAAAGAACTTCTCTCAATAAGTGAATTAGCCAAAGAGGAAAAAGTTTCAATTCATAACCTTGAAACAAAGCAAAACGAAGTTGAGCGGATGCGAGCACAACGAAAACTGGAGTTATTAGCTGAATCCCATTTTTTACAAAACTTTGACCTTTCTATGGATACTCTCGTTGCTGAAGTAGATAAACGGGCAATAAGGAGTCCAATTAAAGGCGATTTTTCTTCCTGTTTTGTTGCCCCTGGTAACCAAGTCTTTTCTGGAAATATTGTTGGGAATGTTCATTCATCTGAAAGAATTATCGAGGTTTCTTTAAACGAAGAAGAGTTTCCTGGCTTAAAGGTAGGACTTTCTGCAGGAGTTACATTTTTCTCTCAAGGAAGAACTATTTTTGATGCAAATGTATCAGCCCTTTCTTCTACGGTGGAATCAAACTCCGGCATCAGAAAACTTTATTTGAGGTTGAATAATCCTGATGAAAGAATTCCAGTTGGGAGTTCTGGACGGGCTGAGATTATAAAATCAGAGAAAGAGGGTGCTTTGCTTATACCGCGCAAGGCACTAATCGGTGATTATGTAGTGGTGGAGCAGGGAGGTGTGGCTCAATTTAGAAAAGTTTTAATCGGGTCTAAGAATTTGCGGACTGTTGAGGTCTTAAACGGCTTGAAAAAAGGTGAGAAGGTTGTGGTTGAAACACCGCACTTATTAAAAGATGGGGAAAGGATTAAGTCTACTCAGGTTAGTTTTTCCGAATAGATGGGAGAGGTTGTCATCTAATGCTCTGTTTCAAATTAGCCTGGCGTTTCGTAATTGCTCGGAAGAGGCCGATGTTTTTATCTTTGGCTGGAATTGTATTTGGAGTTTCTTTTTTTGTGGTTACTCAGGCTCAAACCTCCGGGTTTGAGAAATTTTTTATTCAAACAATCTTAGGTACAAACGGTGCACTGCGGATTTCTGACCGCTTTCAAGATACTTATGGAACTGTTGAACAAGTCGATGATGATGGAGATGTCAGGTTTCTTTTTCATTCGCGCGAAGGTTCTCTATATCATGAAGGCGTGGACCAACCTTCATTGATTCGAGATGCTTTAGCTGACTACCCTGAGCTCATGGGGGTGTCTGAAATTATGGAAGGCAGTGCAGTCCTTGATACGGGCTTTCGTCGAAAGTCCGTTGTGCTTAATGGTATTCGATGGGAAGACCACCTCCAATCATCTGACCTGAATAAACAAATTATTCAGGGAACTATCAATAACTTTTCATCTGACCAAATGGGAGTTATATTAGGGTCCAGGATTTCTCAACGCTTAGGCCTAAAAATTGGTGACAGGGTTAGCTTGGTCGGCGGAACCGGTAATCTACATCTTAGAGTTTCAGCTATTTTTGAATCTGGTGTTAGCCAGATCGATAAAAATCGCATCTATATACATTTGATTACCGCCCGTTCTTTCCTTGGCAGTTCACATGGAGGTTCAGTTTTCCAGATAGCTTTAAATGAACCCTCTCATGCACCCGGACTTGCCGCCCAATTGCAATCGGCTCTTAATCATCGGGTTGTTAGTTGGCAAGAAAGGGAAAGAGTCTGGCTTGATGTATTCAAGGCACTTCGTTTCTCCTCGGCAATTACCGTGTCTTGTATACTTCTATTGTCTGGTCTAGGCATGTTTAATGTCTTTGCAATTCTTGTGATCGAAAAAACTCGAGATATTGCAATCTTACGTTCAATGGGCTTTTCGAGAACGGATATTTCTGCAATATTTTTGTGGCAAGGTACGATTGTTCTGGTCGCAGGTATAACGATCGGATCTTTATTTGCGGCTTCGGGAACTTATTTTATTTCGATGATTCCGCTTCGAATTCGAGGAATATTTTCTACTGATAGCTTTGTGGTAAATTGGGATCTTAATCATTACCTGTGGGCTAGCTGTATAGCCTTTGTCTTTGTGGCTGTAGCGACATGGATTCCTGCACGTCGTGCAGCTCGTATAGAACCGGCAAAGATTATTAGAGAGACTCTGTAATGGATTTTTCTCAGAAAAATAAAATGATGCCTAATGGTTCAATGAGGGTAGAAAATTTGTTTCATTCTTTTTCAGAGGCGAACGGAACAGTACAGGTATTAAATGGAGTTAGCCTCGAAGCTAAACCTGGAGAAATTACCTCTATTGCTGGACCCTCAGGTTGTGGAAAAAGTACGCTGCTTTATTTAATGGGACTTTTAGATCGTCCGGATTCAGGAAAGGTTTTCATGGGTGATTCAGAAGTTCAAAATTTAGAAGATGATGAGCGAACTAAAGCCCGAAATCATTTTATAGGATTTGTTTTTCAATTTCACTTTTTGATCAAAGAGTTAAGCGCAATTGAGAATATTTCCCTACCTCTTTTAAAACTTGGCAAAGACGAAGACAGTGCTAATCAAAAAGCCAATGACCTTTTGTCTGAACTTGGTCTTGAAAGTAAGGCTCAGCGCCCCGCCTACAAATTATCGGGTGGGGAACAACAAAGAGTAGCCATTGCTCGTGCTTTAGCTAATTCACCGAAGTATTTGCTTGCTGATGAACCAACGGGGAATTTGGACAGTTCAAATTCAGAGGGTGTATTCGAATTGCTTGATCGTATGGCTAAGCAAACTGGTTTATCGGTCATACTTGTAACTCATAACGAAAAACTTGCCGATCTTTCGCACCGAAAATATTGGATGGAAGATGGTAGGATAGTTATTTGAACCCACGAACTTCTTTTATTTTTTCATAGGCTAAGTTCACCCGAATGACTTGTTGTTTTGCCAAAACAATCAACTCTTCAGGTAAATTTTTACTTTCTAATAAATCTGGATGAAAGGAGCTAATTTTTTTTCGATAATATTTTTTGATCACTTCATTTTTTGCGGTGGGGCAGACGCCTAAAATATCGAAGCATTCTTTAAGTTGGTTGCTTGCCTCGCCAGGGGTATCAGTGATGTAACCTCCAGCATACCACGTACGGATTGTTCCGGGAGGCATCTTGAAATATTTCTCCCCTAATAGTAAGCATTTTATTTGTGCTTTGCTTGATGGAACTCCCTCGCATGTGGCAATTTCAAAAAGGCCGCCCATGAAGGAATAAGCAATTGATTGTTCATAGCGAATCAGCTTGGCACACTCCTTAAAGTCTTCAGATATATGCCTCGAATTTACCTTACTTTTTCGAAATATATCTTTGGCAAATTTTTCTAAATTAGGAGAAAGGCTCATTTTTTGGATCAAGTTTTCAACTTTCAGAATTTCCATTTCTGAGATACTCCCATTAGCTTTAGCGACTTTTGCTGCGGAAGAAAAAAAATAAGCGTAGTACATTAATTTAGCTCTTTTTTCTTCGGCAGGTTCTTTACTTCGATGATCAATGAAGTGCCCTATAGCACCCCCAATCAAGGCGGATAAGGGACCCGCGAGCATACCTACTCCCGATCCGACGATTTTGCCCCACCAATTCAAGTTTTCCAGTAGGTTGAAACCTTGGGAGATTATCGTTGCCGGTACGGGTCAGGGTTAGGCCCGACTGGGTTTCCTGTGTTGGGTATAACCTGTACGCATCGATCGTCCCATAATTCGATCATGTCCATATCTTTGGCATTGGTTACCTCTAACTCTGGAAGACCGTGCTTTTCCAACCATTCTAATATTGGTGGTATTGCTAAGTCAGGGTTTTGTGCTCGTGCGGTAACAATTTTAACCCGGTAACCAAGTTCTAACCAAATCTTTAACCGTTTTACCATATTAGGCACAGGCTTTCCGATATGCTCAAAACCTTTCCACGCTTCAGCTTCAGCTAATGTTCCATCCAAGTCGACTCCTATCCATTGCCTGGATTCGGCTTCTTCGCCATATTGATTCATGTCTGTAAGAGGTAATCCGCGAGCGTGAGGCACCCGCACTTCAAGTTTCTTACTTGAGAATACTTGCTTAAAAAAACGAAACATGAATGATCATTCAACAAGCAGAAACCTTGCATTAAGCACCATCCTGTATCAATCCTTTTTCTTTTAATTTTAAATCTTTTCCATGTCATCCATTGATTATTTTAGCCTGAGCGGTATTCCCTATGTATTGATTGCCTGGCTTGGAATTTGGTTAATTCGTCCCTTGGCAACTTTTTTTCACGAACTTGGTCATTCACTTGTTGCCTGTTTTCTGACCTCCGGTGAAGTATCGCTTCGAGTCGGTAGACCAGGCGGGAAACTCTTCAGGTTGTCTAAGAATTTCACTATTGAGTTATCACCTCGGAACGGTCAAGAGGGCTTAACAACCTTTTCTGTCAAAGGTTTAGCGAAGTACAAAACATTTTTAATTTTAGTGGGTGGGCCTTTTTCGACACTTTTTATTGTCCTGCATTCAGGTTACCTTCTTTTTTATCAATCTCATGGACTTTGGGTAGAGTTATTTTTGATCAGTTGGTTCTGTTGCCATTCACTAACTTTTCTTCGTGCGGTTATTCCAATGCGATTAAAACCCACAGAATCTTTTCCCAAAGGTCCGCCAAGTGACGGTTTGCAGATCTATATCCAGTGCTTTAGTAAAAAGAAAGAAAGCGGCGGTAGCTGAAATAATTCATTCAGTCTGGTTATCGAAAAGTGTGCGATAAAGATGGCAACTTTTATAAACTTCATCGTGTGAACCGTCGGCAATGATTTTTCCAGCCTCCATTACTAGAATACGGTTTGCCAAGCGAATCGAACTAAAACGATGGGCAATCATAATAGTGGTCTTTCCCTGAGTCAGCTTTTTCATGGCTTGCTGTATTTTTTCTTCGCTTTCTGTATCAAGTGCGGATGTGGCTTCATCCAAGAGAAGGATAGGGGAGTTCCGGTAAAAAGCTCGAGCTAGTGCAAGTCGTTGTAATTGCCCTCCTGAAACCCGGCTGCCTTTTTCCCCAATTTTCTGTTTCGTTTTCATATCCATGGAGGATACAAATTCCCAGGCATTTGCTTTTTTAAGAGCCTCTTCAACCGTACCCCTTGAATGAATAGATTCCCCAAGTCGAATATTTTCCTCGATTGTATCGTCAAAAAGAAAAGGTTTTTGGGGGACGGACGCAATGGCTTCTCTGAGTTCCACAAGTGAAAGATCTCGAAGGTCCTTGCCATCCAAAAGCACAATTCCTGAGGTTGGGTCGTGCAGGCGGTTCAGCAATCCGGCCAAGGTGGTTTTTCCTGCACCACTTGGTCCCACTATTGCCACTACTTCACCTGGGTTAATCGTTAAATTCATGCAATCAATTGCTGTTGCATGCTTTTTCTTGCCCTCTTCAAGTACTGGGTAATGGAATGATACATTATTAAACTCTAGTTTTCCATTGATCTCTTTTAGTGGGGTGGGGGATTGCGGTTCAGTTATTGTTTCCTCTGCATGAAGCACTTCGTGTAATCTTTTAAGCGATGCTAAGCCTTCTTTGATTGTGTTGTGTATAGATCCGAGTTTTTTAACAGGCTCGTAAGACATGTAGAGGGCCACAATTACTGGAACTACCGCATCCAAATGAATAGAAGTGCGGGCGGCCTGGAAAATAGCTACGGAGATTCCGGTAGCGGTTATGATTTCGATTAAAGGCGTCAGGATATGGGAGTATTTGACGACTTTCATTCGGGCAGTTAAAAATTTTTCAGATTGCTCACGAAAGCGCCCAATTTCACGATCTTGTAAATTAAGTGAGCGAATTTCAGCGGGGCCGGAGAGGTTTTCATTTAAAACCGAGGATAAGCCTCCTGCTCTTTGTTGAAGATCGAGGGCTTTTCTCATCAGCAATGAGCCAATTCTTCGAATAGGGAATACACAGAGAGGAATTGCCACTAAGCAAAGAAGAACGAATGCCATACCTTCGCGCTGGATGGCCATGACGGCCAGTGCTGTGATCGCGCCGATAAAGGTTATGGGTTGACGAATCAAATCATTGCTCACCGAAAGAACGGCAGACTGCAACTGAGCGGTGTCTGCAGTAACGCGGCTGAGCAAATCTCCAGATTTGTGCCGTTGAAAAAAGGCAAGGGGGAGGCGTTGGATTTTGGCAAATACTTCAATCCGTATTTTTTCCAATACCTTCATCCCACAAAAGTTAATTAGATAAGAGTTAAAAAAGCTGCTCACTCCACGAATCAGAAAGACTAAAGGAAACCAGCAGACATAAATGAAAATCTCCCAACTTGTTAACTGGATCGCATTTTCATTGGATGGGAAAATTCTGGGAAATATTTGATCGGTCATGAAGGGAAGTCCAAAACCACTTGAAATTCCATAAATTACTCCAAAAAATAGTGCCCCAGTAAAGGGAATCCAGTAGGGCTTAAGATGTAAAAAATAAGGAAGCAGGCTTGATATCTTTGGGTAATCTGAACGGGCTTGCGTATTTTTTTTCATCAACTCAAATATTACAATACTACCTAGCTTCTCCCTGAACCTGTCTGCAAGAAAAGCTTGTTCTCGAAGGTAATCGCACGAATGGTTCCGAAGGTTGGTGAACTGCTCTTCCGTCATTCTCCACTGCCAGTTTCCACAGGGTTCTCCTGGGGTATTAAGTCGGGCTTCATTTCCTAAAGAGAGCAAGTCTTGAGCAAGCACTACAACCAGTTGAGAAACGCTCCGGTAGGCATGCCTGAGCATATCCCAACCAGGGGTGGATCCATCGATGTTAAGATAATTTCGAAAGAAGGAACGGGTTTCTTCATCGGTCGAGTCATACCATCCGCAAGAGGTATCATTATCATGAGTACCGGTGTAGAGAACAAGGTCTTTTGATAGGTTATGCGGGAGGTAAAGGTTTTGTGGGTTTCCATCAAAGGCAAATTGAAGTACCGCCATACCAGGTAACCCAGAAGAAATCCTTAAGTTTCGAACCCCTTTGTTGATGTCACCTAAGTCTTCAGCCAAGAAGGGAAGGAGGGGAAAAGATTTTTTCATTTTTTCCCAAAACTTATACCCAGGCCCTGTTTCCCATTTCCCTCTTTTTGCATCTGTAGATCCCTCTGGGATGGACCAATAATCATGAAACCCTCGAAAGTGATCGATTCTCACAACTTCGAAAAGATCCAGTTGATCTTGAATTCTGTTAACCCACCAATCGTAGCCATTGGTATGCATCTTTTCCCAGTCATATAACGGATTTCCCCATAATTGACCGGATTCATTGAAATAATCAGGTGGTACGCCGGCAACAGCTTGAAATTCCCATCTTTACCTATTTGAAATAGCTCAGGGTTGTACCAAGTATCTGAAGAATCTGGAGCCACATAAATGGGCAAGTCTCCTATGAGTGATACCTTTTTGGATTTTGCATAATGGTGAATAATTTCCCACTGAGAGCGAAAAATGAATTGTAGGAAGATATGGAAATCATACTCCTCAGACCATGCATCAGGAATTCGAGATTTTGCAGCATTTTTATCTTCTTCATCCCACAACCACCATGGCTTTAAATCATTCTTAGTCTTAAGAGTTTGAAATTTTGCAAAGGGTTCAAGCCACCTGGCATGTAAATTTTTAAATTCATCGAGGCTGCCGTACTTTTTTTCAAGTGGAAGTGAGTTTTTAAGGAAATTCCTGTGTGCAACCCGCATGAGCGGAAAAAAAGTTTCCCATAGAGATCCATAATCCACTTGGTCAGGAGCAAAATGATTAATTGAATGCAAATCTTCATTCCTTATGTATCCAAGTGAGATTAATGGCTCCCAATCTATAAAGTATGGATTTCCAGCGGAGGAAGAAAATACTTGGTAGGGTGAATCTCCAAAACCAGTCGGTCCAACTGGACACATTTGCCAGTAGGAAAAACCTGCATCGGATAAAAAATCAATCCAATTTCGGGCAGATTGACCCAGGCAACCTATGCCATATCCACCTGGTAGAGAACTTGGATGAAGCAGTACACCAGCTGCTCGTTTATTCAACCATTGGGGCAACTTCTCAACAGAGGGCACTATTGAAAAATCCTTATTAGACATAATGTATATTGTGCGAACTAATTACTTAAGCCCCAGCGTTTAGTAAAGGGATAGTAAACAAATAATGCTCTGCCAACTAATTCATTTTCAGGAACAAAGCCCCAAGCTCTTCCATCCAAGCTGTCCGTAGAATTGTCGCCCATCGCAAAGTAACCATTTAATCCAGTTGGGTTTTCAGGATCATTTTTTTGCGGGACTTTTAAAATGGATCGGTTGGAAAGAAGTCCATCTGCCCGGTAGCCTGGATAACCGGATATGAGTTCATCTTTAAATGATTCAGCAAAGGATTCGGTTTGTTTTCGATTTTGTTCAAATGCATGGCATCCATTTATGTGCTGATCATTTCGAAATAAAATCCCAGGTACGCCTTTTCTTACATCTGTTCCATTGGTGAAGATAGACTCAGGTACGCGCATTTCCAACTTATCTCCTGGTTCGCCAACAAGTCGTTTAATGTAATATTTATCTTCTCCAATCTGAGAAAAGGTTTTGGTTCCAAGTTCATAGTTAAATCGATCAATGCTGGCTGTTCTGAAAACGATCGGATCTCCAACTTTTGGAGTGATGAAGTTGTAACTCATGCGGTCAACAAACAAGGCATCTCCAAGCAACACATCAAAAGCTAGCGGAATTTCTCCTTTGACAAACTTTCTTTCCGAAAGTTTCAACCTACCTCGGCTAAGTGATTCATCCTGGGCGATCACCATGGGTAAATCGCGAAGATTTTCTATGCCGGCAAATTTCTTTGATAATAATTCATCCATATCAAATTCTGCTGGTACTTTTATGGAGTGCTCTTTTCCCCCAATTTCAAAGACATATTCTCGTACCATCGTAGGAATAATGAAAAACCGACCATTTGGAAAATTTGCCTGTACATAACGGTGGCTGGACCCATTTTGAAGAACCAAGTAAAGCGTGCCTGAGGATTCTGCTTCCATTCTATAGTGGGAGGCACCAAGTAGAAGTTTATCCGCTCCCCGTTCAAGGAAGTTTGGTGTGTCATCCTCATAAACATGAGGTGTCATTCCATAAAACGAAGGATACATTGAATTCGTTGGAATAATAAAAGGCTGAACAAAAAAGCTGCGTATTCCTAAAATAACAATTGCGGCAACAAGGAACATTTCCACATTTTCCACCCAATTTTTTTTGTGATAGTAGTGACCTCCGGATTTGCGAAGTGCGTCATCCAAAATTCGTGCCTTCTTTTCTAACTCCTGCGAGCTTATCCCTTTGGTTTTGATGGCATCCCGTAATCCTTGGTTGGCAATTTGTAAGGCTCTTTCTTCGATTGGGGGCAATCGGTCTTTTCGGTATAACCAAGCCTTTAAGCCGATGCGCAAAAGTTCTTTGGCCCCCTTTTTTTCTCTGCGGTTTGCTTTTCGGTCTTCGTTCATAACGGTCTTAGCTAACTAGAATTAAAATTTTGAAATTATCATTTAATGATCAAAAGAAAATTCGATCAATTTGAACTCTTAAGTATTTGAACAAACGCTTCCTGGGGAATGTTTACATTGCCAATTTGTTTCATTCTCTTTTTTCCCTCTTTTTGTTTATCCAATAATTTACGTTTTCTGGAAATATCACCACCATAGCATTTTGCTGTGACATCTTTGCGCATCGCACTGATAGTTTCTCGGGCAATTACTTTTCCACCTATAGCAGCTTGCAGGGCTATTTTAAATAATTGCCTAGGTAAAATATCTTTAAGTTTTGAGCAGAGCACCCTACCCCTTGATTCAGCCTTGTCCCTATGGACAATCGTTGAAAAAGCATCAACGGGTTCGGAATTTACCATTATCTCCATGCGGACTAAGGCAGACTCAGAATACTCGTCCATATCGTAATCCATGGATCCATACCCATGAGTCACACTCTTTAAACGATCGTTGAAATCGACTAAGATTTCGTTAAGGGGCAGATGGCAAGTGAGCATGACACGGGTTTCATCAATGGTCTCTGTGTCGGTACAAGTGCCTCTTTTTTCCGTAACTAATGCAAGTAAATCTCCGATAGATTCATTGGGGGCATGAATACGAGCAACAATTGTGGGCTCTTCAATCTTTCCAATTTCAGAGGGATCCGGCAGTTCTAAAGGATTATCCACTTCAATGGTCTCGCCTGTTGTTAGGGTTACTCGATAAATTACGCTTGGGTAGGTAGATATAAGATCGATTTCATATTCCCGTCTCAGTCTTTCCTGAATAATTTCCATGTGGAGTAAACCGAGGAAACCGCAACGAAACCCAAATCCTAAAGCAACCGAGGTTTCTGCCTGATAACTAAAGGAGGCGTCGTTTAACCTGAGTTTACCCACGCTACGCTTTAGCTTTTGATAATCCGAAGTATCTAGAGGGTATAAACCACTAAATACCATAGGTCTTACTTCCTTATATCCGGGCAACATTTTGCCTGATGGAGTATCCGCAAGAGTTAAGGTATCACCGATCTTTATATCCGCCACATCGCGAATCGCAGTTACCACATAGCCTACTTCTCCTTCACCAAGGGTGGGCTTAGGGGATGGGGTTGGAACAAAGGTTCCCAATTCTTTAACTTGGGTCTTTCTCTGATCACTCATCAACAAAAGAGAGGCATTATCCGAAAATGTCCCAGAAAATACTCTCAGGTAGCAAATAACTCCACGGTAAGCATCGTATTGGCTGTCAAAAATAAGAGCTCTTGGTTTGGGGTGGTCTGTCCATCTTGGAGGAGGAAGTCGATGGACAACAGCTTCGAGAATGTCATCCACCCCAATCCCAGACTTTCCACTGGCAAGAATGATTTCTTCGGCTGGTATGGCAAGGATCTCCTCTATTTGATTGGAAACTCGATCCACATCGGCACTTGGCAAGTCCACTTTATTGATAACCGGTATAATACTAAGTCCCTGAGCATCTGCAAGTTGAGCATTTGCCAAAGTTTGGGCTTCCACTCCCTGTGAGGCGTCGACCAAAAGCAGGGCACCCTCACAAGCGGCCAAGCTTCTCGAAACTTCATATGCAAAGTCCACATGGCCAGGAGTGTCTATGAGGTTAAAGGTGTAGTTTTGCCCATCCTTCGCCAGATACTTCATAGTCACCGGATGGCATTTAATGGTGATACCACGTTCTCTTTCCAAATCCATGGAATCAAGAAGTTGTTCTTTCATTTCTCTTTGCATCACCGTTTGGGTGCGTTCAAGTAATCGATCAGACAAGGTTGTCTTGCCGTGATCGACATGCGCTATGATACAAAAATTGCGAATCCTTTGCGTTTCCACCATTAAAAAGTTGACCACCCCGTGTTTCTCTCGACAAAAGTCAAAGAAGAACACTTAAGTGTAAATTACTTTTATTTCATAAAACCAAACAATGGACAAGAATCGACTTCACGGAGTGCACACGGCATTGGTTACCCCAATGTTGGATGGTGCGGTTGCATATGCAGATTTGGAACGCTTGATCGAAAGGCAGTTGGAGACAGATGTCTCGGGTATAGTTCCATGCGGAACCACGGGAGAATCCCCCACCCTTTCGGAATCGGAACACCTACAGGTTATACGCACCTGTATTGAAGGTGCTCGGGGTAAGAGCCTGGTAATTGCGGGAACTGGTGCGAATTCGACTACCGAAGCACTTTCTCTTACCCAAGCTGCTGATGATGCGGGGGCGGATGCTTTTCTGCTCGTTGCACCTTATTACAATAAGCCCAGCCAGGAGGGCTTATTTGCTCATTTTAGTGCCTTGGCCGAGAGCACTGAAAAACCAATCGTCTTATATTCGATCCCTTCAAGGTGTGGAATTGAGATTTCTACAGAAGTGATTTGTCGTTTGCGTGAAAAATATCCCCATGTTTGTGCCCTTAAGGAAGCAGGGGGGAGGTCGTCAAAAGTTTCAGAAACCTTGATCTCGATTGATGAGGATTTTGTGGTCCTGTCCGGAGATGATGGGCTTACCCTACCCTTTATGGCATGTGGGGCAAAGGGCGTAGTTAGTGTGGCTTCGAATTTAGTTCCTGAGCTGGTTACGGAAATGGTTAACCTAGCCTTGGGGGGAGATTATGAGAGAGCCCGTAAAATTCATCTGTCAAACTACCAATTATTTACTGATCTTTTTTGTGAGCCTAATCCCGTTCCGGTTAAAACTCTCATGCAAATGAATGGAATGATTGAATCTTCCGAAGTTCGCTTACCTCTGATTGCAGCTTCCTCTGCAAACCATGATTTGTTAAAAAGCTTAGGGTCTAAACTTTCCCTTCCCCAGAGAGTAGTTTCATGAGCTTGAATATTTTACTTTGCGGAGCCGGCGGTCGTATGGGCCAAGCTATTTCTTCAATTTCTCAAGAGCATGGTTGTACTATTTCCTTTCCGGTGGATTTGGGCGATGATCCAGCCCAAGGCATTGATGCCTGCGATGTGGTGATTGATTTCTCTCTTCGGGAAGCGACACTTCCACTTGCCCGCTTGTCTTCAGCGGCGGGCAAACCCATGGTGATTGGCACTACTGGTCATGAGTCGGGTGAAAAGGCCGAAATAGAGGCTCTTTCCTCGAAGATACCCATGGTCTGGGCAGGGAATTTTTCCACAGGTGTAAACTTGCTCTTTTATTTGACCGAGCAAGCTGCTCGCGTACTGGATGGCCAATCTGATTTTGATCCTGAAGTCATTGAGATGCATCATCGATTGAAAAAAGATGCTCCCAGTGGAACTGCTGATCGGCTATTGGAAATTCTCAAAGAATCTCGTGAGCTTGGTGATGATCAAGTTGCACACGGGCGAAGCGGAATGGTTGGGGCTCGCCCGGCCAAGGAGATTGGTTCTCACGCTCTGCGTGGAGGAGATGTGGTGGGTGATCATACTGTACTTTTTGCAGGTATGGGGGAGAGGATTGAACTGACTCATCGGGCAACTGACAGAAAGATCTTTGCTGCAGGTGCTCTACGGGCAGCAAAGTGGGTGGTAGGTCATTCGCCTGGCCTCTATTCGATGCAGGATGTACTTGGGCTAACTTCTTAGGAAAAATGATTGCATTTATTGAAGGTAAACTAATCGAGTGCCAATTGAACTTGGCGGTCATTCAAACTGGCGGTATGGGGTATGAAATTCATGTTCCCTTGACGACTTCCGAGAAATTACCCGCACTTGGCGAGTCCGTGAGATTGCATGTGCAGGCAACCTATCGTGAGGACTCTCAAACATTGTATGGTTTTATTGATCGGGAATCCCGTGATTTTTTCCGCATGATTGTGGACAAGGTTTCGGGTATCGGTCCCAAAATTGCCTTAAACCTTCTTGGTTCCCTTTCCCTACCGACCCTTAAGAATTCAATCGCTCATGGAGATGTGGGTATGCTTTCCAAAGCACAGGGATTAGGAAAGAAGACTGCTGAAAGAATTGTAGTTGAATTAAAGGACAAGGTACTGCCCAAGGGCACAACGACCGCTTCTCCTGCAGTAAGTGCCCCTAGTTCAACTTCAGTAGACAACGAAACCTCACTTTCTCAGGATTTAGGAATCTATGGAGATGCTGTATCTGCCCTTCTCACTTTGGGCTACAAGGCTACAGACGCAGACCAAGCAGTTCGTAGAGCAGCTGATGGCTTGGGTAAAGATTGCACAACTGAAGAACTAATCCGTAAGGCTTTAGGTCGCTAAGCGGCGTTTTGGCGAATGTACTTTTGCAGGTATTTGCCTGCTTCTTTGACAGCGATGGGAAGATCATTTGTCTTTGCCCAGTTACACGAGATGGCTGAGGCAAGACGACATCCAGTACCTCGAACTTCGGTGCCTCCAGTAATTCTTTCCCATTTGTATTCGATTACTGGGTTCTTGCCCACAACCAATAGGTCAGTGGACTCCCCTCCTCCACCATGTCCTCCTTTTAAAAGAATCGATTGAGCCCCAAGTTTTGAGCATTCTTTAACCAGGGAAATAGGGCTTATTTTTTCCGAGTCATTGATGGTAAGTAATTTACGGGCTTCTTGTAAGTTTGGAGTTACCAGGTTAACCCTTGGTATTAAATCCTTAATGAGGCATTCCCACCCTTTACCGGTAATAAGGGAGTGGCCATTGCTCGTCATTTGAACTGGATCTAAGATCACTTTTTTACAGGAAGATTTATTTAAGAATTCTCCCACCATTCTGACGGATGATTCGTCTGGTAGCATACCAATTTTGATCGCGTCTGGTTCTTCCTGAAGTAGCCCATCTAATTGACTTTCCAAGCCTAAGGCTGGAACCGCATGAATTCTTATTTTGGATGAATTGCATTGCTGGGTTATTGCACTGATCACCGCAAGGGGGTTATCGCCCAGTTCATAAATAGTCTCTTCGTCTGCACAAAGACCGGAACCCCTCGAAGAATCTGTTCCTCCAATGATGCCTATATTTTGGGGTGTGGATTTATCCACGATGAGTTAATTCCGGAAACATATTCATCCAACCGTCCATACCCGGAGATAAATTAAAAAGATGATTAAACCCAATCGATTGAAGTGCTTCACAAGCCATACGGCTGCGAACTCCCGCTTTACAATAAACAACAACCTCTTTTTCTGGGATTAAACAATCTAATGGAGAAACGGGTACCGAGTTAACCAAGGTGCCCAAGGGTTGATGTAGCGATGGATCGATTCTCGATTGCATCCTTTCCCAGTCTTCTCGGACATCCAATATTTGCAGATCTTTTTTCTTTGCCATCATTTCTCGTAATTCATCCTCAGAAATCTCTACAATTTTTTTATTCAGGCATATTTTTGGAGACGAGTCGGAACATGATGGTTCACATGAATCGGGAAGTTCTTTAATTTCCCTGCTTTGGGGAAGTGCTTGAAGATTAATGATACGAGTACTGTTAGAGAGAGAATTGTAGCTTAGTATTTTTCCAGATAATGGTTGTCCTCGCCCAGTGATCACCTTGATGGCTTCCATTGCCTGCATACATCCAATGATTCCGGGAAGAACACCAAGTACTCCAGCTTCGGCACAAGAAGGAATGCTTGAGGAATCAGGTTGTTCAGGGAAGAGGCAACGATAGGTAGGTCCACCCTGAAAGTTAAATACGCTGACCATACCTTCGAATAAATGAATAGATCCATGGATCAAAGGTTTTTCAAAAAGGATACATGCATCATTAATCAGGTAACGGCTCGAGAAATTATCTGTACCATCCACAATTAAATCATAACCACGAATAAGAATTCAGCATTTTCCTTCTTTAATCGTTCAATAATGGGATGAATTTTAATGAATGGGTTTAAGCGGGTAAGCTTGGCAGCCGCTACCTTGGCTTTTGGAGAACCAATGTCATCATGGTCGAATAGAATTTGCCTTTGCAGATTGGAAGATTCAATCACATCGTTATCTACAATGCCAATTTTGCCCACACCAGCAGCGACTAAGTATTGGAGGACAGGGCAACCCAATCCACCCGCCCCTATAACCAAAACCGACGAATTTTTTAGTTTAATTTGGCTTTCTAAACCGAAGTCCTGCAGAGAAAGGTGCCTACTATACTGCTCAACTTCGCCTTCATTTAATTCCGTCATGTTTACTAATTTCTGCTAGAAAGAAGCTGCAACCTGAGGGGAGTTTGCTTGTTGTAAGCCGGTGGAATCAACATTAGTCATCCGAGGCTTATCATAGGAAGAGTCCCAATCTTTCCATACAGGGTCATAACCCTTGGACTTTAGCATGGCTGAGACTTCTCTTGGAGACCTTTCGTCTGAAATGGAGAACTGTTCAAGGGATTGCGACTCTTCTGCATAGCCACCTGGATTGGTTTTCGAACCCGCACTCATAGTTGTGACACCTAATGGGAGAAGATTCTCCCTGAGTTGTTGGCTTTCCCGGGTGGATAGAGTAATTTCCAATTCGTGGTTAAATATACGAAAGGCACAGAGCAACTGAACGAGATCTCGATCTTTTAAGTCGACTGCCACAATATTATCTCCTTCATAGGGACGTATTCTTGGGAATGACATCGAATAACTGGTCTGCCAATAGCGCCTTTCTAAATAGTCCAAGTGCATGCCTGCATAAAAAGCATCCACCCTCCAGTCCTCCGTAAGACCAAAAAGACAACCCAATCCGATTTTATTTACGCCTGCTTGCCCCAGGCGGTCAGCAGTATCAAGCCGCCATTCAAAATTTGTTTTCTTTCCCTTAAGGTGATGCCTGGAGTAGCTTTCCTGATTGTAGGTTTCCTGATAAACCATGACCGCATGGATACCATGTTCAATGAGGGAAGAATAATTACCTAAACTCAAAGGTTGTACTTCGATGGAGAGGTTAGCAAAGTGCGGACGAAGCAGGTCAATTGCATGGGATAGGTAATTCATACCCACCTGTTGGTTTGATTCTCCAGTTACAAGCAAAACATGATCAAAACCTCGTTTCTTGAGAATTCCGGCCTCCCGCAGAATTTCTAAATCTGTCAGTGTTTTGCGGGCAATCTTATTATGCATACTAAACCCGCAATAGTCGCAAACATTGTTGCATTCATTCGACAGATACATGGGGGCGAACAGTCGAATTGCCTGGCCAAACCTCTTTCGGGTAAGGGAATGACTAAGCTTGGCCATATCTTCGAGGTATTTTTCGCCAGCCAGTGGAGAAAGTAGAGCTCTTAAATCATCAATTCCGCCCTGCCCTTGCCGTTTGAGTGCAAATTCAATTTGCTGGGGGCCAATTTGCTGGAGGCCCGAGGAATGAGTGGACCAGTCTTGCCCTTTTAAAAAGTGTGAAAAAGAGGAGTGTTTAGCCACGAAAAGTTTAGTCTAAAAAGCTTGTGAGCGGTGAGGTTGCTTGAGCTGTGCGAGATTCCCCACCCAGGCCAGCGAGATAAGCAAGCCTTCCAGCATCCACCGATTTCCTGAAGGCAATCCCCATTTGGGAGGGGTCTTGGGCAGCCGCCAATGCGGTATTTACTAATACAGCTGAGGCACCCATCTCTAAGGCTTCGGCTGCATGTGAAGGGGCACCTATGCCTGCATCCACTACTACTGGGAGATCTGACTGTTCGATGATAATCCGCAAAAACTCCCGACTTTCCAGTCCGCGATTACTTCCTATGGGTGATCCCAGGGGCATAACAGCTGAGGCACCCGCATCTTCAAGTCTTTTACAAAGCACGGGATCTGCGTGGCAGTAAGGCAAGACAACAAACCCTTCCTTGGCTAGCTGTTCAGTAGCTAAGAGAGTTTCAATGGGGTCAGGCATGAGGTATTTCGGATCGGGATGAATCTCGAGTTTTAACCAGTTAGTATTAAGGGCCTCTCTTGCCATTTGAGCCACAAATACAGCTTCCTTGGCATTCCTTACACCTGAGGTATTTGGAAGGATTCTGATGTTTTTATCTGATAAATAATCAAGAATTGAATCTTCTAGACCCCGTGGATTAGCACGCTTCATTGCTACGGTGACCAGTTCTGATTTGCTGGATCTTACCGTTTCTTGGAGAACTTGACCGGATGAAAACTTACCAGTTCCTACAAACAGTCGAGAAGTAAATGTAACACCAGCAATTTCCAAAGGGTCTGTTTTCATAACAAACTAGTAAGTGGTAAGGCGGGAATAGGCTCGGCTTTTATCAACTGTCAACCTTGTCTGCTCCTGTAGGTTTTTACCGGAAAATAAAGCCGAGCATAAGGCGAGTCCTTGAACACCAAGGGATTCGATCAATGGGAAATCATCTTTGGACAAACCACCAATCAAATAGACGGGTATTGGGTCTAAGATTTTCACAATCTGTTGAAATTGATAATTAGATAAAACAGGCTGGAGATCTTTTTTGGTGGAGGAGATTCGGTAAGGACCCAAACCGACATAGTCAGGTTTATCTTTTTGGGCGGATAAAGCTTCTTCGATCGAATGTACAGTTTTTCCAATAATTTTTCCGGACGGGAGAATTCTTCTGGCATTAGCTATCGTTCCATCGTTGGCACCAAGGTGCACTCCGTGAGCATCCACTTTTCGAGTCAGTTCAATATGGTCGTTTATAATAAGTTTAGTCCCGTATGCCTTGGCGTAAGTCACCGCCTTGTTTGCCTGTTGGTACAATATTTCATTTGAAAGAGATTTGGATCGTAACTGAATGAATTGTGCCCCTCCTTGGATAAAGTCATTTACTTGTTGGTCGTGGGAATACTCAGGGGCATCTCGGGTTAGGCACATGATTGAATTGTTCATCGGCACACAATCAATCTTCTTTACCAAGTAACCTTTTTAGGATTCCTTTTTCTTTTTCCTTTTTTGCCCAAACGCTACGTTCAATGAATTGATATCGTTCAAATGCAGCCACCGGGTCCTTTTTTCCCCAAATCGATCCAAGCAAAGTTACACCATCAAATCCAAGGTTAAAAAGTTCAGGTATTTTGCGCCTTCTTACTCCACCGAGGGCATAAATTAATGGTTTTTTAGAACTTTCCTTCTTTAAGTTGTAAAGAAGACCACCCAATTCGGGTAGGGAAACCTTGGGTATATATCCTTTTTTAGAAATTGATTCATAAACTGGACCAAAGAAGCAATAATCTAATGGTTCATTTAAATTTTTAAGCTCATCAAGTTTATGGAGCGAACGACTAATCGTCCCGCTCGTTTCGACCAGTTTTTCTTTTGAGTAATGATGGTATCCACAAAGTGAAAAATCTTTGATTAACTCAGGAAAGCGATGAAGGACAATCCGGCCATGATAAATATCGGGAATTTGACCTAAGAGTTTTGCTACTTCGGATGCTGTGGAATCTGGTTTGCGAAGGTGAAACCTCTGCAAGCCCACTTCAAACAAATCCGATATAATACCTGCCTCTCCATCCCTCAGGGATGCGGCGGAAATTAATATGGCTAAAGGGTGCTCCATTATCCACCTTGGGTAGCTTGTATGAGCAAAATCCGATCACCATCCTGTAAAGTTGTGAGCTTATGCTTTTCTTTAGGAATAATGGATTCGTTTACTGCGATAGCCCAGCCTTTCATGTTGGCCAAGCCCAACTCAACGGACAGGCCCTCGAGGTCTGTTCCATCTTTTAAATCTTTTAATTTGTCGTTGAGAAATACCTTCATTCTTTTGGAGATGAACCAGAATATATTTCAGCACCTGAATCAATGAATTCCTTGGCTTTTTGTGCCATGCCCGCATCGATAGCTTCAGCCTCGTTGCTTAACCCTTGTTCGTCGGCAAACCTTCGGACATCTTCAGTTATTTTCATGGAGCAAAAATGAGGTCCGCACATGGAGCAAAAATGAGCAGTCTTTGCGTTATCTTGAGGCAGTGTTTGATCGTGGAATTCTTTAGCTTTTTCTGGATCTAAGGATAAATTAAACTGGTCAACCCATCGGAATTCAAAACGTGCTTTGGATAATGCATTGTCGCGGTACTGGGCACCGGGATGCCCTTTAGCAAGATCTGCAGCATGGGCAGCCAGTTTATAGGTGATGACACCTTCACGGACATCCTGGCGGTCAGGAAGGCCAAGGTGTTCTTTGGGAGTAACATAGCAAAGCATAGCACAACCATACCATCCAATCATCGCGGCTCCGATGCCACTTGTTATATGATCGTAACCTGGGGCAACATCAGTGGTCAAAGGCCCAAGTGTATAAAAGGGGGCTTCGTGGCACCAGTCTAACTGTTTATCCATATTTTCCTTAATCATATGCATGGGGACATGCCCTGGGCCTTCATTCATGACCTGAACCCCCTTGTTCCATGCTCGGGTGGTTAATTCTCCCTGAGTTTTAAGCTCGGCAAACTGGGCTTCGTCATTGGCATCAGCAATTGATCCGGGGCGCAATCCATCTCCTATTGAAAAAGACACATCGTAGGCTGCCATAATATCACAAATATCATCCCATTTTTCGTAGAGAAAATTTTCTTTATGATGGGACAGGCACCACTTTGCCATAATGGAACCACCTCGGCTCACAATTCCAGTCATACGATTTCTTGTCATCGGAACATAGCGAAGAAGAACACCTGCATGGATGGTGAAGTAATCTACCCCCTGTTCAGCTTGTTCAATTAAGGTATCACGGAAAATCTCCCAGTTTAATTCTTCAGGTTTCCCGCCCACTTTTTCTAGGGCTTGGTATATGGGGACAGTACCTACAGGAACTGGACAATTACGAAGGATCCATTCGCGAGTTCGGTGAATATTTTTGCCAGTGGAAAGATCCATTAATGTATCCGTACCCCACTTGGTTGCCCAACGCATTTTTTCGACTTCCTCCTCAATGGACGATGCGACCGCTGAATTTCCAATGTTGGCATTAATTTTGACAAGGAAATTTCGCCCGATTGCCATGGGTTCAAGTTCCGGATGATTGATGTTTGCCGGGATGATCGCTCTACCACGGGCGACTTCATCGCGAACAAATTCTGGAGTTATCTCTTGAGGAACCTCTGCGCCAAAGGAATTGCCGGGATGCTGGTGCTTAAGGGAATTGGTCAGCTCATCGGGTGATGTTTGGAGTTTGTCAGCCAAAGTTTGCAACTTCATGTTTTCACGAATTGCTACATATTCCATTTCGGGCGTTATTATACCCTCGCGTGCATAGTGCAATTGGGTGACTGGCTTACTTCCTTTAGCACGAAGGACGGAGACTTTTGAACGGTCGAAATCTGGAAGTTCCTGAGATTTTTCCCGTGATCTTTCGTCGTGTCGATCGGATAGAAAGCCATTATCTATAGGCTTGATGTTTCTACCTTCAATTAATTCAACATCACCACGGTCTTGAATCCAGGAATGTCGCAAAGTGGGTAGTCCTTTATTTACATCGCCGTGAAAGTCTGCATCACCCCATGGACCGGAGGTGTCGTATACCCTGACCGACTCATTACTTTCCAAACTACCGTCAGGGAGACGAGTATCGGAGAGTTCGATCTCCCGCATGGGTACATCGAGATCGTGAAGATCTCCCTTTAGATAAACCCGACGAGAATTAGGAAAAAGAGATTTGGGTGATTGTTGGTCTTCGACTTTTTGGATCATATTGAATGTTTTTTAAGATACATTCGTTGTCGAAGGGCCTTCTCTTTAAGCGATTAAAGAAAAAGTTTTCCCTACGGCGCAAAACGCATCAGGTTCGGAGGGTCGTTGGCGGAATGGATCCAACTTCTCAGCCCATCATCCCCGGGCTCCCCTAAACTATCAATCATACAAGGGCGCAATTTTGGCAAAGGCAACCATACAAATACAAAGTTTTTGAAGAAGTGAAAATTAAGTGGCTTCGTAGGAGCCATCCGTCCGCTTTTGAATTAATCCCCGAATTTCCAACATGGTCAAAGTGGACATAATTTGGGGAAGTGCTAATTGCGTAACTTGATGAAAATGATCGACGGTAAAAGCATCTCCCTCCTTTAAATTTTCCATGATTACTTGTTCGTCATCATCAAGTGAAGAATAGTCTTTTTTATTAACAGATAAATCACTGCTTGGATATGATAAGGAAGCAAAATCGAGCATCGGTTCCACTTCTTCTAATATATCTGCAGAGTTACGAACAAGAGTTGCTCCATCTCTTAGCAGGTCCAAGCATCCTTGTGATTCTGCTTGGTCTACTCTTCCGGGAAGTGCAAATACCGTTCTGCCCTGTTCTGCGGCAAATCTTGCCGTAATCATACTCCCTCCGGCTTTTGCGGATTCTATAACTAAGACCCCAAGAGAAACTCCAGCAACCAAACGGTTTCTCATTGGAAATGTACGACGATCCGCTCTTCTTCCTAAGGGGAACTCTGAAAGAACAGCTCCAGAATTTTGAATCTTTCGGTAGAGGTTGAGGTTTTCCGGTGGATAGATGATATCAAGCCCGCTACCCAGAAATGCGAGTGTTTTTCCACCTGCTTCAAGAGCTCCTTCGTGGGCAGCACTATCTACTCCCCTAGCCATTCCGGAAACGATGCATATTCCAGATTCTGCCAATTCCGAGGCGATTTTTCGGGCCATTTTCTTTCCGTACATGGACGGAATGCGAGTGCCTACTATTGAGATGCAGGGCATCATCGGTATCTCTCCAAGGCAATACAATCCGATTGGTGGGTCGCTAAGTTCTTTTAAATATTGGGAAATCTCAGAACCAAAGAGAAAACCTCCACCCATCTTTTCTAGTTTTTCTTTTTCTTTATCCAACCATCCAGATGATTGAGCTTTGTAAATAGCTGCGGATGCTTGTTCCCCTACCCCCCTAACTTTTTTGAGCTCGGATTCATTGGCAGTGAGAATTTCCCATGGGTCATTGTGGAAATTTTCGAGTAAACGACTAAGGGTAATGGGACCAACTCCAGGAACCGAATTTAAGAGCATTCTACCATCTCGTTCATCCTTTGTTTCTGGGGAGGCCATTTAATTTTTCAAAGGATGGATAAGGTATCTTTCAAGGTAAAACGGATAAAATAGAACTTCTTACATAGGATGATTGTACCTTATTGTCATGGTCTTGCGAAATTCAATCATCTTGTACAGGGTAATCGAATGGAAGATGAAATCGTTGACCTAAGCGAGGAGGAAAAAGAAGAACCGTGGTGTTCAATATGTTCAGGTTTTACCGATTATCGGAGGAAATGGACAACTGTACCCCGTGCTGATTTGGATGGTGGTGCCTATTCCGAAAACATGGAGATTCCACACTGTGTGACTTGTGGGTCTGTGATGCAATATTTGAAGAATTGCAAACGGTTGGTCATTAGCGTACGAATCCTCGTGATACTTTTTCTTCTGTTATCGGCATTGGTATTCCTTTACCTCTACGACCCTTCTGTGTTTTCGTTACTTTGTTTGTCTGTTTGCTTGGTAGTGGCCAATGTCCTAAATCGCCTACCTCGGCAATCAAGGCAAGCACTACTGACCCACAAAATTTTTATGAGGGAACAGGAACTGCAGGATGCAAAAAAAATATTACAAGCAGATAAGAATATAACCGATCTTTAACGGATGGGTGAGAATTCGATGGTAGTAAATTTGTTCATCCCATCGACACGGGCCGTAAGTTTTCCTTCTCTGACCACTTGCTTTCTAAGTTCAACCTCTTTGACATTCTGATCGCTCCCATCTACACGACTTATTTCCTTGGTTATAATTCTTGTAGAATATTTTCGTGCGTTCTTTATACCTTCTCCACGAAAGTCTATCTTTGAATGCTCGTTGTTGTAATACTTTCCATCTTGAATGGTTGAAGGTATTGAAACATTTGCCCATCCTTTTCCATTAGCCCCTCCAGAATAAATAAGCACGGTGAAGGATTTCTTGGAGCGGTTGTAAGAAGAAATTCGGTACTGTTCCTGCCCAGTCATGCCAATTCCAAGAACAGTGATATCATTTCCCTGCTCCCCAGCCATTGCATGGCGAATCACTTCGTCAGAACCTCCAGATATTTGGGAATACCAACGCCAGGCATAGTAATGCAAGTGGTTGGGGTCCCCTGGATTGATGTAGTTTTCTTCGGTAAATGGGAGACCACTTGAGGGCATTTCCAGGGGTACAATTGTATCATCGGAGGAGCCTCTTAAATTGATTTTACGGGTTACAATACCTGGTCCTCCATCATTGGCAGGAACAACCCATTTGGGTTTTAATTGCTTGATCCTACCATTGTAATCCACTCGCTTGACTAATCCCATAGACCATCTACTTGAATTGTCACACCATGGCATGTTCATCGTATTTAATCCTCTTTCCAATAATTTTCCAAAGATGGTCACCGTTTTATCGAAAGAATCTTTCTCGTCTTTTACTCCGTCAGCATTGACGTCATGATTGTTGCCCGAACCATCCCAGACTATCCAGGATTCAGAAGAGAGGATTTTTTTGGAATGTAAATTGGCAGCATCCAATTTGCTCCGCACCAAATCATATTGACCCCAAACATGGGGAATAATTTGTCCATCCATCATCCCGTATCCGTTAAAATGGTCGGATACATTCATGTTTAGGGCATCAACTCCATTCATCATTTCGGTAGAGGCAATTTGCTGATCGTAGTAATCATCCACGGCTACTGCACCTTTTCCCTTTAATCCAGCGAGAGATCCGCATCCCTCACAAGGAGAAGTTCCCGAGGTGGAAATTATTACTGGCATTCTCGGTTCTCGATCGTAGACCGAGCGAACAGCTTTTGCGCCTTTGTTAAAAATTTCATCGATAATAAAACGGGAATCTGCCTCTTTCATCATCCCTTGTAGGTTTACTTCGTGGTAGAGTTGATAGGCGTCCACACGACCTTTGAAATGCTCAGCCATTCGGGTCACAAACTCGGCGTGCAGACCTGTTTTGGGACGCCAAGGTCCAGCGTTTCCAGAAACCGATGCCCACCTTGGTGTATGCCACATCACAAATTCAACCTTCACCCCACGCTCTATGCACAAATTGACGGCGTTCTCGATCGACTGTAAATGACCGGACATATGATTCTTGTAATCCGTGTTCTTTTCATCTGGTTCTACAGCATTCCAACTTACCCAAAACTGGGCATAACTACTGTGCTTGGATATCAGTGGACGATTAGCATCGTAAAGTTCGCATCCGGGAAGCCCAAAAGGTTGCCAACGTACCCCAATTTGCAGGTGGTCGGTTGTCCAAGCATAAGGTCTTGATTTAGGCAATTGCTCTGAGGAAGCAGCGGCGATCAATCGTGAGTACAAAGGTGCTGTCAACACAAAGGCAGTTAGTAAAAACAGTAATTTCAATTTCATTAGAAATAAGTTCAGTCGGTAAGGTTTTGTAAGAGAATTAGAAAGAATCAATAATTCCAAATAGGAAAAGACAGAAAGATTGTGCCAAAAATAAAAATGAGTCCGTTTCTAACGTAACATCCCTGCTCCCAAAGTTTCGTTGGTAAAAGGATCGACCAAAATAAAACTCCCCGTATTTCGGTTTCTACGGTATGAGTCCCAGAAAACAGGTTGGGAAGTTCTCAGGGAAACACGACCGATGTCGTTCATGCCCAATTCCTGATCATCTTCGTTTTTCCTAAGTGAGTTTACATCAATCTTGTAGCGAACTTCACTAACCAAGACTTGTGCCTCTTTAGAAGTTTGTCGAAAAAGGAACTTGGCTCCTTTAGTAAGTTTTTTGGCACCTGAAAACCAGCAAATACGAGCATCCAAGTCCTGAGAGTTGTTTGGCTGGTTGTTTGGTTTGACCAACATATCACCTCGACTTACATCGATTTCATCCTCCAATAAGATGGTGACGGACTGAGGATGAAAAGCTTGATCGAGTTCTTGATCCGCGAGCATAATTTGTTTAATTTTCGAGGAAAATCCTGAGGGAAGAACAGTCACTTCATCTCCCGTTTTAAAAACACCTCCCGCTACACGACCTGCAAAACCGCGAAAGTCATGATGCTCGTCAGAATGAGGACGGATAACCCATTGCACTGGAAAGCGGGCGTCCACATGATTGAAATCCGATCCAACATAGACATTCTCCAAGTGATAAAGTAAAGGCGGGCCCTTATACCAAGGCATGTTTTCGGATCTATCTACTACATTGTCTCCTTTCAGTGCAGAGATGGGTATAAAGGTGATGTCGGTAACATTCTCCAAGCGACTTGCAAAATCGGTAAATTGTTCGAGAACTTTGATATATGCATCCTCCTCATAGCCGACCAAGTCCATTTTGTTAATGCACACAGCCACATGCTTGATACCGAGAAGATCAGCAATGAAACTATGTCTTTTAGTCTGTTCGACCACTCCATGCCTTGCATCCACAAGAATGAGGGCTAAATTCGCGGTTGAGGCACCGGTTACCATATTTCGGGTGTACTGGATATGGCCCGGAGTATCAGCAATAATGAATTTTCGTTTGGGCGTGGCAAAATAACGGTAAGCAACATCTATAGTTATTCCCTGCTCCCTTTCTGCTTTCAGTCCATCGGTAAGAAGTGCAAGGTTTACATGTTCGTCCCCTCTTTTTTTGCTACTGACTTCAATTGCTTCCAATTGATCCTCAAAAATCGCTTTTGTGTCGTGAAAAAGTCGGCCGATCAAGGTGCTCTTGCCGTCGTCCACACTGCCAGCAGTGGTGAAACGTAAGAGGTCCATGTTTAGATAGTTTTTGTCTTCGCTCATGAAAAGTGGCAGTTAATAATTAGAAATATCCTTGTTTTTTGCGGTCTTCCATGGCTGATTCCGATCTGCGGTCATCTGCCCGGGTTCCACGCTCGGTTACGCGTGAAGCTGCTACTTCGGCAATAACTTCATCCAGGTTGGCAGCCGTCGATAGAACAGCTCCCGTACAGGTGGCATCACCAATGGTGCGGAATCGAACAACTTCAGTTCGTGGAGTTTCCTTGTCATTGGGAGTGACAAAATCACTCACTGCGAGAAGGGACCCATTTCGCTCAATGATTTTGCGCTCGTGTGAAAAATAAAGCGAAGGGAGTTCGATTTTTTCTTTTTTAAGGTATTGCCAAACATCCATTTCCGTCCAGTTGCTCAAGGGAAAAACCCGAAAGTGTTCACCCTGGCTTTTTCTACCATTGAAAAGATTCCACAATTCAGGACGCTGGTTTTTGGGATCCCATTGTCCGAATGCATCGCGGTGAGAGAAAAAACGCTCTTTGGCTCTCGCTTTTTCTTCATCTCGACGGCCACCTCCAAGGGCAGCATCCAAACCTTCTGACTCAATGGTTTCGAGTAGGGTTACCGATTGAAGGGCGTTGCGACTTGCATTGGGGCCAGTTTCTTCAACGGCTGTACCTTGATCAATTGAATCTTGGACCAACCCGACAATGAGTTGGGATCCAATTTTATCTACAAATCGATCCCGGAATTCTATGGTTTCCGGGAAATTATGCCCAGTATCTACATGAACCAGTGGAAAAGGAGACTTAGCCGGGAAAAATGCCTTGTAGGCTAAGTGAGCCATTACAATGGAATCTTTGCCTCCGGAAAAAAGCAGTCCTGGTCGTTCAAACTGGGCAGCGGTCTCGCGAAGTACGAATATAGCTTCAGCTTCTAGTTGTTCCAAATGGGTAAGGTTATAGTTTTTCATTTGCTTAAAGAGAAATTGAATCGAGAACGAATTGGAAAAGTTTTTCAGATGAGATATCCTCACTCTCCTTTTCGCTATCTATTGTAAATTGTTTATCTTCGGGTTCTTCAAAATCAGACCCCTGCCCTGTAAAGGAAGGCACTTGTCCTTCACTTACTTTGGCATAGAGACCTTTTACATCTCGTTGCTGGCAAGTATTGAAGGAGGCTTTGACGAAAACCTCCTGAAAATAATGATCTCCGATAATCGTTCGTGCATTTTGACGGAATGCACGTAACGGAGTAATTAATGAAACGAAGACAATGATACCATTTTCTGACAAGATTTTGGCTACCTCACTAACGCGACGAATATTTTCACGGCGGTCATTTTCGGAAAAGCTTAAGTCCTGGTTGAGTCCAGAACGGAGGTTGTCACCATCTAGAACTACGGAATGAATGCCTTTTTCATGCAAGCGTTTTTCCATCTCTACTGCCATGGTACTTTTTCCAGAACCAGATAAGCCATAGAGCCAAAAGACCATACCTTTGCTCCCGAGAAGTTTCTCTTTCTCAGTTTGAGCAATTAAACGATCAGAGATCGGATAGATATTCTTATTTTTCACGAAAAAGGGACTACTTTAACATATCTAAAAAAAAAAAGCGAGAACGCTTAGGGGCGCTCTCGCTTATTGGGGTGAGAGATTTCTCTCTCGTGGGGTAAGGAAATAAATTATTGAGTTGGGCAGGCTCCGGCAAGATTAATCGAGATATCAATCTCGTTGGCAACTTTGTCCAAATATTCTCCAGGTTTGATGCCGAAATCGTCCCGTTTAACTTTGAATTTCGAGCGTACCACCAGTAAATCGCCTGGGGTCTTATTCCTTTTTTCAAGCAAGCCTTCGAGGTATGTCAGTTCTACTGGAACTTCCATGATTATAGTAACATTTCGAATCGTCATTTTCCCCTCAGCTGTTGCTTTTAGTACACGAGCTTCTGTTTTAATGTTCTTAAGGTTAGAAAGTGCGAATACGATTTGAGGAAATTTTGATACATGAAGCCAACCTTCTCCGTGCATATGTTCCTGGAGGACGGAATTATCTACCCGAAGGCTTGATGCATCCAGAACGATTGATCCCTTGGTCGATTCTGGTTTCTTTGGATCGTAGGAAATCGTTCCGGAAATCCCCCCAGCTGAACCGTTTATTGATTCAAGTAATGCATCCAATTGAAAAATGATGGTGTTAACCCCTTTGGGATCTTTGAAATCAAATGATTTGGGCGACCCGAAAATAAAAAGAGGAACCGTTAATAAAATAAAATAAGTAAATTTCATATATTAAATACGACTCAGTGAGGCAATTTTTTCAAACTTCTTTTTTGATAAAACGACCCAAGGGCAAGGAGTGAAGAAAATGTTAAGCCCAATATTGGAGTTTCGATACCGCATATAAAACGATCTTTCCAAATTACCTGGGTCTGAAAGCCTAATTCGGGCATTCCTTCAACTATTGGTACTTCTTGATGAATTTCCTCACTGGTTGCCCAAAAAGAGAGCCTGGGGCCATCTTTCACCCAGAAAAAAATCGCAATGGATAAGGGAAGGAAAATTAGAAAGCATCTGACCATAAGTCTAGTCTTAGGCTCTCGGGTGGGCGAGTTTATGAGCGTTTTTTAACCTGCCCACAGATACATGGGTATACACTTGGGTGGTGGATAAGCTTGCATGACCAAGCAGTTCTTGGACTGCTCGGAGGTCAGCCCCATTATCTAAAAGATGAGTTGCGAAGGAATGCCTGAGTTTGTGGGGTGTAAAGTCTTGTGGGAGCGAGGCAACCTTTAGGCATTTTTTGAGAAATAATTGTACCCATCTCGTTGATAACCTTTTCCCTGATTGATTAGTAAATACAGGAGCATTTAGGGAGGCGTCTTTGCTGTAGGAATTTCGAAACTGAGCGAGCTTTGATGTGGTAATTGCTACAATTGGACAGGTTCGTTCCTTATTTCCTTTTCCTTTTACGCGAATTATCCCACTAGGAAGATCTAGGTGTTCATGATTTAAGCACACAACCTCGCTTACTCGAAGACCAGCACCATACATAAGTTCAAGAATGATACCATCGCGCATAGCCAGAAAATCAGCATGATTGGAATCTTGGTGAACCAAGGTTGGGGCTGACATAAGGGCGCGTGCCTGTTTCTCAGTTAAGAATTTTGGGAGAGGTTTTTCAGCTTTAGGCAGTGATAAGTTTTTAAAAGGATTGGAGATTACCCAGCCTCGTGTTTGGCAAAACTGATAAAAGCAACGTAGAGCGGAAACTTGATTGGCTAAAGTTCTACGGGATAAAGAATTTTGAGCCTCAATAAGATAAGACCGGGCAATTTGCCTATCCACTTGATTGAGTTTATTTTCATTTGAATCCTTGCCAAGCCAATGGGCAAACTTTTGCAGTGCTCCTTTGTAGTTTCGTAAAGTGTGGGCGGATAATCTTCGCTCCAAGGATAAGTGGTCTAAGAATCGAACTACTTCCGGTTCCGGGATTTCCGGTTCCCTTTTGTTACCAGATCCTATTTCAGGCGTGTCCACGTTTCCACGACAAGTTCATAAATGCCGGCAAAAAAGACCACCAGGAATACCAAGATTGCTACAGTGAGGTAGGCCCCAAAACCAGTTTGTGGGCGCTGCCTTGAGTCCTTTTTGTAAGCATTAGAGGTGCTATCATAAGGGGCAATTGATACAAGATTTCCAGATCGCTCAGATCGATTCTTTAATGGAGTTTTCTTGCTCATGCTTTTACTTAACATGATTCCGTCTGCTTGGCTTGGCAAGCGGAAGCAGTTGGGCCCCTTCAGTCTTACTCAGTGGCAAACAAGAAAGGGTTCTACTTTGGCCCTCACATCTTCAAAAGAATCTTCCAAAATATAGTGTCCCGAACCTGCAAAACGATGGGATAGGATATGGGGCCATTGTTCCTCCCATTTTTTTAAATACCCACCATGAAAGCAAAAATCTTTCATTCCCCAGCATGCCATTACTGGAGTGGTTGAAAATGCTTTTAGTTTTTCTGCCGTGGATTGTAAAACTGTAAGGGTTGGATGATTTCGTTCATAAGGAATATCTCTGACAAAATTCCAGATAGCCACGCGATTCTTCCAATTTCCATATGGCAGGAGTAATCCTTTTTTAGCTGAGTCAGTTATGCCTTTCGCTGAAGCCATCCAAGTTGCCGGGCCAGCAAACCCATTGAGTGCCCGGACAAAAAACTCACCAATGCCTGGAAGTCGACAGAAAAGAATACGACGAGGCACATCTCGTGAAGGAAAGGCAGCGGTATTGAGCAATACAATCTTACGAATTCGATGGGCTTGATCAGCAAAAGCAGTCATTCCAATGGCTCCCCCCCAGTCATGCACCACTAAATTAAAGTTTTGAAGGTTTAATGAATCAACCAATTCTAAAAGGTTATTGGCATGATTTTGTAGGTTGTAAGGGAAAGAAGAAGAACTTGGTTTGTCAGACAGTCCACACCCTAAATGATCAACCGCAATACACCTGCTATGATCTTTCCAAAAGCGTACAGCCTTACGGTAATAAAATGACCAGGTCGGATTACCATGAAGGAATAATGTGGGTGTTTTCTCATCACTACCTTCGTCCAGGTAGCTTAGGGAGTGTCCATTGGAAAGCTTGAACCGCTTAGGTTGAAAAGGATAGGAATCCTTAAGACTGGATGGAATGTTCAAGGGTTAATCGAAAGCATTAAGCTGGATAGACCACTGCCTATTCCCAATAGTGCCGTTTTCCTTAAAAGGTTTTGTGGATCTTTTTCACACGCAAGAGTATAAGTTATGGGAAGGGATGCGGATCCGCAGTTGCCCAGATGTTCAAAGCTTGAAAAATTGATTGATGGATCCACAGAAAGGGCTTCAAGCACTGCCTGCGTGTGTGCCTTCCCGACTTGATGAGTGATGATAAGTTCTGGGTCATGAGGTTCCCAGTCTTGAACTTTGAGAAATTTAGCCCATGCCCGTTGAGCTACCGAAATTCCCGCATGCAGGAGTTCTTCCGAGTCGGTCTGCATGACCAAGTCATCCCCGGATGCATCCCCTTCGCACAATTCATTATAAGAAGTATCAGTTTCCGTGGCCCATGAGCCTAGGGTTGGACAATCTTTAGCAACTAAGTCTCGATGGGCAATCGACCATGCGACCGCACTTGCTCCGATGGTAAGGTTGGCAAAAAATGGTTTAATCGATTTTCGGGTATGATCGCCCTTATTCAATAATTGAATGGTTTTATCAACTAAGGGTGCCCCATTCTCTCCAGCGACCAAAATGGCCCGGCGAATTTGCCCAGTTTCAATCATAGAGCCTGCCAGTACCAAGGCATTTAAAAAACCAAGGCAAGCATTGGAAATATCAAGGATTTGGGTCCCGCCACCCAGTCCCATCAATCGATGTACATAAGATGCAGTCGCAGGTTCCAGGCGATCTCGGCAGACCGAGCAATGAATAAGTAAATCCACCTCACTTCCATCAATTCCTGATTGCAAAAGCTTAAGCCCAGCTTCTGCAGAGGCTTGAGATGGCTTGAAGTTACTCGGCCAAAGTCGGCGCTCAGAGATTCCGGTCATCAGCTCTAAGCGTCCGGCAGGCAATTTTAATGATTCATAAAGCGGAGAAAGCTTATCTTCAATATCAGCAGATTTATAAATTTCGGGAGGAAGGGAGTAAGCCATTCCTTCAATTACCACAGATGAGAAACTCATGGGTTCAAACGCATGGCTTCCTGAACAATTTCCTGATCGAAATAATTCATTCCCATGCCAGCATCAATGACAATTCCTTGGCCATTAATTCCAGAGGAGCGCGGGCTCAGTAAAAAGGCAGCCAAGTTGGCAACCTCTTCGGTTTGCAAAGCTTTCTTTCGAAAGGTTAATTTTTCAGCATACAAATAATTAACTAGATAGCCGGGGATTCCTGCTGATGCACTAGTTTTTAATGGACCAGCATTTACCGAATTAAATCTTACTGCCGTATCCTTGGAAAATGATTTTGCAAGGTATCGAATGGAAGCTTCCAGGGATGCTTTGATTGGTGCCATATATCCATAATTCTCTGCAGTTACTTCAGTGGAAGAAATACCAATGGTTATAAAGGATGCATCTTTTACGAGGAATGGTTTGCAGATCCTTGCCAATTCGACCAAGGAAAAAGAAGAAATTTGAGTAGCTTGAAGAAAGTCCTCTCTTTTGGTTTCGTGAAAAGGTTTTACTCCATCAGTATAATTGGCAAAGGCAATGGAATGGACTACCCCGTTTAGTTGGAGCTCAGGTTCGGATTCGAGAGAGGTCTGTAAACTTTCTAAGTCTGCAGAGTTTTCAAAATCACAGATAAAAATCGGGCTTTGGGAAGGAAGGAGGTTTTGCAACTCCAAACGACGTTTTTCGCTGCGAACACAATAAAGCAGGTTCGCCCCTTCAGATTCTAATACCTTGGCAACCGCCCAGGCTACACTTTTGCGGTTGGCGACTCCAACGACTAAAAAGGTCTTTCCTCTGAGGTTGAGAAAACTCACTTGGTGGGATTTTCTCTAACCATGGCCAATGCATAAGATATGGTCAGGGCAACTTTACCTTCTTTGCGAATTTCTCCAGTCATGGTGAAGAACTGCCCCATTTTTTCGCCTAAAGTTACAGAAATTTCAACTTCGTCGCCTGGTTTTACCATGCGTTTGAATCGAGCGTCTCGAATTCTCGAAAGAACAGGGGTTACTGAGTCGTCATTTAAAGATTCGGACTTCAAGTGGTCGGCGAGAAAAATGGCTCCCGTTTGAAAAACCGATTCACACAGGAGCACCCCAGGCATGATTGGATTACCCGGATAGTGTCCTTCGAAAAAAGAAAAGTCCGGACGGATTGTTAGAGCTGCCCGAGCCCCTGTTTCTGTAATCTCGATAATTTTATCGATAAAGAGAAAGGGCGGGCGGTGAGGAATGCGACGATAAATTTCTTCCATAGACAAGGAAGAGAGCTAGAGAATGAAAGCCTCTCAGGCAATGGCAAAGGTAGACTCGTCTGTATCGTTTGGACTGTCCTTGCCAGATTTGCGCCGTAAAAAGCTATCAATTTTATTAGCTGTGATCACTCCATAATTAATGGTGCCAAGCCATCCGGACATAATAATCCCTACCGACCCGGCATGAAAAAGTCCGGGTGCGTATTTTGGTAAGTCTCCGGAAACCTCTAAGCCTTCGAACTTGGTTCCAAATGTTGCCCCGTTTGCATGTTGGGTATAATGTTTAATGGTTCTGGGGGTGGCGGCTTCTAAGTGCTCGATTTTATCCCTGATATCAGGAATTATTTTTTCGAGGGCCTCCAAACTTTCCTCGCAAAGTCTTTTTTTAGCTTTTTCGTACTCTTCATCGGTTAGTTTGCCCCAATCTTTCCAGTTTGCATTTAAGGATGCAACAATGCTGTATCTTGGGTCTTTCCGATGAGGCCGGGTATCGGGGTAGTAAATCGAAAAAGTACGGCTTGTGGTGTGGAAGTCTGCAAGTTCATCGGTCGAAAAATTTGCAGATTCCGATGTGAATATCAGGTCGCCAACTGATTCAGGAATTACTGCCCCTTTTTTCAGCCCGATGTAAACTTGGCAGGATGTGCTGTTTAGTCGAACTTCTTTAGCTTGCGAGGCAAATCTCTTAGGCAGTTTTGATAGGCCCAGCATACTCTCAATGGTGTTTTTTAGATTCGCATTAGAAAGAACAGCCCCACAACGAATTTTTTTCCCATTAACGATAACTCCAGTAACGCATGATTTACCATCTCTCTCTTCAGTGATTAATTTTTCAACCAAACACTGGCGACGAAGTTCCGCCCCATTTCTTCGCAGTTCATCAACCATTTTACGAATTAAAGAGTCGGTGCCGTCTTTGAAGGTATATATTCCCTTGCGCATAAAATTAGTGAAAACAATCCCATAAGCAATGGCCGGATCCATAAAGGATGAGCCATTTGCGTAGGAAATTGGTTCTAAGAGGAGCCTTTTGACATCGTCGCGTCCTGGGAAGAATTCTTCTAGGAGATCCCCGATAGTTCGTCCATCTTGAGCAAAATAATCCATCTTGCGTAAATGGTCGTAAAATTCTTCCACCCTTTCACGGGCAATCTTAAAGGTATTGTGAAGAATATTAGTAAAGTCCATTCGATCAAATGTAGTTCTGAGATCGTATTGCGGATTAACAAATCGTATATTCTTTAATTGAACAATCGAATCAGCAATTTCCTTGGTCCAATATCTACGGCAAGACTTGATCATACCAACAGGGAATCCATGGAGTGAGATATCAAAAATATGTCCCCCTGCCCGCTTAAACCATGTTGCTAAGCCTCCAAATTGATAGTGGTTTTCCAGCAAGAGTACAGAATGTCCTTGTTTTGCTAAACAATTAGCACCAGTTAATCCCCCCAGTCCACTACCCACGACCACTACATCGTAATAGTCCTTAGCACCTTTCAAGTGGTCTCTTTTGGAATTCATATAAATATAAGCTAGTGTAAATTGGGGGGTCCGGCAAACAAACCGATTTATTGATCTTCGTGATTACTGTATTTGTCCATGAATTGCTTAACGGTCTGTTTAGGGTCATCGCCAGGTCCGATCAAATAGGAAGATTAATTTCATTCAAAAGCAAAAAATCTTCCTCATCTAATTCAAGTGGAGAGATAGATAAACTCGTAAGCTGCATCTCTTTGAGTGGAGATAGATCATCAAGGTCGAGACCGATTAAATTTAAATTTTTTAGGGGACAATAAGTCAGTGGAGCGATTGAAAAAATTGGAGATCCGGGCAAAGTTAAATTTTCTAAAGGGGACTCCATTAAAGGACTTAGGTCATTGACCTCAGTTTTTCTGAGTTCTAAGTAGCGAAGTGGACTTCCGCGAAGCGGTGCAAGATCAGAAATAAGTGTCTTGTTTAAATTCAATTCTTCTAGCGGACAGTCTGCAAGTGGGGATAAGTTTTCGACTTTTGAATTTTGAAGAAATAATTTCTCTAATGGTTTTTCGGAAAGCGGACGAAGGTCGAGAATGTTTGTACCTGATAGATCCAGCCTGGTTAAAGGCATTGAGTGGATAAAAGATAGGTTTTGGATCGAGCACCCAGATAAGTTTAATTCCTCAATGGGTAGAATAGCTAAAGATTCAAAATCGGTTGATTTAGATTGGATCGCGGAAAGCCTTTTAAGTTTAAACCTTTTAAATTCTCGAAAGGGAAAATTGCACCCCCTAGGAAGGGATAATGCCTCCAGTGAAAAAGATTGAATATATTCAGGCTCAAAGGAAAAAACTTTAGAAAAGTCTAATTCCTTAATGGGGAGATGGGACAGGCTGGAGAGGTTCGAGAATTGACGATCGGAAAGAAAGCGAACGCCCAGGCCCCCAGGTATCAAGAATACATCTGCTGAAAAACCTAAGTTTTGAAGTTCCCTGGAGCACGAAATTGCGATTTCCGGAAAAAAGCGAGTCTGTCCGCTTTTTCTTCTTTGCAACTTGGAGGTGATCACTCTGCGGTCAAAAACAAATTAAAGGCTTTGAGTTAAATTAATAAAGCCTACTTTGATTGTTTTGTAGTGGCTGGCTTGATAAATACGTTTTTCCAACGAATCTCTCCGCCATGTGTTTGTAATTGAATTGGACCTCGGTCAATTAAGCTTTTTGCCCGCTTCCAGTACTTGGTAAGAGGAGCCTGATCGACGACCAATTTTTCGTTAAGCCAAACCGTTACAATATTTCCAGTCATTATGACCCGAAAATGATTCCATTCTCCAAAAGGTTTATCAGCATGAACAAGGGGATCGCGACCGTGGACTCCCTTGCCATTATTCCAAAGTCCACCGGATCCTTTTTTTGATCCGTGTTTCCATTTCCCCCCTGCCTCAGTAGTATCCCAGATTTGCACTTGGGGTACTCCTCGCAAGTAAATCCCACTGTCCGCGAGCGGAACGGTTTTGTAATCTAATAGTAACTCAAAATCTGAAAAGTTCTCTACTGTGGTCAGAAAAAGACCATGTCCATCATTAACGAGTTCACCATTTTCAACCCGCCAGTGTTTATTAATGTTGGATAGACTGTCCGCCCGTTTTTTAGCAAGTTTTTCTTCGGGTAGGTTAATCCATGTGGATGGGTCGACCGTTCCGAGTCCCCACCAGCCATCCAAGTCTTTCCCGTTGAATAAGGCTTTGAAGCCTTTGGGTTGGGCATGCATACAATGCAAAAAAAATCCAATTAATAGAAATAGATGGAGTGTTGGTTTCATATAAAAACTTATGGATTATCGAATGCTTGCTGGCAATTTGGAAAAGGTTAAAAAATTATGCCAAGGGTAAAAAGTCATTACCTAAAACATATCCATGTTCTTGCAAATATTTAGAAGTTTTTTTTCTTACACCTCTTGCTCCTGCCAAAATTAAGATAAAACATTGTTTGGCTGATGGAATCTGTTCAATCGGAATAATGGGTAAGGTTGCAATTTGTTTGTTCATTTTTTTAGGGTCCGGATCAATAAAGCCAGAAATCTTAATCCCCTCTTTTTGTAAAAGACTAAAAAGTTCCCTAGCTACTCGACCGGCTCCCCAGCATAGGATGCTTCGATCACCTATGGTAAATTCTTCTTCCAACCATTTGCGTAAATACTTGGCTTTAACTTTTTGAAATGCGGAAGGTGTATAACCTAAATTCGTTCGGGAAGCTCGTTTGGGATGATCCCTCCATTTTAAAAGAACCTGCGGTAATTTTTCCATTACCACTCCATGCCCCATCCATCTTAACCAGAGTTCGAAATCCTCGGGTAATATGCCTTTTGCATAACCGCCATAACAATCAATCAGGCTTTTACGGAAGATTATCGATGGGTGAGCAAATGTGCAGTCTACAAATCGATTCATTGAATGTTCCTCTGCAGTGAGGATTTCATTCGTCCACTCGACATACAATTCATACCCTTTTCTATGATTTGTAATGGCCTTGGGGAAAGGCTCAACTTGGCTTGCTACTAAGCCAACCTTGTTATTCTTATTCAAATAATCGACTTGAATCTCCAAACGTTTTGATTCCATAAGGTCATCGCCATCCATCCTCGCAATTAAAGGGGATTTTGCTAGGTAGATACCAAAGTTCAAGCAATCTGAGATGCCGTTGCCTGGGTTTTTAAAGATTCTGACTCGATTATCCCTTTTGGAAAAACTTTCCAAGATTTGATTGCTATCATCGGTTGAATGATCATCAACTACAATGAGTTCCCAGTGGGACAGAGTTTGTCGTTGAATGGATTTAAGGCATTCTTTTAAAAACTTTTCTTCGTTTCGAACTGGCAGCACGATCGAAACTTTAGGAGGCATGCTTTTTTTGATCTTAATTAGATGATGATATTTGCCGAATCGCTTCGTAAACGGTTATACCAACGGAAACTGCAAGGTTTAGGGACCGCAATTCGGGCGCGTACTTTGGAATGGTTAATCGGTTTTCTTCGACCCATTGATGTATATAATCAGGGGCACCACCACCCTCATTTCCAAAAATTAAACCATCTCCGGATTGAAAATTTGCATCCCAGATAGTTTTCTTGGCATGAGTGCTTAAAAGATAAAGTTTACTTGGTCGTTTGGGAGATTTAATAAAATCATCCCAGTTCTGATATTCATTAACCTCAAGGGACTGCCAATAGTCCATTCCTGCTCGCCTCAAATTTTTGTCGTTGATTTCAAAACCTAGCGGATGGATGAGGTGAAGTCGGCAATTTGTAAAGGCACAAAGCCTTCCAATATTTCCAGTATTTTGAGGTATTTCAGGCTGGAAAAGAATTACATCTATCATCGCTTGAGAGAATTTTTCATTGCCTGATCAGCTTCTCTCTGGGCCACCCTCTTTTTTAAATCCTGCCTCTTATCTCTTTGGTTTTTACCCGTGCCCAATGCCAGTTCACATTTGATTAAGGCACCTTTGAAAAAAAGCTTTAAGGGAACAATGGTTTTTCCAGAAGCTTCGACTGCTGCTTTTAAACGATCTAATTCTCTGCGGTTTAAAAGTAATTTTCGGGGTCTCGTAGGTTCATGATTGTTTTCATTACCAAAAATATATTCGTCAATATAAGCATTGTACAAGTATAGCTGGTCCTTATTGAAACGGGCAAATGATTCGGAAATCTGAGCCTTTCCATTTCGAATAGATTTTACCTCTGTGCCTTGCAATTCAATACCAGCAACCATTTTGTCACCAAGTAAGAACTTATGCCTAGCCTTTGAGTTGCTGAAGGAGGGCAAACGATCGGCAATCTTTTTCTTGCCTGCCATGATGGATTACTTGGCGTAAATTAAACTACAGGTAGTTTTCCCGTAGCAGTCTGTTTGATTAAATCAGTCCTCGGAATCTTCGTCCCAGGGCTGGTATGTGATTTTGCCTTCGATAATTTCGCGAAGTGCAACATCTTCAGGTTCTAATTTCTCCAAAGATTCAATCAGAGGTTTGCTTCCGTGCTTTAGTTGCTTGGAGCGTCGAGAGACCAAGTTGATGAGGGCGTTTGGGTCCTCGACGATGGTTTGGGCTTCTTGTAGGTATTCGTCTCTCACAATTAGATTAGGTGATTGGATTTGTGCAAAAGGGTTGAAATTTAGGGGTAAATGTGAAATTTGCAATGTATTTCTATGATGAAGGGCAAGAACGATATTATCATGGTTGGTTGGACAACTGTAACATCACAAAAGGATGCTCGGAATATGGTTCATAACCTGTTGGAATCAAAACTTATTGCCTGTGGAGAAATTGAAGGTCCGTTTTCAACGATTTATCGATGGAACGAAAAAATTGTTGAAGATGATGAATGGAGAGTATGTTTGAAATTCCCCAAGAGTTTAAAAACAAAAATAAAGAAAAGGGTATCCGAAATTCATCCTTACGAATTACCGCAATGGATTTGTTGGGAGGTAGAAACTAGCGAAGAATATAAAACTTGGGTATGCACAAATACATCCCCATGATTTGAAAATATTATTCTTCTGGTTTTGTCTTGATTAAAGAAACGACGCGATCCCCTTTTTTCCACTGTCCACGTTTGCGTAGCAACTCGACACGCTCAAAGCGTTTAAGTACGTTTCTGTTCTTGGAAAGTCCTCCTGGAGGACTAAAACTTGGATGTCTGCTCATAGCTATATTTAATTATGGGAAATTGTATAATATTTCAAGTGAGAAAAAAGAATTATGCAGTTGCACCGATTGGTTCTGCACCAGGATCGATAGAGTCCTGTTTCTCCTCCGATTTATCATTTGCTGATTCGCTTGAATCCTCATTCTCTTTTTCTTCAGAACTTTTTTCAGAGGATTTGGTTATTTCAGAAGTGATTTTGCCATGTTCTATAATTTCATGGATGTGTTTTCCTTCAATTGTTTCAAATTCGAGCAGTGCGTTTGCTGCCGCGTGCAATGAATCAATATTTTCGGTGAGAATTTGTTTCGCTCTGTCGTATTGTTGGTCAATGATTTCCTTGATTGAAGAGTCAATCTTACGAGCGGTTTCTTCGCTGTAATTTTGTGCCCTGCTGAGTTCTTTACCAAGAAAGACTTGGTCCTGTTTATCACCAAATGAAATCATGCCCAATTCACTCATCCCCCAGTCGCAAACCATACTACGGGCAATGTTTGTTGCCATGCGAATATCTCCAGCCGCACCACTGGTTACATCTCCGATCTCGATTTCTTCTGCCGCCCGGCCCCCCATTGCACAGCAAACTTGGTTAAGCATTCTTCTTTTGCTGTGATTCAAGATATCCTTTTTGGGCGTGAACATCGTGCTTCCAAGGCTTTGTCCTCTTGGGATAATGGTGACTTTATGAATGGGGAGTAATCCATCGTCAGTTTTTGCCTGAACGATTGCATGGCCGGCTTCATGGTAGGCAATTATTTTTCTGTCCTCGTCATCCATAACCCTGCGACGTTCGCGCCCAAATGAGATTTTTTCCCTGGCATCATCAAGGTCGATAGGTTCAACATGTTTTTTACGTCTACGAGCTGCGATTAATGCACCTTCGTTCAGAAGGTTTGCAAGGTCTGCACCCGAAAAACCAGCAGTTGCACGGGCGAGTGACTTGAGTTCAACCTCTTCTGATAGCTTGATCTTTTTTGCATGCACCTTGAGGATGGCTTCCCTACCCTCCAAATCAGGAAGATCGATCATAACCTGACGATCAAATCGACCTGGGCGAAGTAGTGCATTATCCAAAACATCCGGACGGTTTGTTGCGGCAATGATGATGATTCCTTCATGACCATCAAACCCATCCATTTCCACGAGCAAAGAGTTTAGGGTTTGTTCGCGCTCGTCGTTACCTCCGCCAAGCCCGGCTCCCCGTTGTCGACCAACAGCGTCAATTTCGTCTATAAAGATCAAGCAGGGGGCATTTTTTCTGCCCTGTTCAAACATATCCCTAACTCGGGCTGCGCCTACACCAACAAACATTTCTACAAAGTCGGAACCACTTATGCTAAAAAAAGGAACATCTGCTTCACCAGCGACAGCTTTAGCGAGGAGAGTTTTACCTGTGCCTGGGGGGCCTACCATGAGAACCCCTTTGGGGATTTTACCTCCAATTTTACGAAACCTCTTTGGGTCTTTGAGGAAATCAACAATTTCAGAAACCTCTTCCTTGGCTTCGTCGCAACCAGCTACATTATTGAATACAATCTTTTCATTTTCACGGGTAAGCAACTTGGCTTTGCTTTTGCCAAAACTGAGTGCACCTTTTCCTGCCATTCGCAATTGGCGGACAAAGAGAAAGTAAAGAAGACCAATAATGAGAAGAAATGGAAGGAGGCTGAAGAGTAATTCCGTCCAAATGGTGCTTGAGGGTTCTTCGCGCAGACGAGTCCCAAGTAAATCCCTGAGCTCTTTGTAATCTGATTCAGTCACCCTACCTTTAACAACAAAGGGAAGAGTTTTGTACTGGTTCTCATCTATTTCAAATGCGGGGTTTTGAATTTTTCCTTGAATGGTGTACCAGTCCTCTCCGCCTTTGGGATCGCTTTGAATAATGGCTTTGTCCACCCGATCCTGCTTAGCCGCAGTTATTAAATCATCAATGGATGAAATCGAGAGTTGGCTAGGGGTAATTTCTCCCGATTGGGCCATAACCAGCCCGATAATAGCAGCTAGTACTGCCAGCCAAATTAATAAAACCTTGGGTTGGAAGCCTTTAGCCTGCCCATCTGAATCATCTTTCTTATTGTTTTCCACAGCGATACAATCATGTGTCAGATTGTTGGTAAGTCAAACGGATTACCCCTGAGTCAGCCTTAGAAACCTTGGCGGATTCTGCTGGTGCAAAGCCTGGTACCCATATGATTTCGTCTTTTTGATTTAAGAAAATCGGGGTGTTTGATTTTTTAGCTTTCGACCACTTTCGGTCGATCATCCAATCTGAAAGTTTTTTACTTCCTGGGGACCCGAGTGGGCGAAACATATCTCCTTCTTTTCGAGATCGTAAAAAAAGATAATCGGGCAAAGATTTTACTGAAATAAATGCTTCGTTCTGAGGATTAACAAGTTTCCCATCAATTAGATTAAGGATACGGGTATCTAATATCATTTGTTCTCCCAGAACCCTTCCACCACATGGTAAATATATGGGATAGCTAAATGGCAAGACTGCCTTACAGATAGGAGGTGATTCATTTAAATGCTCAAGTTCTATGAATTTCCCTTTTTTTCGAACGCTAAATTTTTCAGCCAATTGTAGAGCTGTAAAATTGGTGTTTTCAAGTGACTTAACCAAGCGACCAGTTTTTGCACTTAAAGATTTTGGGGTAGCAAATTTACACTCAATTTCCTCTAACCACTTGGTCAGGACTCTTCTTTGGATGGCACAAGGCAATTTTATCAAACCCTCAAAATCTAATTTTTCTCCTGATTTACATTGTTTGTAAGATTCTTTGGCATAATGTTCGAGTGCCTTGGAATCTTGGCGTAAAAGATCGACCGTTTGGGCAACTCCTTGCAAAAGGTCTCGATCACTTGCTTCGTTCCACTGCGGCAATACTGAATTGCGCATTCGATTGCGCAGGTATTCATTCTCTTGGTTGCTTGCGTCTTCTCTCCATGGAATGGAACATTTTTGGAGTGTATCCCGAATAAATTGCCTACCCAATGTAACAAAGGGGCGTAGAAAGTTAAGGCAACCAACTTGGCTAACCGCTTGCGGACTGATTAAGCCATCCACGGATACTCCCCTAGGTATCCGCCAGAGTAAAGTTTCTGCAATATCATCCAGGTTATGCCCCTGTAAAATATGTACGATTCCATCCTGCTTCGCCTGTTTTGCATAAAAGTCCAGCCTGTCCTTTCTTAATGTAGCTTCATCTGATCCGCCTTTTGGGGTTTCCGGGTACCCTACCTTGCAGGGTAATCCGAGTTTGCTGGAAAGAAGACAAAGAAAGGATTCATCCCCCTCTGAGGCATCTTTCCTTAATTGATGATTGTAATGCAGGACGACCATTCGTTTTCGCAATTGAGGAAAGGCAGCAAAGGCTAGAATCAGCGAAAAGGTGCTATCAGCCCCTCCGGAACATGCAATCCCAATCAGACCTTCTTTGCTGGGAGTCTTCATAAGCACAGAAAGTGCATCGATATGCCACAATTCAAATGGTACCAATTCAAGCAATCCCCTCGCCCGCTCGGCTAAGTCATCCGGCAGGTCCAAAGAATGTTCCATAGTTAGGTTCTTAAATTCCGATCGTATCCTTCGGAAACCATTTTTGTAGGCATTCTGGAATTTTTACTTTTCCATCCTCCTGTAAATTGTTTTCCAAAAGGGCTGCCAGTACGCGTGGAATAGCCAGGGCGGAGCCGTTTAGCGTGTGCACCGGTTTAGGCTTTCCCTCTTCTGAGCGAAAGCGAATGTTGGCTCGCCTTGCCTGAAAGTCGGTAAAATTGCTACAGCTTGAGACTTCCAGCCAACGCTTCTGTCCGGCAGCCCAAACTTCCAAGTCGTACTGCTTGGAATGCGGAAAACCTATATCTCCTGAACAAATTAAAAGTACGCGATACGGCAGGCCAAGTTTTTGCAAAAGACCCTCGGCGTCAGTTCTAAGTTTTTCGAGTTCCTCAAAACTGTCGTCTGGATGCGTCCATTTTACTAACTCCACTTTATCAAATTGGTGCAAGCGGTTTAATCCGCGAACATCCTTGCCCCAGCTACCCGCTTCCCTTCGGAAGCAAGGTGTATATGCACATCGTTTTATCGGTAATTTTTCGGCAGATAAGATTTCATCCCTGTAAAAATTGGTCACAGGTACTTCCGCAGTTGGAATGAGGTAGATCTCCTCGTTTTGATCCAGATACATTTGCCCTTCCTTGTCAGGTAACTGTCCAGTCGCCGTGGCACTTGCCGCATTGACAACGATCGGGGCATGAACTTCCTCGTATCCATTCTTTCCCGCCTCTTCCAAAAAGAAATTAATCAAGGCTCGGACCAGTTGGGACATTTCACCCAAATAAAATGGAAAGCCTGCGCCCGCCACCTTTACACCTCTAGGGAAAGTCAATCATTTGATCAAACCAAGGAATATCGTAGTGAGGCAACGCATTCGGGAATTAGTCATCCTTATCGCCCCATGTTGAAATTGTTTGGTTATCCTCCTCTCCTTTGCCATCAGGGACCGATTCATGCGGGATGTTGGGTACGCTCATGAATGCATTCCGGAAGTTATCATCCGCCTCTTTAGCGGCTGACTCGAGCTCTTTAACCTTTGCAGACAACTCTCTCATTTCAGCAACCTTGGCCAAAAATTCCGGAGAGCCTTTGGGTAGTTGGGACATCTCGTTGTTCGTCGCTTTTTGCCCTGCCCTTGCATGCTCTGCTGCAGAAATCTCCTCTCTGCGCTTTTGGTCCAACTTTAAAAGCCCCTCTAGGTCGCATTCAAATTTTTTCCTGGAAATTGCGGCTTCTAAACCGTTCAAGTCATTTCTGAGATGTGAAATTTCGATCATAATTGTCCCCTGTTTAAATCATTTTCTATGGATGATGGAAAGGAAATTGCCGAATAGAGAAAAGGGACTCCTGTCTTGGTAGTCATTTTGTGTAATCCGTAAATCATTCTTGTTAGAAGGACAAAATTAGCGATTATAGGAAAGATGTCAGTTCCCGCAAAAAAGATAGTGGCAACACGACCCTGTCCAATCTCCGGCAGCAAGGATTCCGTTGTAATATCTTCCAAAGATCGTCACGGAAAGCCCTTGAGGAATGTAATGTCTGTAGAATCCGGATTAATTTACGTGGATCCTGTACCCTTTGAAAATACTGAGGAATTTTATAAGACCGATTATCGAAAATCATACAAAGGGGTTCACTCCCCTAAGCCTAAACATGTTTACCGAGCTGCTAAAATTGCCCAGCAAAGACTTTCCAGGCTTGTCGATTTGATACCCTTATCCGCTCGCTGTCTCGATGCGGGTTCAAGTAGTGGCGAGTTTGTTTACCTTTTAAATAGCAAGGGCTTTTTAGCTGAAGGTGTTGAAGCCAATATGCCCTATGCGGAGTACAGTCAGGCGGAGCTTAAGATTCCTGTGACTATTTCGCCCTTTTCTCAGTTTCAGCCAGAGCAAAAATTCGATCTGATTACCATGTTTCATGTTCTCGAGCACCTTGAGAACCCAGTTCTTGACCTCGCTCACCTTGGTCAATTCCTTAATCCAGGTGGACATTTCATCATTGAGGTGCCCAACATTACATACGCGGACATGGCATTTTCGCACAAGTGGCACCCTGGCCACCTTTTTTCTTTTTCGGCTCTAACCCTATCCATGCTCATGGAGAAAGCTGGTTTTGAGACGGTTAGTTGTTCGCCAATCGGGGATGCTGGAAATCTTTGGGGGGTATTTAAAACTTCAGATCAAAAAAAGCTCCTTTCAACCAAGTTCTCTAAGCCTGCCTCGGTAGAATTAAGTTTTAAAAAGTTAAAGAAGGGTAAGATTTTGTATCATTTAAGGTTTTGGAATTACTTTAAATTCATAAGTAAAATCTTCTCAAATATTAAAGAGAAATTAAAAACAAGAGCAAAGAATGGCAGAGAAATTTTGGATGAAATATTTTAATACTCTCCTTTGGATTTAGTTTCTACAAGTTCATCAATAGTAAGCATTACTGATTCTAAAGTAATGGATTTCATTTGGCCGTCAGGTGCGGTCAATATTCTAGACGACTTTTGTTCTAATGGGTAGGGTCCATATTTTTCCTCTTTGGTCGGTCCAAATAAGGCAACCGTTGAAGTTCCCAATGCAGATGCAATGTGCAAAGGTGCACTATCATTAGAGACAACGACAGATGCACCTCTTATTAATTCAGGTAATTCCGAAAGCTTTAATTTCCCTCTTAGGTCAATTGATCCAAGGAAATCTTTATCCTGGTGGTTTCCCGCAACAACTAATGAAAAGTTTTTCTGTTTTAAGAGGTCTAGAGTTGAGTTCATTAAAAAAAGGCCAAACCTTTTCAAGCCTACGACTTTCTGGAAAAAGAAGTATATATTTTTTTTCAGCTAACTTATTCCTTGTTATTCCATTCAGGGTAGAATTCTTGAATTCCAGAGGTAAGGTTGCGTTGTAGTTTGCAACTCCAATTTTTTCTAAAAAAGGGACTAGCCGGTCGATAGCATGCAACTGTTTTTGCCTGCACTTTTCACCGATGCAGGAGTAAAAAAAAGTAGAAAATTCTCTGCCATCCGCTACGCCAAATTTATTTTTACTTCGAGCAGTAGCCGTTAATACGGCACTCCTTAATAAACCTTGTAAATCCAAAACATAGTCGTACTTCAAGGTTCTTATTTCTTTAATCAGTCGAACAAATGAAAGGAAACCACCTCCCCTTTCAAAAAGAAAAACTTTTTCAACAAACCCACTGGCATGAAGAATATCCTCAAGTCCTTTCTTTATTACCCAATCAATACGAATACCGGGCAAAATTTCATGAACTTGATGTACAATACGCAGTCCGTGTACTATGTCTCCTAACGAGGAAGGCTTGATAACTAGAATTTTCACGGCATAAGGGGAATCTGTATAAATTTTTTACTACTACAACCAATCGGAGGACACAATGGCGATATTGATTAAAGCAATAGCGTTTTTATTGTCCAAGCTGCCACTTTTTACCTTGGGTAAAATTTGCCAATCATTGGGGGCACTCATGATTTGGCTTCCCTTGAAGAGAAAAAGGGTACTTCTTTCAAACCTTGTCCATGCTTTTCCATTTTGGAGTAAAGCCAAGTTGAACAGTGTTGCAAGAGAGTCAGCTGCTCGAATGTTTGAGATGGGATTCTTTTCAATAATTTATCCTTACTTCAATAAAGCCAGAACGGCGGCGTACGGTAGTGTATGATCAACAAACAGTCAGGGAGCTTGATGACTTAAGGAGAGATAATGTACCAGTATTATTTCTTATTCCTCATGTTTCTTTATTTGAAACTCTGGCAACCTCTCCTTTCTTTAGACCGAAACAAGGGAAAAGCTTGGGAGCAGTTTATCGTCCGAATCGAAATCCCAAATTGGATGATTGGATTACGGAAGCTCGTTTATCTACGGGCATGAAATTATTTTCTCGTAAAGCAGGTTTGAAGAAAGCCCTATATTTTCTTCGAGATGGTAATTGGTTAACGGTATTATTTGATCAAAATGGAGGGCATGCAGGCAGCGATGCCATGTTTTTAAATAGACTAACATCTGTTACCACATTTCCTGACTTGCTTGCAAAAGTTAATAATTTACGAGTCGTCTATGCCCTACCTAGGAGAATTGGTTTTTTTAAGACCCATTTAGCTCTCAAGGAAATACTTCCAAGCAAGGATAAGCCAATTTCTATCCAAGCTCATGATTTGCTGGCAAGTGATATTAAAAACTGCGATAGAGCTTTGCCAGAATGGCTTTGGGCTCATGGAAAATGGAAAGTTCATTATTATCCAGAAGTCCGGTTCCAACTTAATCAAAAGAGGAGCTTCTTGACAAAGAATGAGTCTGTCCGAACTGGTACCCGTATCGTAATTCGGTTATCAAACTGGTTGGGGGATGTGGTTATGTCACTCCCGATTATTCGAGCCCTTCGCAATGCGAGACCCGATATGCAGTTTTTGATTATGGGTCGCTCAATATTCCTACCCTTGCTTAAGGAATTTGAACTAGGAGAAGAATTTATAAGCACTGATAGTAAAAGCCTCAGAAATTATCTAGATGTTTTAATAGAAGTTAGGAGTAAGATGCCTGAGTGCCATCTATTGTTTACCAATTCTTTGAGGGGCGATACAGAGTCTTTAATAATAGGTACTCCCCAGAGACTTGGGCTTGAACTTTCTGGCAAAAAAAGACCTTTCCTTACTGATTCGTTCAAAATCGATAGGACAGATTTTAATTCCCAGCATTTGACTCAAACATGGGGGCAAATGATCAATAAATTTGGGTTTATTGGAAAAGTAAGCTTTGAGCCTTTCATCTTTAAAAATCCAAAAGAAAAAAAGAAGGATCAACTTAAAATTGGCATTGCTCTTGGCTCATCGAATAACCCAGCAAAGCAGTGGCCAGTTGATAACTGGATCCATCTCGTCAAGTTACTGGGCGAGCATGAAAGCGATATTCAATTTGTTTTGTACGGAATGAAAAGCGATTATGGGTTATCAAATCAGATACTGGCTCAGAATTGCCTCAGAGATATCGAAAATTTAGTTGGGCAAACTTCAATTGTACAGCTTGCTAAAGAGTTTTCAGCGTGCTCTACAGTGATTGGGTGTGATTCTGGTGCCGTTCATCTCGCTAGTGCTGTTGGTACTCCTACACTCACAATCTTTGGACCCACGAATCATACGGTTACATCTCCATGCTTTAATAATATCAAGAGAGAGCTTGTTTCCCCTTTGCCATTGCACTCGATGAGAGATTGGTCCCAAGTTGAAGTCTTTGAGCAGTTTAAAAAACTCGTCACCTTGATCCGAAATTAGTAAACAAACATCCTTGAGTAGAGCTTCCTATTACACTAAGTTTTGGTTGAGATACCTCACCAAATCATTTGACGATCAAATACCCGATGAAAAGTATTTTGAGAGTCATAAGTCTGAAATCGATTACTATTGTAAGATTAAGCAACCCGTAAGTCTGGAGAAAGGGTATAAAAGTACGGGACATCAATTTATTAAAAAATAGTGGATATACATACGACTTGTACAACATTTTATACCCTTTTCGCGAGGAGCTAAGATTTAATTTTATTCCTGGTGATGTAACGACTGTCCCCGACTATCCCGCATTTGTGAAAAGTCGACCCATTGAAGGTAAAAACGATAATTCAGTTTTGTTACCTCTCGATTCTCAAAGACATTTTAGGTTTGTGAATGATAGAATTAGATATGCCGATAAGTTAGATGGAGTGGTCTGGCGGGGAGCTGCTTACCAAGAGCATCGACAAAGATTTTTAGAATCCTGCAGTGGATTGAGCTTTATAAATGCCGGAAACACCGCCGTACAAAAAAATGGAAATGTTCCTTTTGCGAAACCCAAAATGTCCATAAAGAACAACTTAAATACAAATTTGTACTTTCCTTGGAAGGTAATGATGTTGCTACGAATTTAAAATGGATCATGTCATCTAATTCAGTCTGTATGATGCCTCGCCCAAAATATGAAACATGGTATAAAGAGGGAACATTGTTGCCCAATTATCATTATATCGAGATAAGGGATGACTTTTCAGACATTGAAGATGTCTTTGCAAGATATGTGAATGACAAACCTGCTTGTAAAAAAATTATAAACAATGCCCAAGATTTTGTTTCAAATTATTTTTCATCTAGAAATATGCTAAATATTGCACGCTCAGTAACCTTGAAATATTCCAAAATTGTAAAATGAATCTGGTTATTATTACACTTACTTCACTAGTGTTTCTATTCATTAATGATTCAAAGTCCATTTATCAGATATCAATTTTACTATTAGTTTTAATTGGATTATTTTATTTTTTTAAAGATAAGAATGGGAAACTGTATTACATCGAAAAATTTATACTTATTACATTTTTTTTATACTTTATAACTCACTTAATTTATATTTTTAATGACCCCGGGTTCTTGATTAGGGATATTGATCATGCTTCTAGGTTCATTTTATTAATTCCTCTATATTTTGCATTTCGAAAAATTGAATCCGTTCTTCGTTTTTAGAAAATATTATAATCTCGGCATCACTTATTACATCAATTATTGTTATAATAAACTTTGCTTTATTTGATATTCATAGATCTTATAATTATAGTTGTATTTCAGGTGCTCAAGTGAGTTTGGTTTTAGGTTTAATTACATTTTTCATATTATTGGGTAAGACAAATTTCAAAGTGATCTTAATTTTGTTTACTGTTGTATTATGTTCAATTACTTCAGTTTTTTTATCTGAAACTAGAGGTGTCATAATGTGTCTTCCTTTTGCTTTGTTAATTGTTATTTATTTAAGGTATAATAAACTGAGATTTAAATATATCATATATGTTTTTACGGTGTTAATTATCATATCTATCGCGGCGATACAAAATATACCTTCACTTAATGCTAGATACCATACAACAATTGAGAGTTTAAAAGTTTTAGATCAATCAATTGAAAATGATGAGTTTCACGGCACTTCAAGTATCACAATAAGGTACAACTTTATCAAATATGGGTTTCTTGCCTTCTTGAAAATCCGATTTTGGGAAGTGGTCGCCAGGGTTTTAGGCAAAAAATGGTTGAGCAAGGATATGATGAAAAATATCTTATCCACTTAACACATTCTCATAACCAATTTATCTCTGACCTCGCAATGCGTGGATTGTTAGGTTTGCTATCCACATTATCCTTCATGTTGGTTTTAATTCTTATCTTTTTTGCTCTTCGAAAACATGGTGAAAGGGAATTTTCTTCATATGGTTTAATTCTAATCTCTTGCTACATTATGTTCTTTTTCACGGATAGTCCTTTTGTTGGATCCATGCATTCGACATTATTTTTTATATTCTGTTGTTTATTGTTTCTCAGTGCAAGTTTGAGCAATTTAGTTACTTCGAGTGAGACATAATTGCAACTTGATGGCTTACAGTGATTGATCGAACTATTAATTTTAATGTTTATTAGTTGGAAAATTTAAGCTTTTCCTTGGTTGTCCACCCGTTTTTATATTTTTCACATAATATATGGTTTCGTTTTATTTATTATGAAGATCGCAGTAACCAGCCAAATTAAATTACCTGTTAATCTTTATGGTGGTGCTGAAAGAGTTATTTGGGACTTATGTCGAGAACTTAATGCACTCGGCAATGAAGTCGTGTTAGTTGCCCCACATGGTACTTCTTGCGATTTTGCTGAGGTTGTTGGACATGATTTTGGTGGGAGTATAATGGACTCGATACCAAAGGATGTTGATTTTATTCACTTCTTTTCTGATCTACCCCATCTAATTGATTCCCCTCATATTTTTACGCTTGAAGGAAACGCTAGCTTTGGAGAAATCCTAAGTATCAAACTGTATTTGTTTCTCATAACCAAGCTTTTAGGCATGGTGGTGATTGTGTTGTTTACAACGGTCTGGCACCTTGTGAAACTAACTTAACTCATGAAAGGGCAAGTTTTCATTTTCTTGGGAAAGCAGCGTGGAGGCGCAAAAATGTTAAAGGTGCGATTCGTTGTGCTCGGAAAGCTAACTCTGGAAAAATTGATATTTTAGGAGGTACTCGTATTAATTTCAACATGGGTTTCAGGTTTACCCTTGATCCAATTGCTCGCTTTCATGGAATGGTTGATAATTCCAAGAAATATAAAGTTATGGAATCTTCTAAAGGCTTAGTCTTCCCGGTTTGCTGGAATGAACCTTTCGGTCTGGCAATTATTGAAAGTCTTTTTTCAGGATGTCCGGTATTTGGTACTCCCTATGGTTCCTTACCAGAACTTGTTCCTTCTGAAGTCGGGTTTCTTTCAGCAAGTTCAGATCAGTTGGCTGAGGCGATGAAAGATTCACAACAGTGGAAACCTCAAGTCTGCCGAGATTATGCCGTTGAAAACTTTAATTCAAAAAAAATGGCACTCAGTTATGTAGAAATTTATGAGCGGGTTTTAGCTGGAGAAATCTTGAATAAAGAACCCCCATCGCTAAAAAAACCGGAACCTAAATTACTTCCATTTAACTAATTTTATCATTTTTGGATGAACACGGAAATTAACTTAGAAGATTTCCATGAAGATATTTTGGGAAAAGCCATGCGGGGCTTGGGGATAGGTAAAAATGAAATGGCAAAAAGACTTGGTTCCGAAAAGTCTGATATTGATGAGATTCTGTCCGGAGGAGTGAACGAAAGTTTGATTCGCTTAATGGCTTGTGAATTGAATTTGGATACTGAAAAGTTGATTCGTTCTGCTAACCGGGAATGGAGCCCTGCCCCTCTGGAGATTCGAGGGCTAAAACAGTTCAATCTTCCTTTTGGAGATATGCTGGTAAACGTTTATGTGATTTGGGAGCAAACTTCGAAAAATGCATGGGTGTTTGATACTGGACCTATGGCCCATCCGGTTTTGGATTTCATTGAGGATGAAGGCTTGAAGGTTAATGCCATTTTTCTTACCCATACCCACCGTGACCATATTGCCTGCTTGGATGAATTGAAGGAGAAAACTGGCAATCCTTCCGTTTATGTGCACGAACTAGAAGCACTTGATGGGTGTTTATTGATCACTGAGGGCTTTGAAGAAAGTAGTGGAACTCTTTCAATCCAAGCATTGCACACTCACGGGCATGCATTAGGTGGAATTACCTATATAATTGATGGCCTTGAGAGTCCTGTTGCGATTGTTGGTGATGCGATTTTTGCCGGTTCTATGGGGGGAGGGATGGTTTCTTACGAAGATGCTTTGCGGACGAATCGGGAGAAAATTATGACTTTGTCCGGTGAGACAATTTTATGCCCTGGGCATGGACCCATGACTACGGTGCAGGAAGAAAAGAAAAACAATCCATTCTTTCCTGAGCTCCGCTAGAATATTATCTCGATTGCAGACGAAAATCGTCTAGTCCTGACTCCCTGCAGAGATCAACTATCTTAGTAACATGCTTTAAGGGGACATTTTCATCGGCAACCACCAAAACGGCAGGCTTTCGAGGTAGGGAGGCTGTGGATTTCATAACTTCCCCAATTTTTTTGAGGTTATCCTCATTGCCATTGAGAAAATATTCTCCCTTTTGGGATACAGAAACTACAAGTTGATTGGTAATTTTGTTTGATCCCGCGGAATCGATCTTAGGTAGCGTAACATTCAACGCACGAAGGTCCTGAAACTGCATGCTGGTTAAAAAGAACAGGATCAGCACCATTAGAACATCGATTAGCGGAATGACATCCACCCTTGGCATGTTTCTCCGCTTGGGGCGCAGGCTCATCTGATTATATCAGCAGGTAGTTTTTTTCGTTCTGTCGCGTCGATAAGTCGAGCGGTTAACCAGTCTAGGGAGGCTGCTCGTTTATCGAGTACCCGTTGCAGGTATGAGTTGAAAAGTATCGTTGGAAGAGCGATTGCAAGTCCAG
>CALSMY010000006.1 GCA_943787575.1 uncultured Opitutales bacterium | reverse complement strand
CCTGGTGGTTCCCTAACTCTTGCTCAGGCATGGGCCCTGGGGATTTTACAAATGTTAACAGGTGCATGGGCACTAATTGAGGGTGCTGGTTGTGCCTGGCAATGGACAGTGGCATTGCTCGTCTGTATTCTTGCCTATGATTGGATTCATAAAAAAACGGCCTGGGGCATTCTTTTAATGGGTGGTTGCCGTACTTTACTTTGGATCACTGCGGGGACGGCGGCATCGGGGATGTCCCCCGCCCCCTTGCTTTATATCTGGGCATTTACTGCCGGGGCATATGTGGTGGGCATTAGTTGGTTTGCCCGGACGGAATCCCTAAGCAGGGAGGGCAATAACCAGGAACATTGGACGGGCCGAATTCCCATCTTATTACTTTTTGCACCGCCCCTGCTCGCCCTTGCTTATTTAATCCTCTGGAATAACCTCGATCCCGTCCGTGTCTTTCTAATAAACCTCGCTGGTCTGCTGGTGGGAGGGGTTGCTTTTTTTGCTATTTTACAAATGCGATCGGATGAAGAAGGAGCGATCGGGAAAGGGGTTTCGCGACTACTCGCAGGAATTTGCGCAGTCGATGCCACCCTCCTTGCCTTTCATGCTCCGGTGCTTGTGGGGCCCTGCATCCTCCTCGGAGCATTTGCTCATATTTTACAAAAGAGGTTTGCGGCAACTTAGCCCTCATCTAGATTAATTATTTAGATCATGCCCAATACTTATTCTTCCATACGCCGGAATGTCCGGCTCGACTTTGCCCACGAAGTTTTTTTTACCCGGGATTCATTTGTTCCGGAAAACTCCACTCTGTCCGATTTGCTCAAAAACAAACAAGCGGACAAGCGGACAAAAGTATTGGTTTATTTGGACGAGGGTCTCCTCGACGGAAATCCAAACCTTCAGGATTTAGTATCTTCCTATTTCAAGGCCCATTCCAAAAACCTAAATTTGGTTTGCCCACCCGCCTTTGTGCGAGGAGGAGAAGAAGCGAAAAATGAATGGGGCCTCGTTGAATCGATTTGGTCTGATTTAAACCAATACGGAATGTGCCGACATTCCTACATCCTAGTTGTGGGCGGCGGGGCTGCCCTCGATCTTGTAGGCTTTGCCGCATCCACCGCTCATCGGGGAGTAAGGCTTGTGCGCTTGCCCACCACCACCCTGAGCCAGGGAGACGGTGGAGTTGGAGTGAAGAATGGAATTAATTTCTTCGGCAAAAAAAATTGGGTGGGTTCCTTTACTGTTCCCGATGCAGTGATCAATGACTTTTCATTTTTACGCACCCTGCCGGACAAACAAAAACGGGCGGGTTTTGTGGAAGCAGTCAAAGTCGCTCTAATTCGGGACCGTGCCTTTTTTGAATGGATTGAAGAACGGGCAGATGAACTTGCCCGTTTTACACCGCATGCAATGGAACAATTAATCCGGCGAAGTGCTGCCCTACACCTCGACCATATTGCCGGCTCGGGCGATCCCTTTGAACGAGGATCGGCAAGGCCGCTAGACTTTGGACATTGGATCGCACACAAACTCGAACCAATGTCAGAATTCCGGGTGGGCCATGGGGACGCAGTCGCCGTGGGCTTGGCTGCCGATGTTCTCTACTGTGCACGGGTTGGCTTACTTAAGAAGCAAGCCGCAGAACGGGTAATTGCCCTGCTTCAGGCATTAGGTTTTGAAATTTACCACCCTTTACTCCACGCCCAAAACAAGAATGGAAAATCGACCATTCTGGAAGGGCTAGAGGAATTCCGGGAACATCTCGGGGGCCAGCTTACCATCACTTTGATTCAAGCACTCGGACAGGGCGTTGAAGTTCACCAAATGGACGGCGAAGAAGTTTTGCAATCGATTGATGATTTGCGCACCCGTTCGCTCGCCCATTCGCAGACCTAAGCATTGACGATGACAGGTTTGGGAGCGGACAACAGTTCCCGGTTGGCAGTTCTCAACCTCGTGGGTTTATGCACTCGTTTACTTGGGAAAAACACTCCGAACATTGAACGATTTCTTAAAAACCATGGGGGCAAAGTTCAAGTGGTTGACCCAGTGGTCCCCGCAGTTACCTGTTCCGCACAGGCCACTTATCTAACAGGAAAAACTCCCAGCGAGCATGGCATTGTGGGAAACGGTTGGTATGATCGTACCCTTAACGAACATCATTTTTGGAAACAATCCAACCGACTGGTGGGTGGGCAAAAAATTTGGGAAACCTTGCGGAAAGAACGTCCGAACTTTCGATGTGCCAATCTATTTTGGTGGTTCAATATGTATAGCAGTGCTGATTTTTCCATCACTCCCCGACCCCTGTACCGTTCCGATGGCCTCAAGACTTTTGATGTTCATGCACACCCCCTGAATATTCGTGAACAAATTAAAGAGACGCTCGGCCCTTTTCCCTTTCCATCCTTCTGGGGTCCACGGGCAGGCCTTCCTTCCAGCCAATGGATTGCTCAATCGGCAAAATGGATAGAGGAAAGAGAAAAACCTGAGCTTTCCCTGGTTTATTTACCCCATCTTGATTACGACCTTCAACGATATGGACCATCCTCTCCCCAAGCCGATCAAGCGGTTCAGGAACTTGATGCGTTGGTAGGAGAGTTGCTTCATTTTTATGAGTCTCAAAAAGTACGGGTGATCATCCTTTCCGAATATGGACTGACCGCGGCCAAACAGGTGATCTATCCAAACCGAGCTTTACGCCAGAAAGGATGGTTATCCATCAAAAATGAATTGGGGTTGGAATATTTGGATTGTGGAGGATCACCGGCGTTTTGCCTAACCGATCATCAAATCGCCCATGTTTATTTAAATCGTCAGGACGATGCATTCGTTTCCAAAGTCCGCAAAGAAATGGAAAGCCTCGAAGGAGTAGCAAAAGTTTTCTCTGGCAAAGAACGGGCCTCTATCGGGCTCGATCACGATCGGGCGGGCGATCTTGTATTGCTCGCGAGGGAGGATGCCTGGTTTGCCTATTACCATTGGCTGGACGACTCCCTCGCCCCCGACTTTGCCCGTTGTGTAGATGTTCATCGTAAATACGGCTACGATCCAGCCGAGCTCTTTGTCGATCCCAGCATTCCTTTTCCCACCCTTAAAGCAGCGGGAAAGTTGCTGGCAAAAAAATTGGGCTTCCGCATCTTCATGGACCTGATCCCCCTAGATGCATCCCTGGTCAAAGGAACCCACGGTGTCCGCCCCAAAGATTCACTCGACTGGCCGGTTATCCTGGGACACGGAATCGAACCATCCGATACCCCAATACTGGCCACAAAGGTGCATGACCGTCTACTCCGTGGACTTGACTATTACCCGAATTAAAAAACCTTAGCGCCTTCGCTTGCTCGGATGAACCCGACGAGTGGAAAGATCAGCAATCAATCCGGACCATCCCAATTTGTTTAATTGTTGGCGCATATCCCGGAAGCCGCGCCCATAAACCCGATCGTCACTCATTTCTAAATTCTTGCGCAGGACCTCGGCAAGTTTACTGGTTTCTTTTTGCAAGGCATGCATCGATAAAAGGTTACAAAATCCCTCCACGGATGGAGGAGATGCCTCGATAAAATTTTCATTCATCCAAACATGTCCAAACTCATGAGCAAGTACGGACGTACATTCGACCACAGGCATACCTGCAAGTACCCAAACCTCGTGGGTATAAGTGGTCCCCGCATTTGTTCCGCCCGTGACGGTACGAAAGGTGGTCATGGTTAATCCGCGCAAACTTCCACGGCCATGAGCCCGTTCGACTTCCTGGTTTATCCGTTTTTGGCTGACTAAACGCATGGTCAAAGGACCAGTAGGCTTGGGTAATCCGAGTTCCGACATCCCCAGCCTTACCCGCTTGGCCACGGCATCAAGAGTCCCCACATCCGTAACCGCATCCCGTAAACAAGCAAGGCACGACAATCGACCATCAGAAAAAAATTGTTCAGGCTTGGCTGTTTTTTTGGAGAACATACGCCCACAGGTTCCACATCTGGGAACCTGTCGAAAATGTTCTGTATGGACCAACCCTCCCCACTCGTCACGACGGATGGATTGCCGGTCAAGGAAGGGGCGTTCGCAAACCAAGCAGGTAAAACAGGCGGGATGATAAATTTGTTCACCTGCTTGCATCTTATCAGCTCCCACAGTTTCTCGACAAATCCCACACCTTTTTTCGGCTTTCCATTTCATCAAATAAGCACGATCCGGAGCGGAAAAGCGGGAAACCGGAAAAGTATACTCCCTGCCATCAATCAACAAGGTGACCTGGTTTTCCTCAAAAGAGACAAGTTCACCCTGGGAACGCCTGCCTTCAATCGTTGTCCAGGTCCTACCCCAGGCAACATCGCACAATACAAAAAGCCCGAGAAGTAAGACACCCGGGAGCCGGGAGCCCAAAGCATTCAAGAGTTAAGAATTCCTTCCCAGAATTGAATACGGGCAGAAACTTGAGAGGGGCCAGGCATACCGGGCTTTTCCCGCTTGGCAAAGGCCCGTGACAAATCGAATACATCTCTCCAATCATTTCCTATTTCAGGAAAGATTTTTTGCACATCTTCATCACTTAATTCGGGTAAAGTCACACCAAGTTCTTCCGCCCGAGCGACTAAGGATCCAACGAGGTGGTGAGACTGACGAAAAGCGACTCCATGTTCGACCAGGTAATCAGCCAGATCGGTAGCAAGGAGCAAAGGATCAGATGCAGCAGAGAGGCAGCGTGCCTCATCGACTTCGGCTCCTTCCAATGCTCCTGCGGTTACCGCCAGGCAGATGCCTAGCTGTTCAAAACTGTCAAACACGGGAGGTTTGTCTTCCTGAAGATCCCGGTTGTAGGTAAGGGGTAATCCCTTGATCGTGACCAATAAATTGGAAAGATTGCCAATGACCCGACCAGTCTTTCCCCGGATCAATTCAAAACAATCCGGGTTTTTCTTTTGCGGCATAAGGGAAGAGCCGGTGGTGAACGAATCGGAAAGTCGTAAGTATCCAAACTCCGAAGAATTCCAAAGAATGAGGTCTTCCGCGAGGCGCGAAAGATGGAGGGAACAGAGGGAACATGCAGAAGCAAATTCAACAAATAAATCGCGGTCTGCCACTGCATCCATTCCATTAGGGGTTAGGCGTGCCTCGCCCGCTTCATCAACAAAGCCAAGTGCCTTAGCAACATGAACCCGGTCGAGAGGAAGCGTAGATCCAGCAATCGCACCCGATCCCAATGGGCAAACATTTGCATGATTGGAAACGGTGGAAAAACGTTCGTGATCCCGCCCGAGCATCTCGACATAAGCGAGCAGGTGGTGACCCACGGTAACAGGTTGAGCCCTTTGTAAATGGGTGTATCCGGGAATGGGCGTGGTGGCATACTTCTTTGCCATTGCAAGAAGGGCGGACATAGCATGTTCGATTCCGTCCCGAAGCTGACTGCATGCATCCTTAAAGAACAAGCGCATATCTGTTGCAACCTGGTCATTCCGACTCCGACCCGTGTGGAGCTTATCCGCAGCATCGGTCTTAGTCCGCAGGGCTTGCTCCAGGTTCATATGGACATCTTCCCATTCAATCTTCCATTCAAAATCGCCTGTCTTTACTTCTTCGGCTAATTCCTTCAATCCTTTTTCAATCGAGTTGAATTCCTCCTGATTAAGAAGGCCTACAGATAAAAGCATAGACGCATGACCTAAACTGCCTTGCAGATCATAAGGAGCAAGCCGTTGGTCAAAGGAAACAGACTCACCAAAGGCAAGCATAAGACCGTCAGGACCATCCTTAAACCGTCCGCCCCAAGTCGCTTGTTTTCCGTTGTCTGCCATGGGAAAACATCATCCCAAACCAGAGGTGCGATCGCAACCCTATTTGCGTGAGGCGCGGGGGGTGAGTGGACAATTAATAGGTCTTAAGAAAAGACCTTTTTAATTTTCGCCTTGGCGTAATCCCGGTTTAACTTGGCGATATAATCCAAGGAAATATCCTTGGGGCAAGCAGCTGAACATTCGCCATAATTACGACAATTTCCAAAGCCTGCCTCGTCCATTGCCGCAACCATATTTAAAACCCTGGAATCCTTTTCGGCTTGTCCTTGGGGGAGCATATTTAAGTGTCCTGCTTTGGCCGAAGTAAAGAGCATAGCAGATGCATTCTTGCAGGATGCCACACAGGCCCCGCAACCAATACACTGGGCTGCATCCATAGCCAAGTCGGCATCCTCCTTGGGCACGGGCAAAGCGTTACCATCGGGAGCACTTCCAGTACGTACCGTAATAAATCCGCCCGCTTGAATAATTTTATCAAAGGCCGATCGGTTGACCACTAAGTCTTTAACCACCGGAAAAGCTTTGGCCCGGAATGGTTCAACAGTAATGGAATCTCCGTCCTCAAACTTGCGCATGTGCAATTGACAAGTGGTGGTGGAATTTTCCGGCCCATGAGCATACCCGTTAATATTGAGAGAACAGGTCCCACAAATTCCCTCACGACAGTCGTGATCAAAAGCGATCGGTTCCTTGCCTTCTTCCAACAACTGCTCGTTTAACTGGTCGAGCATTTCAAGGAAGGATGAATCCTCGGACACTCCATCGAGTACATGTGATTCAAAATGGCCCTCATCTTCAGGTCCTTCCTGCTTCCAAACTTTAAGAAATAATTTCATGGGGAACTGTCCTTATTTGTAACTGCGTACCGCAAGTTTGACATTTTCGAATTCTAAATCTTCTTCGTGACGGGCAGGAGTTTCTCCATCGCCTTTGTATTCCCAAACCGCTGCGTGTGAAAAGTCTTCGTCGTTCCTCGTAGCCTCTCCATCTGCAGTTTGATATTCTTCACGGAAATGACCACCACAGGATTCATTGCGGGTAAGAGCATCCCGACAGAGTAATTCTCCGAAGTCCAAAAAGTCACGCACCCGGCCGGATCTTTCCAATTCCATATTCAATTCTTCGCCGTGTCCGGTAACGAGCAGGTTTTTGTTAAAGTCATCCCGTAAATCCTGAATTTCTCCAATTGCTTTGTTCAAGCCCTTTTCGTTTCTGGCCATACCTGCATATTCCCACATGATATTTCCAAGTTCCTTATGGTATGAACGGGAAGAACGTTTTCCCTTGGCGGAAACCATTTGGCCAACTCTTTCCTTTACAGATTCGAGCGTTTCAAGCGCCGCTGCACCTTCTGGATCGATCCCGCCTGGACTGATCGTGGTCAGGTAATTTCCAATGGTATAAGGCAGAACAAAATATCCATCGCTCAATCCCTGCATCAAAGCACTGGCACCCAAACGGTTTGCTCCATGGTCGGAAAAGTTTGCCTCCCCTAAAACAAAGCATCCAGGAATCGTACTCATCAAATTATAATCCACCCACAGACCTCCCATGGTGTAGTGAATGGCTGGATAGATACGCATGGGGCGCTGGTAAGCATTTTCACCGGTAATACGCTCGTACATTTCAAAAAGATTTCCGTAGCGTTCACTAATAACATTTTCTCCCAAGCGATTGATTGAATCTTCAAAGTCAAGGTAGACACCACGACCACCCGGGCCTACTCCGCGTCCTTCATCGCAAGCTTCTTTGGCCGAACGGCTGGAGATGTCACGCGGAGCAAGGTTTCCAAAACTTGGGTATTTACGCTCCAAATAATAATCGCGAGCATCTTCGGGAATTTCAGAAGGAGCTTTGCCCGCATCCTCCGCATTTTTGGGGACCCATACTCGACCGTCATTACGCAAGGATTCAGACATCAAAGTAAGCTTGGATTGATGATCTCCCGCAACAGGTATGCAAGTTGGATGAATTTGAGTAAAGCAGGGGTTGGCAAAACCTGCACCTCTTCGATAAGCACGAAAATTAGCCGTGACATTACAACCGATCGCATTGGTCGAGAGGTAATAAACATTGCCGTATCCTCCGGTGCAAAGAAGAACAGCGTCTGCCGTCCAAACCTTCATTTCACCAGTCGCGAGATTGCGGGTGATAATTCCTTTGGCATGACCATCGACCACAATTAAATCAAGCATCTCCTGACGAACATGCATCTTTACCTGACCGGTTGCAATCTGACGGCTCAAAGCACTGTAGGCACCGAGGAGCAATTGTTGACCAGTCTGCCCACGAGCATAAAAAGTTCGACTAACTTGGGCACCACCAAATGAACGATTTGCAAGTAGTCCTCCGTATTCACGGGCAAAAGGAACTCCCTGAGCAACACACTGATCTATTATGTTTACACTATTTTGAGCAAGCCTATGTACATTTGCTTCCCGTGAACGAAAGTCTCCACCCTTGATGGTGTCATAAAAGAGACGATGTATACTGTCTCCGTCATTTTGATAGTTCTTGGCACCGTTGATTCCGCCTTGGGCGGCAATGGAGTGTGCTCTACGTGGCGTATCCTGGTAACAAAAACAATCCACATTGTAACCAAGTTCGCCAAGGGTAGCTGCCGCGGAACCGCCAGCCAACCCGGAACCGACTACGATAATCTTGAACTTTCGTTTATTTGCCGGGTTGACCAGTTTGGAAGAGAAACGATGATTTTCCCACTTATCAGCAAGTGGACCTTCAGGAATTTTTGAATCGAGGATCATGGGGCAGAAATTCTACAGGTTCACGGAACAGGATGAGCCACAAGTCTCGAGGCAATTAACCAAGCCATACTTTTGGGCAATAACAAGAACAGGGATGATGGAAAAACCGGCAAAAATAATCCAGCCATAGGCAGAAGCGGCAAGGTCGAGTTTTCCGCGCCAACGCTCCGAGCGTAAGCCCAAGGTTTGAAACATGCTCGATACTCCGTGAGCCAAATGCCGACAAAGTAAAAACATACAAATTACATAAAAGATGGAAATTGCATCCACTTGGAAACCGGCAAGGATCATGGAATAAACATCATGAATTTCCGAACCGTCGGGCGACCCAACAGTAGTTTTCATATCGTTGTATTCAGGAAAAATCGCCCGGATGGTAAAATGTAAAAGGTGAAAAACAATGAAGGCTAGCATCAATGAACCTGTAAGACCCATCCGCAATGAGGCCCACCCTGCCCGCTTGGTAACTTCGATTTCATTAGCTCTGGGCCGGGCCATTCGGTTTTCTTTAATAAGTTGGTAGGCAGTGACTGCATGAACCAAAACACATACGAGGAGAAAAAGGCGAGAGCCCCAAAGAATGGGAGCAGGTAAGTTTTGAAGGGCGTATGCGTAAGCGTTGATTGCTTCCTGGCCAATCAATACTTGAAGGTTACCAGCCATGTGAACTAAAACAAAACCTACGAGAACAATGCCGGTGAGGGCCATGAGGTATTTTTTAAGTAAGGAAGATTGAGTCATGTCTATAAGGATTTATAGAGATATCTTCTAACCGCACAAATTCATGACGAGTGAAAAGGAGGTGCGAAGATAGGTATTAGCTGAAAGAATTAGGCAAATTAATATTTGCGCAAACACAAATATTCCATCCACTGAATGGCTTGGAGTTACCAAGGTGAATAAATCTTGGTTGCCACCCCCTTCTTTTCTACGTCATGGGTGAAGGGTACAAATAAGAAGAAAATGAAGTATATTTTTATTACTGGCGGAGTAGTTTCGTCCTTGGGGAAAGGGCTAACTTCAGGAGCACTCGGGGCTTTACTTGAACAAAGAGGCCTAACCACCCGCATCCAAAAATTCGATCCCTATTTAAATGTCGATCCCGGAACGATGAGTCCGTTTCAACATGGAGAGGTATATGTGCTCGATGACGGAGCAGAAACGGATCTCGACCTTGGCCACTACGAACGTTTTACATCCGGCAAGCTGACCAGGTTCAACAACCTGACCAGCGGACAAATTTACGAGTCTGTAATTCGCAAGGAAAGACGGGGGGATTACCTTGGTAAAACCGTGCAGGTTATTCCCCATGTGACCAACGAAATTAAAGATCGAATTTATGCTGCCGGGGAAGGAGTAAATGTGCTCATTACCGAAATAGGTGGAACTATTGGTGATATTGAAGGTTTGCCCTTTACTGAAGCGATGCGACAGTTCGCCAGCGAGGTAGGCAAGGCAAATGTTCTTTTTGTACACATGACTTTACTACCCAGCTTACGGGCAGCTGGTGAACTCAAGACCAAACCTACCCAACAAAGTGTGGCCAAGCTGAGAGAAATTGGCATTCAGCCAGACATACTGGTTTGTCGGACGGAACAACCGATTACCGAAGAAATTCGCGAGAAACTTAGCCTTTTCTGTAGCGTACCCAAGGAAGCAGTAATTGAAGAAATGGATGTGACCCATTCGATCTACGAACTTCCCCATATGTTAAAACAGGAAGGATTAGACACTCTGGTCACACGCTTTCTCGGGCTTGATGCCCCTGCTCCCAAGTTGGACGAATGGGAAGAAGTGGTCCACCGCTTGATTCATCCCAAACACCGGGTGAAGATTGGAATGATCGGAAAATATATTGATCTGCAAGATTCATATCTCTCGGTTAACGAATCTCTGGTGCATGGTGGAATACGTAACGACACCGGGGTCGAAGTGATTCATTTGGATGCCGAAGCTATCGAGCGAGACGGCCCTGAAGTTCACCTTAAAGGATTAGACGGCATTCTAGTGCCTGGTGGTTTTGGAGACCGTGGAACCGAAGGTAAAGTATTGGCATCTAAATTTGCCAGGGAAGAAAAGATTCCCTTTTTCGGACTCTGCCTGGGTATGCAAATTGCAGTAATCGATTTTGCCCGTAATGTTCTAGGCAAAGAAAAAGCAAACAGTACGGAATTTGATCCGGATACCCCAGATCCAGTCATTCATATCATGGACGAGCAAAAATCTGTGACCGAAAAAGGAGCCACTATGAGACTGGGTGCCTGCCCCTGCCGCCTAAGGCCAGGAAGCTTCTCTAGAATTGCATATGACAAGGAAGAGGTATCAGAACGACACCGGCACCGCTTCGAATTTAATAATTCCTATCGTGAACAAATGGAGTCAGCCGGATTAATTGTAGCCGGGACCAATCCTGATAGGGACCTGGTGGAAATAGTAGAGGTGCAAAACCATCCTTGGTTTGTGGCCGTACAATTCCATCCGGAGTTTCAATCCAAGCCAACCAAGGCACATCCCCTATTTGCTGCTTTTATTGAAGCCACTCTTACCCGTAAGCTAGCTGCCTCAGAAAAGGCCGAAAAATCCTAAGCCCCTTTCTTTTGGGCTTTACCCAAAGCCCTACATTCAACGGAATAGAAAGCTGGCATGATCATAGACGCTCATACTCATCGCTATCCCGAGGAGGTAATTAACGACCCTGCCCGCTTTGCCCAACGAACCGGGGAAAAAATGTGGTTGAATATGGTATCTCCCCAAGATCGGCCGAGCTTGCAGGGTTGGGCAAATCGCGAAGAAATGCTCGCCTCTATGGATGCTGCTGGAGTCCGCCAATCCGTACTGCTCGGTTGGTATTGGGAAAATCAAAAAACCTGCCTAGAGGCAAACCAATGGCACCGGCAATGGATGAAGCAGGATAAAGAAAGGTTTATCGGTTTTCTTTCATTACACCCAAAGATTCCCCAGTTATTAGACTACTTAAAAAGGGCACGGGAAGACGGTTTTCGGGGAATTGGAGAATCCCATCCCTGGGCTCAGGGATTTTCTATGCAAGACAGGGAATGGATCAAGGCGATGGAATTTGCCTGCGAGTCTGGTTGGCCAGTAAACTTTCATGTTACCGACCCGGAAGGGAAAGATTATCCAGGTAAGATACTCACCCCAATGGAAGATTTTTTATGGCTGGCCAATGAGTTGCCCGACCTCAAAATAATCCTTGCTCATGCCGGAGCTTTGTACCCTTTAAAAAATTCAATTCCTTCAAACTTCTACATTGATTTGGCCGCCTGTCCACTGCTCTACCCAGCGAGTATTTTTAAAGAATTAATCGAACATGTGGGGAGCGAAAAAATTCTCTGGGGGACTGACTATCCTTTACGCATCTATCCTGCCACTCAAAAAAATCCAGACTTTAAAACTTTTTTGGATACCTTTATCGATTCAGTCGATGTAACTGAAAATGAGTTACGAGCCATGCTGGGAGAAAATTTTGCAAACCTTTTAGGATGAAACTGGCTTTCAATAAAATCGTCCCGGAACCCATCCCCCAGCCCCTGATTGCTTCGTCTAAAATATGGGGAGAAGAAATCACATGGGCAGCTAATGATCGTATCCTCGCACAAGCCCAGTCTGGCAAAGGAAAGTCCACCCTGCTCCATCTAATTTATGGCCTGCGCAAAGACTATTCCGGTTCGTGGGAAATAGAGGGAGTTCAAGGAGAAGATTTGTCGGCAGAAGACTGGCTCATCTTACGGGCCAAAAAGCTTTCTCTTTTATTTCAGGATCTGCGGCTTTTCAAAAAGTTAAGTGCACGGGACAACCTCGAGCTCTTGCCCGAAATAAACCCGCAAGCTCCGACCGTGAAAGAAATGTGCGAGGTCTTAGGAATCCTTCACCTATTGGACAAACCCGTTGAAACCCTCTCTCTTGGACAACGACAACGATTCGCACTCGTCCGGTGCTTACGGAAACCTTTTTGCTGGCTCTTGCTGGATGAGCCCTTCAGTCATCTTGACGAAGATAACGCCCAGGCAGCGGCTGGTTTGATTGAAGCTGTCCTCAACCAAAATGATGCCGGATTAGTAATTACTTCACTTACAGGATCGTGCCCATTGTCTTGCAACCGATCCATCAATTTATGAGCCGGCCAATTAAATCTTTGCTCAATCGTTGCCTCGGTTCTCAATCCCCGAGAAAAGAATTATTAGCAGCCTCTCTTGGATGCGTTATCGGATCGACCTTAATTTTGCTCGCTCTACAAATTTTTGCCGATTCAAAACTCTTATTGGGGAGCCAAAAAGTTGGACAGAATTTTGTCACCCTTAATAAATCGGTTCAGGGGGGCATCTTACTCAATCTTGGAAAGCAGGAGGAATTCTTTAAGGAAGAAGAAATTGAGCGGATTAAAAAACTTCCGGCAGTTAAAAAAGTAGGTGGTTTTACCCGCAACCAGTTCCCGGTAACAGTACATATCTGGCCTACTGGAAAGATTGGATTGGGGGCCGCCGCCCGGGCAGATTTGTTCTTTGAATCGGTACCTGATGAATTCCTCGATCAAAAACCTGCAGCATGGAAATGGGAGGAAAATCAATCTTATGTACCAATCATGGTTCCCAAGTTTTATTTGGACCTATGGAATTTCGGCCTCGCCCCGTCACGCAGTGAATACCCAGCCCTTTCCCGCGACGCAGCCTCATCCATGCCCATAGAAATCCTTATTGGGGAGGATGAATCCACTCGAATGCTTGGCAGGTTTGTTGCCTTTAGCAAGCGAATCAACAGTGTACTCGTACCAGCAAATTTTCTCCAATGGGCAAACCGGACCCACGGCAATGATCGCAGAGAAAAATATTTCTTTGTTTGGGAAAATGGAGAAATTACTGGGGCTCCTGTTTCCAAGTCTGATCTTGCCAAAAATGAGGCATTTAGGAGCACTAATATTCAAGTCTCTCCAATTGAACATCCTGAGGATCGAATGATTCTGTCTGACGCCCTAAAAATGAGGCATTCAAATGCGGGCCCCTCGCGCCTCATTTTAGCTATGGACAACTCCCCAACGGATGATTTTTTACAAAGGCTTGATGAATTGGGTTATGAGACCAATCGGGAATTTCCCCAGGATGAATGGTTGAACCAACTGGCCAATGGATTAATTTGGGGCATGGCCGGTGTCGGTTCCTTGCTCTCACTCCTTTCGATCGCCACCTTTGCCAGCAGCTTTCGCTTGGTGGTTACTCAATCGGCTGAAACCACTCGCGACCTGCTGCATCTTGGTTTTTCTCCCCAAAAAATCTGCCGGGTATTTATGCTTCGATTTGCCAAGGTGTTCACGCTCATCTGGGCCCTATCCATAATGGTATGTTATGGGCTCAAAATTTATACCGCACAGCAGGTAAAAATCTATGGGATTGAATTATCCAACGGACTAAGCTGGCAAACTTTAGCCGGTGCAATTCTGTATGCCGTTGTCTTTTTGTGGATCAATCAACGGGTAATTGGAAGGTCTGTCCGTTCGTGCTCCTAAGGAGGCTACCCGTCACTGGGTTACCTTCATCACCAACTCATCGTCTTTGACTGAAAAGGATACTTCACTCCCCTCCTCAACCTCTCCCGAAACTAAGGCACGGGCAAGTTGAGTCTCCACTTGCTTTTGTAAAAAACGTTTAAGGGGCCGGGCACCATAAGTGGGATCATATCCCTTTTCTCCAATCCATTTCTTGGCAGCATCGGTAAACCCAACGATGATTTTCCGGTCAAGTAATCGCTTATTTAAACCGGTAAGAAGGAGATCAACAATGGAGGTAATCTCATCGAGGGATAAGGGTTTAAAAAGGACAACATCGTCAATACGGTTTAAAAATTCTGGGCGGAAATGGTCCCGCAATTCAGCCATAACCGACTCACGGGCAGATTCTGTAATTTCATTATCAAGAAAAGTTTCCTGCAAATAACGGCTACCCACATTTGAAGTCATGATAACCACAACATTTTTAAAGTCGACTGTCCGGCCCTGGGAATCAGTTAGTCGACCATCATCCATCAATTGAAGGAGCACATTAAAAACATCTGGATGTGCTTTTTCAATCTCATCAAAAAGAATCACCGAGTAGGGTTTTCGACGTACAGCTTCGGTTAATTGACCGCCCTCTTCATAACCGACATAACCAGGAGGTGCTCCTAAGAGTCGGGCAACGGAATGTTTCTCCATGTATTCCGACATATCGATGCGGACCACATTGCTTTCGCTGTCAAAAAGACTCTCGGCTAAAGTCTTGGCCAATTCGGTCTTTCCTACACCGGTGGGACCAAGAAAAAGAAAGGATCCAATGGGCCTTTGTGGATCCTTAATCCCGGCACGGGCTCGCAAAATAGCATCAGACACGGCATCAACTGCTTCGTTTTGTCCAATTACCCGCTGATGAAGAATACTTTGGAGTCGTAAAAGTTTTTCGCGCTCTCCCTCAATTAATTTGGTCACAGGTACGCCGGTCCAACGAGCAACAATCTCGGCAATCTCCTCAGAGGTTACCTCTTCTTTTAAAATGGAGTCCTCCTGCTTTTCCATTTGCTCAAGGGTTTCCAATTCCTCTTCCAACTTGGGCAGCTTCCCATGCTTAAGTTCAGCAACTAAATTTAAATCATAAGCACGTTCTGCTCGTTCCATCTCTGCTCGGGTGGACTCGATTTGTTCGCGCAATACACGGACATTATCAATTCCCTGGCGCTCGTTTTCCCATTGCCGCTTGATCGTTTCCATTTTGTCACGAGCGTTTCCAAGTTCTTTGCGCAGAGACTCCAACCTATCCTTGCTGGACTTATCCTTTTCCTGCTTCAGAGCAGTCTCTTCAATTTCCAACTGTAGTACACGACGGCTGACCTCATCAAGTTCCGCCGGCATACTATCGAGCTCAGTACGAATCATGGCACATGCCTCGTCCACTAAATCAATCGCTTTGTCCGGTAAGAAACGATCAGAGATATAACGATTGGAAAGAACCGCAGCCTGAACCACTGCCTCGTCACGAATGTTTACCCCGTGATGGATTTCAAAACGTTCACGCAGGCCACGCAAAATGGATATCGTATCCTCCACATTGGGTTGATCGACGAGTACGGTCTGAAAACGCCGTTCAAGGGCTGCATCTTTTTCCACATGTTTGCGGTATTCGTTCAAAGTTGTGGCACCAATACACCTGAGTTCACCACGGGCAAGCATTGGTTTGAGCATATTGCCCGCATCAATCGCACCCTCCGCTTTGCCCGCACCTACAATCGTGTGCATTTCATCGATGAAGAGAACAATTCGCCCATCTGACTTACTTACCTCATTAAGGACGGCTTTCAAACGCTCCTCGAATTCTCCCCGAAATTTAGCACCGGCAAGAAGGGAGCCCATTTCCAAAGTAAAAATCGTTTTGTCCTTTAATCCCTCGGGCACATCTCCCCGAACAATACGTTGAGCAAGTCCTTCCACAATCGCCGTTTTACCCACTCCAGGCTCGCCAATAAGGACCGGATTATTCTTGGTCTTTCGGGAAAGGATTCTGATCACTCTTCGAATTTCAGAATCCCGACCAATTACTGGATCGAGCTTTCCCGCTTTTGCCTGTTCGACTAGGTCGATACCGTATTTTTGAAGAGCACGAAAGGAATTCTCAGGAGTTTTAGAGGTTACTTTTTGTCCGCCCCTAACCTTGTTAATAGCCTCACGGATCTTTTTCTCACTAAGTGCAAAGTTCTTTAAAAAGTTTTGAAAGCTTGCTGGCTTACCCACCGCAGATAATCCGAGCAGTAAATGTTCTGTACTTACATAATCATCCTGCATTTCCCTGGATATGACCTGTCCCTTTTCCACTGCCTCAGTAAGTGCAGAGGAGGCGTAGGATCTGGCAGTATTAACATTTCCTGCAATCTTAGGTAATTTTTTGAGTTCTCGTTGCAAAGAAAGTTGTACCGGTGCGGTACCCACTCCCATTTCATCCATCAGGGCGGGGACAATGCCATTCTCCTGATTCATCAATGCAGAAAGAAGATGCCAAACCTCCACCTCCTGCTGACCATTTCGCTTGGCCACTTCTGCCATTTCTTGAATAGCAGAAATTCCAAGTTCGGTAAATTTTTCGGGATCCACATTCATAACGAATCATCTCTTGCAGAATACATACCAATTATAATCGTCTGAAAACACCGATAAACACAAGCCTATGGGGGTATTATTCCTCAATAAGCGAAGAATTTATGTGACGGGGAAACATAAGGCCCGCCCAATGTGCGTCAAATTGTCCCAATTTTAGCCCTTTAAAATTAATCCGTGACAAACAGGTGGTGTGTCCTACAGGATTGATGGCTAACCCCACCAACAAGAAAGATCCTAAAACATGAAAATTCTTTGCATTCTCTATGATGACCCTAAATCGGGTATGCCCGCGAATTATCCACTCAACGATTTACCAGATCTCGAAAAATATCCTGACGGTATGAGCCTGCCCAGCCCTAAGGAAATTGATTTCACCCCCGGACAGTTACTGGGTTGTGTTTCCGGAGAGCTCGGTCTGAGAAAATTTCTTGAGAATTCCGGTCACACCTTAGTGGTGACTTCTGATAAAGATGGTGAAGGCTGTCAGGCAGATAAGGAATTAGTAGATGCCGATGTGGTCATCTCTCAACCTTTCTTCCCTTACTACCTAACCCGTGAACGTATGGAATCGGCCCCTAATTTAAAAATGGCGATCACCGCGGGTATTGGGTCTGATCATGTAGATTTGCAAGCGGCAATGGACCATAAAGTCGATGTGGTTGAAGTGACTTACTGCAACTCCCGTTCAGTTGCCGAACATGTGGTCATGATGATCCTCTCCCTGGTGCGAGATTATCATAACCAGCATAAAATCGTAAATGAAGGTGGCTGGAATATTGCAGATGCTGTTCAACGCTCCTATGACGTCGAAGGTATGCATATCGGAACGGTGGCTGCTGGAAGGATTGGGCTTGATGTATTGCGCAAGATGAAACCCTTTGATGTGCACCTGCATTATTTTGACCGTCACCGTCTGCCTGCGGAAATTGAACAAGAACTCAACCTCACTCACCATGATAGTGTGGAATCAATGATTTCTGTATGCCATGTGGTCACAATTAATTGCCCGTTGCATCCAGAAACTGAGCACTTATTTGACGACGAAATGATATCAAAAATGAGAAAAGGTGCTTACATTGTAAACACAGCCCGTGGAAAAATTTGTGACCGTGAAGCAATCGTTCGTGCACTAGAATCTGGACAACTAAGCGGCTATGCTGGGGATGTCTGGTTTCCTCAACCTGCTCCCAATGACCATGTCTGGCGAACCATGCCCCACCACGGCATGACACCACATACCTCCGGGACTTCACTTTCCGCTCAAACCAGATATGCAGCCGGCGTTCGCGAAATTCTAGAATGTTTCTTCGAGGGTTCTCCTATTCGCGATCCCTACTTGATTGTACAAGATGGACAGCTTGCGGGAATGGGGGCTCACTCTTACTCCAAAGGTTCATCCACCTCAGGATCCGAGGAAGCAGCAAATTACAAAAAGTAAGGAGGGCGGTTCACCTGCTTGATCAAATTTATGAACCTTGGGGAAAGGATTCAATTCATCGACCGTAAGCTCGATGAATTGTATCCTGACCCGCCTATTCCTCTTGATCACCAAGATCCGTACACCCTTTTAGTCGCCGTTTTACTATCTGCACAATGCACAGATGCTAGGGTGAATAAAATAACCCCAAGCTTATTTGAACTAGCGGACAACCCCAAAGATATGGCCAAGTGTTCGGTCGATCAGATCAATTCGATCGTTCGGCCCTGTGGCTTGGCTCCGCGTAAAGCTCAGGCTATTCGTGACCTCTCCTCCATTCTTGTCGAGCAATACAAGGGTGTCGTGCCATCTTCCTTTGAAGCATTGGAATCATTGCCCGGAGTGGGCCATAAAACCGCATCAGTAGTAATGGCCCAAGTATTCGATCATCCTGCTTTTCCGGTGGATACTCACATCCATCGTTTGGCCCAGCGATGGAAACTAACCTCTGGAAAAAGCGTTGTCCAAACTGAGAGAGATTTAAAGAGACATTTTGCCAAGGAAAGATGGAATGCACTGCATCTACAAATCATCTACTATGGTCGCGAGCATTGCCCTGCCCGATCCTGTTATGGGCTCAAGTGTTTGATCTGCAAAACTTGTTTTCCTAACCGCAAGGCTGAAATAAAAACAAAGAAATCTTAGCCCGCGTTAACAAACATTCGAGGGCGCGAATCTTTTAATTTCTGTATCGCCTCGCTGGAAAGACCAGTCTGATAGAGAAAAACTTGCTGCAGTCCTCCCATAAGAGAAAGAGTATCGACAACAGTATCGTCCAGTTTTAATCGAATGAGGTTTAAAAGTTCCAAGCTCGGAATGGTCGAAACATTTCTTACTCCGGCGGTGGTAATTTTTTTCGATCCCTCCAGGATTAATTTTTTAAGGTTGGGAAACTTTTGCAAAACCGCCAAGCCAGAGTCCGAAACCTGAGAGTTCGTAAGATCCAAGATAACCAGGTGTTGAGCAATGTACTGCAATATTTTCAAATCATCATCATTCATGGCTAATTTGGGATCAACTGGAGAGATTACCTGCAAACCAACTTCCCCCTCGATTGGCATGATAACAATACCGGAGGAACGTAAATGATGCCATTGTTCGGGAGCGAGCCTCAAGTCTGCCATCATACCAGGAGGAGCCTCAGTAATCTCAACTGAATCTACTTCTCGTCCAGGAAACCATTGATCTATAGGCACTCCAAACTTACGAACAATTGGCCCAACTTGAGAAGGAGCAACTAAGTAAGACCCTAAGGTCGATCCGCAAACAACCAATGCGGTTACAAAAAAAACGGCTAAGGTTGCTATACATTTGGAAGCCAAACTCTTTTCTTTTACTTTTACTGTGGTTGATTTGGTGTTTAATCCACGAACCTTGACTGGTGTTTTTACATTCTTTTTCTTTTTTCCTTTCGCTGTAACTGTAGCAGGCACTGAAGGTTGTTGGATTACAGGAAGGTCTGCACTTACTGCCCTAGCCTGCCTGCTAGCAGCCTCTTTAAGCATAGCTAAAATATCGGGAAGAGATCTCCACTCCGTTTGTCCCTCAAGCAGGGCTGAGTCTGTGACCAACAATTGTCCAGTTTGTAAAAATTGATTAGCTTGCTCGTAAGTATAAGGCCCAAAGGTTTGGCCATCCCGAGAAACAAATAGGGATGTTGCTTTTTCGGAAGCACCCAAATTTTTCTTTGTCTTGCGACCGAGCAATTGATCAAGGGTGCCTGAAACCTTATTAAAATACCTATCAACGGGTATTTTATTTTTCAAAATCGCCTGTAAATCACCCATACGCAGACGAAGACCAGGTGGCAAATCGGTATCTTCAAGGTAAATCGCCAAGAATGGTTTTTTTTCATTTAAAGCCAAATTGATTTCATTTCGACAATTTATGGAATCTGTAGCTCGTGGTGAAATAAAACAAAGAAACACACTGCATCCAAGTACAGCGTTGGCAATTTCTTCCGGCCATTCGTTGCTTGCCGCCACTCCTTCGTCGTACCATACATTGTACCCGGCATCGCGAAGTATTGTAATTTCGGGGTAGACTAAGTGAGCGTCCTGATGGGAGTAACTGATAAAAAGATAGGGGTCCTCCCCTTCATAAGCTTCAAAAGGAGGCACATCCAAAGAACGATCACCCTGCCCGCCCTGCGGAAGAATAATTCCAGGGACTTCGGCAAGAGTTACCCAACCAGGACAGCCTTCAAACCATGCAGGTTCGGTAGGTTGTAATTGTCCAGACTGAATCCAACCTTGCAATGCTTCCAGCTCGTAGGGACCAACTTGTTGGCCATCTTGGTAAAGGTAAACTTGAGTCATTAGATTTTTTCTTTTTCTACCTTTTTAGCGATTATCCAACTTTAATTACCTATAATTAGATAGAACATTTCTTTAACCAATCCAAGTACTTTTACACACTCGGATTAAGTGATGACTAAGCCAAAATATAAAACAAATTAAGAAAATTACTCGGACGGACGGGAGCGTATCCAGTCTGACAGGATTTTAATTTCTTCGTTTGTTAACTTTCCATCCCTTCCATAACAAGGCATCCGGTCATTTTCATCTCCGTAAAACCTTTCATCTTCTGGGTTTTCAAGAAAAGCAATTGTCCATTCATCGGAACCATAACCGGTTAGGTCAGGAGCATGACCCTCATCCTCGGAATCAATGTCATGACAATCGATACAAGCCAAACCGTCTTGAAAGACCAAATCATCGTTGTAAAAGAGGGCGAGCAATTCTTCTCTCTCATCCTCGGACAAGGGAGTTTGATAAGGAAGTTGGGCCATATCGGAAAGCAAGGTGGCAATGCGAGGAAGTAAGGCAGTTTCTTCAGCAGTATATTTGGCCAAAACTTTTCGGGCCATCGTACCATTCTTAAATTTGGTGCCTCCAAAATATTCTTCGGATATGTAATGCTCATGATTGAGTAATTTGCTGATCCATTCCACACTGGCAAATCCAGCTAATTCCGGAGCAGACTGGGCATCATCTACGGGATACCCGCGCCCGTCATGACCATTGTAGCGATGGCAACTTGCACAGTGGGCAGCAAACAAATTACGTCCCCTATTTTCATGATCCTTCCTCAATAGAGTAACTGCACCTGCAGGCGGTATACCTTCTTCTTGAACAATTGATAATACCCGTTCTGCCTGCCAATCTGCCTCCTCTAAAGCGGCAGAATGACGCAGGTTGGCGTTATCTTCGGAGAACGCCAATAAAGTAAGGGCAACCGAACCTGCAATCAAGGTCCACCAAAAGCCAATATTTAACTGATGACCGGGTCGGGTGGACCCGATGAAGGGTTGCAAAAAGATCCACAAAGCGAGAAAGACTGGTATAATGACTGCTCCCCAAAAGGCAGGTACATACTTGAGCAACTGAAAAAGAAATAGAAAATACCATTCTGGCCGAGCTGGAAACTCATTGGCTGGATCAGCAGGCGGACCAAGGGGGGCACCATGAAAATAAACCGTCAGTGCAACCACAGCCAATAGCACAGCGAGGCAAGCAATCGCATCCTTGAGGATTTGATCGGGCCAAAAATATGAGTCTTTTTTGGGTCTTGGTTCCTTAACATGGATTCCGTGCTTTCGAAATAAATAGATGTGCACGACTACCAAGCCCACGAGCATGGCCGGTAAAACCCCGGCATGAAGAGCAAAAAATCGGGTTAATGTATGATGCCCATATTCAACCCCGCCAACCACTACCTGTTGAATGGCTGGGCCTATCAAGGGGACTTCTGCCATTAAGTTAGTCGCGACTGCAGTTGCCCAATATCCTTTTTGGTCCCATGGAAGTAAATAACCTGTTAGCGAAAGAGCCAAAGTTACCCCCATCATCAAGGCACCAAACCAAAAGTTTAATTCACGTGGTGCCCGGTAAGCCCCATCAATCACGACTTGCATAAGGTGCAAGACAAGCAAGACAATCATCGCCTGAGCCATGTAATGGTGAACCCCTCGCAAAAACCATCCTCCCCAAACTTGGTACTGTAAGAAATAAACGCTTTCCCAGGCTGTTTGGGCACTTGGACTGTAAAACATCCATAAGAGAGTTCCCGTGACAACCTGAGTAAAAAAAGCAAAGGTTAAACAACTCCCCCAGACATATCTCCAACGAGCACCGCCAGGAACTTTTTCGTATAAAACCTCGTGCAAGAGATTCCGGTAGCCTGAACGATCGTCGAGCCAATCAAAAATCATTTTCATGACAAGGGAATCTTTTCCTCTATATTAGGTCGAAATTGTTGAAAACGAATCCAAACCTGTCCCTTTTCCACCTTGGTTTCCATCGTATCCATCGGACGTGGACTTGGGCTATTTTCGGTAGTTACCGAACCATCCAGTGCGAAGGAACTATTATGGCACGGACAAAAATAATCATTGGTTTGTTTACGAAAATCAATGGCACACCCAAGGTGCGGACATTTTAGGTTAAAAGCGATTACTTCATCTTCTTTGCGAGTTAAGTAAACAGCTCCTACCGGAATGTCTTTGTAAGTTGTCCAAGCATCAACCACTGTTTCCTGAACCACTTCAAACTTGGCTGGTGATCCATCTTCAGGCAGTGAGGCAAACGGAGCAACTTTTGACCAAGGAACTTTGGCTGATTCGCCCGAGTTCTTCTTTACCGGGTCGAGTAAAGCAGGAATCCCCGCAGCTAAAGGAAAAATCCCACAAGCAGCAGAAATTCCAATTGTGGTAACGCGAATAAACTTTCTTCGACCTGAGGATTCTTCTTCGTTAAAATCAGACATATACTAATTAAAGATTTCGATTAAAAACAAACCAAGTTGCTCACCATCAAGGAGGCAAAAAAATTTATGAGTTTCTGCAATTAAGGAAGAGGTGGCAATGCAGGCAAGTCGTCAAAACCTCCATTGTCAGCACCGGGTAGAGGTGGCAAGCCGCCTTCGTCCTCCATGCCGGGTAGAGGTGGCAAGCCGCCTTCGTCCTCCATGCCGGGTAACGGGGGCAAACCTTCGGAATCTCCTGCTTCAGGAAGCCCAGGGAGATCGGGTAAGCCCGCATCCGAAGAGGCTGCAGGTTCTTCAAACTCAGGCAATGCTGGCAAGCCTCCATCATCCACTCCGGGCAATCCGGGTAACAACGGTTCATCTGTTGCACCTGATGGTGTTTCCTCGAGACCTGGAAGTACTACTTCCGGCTCATTGGCATTGGGCAGAATAGGAAGTTCAGAACTTGGCTCACCAAGCCCAGGCAAATCTTCTTCCATCGGGGGAAAAGTAGGTAAACCTGAAAAATCATCTACTGAAGCTTCTTCAGTATTGGCATCAGGTAATCCAGGCAAATCGCCCAACTCATCATCCTGAGGTACTAAAGCATTATCAGGGCTAAAATTAACTGAGCTACCTTCTGGCTCAGACGAAACTGCAGGACTAGAAAGATCAACCACTGGTAGGTCTTCCTCAGGTTGTAAAGCAGAGGGCTGAACCTCCTCAACCTTGGGCGTTTCGTTAACTGACAAGGATAATGGCGTCCCATCCGATCTCCAAGTAGCTTCTTTTCCATGTCTTACGCCCTTGGTGTAAGCTCGAACATACATTTTCTGTCCATTGGGCCACCACCGGGTAACTGACCCGTGCCATCTGCCATCCTGGTAATTTCGTTCGTACATTTTGATTCCGTTTGAAAACCACTTGGAACAGTTTCCATGCTTACGACCCTCTTTCCATGATTCATCAGAGGAAACATATTCCCCACTCTCTCCAAAATTTACCGTAAGTATTCTACCGGAAAAGGGATCTTGGCTCGCTTTTAAATAAAGTAGCCCATAACGGGTAACGAAATTTGCATCGTATTCGCTCTGACTAACTTGATAGGCATCACCGTTTGTTTTCCCGATAAATTTCGAGTCTACCGAGGCTTGGGGTTGTGCAGATGCTCCTCCCCTGCGGTATCTATTCTCGCAGGATGTAAATATAAAAAGGAAAAGCAGGACATATGATAATTGCTTCATCATATTATCATTCAAACATTTGCCCCAAAATTTGCAAGGTAGAAGCTAGGCTTGTAATAGACACTACGAAGACTTCGATCTTGCTATTGAGCACTCAATCGATCATAAACGATCGAAATCAATCATTTTCGATCATTTATCGAATGATATATCAGCCCACAACTTAAATCATAAAACCTATGACCTTGGACGATCTGCCGATTATTATACCCGCAATTGGAGTTATTGCTCTTTTATTCACCTGGTGGAAAACACAATCTATTAACGCAATCCCAGAAGGTTCTGATCGCATGAAAAAGATCGCAAAGAGCATTCAGGATGGTGCGATGGCTTTCTTGAGAGCTGAATATCGTGTGCTCTTCATCTTTGTCATTGCCGTTGCAGCGGTCTTATATTGGAGCGGTAATAACAATCCCAACAGCCATGGTCTTGTTGCTGTCTCCTTTGTGGTTGGAGCTTTTTGTTCTGCCCTCGCCGGCTATTTGGGAATGAAGGTTGCCACGAAGGCAAATGTTCGTACAGCCAATGCAGCCAAGGACAGCCTAGGAAAAGCACTTGAAGTTGCCTTTTCGGGTGGTGCCGTAATGGGACTAAGCGTCGTCGGTCTTGGAATCCTTGGCCTTGGAGGTTTGTTTGCCTATTTCAGCGGTCAATTTAATGCCTTTGAGAACAAAGATGGCCTGACAACTACCCTATCCGTATTAACTGGATTTTCCTTTGGAGCTTCCTCCATCGCTCTATTTGCCAGAGTTGGAGGAGGTATTTACACGAAGGCCGCAGATGTTGGCGCTGATCTTGTAGGCAAAGTTGAAGCGGGCATCCCAGAAGATCATCCATTAAACCCTGCGACCATTGCAGATAATGTCGGTGATAATGTGGGTGATGTTGCGGGCATGGGTGCCGATTTATTTGAATCTTATGTTGGATCTATTATCGGCACAATGGTGTTAGGAGCAGCCATGGTTGCAGGTTCAACAGACTTTGTTGATTTTCTAGGTGGTCTATCTCCCGTTTTCCTGCCGCTTATTCTTGGTGCTGTTGGGATTATAACCTCAATTTTAGGAACCTTTTTAGTCAAAGTAGGAGACAATGGCGATCCACAGAAAGCTCTCAACACCGGAGAATTTGTATCCTCTGGTCTCATGATTGCTGCCTCTTATTTCCTCATTGATAAATTTTTACCAGAAAGTTGGACATTTGGAGGAGTAAGCTTTACTTCGATGGGGGTATTTTGGGCTACGATTATTGGACTGGTTGCAGGACTTGCGATTGGACTTATTACAGAACACTACACCGGCACTCATAAGAAGCCTGTAAAGGCCATTGTAGATCAATCTATAACCGGATATGCCACAAACATTATCGCTGGTCTTGGCGTGGGTATGATATCCACTACCCTTCCCGTTCTAGTAATTGCTGCTGCTGTTGTTGGCGCATTCGAGATGGCTGGTCTTTACGGAATTGCCATTGCGGCAGTAGGAATGCTTTCCAATACAGGGATCCAACTTGCAGTAGATGCATATGGTCCGATTTCTGATAATGCTGGTGGAATTGCTGAAATGTCTGAACTACCTAAGGAAGTGAGAGAAAGAACAGATAAATTAGATGCCGTGGGAAATACCACCGCCGCAATTGGAAAGGGCTTTGCTATCGGTTCTGCTGCCCTTACTGCACTTGCTCTATTTGCCGCCTTTACTGCATCCTACGATCAAACGCATGCTGAACCTCTTGGGTCCATCGATGTCACTCACCCCAAAGTGATGGCTGGTCTTTTTATCGGAGCCATGCTTCCCTTCCTTTTCAGTGCATTGGCCATGGGTGCAGTAGGTCGAGCTGCGATGTCTATGATTCATGAAGTTCGCCGACAATTCCGTGACATTCCCGCTCTTAAAAAAGCCCTTGAGGTAATGAAGCTTAATGATGGAAAGCCCACATCCGAATGGTCCGAAAACGACCGAGATTCTTTTGATGAAGCCATTGATTCAGCTGAATACGGAAAGTGCGTAGAAATCTCTACCCAATCTGCAATTAAAGAAATGGTGGCTCCCGGACTTGTCGCGATCGCTACTCCTGTAGCCATAGGCTTTGGTGGCGGTGCCACTATGCTTGGCGGTTTACTTGCCGGAGTAACTGTATCCGGAGTTCTTCTTGCCCTCTTTCAATCCAATTCAGGTGGTGCTTGGGACAATGCCAAGAAAATGGTTGAAGAAGGATATGAAATTAATGGCGAAATTCACGGAAAAGGCTCTGAACTGCACAAAGCTACCGTGGTTGGTGATACCGTGGGAGATCCGCTCAAGGATACCTCTGGACCCTCCCTGAATATTTTGTTGAAATTAATCTCGGTGGTAGCCTTAGTGTTGGCTCCCTTTCTTTAAACCGAACTTTTAAGACTCCGTTTTTATTCTTCTCCGATGGAACGGGCAAATGCTGCCCGTTCCTGAGGGGATGACTTGTAGTAGGAAGTTCCTGCCACAAAAACATCAACACCCGAATCCAAGCACTCGTCAACATGTTGGGGACCAACTCCCCCATCGACTTCAATTAAAAAGGAATGGTTTTGAGACTCTCGATGCTTTGCAAGCTCGCGTACTTTTTCTAAAACAAATCCTTTGAAACTTTGGCCTCCGAAACCAGGGTTAACCGTCATGCACAAGACAAGATCGACCTGATCGAGGTAAGGGAAGAAAAGTTCCACGGGGGTGTCAGGGTTTATTGCCAAGCCAGTCTTGACCCCAGCTGAACGGATTTTATCTAACGCCGCTTGGTGATCGTATTGAGGTTCCAAATGAATGGTAATGAGTTCGGAGCCTGCTTTAATAAAAGCATCTAAATAAAGGTCTGGACGTTCTAGCATCAAATGAACATCGAAGAACAATTTTGAATGAGGTCGCAAATCAGCAACCGTTTGCGGTCCAAAACTTAAGTTAGGGACAAAATGTCCGTCCATTAGATCTAAATGAATCCATTGCCTCCCGTCTTGTTCAACTTCAAGCAGAGAAGAACGCAAATTTCCATGATCACCAGCTAGAAGAGAGGGAGCTAAGATTTTTTTCATAACCTAAAGAAATATTTCACCAGGATTGATTCAAGATAGAGAGATGAATTTTAGAGGCTAGTTCCTCTGCTAGGGCATGCAAGGATGAACTCTCTTCGGGTAACCTCGTAGACTCAGAGCGGAGAACAGATGCGTTAGCTCTAACCTGCTTATCCATAAAAATATCATCCTTTTGATCACGAAGTTCAATCTTAGCCGAAATGCCTAAATTCAAACCTGCCGCAAGCAAAGAATCTTCAGGTCGGTACGCTTCGGTTGAATCAGTGTAATTGGAAAGCGTGACAAGGATAGAAACATCAGCATCTTCTTGGTTCTGAATCAAAGTAAAAGTCCCATTTCTGAGTATTTTCTTACGAAGCTCTCGGTCAACTTTTGCCCCTAAGATTGGTGCCATCGAATCATTCTTGACCCGTAAATGAAACAAGCCTTCTCCTACTTCAGGGTATCCCAGCTTGTAAGAACAAGAAGCAAAGATAAATAAGGGTAATAAAGGTAAAAGATTACCCCAGGGAAGCTTAATCATTTCTCAATTCAGCTACCCGCATTTCTGCTTCTCTTGCTGCACCTGATTCGGGTGCTGTAGTAATTGCCTGATTATAGAACTGCAAAGCAGGCTCGTTACCTAATTTTTCCCAATGGGTAAGAAAATACTTACCATAATCTTCAACATATCTTCCAATTTCCAACTTACTTTGGGCCAAACTAGCCCGCATTTTATTTTTGTTAGTTTGAGCGATTTTTTTCCTCCCGGCACTCTCTTTAATGCGTTGCTGGTAATTGGAAATGGTTTCGTCAGGACCTTGCCTCGGTGGTTGATCATATAAAATCAAATAATCTTCGAAATAGTTTAAGGCATTAAGGGTCGACCCTTGATCATAGGAGGGACCGGATACAAAATCTTTGTGGATTTGCCCGAGCTTAAAATAAGCTTTTTCGGAAAGGTAATGATCCGGGTAATAATTCACCAACCTCTCCAAGGCATTTACAGCCTCTTCATCTTTGTCATCCTGAAGAGAAATTTCTGCCAAAACCATGAGAGCCCTTGGAGCAAATTGAGGGCCTCGAGAAAGCTCAACTATTTGATTCAGTCGCTCTCGATCATCTGAACCAGAACGCAGCCGAGGAATCACGCCCCATTTTTTAGGAAGTTCAGCAGTCGCAAGAAGTTCAGCAACCCTCATCAATGAATTAGCGACCCGTTCGAAATCATACCTGACATAAGCCCGTGCAATAAGCTGCAAATGATCAAACGCTTTTTTCCAGTCTCCTTGTTTCTCTCGTATCATTGCTGCCTGATAGAGAGCTTCTGGACCCACCAATACTTGAACATCCTTTATTTTTATTACCAAGTCACATCTCCTTTTGGCAAATCTTTCAAACTGTTTTAAAGCATCTGAAATTTCGTCTGATTTTTGGAGTTCCAATGCATCCAGGAACCACTGCTTTGCTTCTTCATTTTCATAAGGACTGCGGTTTTTGAATAAAAAGCCAGTACCAGGAAACAAATGTTTTTTCTCTTCATCTGTGCTTCGGTTGCTCCGAGGGTTACCAAACGCGGATAATGTCATCACGATTGAAACGATAAATAGTAAAGAGTTACGGGTGATGTAAAATTTCATTAAAATAAAGATCTAGAAACGAATGAGGGTTGAAGACCAAGTCAAGCCGGCACCAAAAGCAACTAATAAACCCAGTTGCCCCCGCTTGACATTTTTCGAACGAATCGCTTCGTCCAATGCCAAAGGAATAGATGCGGCAGAGGTATTTCCAAAACGGTCCAAATTACAATAAAATTTCTCGAGAGGCACCTTCAATCTCTGGGACAAACTCTCAACAATCCTCATATTGGCCTGATGGGGTATAATATGATCAATTTCATCTATTGAGATTTGATGGTCATCTAAAAGTTTTCGGCAGGAAGATTCCATAACCCGAACAGCAGACTTAAATATTTCCCGACCATTCATTTTTAAAAAGTGTTTTCTATCGCTAATGCTTTCGGGGGTTGCCGGTTGGGCTGAACCACCGGCAGGCTGGCATAGCCACGAAGGATTCGATCCATCGGCTCCGCAATAAAACCCTAGAAGCTCAATACCCTCGCCTTCTTTTGAGAGTACTGCAGCACCGGCCCCATCTCCAAAAAGGACACAGGTGGTACGATCTTGCCAATCCATAATGCTCGACATTTTTTCCGCACCTATAACCAAGGCTTTTTTATACCTTCCGCTGGAAAGCATGGCATCGGCCACATCAAGGGCATAAAGAAAACCAGAACAAGCAGCCTCCAAATCGAAGCAGGCAACCTTACCCAAGCCTAGTTTGTGCTGCAACAAACAGGCAGTTGAAGGGAAAGGCATATCTGGAGTAATTGTAGCAACAACGACTAAATCAATTTGATCGGGTAATACATTAGCATCTTCAAGGGCAATTTTAGCCGCCATACAGGATAGATCGCTGGTAGATTGATCTTGGCTTGCAAACCTTCTCTCCCTAATACCCGTACGGGTTCGAATCCATTCATCAGAAGTATCTACAGTCTTACTAAGCTCTAGGTTATCCACTACACGATCAGGCCCGAAAGAACCCATTCCGAGAATACGAGTATGAATAAGATTAGCCATGGATAATAATAGGTTAGTCTTGTCCGTTTGTCTGAGAAAAAGGCCGCAATAGGTCATTTGCTCCACGAATATCATCCTGCATTTGACCAAGTATGTCGTGCCTAACCAAATCTAGAGCAATTTTGATAGCACCAGATACATGGTTCCGGTTTGATGAACCGTGTGCTTTAATTACATTACGACTCAACCCAAGCAAAGGAGCTCCTCCAAATTGTTCAGGATTAATTCGCTGCTTTAAGCTGCGAAAGGCACCCATTGAAAGCAGTGCTCCCGTTTTGCGCAGAGCGTTTCTTTTCAATTCCTCATCGAGAAAACTTCCAATTAATTTGCTCAAGGATTCGCAAGCCTTGAGCACAATGTTGCCTACGAAACCGTCACACACCACAACATCGACCACATTGTCAAATATTTGAAAACCCTCGATTAACCCTGCGTAATTTATGATAGAACCGTCAATGTCTTTGAGCATCGAATGAGCCTCATTAATCAATTCATTTCCCTTTCCTTCCTCAGTACCAATGGTCAATAGTCCGACCTTGGGACGAACCAAACCAAGGGCTACTCGAGCATAATTCGATCCAAGAATAGCATTCTGAACGATATGGTAAGGCTTAGGGTGCGGATTAGCTCCTGCATCCAAGAGTGTAAAGTATCTTTCACGGCCTGGCCAAATTGTACATAGGGCAGGCCTTTCCACCCCCTCTAAAGTTCTGAGCTTTATAGCTCCACCTGCCATTAAACAACCGGTGTTTCCACAGCAAAGCAAAGCATCGGCTTCATTTTCCTTAAGTGCATTAAGGGCTAATGCCATGGATGACTTTTTTTTGTTTTTAATCCCCGCAATAGGTTTTTCATCCATTGCCACAACCTCAGGAGAGTGACGAACTTCGTGATGGATTTTTTGCCATTCTGAATTTTCGGATAATAACCCGAAAATTTCCTGCTCAGGGCCAAACAATAAAAACTTGAGGTCGCGAGGAACAAAAGAAGAAGACTTAATTATCCCCGACAACACTTCAGAGGGACCTTTGTCCCCCCCCATAACATCTACAGCGAGTGTAATTCGAGCCTCTGGCTTGGCCATGAGCTCTGCGCTGGTGATTAAACCTCTAAGTCCAGTACTTGACGACCGCGATACTCACCAGTTTCTGGGTTAACGCGATGTGGTCTAGTAAAGGTTCCGTCTGGCTCTTTGATGAGTAAGGGGGCTTTAAAGCGGTTGGCACCACGACGTTTACGACTGCGTTGCTTGGATTGTTTTCTTTTAGGCTGTCCCATAGTCCTTCCTTTAAATCATTCCTAGGGAACATCGTCAAGAATACTGTAAGCCTAAGATAGCATTCAAGCCTACCATTAAAACTCCACACATATGGACAAAATCAAAAGGCCCAAGACCAATCGATACCAAACAAATAAGCCCAAGCCCTTTCGAGCCAAATAGCCGACCAACCAACGGACCGAAAAAGCGGCAGCAACTCCGGCAACCAAGCAACCAAAAAACATGGGCCCATACTCTAGGTTTGCCAATAAGGTTTCTCCTTTGGTTAGTCCTTTATATGCCGCAGCAGCGGTTAATGTAACCAAGCCCAAAAGAAAGCTAAACTCCGCAGCTTGCCCACGAGAAAGCCCAACCAAGTACCCACCCACAATCGTCATCATTGAACGACTGGTTCCCGGGCACATGGCAACACACTGCAACAGACCAACAACCAAACAGTTTCGAATATTCAGTTCGTTCAGGTTTTTTCCGCCCCCAAGGTCTGCCCCATCTAACTTTCGCTTTCGCTTTTCTGCCCAGTGCATTAATCCCGCGCCTAAAATTAAAGAGATTGCCACAGGGATAGACCCAAAAAGATATGATTCAATCCAAGAATCCAAAAAGGGACCCAACGCGGCAGCCGGAGCAAATGCTGCCAAAATGTTGATGCCCAGTTTCTTCCCCTTTGGGTCCAAGCCCAAAAAACCGAGCAGGATAGTAGATATCCTCCGAGCATAGAGCAAAGCAACCGCTAGAATAGCTCCAGCCTGTATAACAATTAAGTAGGCATCAACCGCTTCTTCTTGAGATGCATCCATCGAGGATGGATCCATCATCCGTTCTTTAACGAGTATCAGGTGGCCGGTGGATGAGATCGGTAAAAATTCAGTAATTCCCTCAACTAAACCAAGTACCAAAGCATCCCCATATCCAATAATGGAATTTGTTTTTTCTATGTCCTCTTCTTCAGCTGTTAGAAAAGCCGAGCCCAAGCTTAGTGAGATTATATATAAAATGATTTTTGATTGTAGCATCATGGATGCATCATTTATTTGATGACTTTAGGAAGACGGGCAAGTTCATACCAATTTAATTTGCCGGCCAAGTCGCCCGCCCAATCTCTACAAATGAAAAATACCTTACTCGAATATGTATCCTACTTGGATTCTGGAAATGATCTGGACTCCGATCAAATTACCGAGGCCGCTAGTCTTTTGATAAACGAATCCATTAATCTCGAAAGCAAAAGTAATTTTTTAAAAAGCCTGGCGAACAAAGGAGAAACCAATGGTGAGTTCTCGGGATTTGTTTCTGCTTTCCGCAGTTTTGCCCGGAATCCCGAACTAGAAGACTATTCAGACCAAGCCATCGATCTTTGCGGCACGGGGGGTGATCGTTCAGGAAGTTTTAACATATCTACCTTTGTATCTTTATTGGTCGCAGCCGGTGGTGTTCCTGTAATCAAGCATGGAAATCGATCTGTAAGCTCGAAGTGTGGCAGTGCAGACCTGCTTGAAGCACTGGGTATTCCTTTGGAGACTCAACCCGATCGCTTAAAAGCAAGCCAAGATCATTTAAACTTTTGCTTTTTATTTGCACCTCATTTCCATCCCGCGTTTAAACACCTTGCTCCTGTTCGCAAAGCTTTAGCCGAGGAAGGCGTAATCACCCTCTTCAATCGATTAGGTCCTTGCTTAAACCCAGCCTTACCCGCTTATCAAATTCTTGGAGTCTACGACCCTGCTTATTTAGAACAAATTGCCCATACCCTCGAAGAAAACGGAAGTAAGTCTGGATGGGTTGTACATGGAAAAACCGCGGATAATACTTCCCTTAAAATGGACGAGTTAACCGCATGTGGTCCAAACTTAGTTCGTGCTTACGGGATGGATGGGGAAAATCAAATAACTACCCTTAGTCCGAATTATTGGGAGCAAGCAACCCACCCGTCCACAGATTTAAGGGGAGGCTCACTGGAACAAAACCTCTTAATTTTTGATTCCTTGCTTACGGGGAAAGCACCATCTGGACTGCGGGCAAGTATTATCATCAATGCCAGTACTGCCTTTTGGGTTGCCGGCAAAGTTAAATCCATAGCAGAGGGGGTGGAGCGGGCAAAAGAATTGTTAGACGGAAATGGTCTCTCCAATTGGTTAAATAAAGCCAGAATGTTTTTTGCGGCATGACTAAGTATTTCGGCACGGATGGAATCCGCGGGGTCTACGGATCCCCCACGATGAACGATGCTTTTACCCAGAAAGTAGGATTTGCAATCGGGAAGTTTTTAGCTCAACAATCGCCAACTCCTCTTGTCATCATTGGCCGAGATACTCGGCCGTCCGGAGCCTCACTACAAAAGTCTATTACTCGAGGATTGTTAGCCACCGGAGTGCGGGTATATGATGCGGGAATCCTTCCCACACCAGCTTTGGCATTTGGAGTAATTCATAAACGAGCGGATTTTGGGGTAATGATCACTGCCTCACACAACCCCCACCCGGACAATGGAATCAAATGTTTTTCCTCCCTTGGGACAAAGCTCGAGCAAGAAGAAGAGGAAATCCTGGAAAGCCTGATTGATCAAAATCACCCCCTTTCCCATGATTCTTACACCAGTCACTCCCAACCATTGATAAATGACTATTTGTCACAAGTTTCGAGATTTTTCCCAGAACTAAACCTCTCTGGCACCCGAGTTTGCCTTGACCTGGCGAATGGAGCGACATGCGAGACGACTCCACATGTTTTGGAAAACTTGGGTGCATCCGTGATTACTTCCCATCGTGGAGAAGGAATCATTAATAAAGGGTGTGGCTCCGAGGATTTACAATCTTTACAATCACTCGTACAAAAAGAGCAGGCCGATTTAGGGATCGCTCATGACGGGGATGGAGACCGTGTACGATTTGTTGATTCGTTGGGCAGGGTTGTGGATGGCGACCAAATTCTTGGCCTTCTTGCTTTGCAAGCACACCGGGACGAAAAATTAAATGCATCCAAATTTGTCGCCACCATTCATAGTAATAGTGGACTCATGGCCTCACTTTCTAGGCTGGGTATTTCTACCCACACATCTGATGTCGGAGATAAAAATGTTTATTTAAAGATGCTGGAAGCCGGATGCAATTGGGGTGGCGAATCATCCGGTCATATTATTTGTACAGATTACTTACCGACAGGCGATGGTCTTTTTGCTGCTCTTTCCGTTCTCCATGCAATGAAGGATCAGTCCCGTTTACTCGAAGATCTGGCCAAGCAAATTATATTGTGGCCTTCCTTATCTGGATCCTTTGAGGTTTCCAAAAAAGTTCCAATACAAGAACTGCCCGAACTTTCTAAAACTGTTCAAAAAGAAGAAGAAACTCTTAAAGACGAGGGTCGCATTTTACTTCGTTATTCAGGAACAGAACCAAAGATTCGTCTATTGGTCGAAGCTACTTCTGAAAAATTAGTACATTCAAGTTTTCATAACCTTCAACTAGCCATTCAAAATTCGTTGTCGTCAACCTGAATATGGTTAGCTACTTATTCTTGCTCTATTATGATCGAAGAAATTGAAATTGCCGACTTAGACCCTAGGCAAATTAAGCAATTAGAAGGCGCAGACCGAGCCATTGCCAAAGACCCTAATTATTCCATCGATATCTACTCAGCCATTCTCAAGCAATCTCCGGGATGCCTGGAACTGCGCAAACGGCTAAGGGGACAACAACTGAAAATTGCCAAGAATTCGAAAAAGGGTATGAGCTCGCTATTCGGAAAGATTACGAATGCTCCCTTTCTATTTAAAAGTAAATCAGGCAAGAATCCGGAATTGGCGGTTGGCTCAGCAGAAGAACTTATTGCTAAAAACCCCCTTAACATTGCTGCCCATCACATGCTTGCTGATGCATGTGCTCAACTGGAAATGAACGGGACCGTTGTCTTTGCCTATGAAACCATTCGTTCGATTCAGCCCAAGGACCTTGCCAATCTTAAAAAATTGGCCAACGCCTACCTGGAATCCGGACAGTCTGACTTAGCCATTCAAACTGGAAATGCCATCCTGGAAATTAACCCATCCGATGGAGATGCTGAGGATATGATGAAGCGGGCTTCAGTTGCCGTAGCCATGACTCAAGGAAAATGGGAAGGATCATCTAATTTTCGCGAACAACTTAAGGACAAAGAAGAAGCTGAAGCCCTTGAACAATCTGCTAAAACTGTTAACGATGCGAAGGGACTAGAAGGCTTAATTCGACAGGCATATGATAATGTTCAGGCGGAACCTCAAAACCTCAACCATTACAGGCAGCTCAGTGATTATTACCATCGCTATGGAGACTTGCAAAATGCTATAGCCTGGATCCAGCAAGCCCGTAAATTAGAAGCAGGAAAGGGAGATGTCTCTCTGGAAGAAAAAGAGCGTCAACTTAACCTTGAGTTATTACGAGGAAGTCATTGAACAATGGGAAAAAGCCTCGGCTAATGACCCTGACAACGCCCAGACCCAGAAAGGCCTTACTGATGCAATTTTGGCCAAGAAAAAATTTCAGCGAAGTCAACTTGAGTCCTTGGTTAAGAGGTACCCTAATGAATATGGATACCGCTATGAACTTGGATGTATCCTATTTGAAGAAGCAGAGTATGATACCTGCTTACCGCACTTTCAACTTGCACAACGAAATGCAAAGGTACGCCTGGATGCTATATTATTTTTGGGTCGTGCATACTTGAACAAAAAGTTCTTTGACCTGGCCCTTGAACAATTCAAACTTCTTAAGGCGGACATTCAAATTATGGATGAACGCAAAAAAGACGCCATCTATCAGTTGGGCTGCTGCTTTGAAGCCATGGGAAAGAAAGAGGAGGCGATTGAAGAATTTAAAATCGTTTATTCTGCCGATATTTCCTTTCGGGATGTGGCAGATAAAATTAATGCCTTCTACGATCGTTAACTTATTCGAAGTGATTTTTTGGCGGAGAGGGAGGGATTCGAACCCCCGGTACCTTGCGGCACACCCGATTTCGAGTCGGGCACATTCGACCACTCTGCCACCTCTCCAGTAAAAATGGACTTTATTTATTATTTGCACAAAAGTGGCAATTCAATACCGGGAAAATATCTGTCCCGTTTAAATTCTCTAAATTTACACGCTTGCCCGAAAGCGAACTATGATTTTGGATAATATGATTATGCCGTACAAGTCCTTACAGACTATTATCTGTCTTACCGCCTGTTTTTTTATTTTTAGCTGCCAAAACAAGCCCATCGCCAAGTTGGACTTTTCAGACGGTAGCTATGAAGGGCAAATTAATCGTGACGGTGAAAAACATGGTTCTGGAATTTACAGATGGCTGGACGGATCCACTTATGATGGCGAATATGCAGACGATCTCAGACATGGAAGCGGTCAATTTCTATGGGTAAACGGTGAAAGCTATAAAGGTGACTACCTAAAGGACGAAAGAACAGGTAAAGGAATTTATGACTGGCCAGATGGATCACAATACGAGGGCGATTTTCTTGCTGGCAAACGTCATGGATGGGGCCGTTTTATCTCTAGTGAAGGTGTGATCTATGAAGGTGAATGGTTCGATGATCTGCAACATGGAACGGGCACCTTGACCTACCTTGACGGACGAACCCTCAAAGGGGTTTGGAGACAAGGCGAGCTTGTATCCAAGCCCGCCAAACTTCCTGCCGCTTCCTCCAAGCCCAAGCTGTCTAAGCCTCCCCTTGAGAATACTTCGGATTATCAGGTTGCCGCTCCATCACCAGAGCCCGTGCTTGCCGACTCGAACATACCCACACAAACAGTTGAAAAGATATATCCATCGATCCAGTCAAGTGAAACAGATGTAACTCCACCCAAGGATATCCCCGTGGTTCAATCCTCTACAAATTCTGTACCCTCGACCCTCTCGGATGATTCACCCGACGATCAAGTAACTGAACAACCCGAAGTACTAGAAAAAAAGGAAACAATCTCTGAACAAGGTAATTCCTCCAAACAAGCAGGCGAATCCAAAGACACCGCAGATTGGGTGGGGACTGTAAGTGAAGCAGAAGCCGTATTCATTACCGAACTAATCGATGGGATTGACACCATTCGCATCCGCCAAGACGGAACACCTTTTACTGGTAGTATGAGAATTTTGGATGCACAGGGCCTTGCCCAAGGTGAAGTTAATCTTCTCAATGGTCGTCTCCATGGAGAAGAAATCTTTTTTGACCAAACTGGAGAAATTACCGAAAGAAATTTCTGGGACAACGGCAGACCTATCGGTCGCTAAGTTAACTTTCATACCCTTGTATATTTAGGTCCTGAAAAGGACCTGTAAGTTTTTGTAAACGTGAATGATTTTGCGTTCATTGTCATGGTGCTCATGGATAGTGTACTACCATGAGCTCTTCGACCACACAGCATTCACTCAAAAGCAATTCCTCAACTGGTATTCTTCCCTACGACCCTGACGAATACCCCCGAGAAATCTCTCGACACTACATTTCCGCATCAGATTCTGACATTGCAGAGATGATGGATAAAGTTGGTGTTGATAAACTCGATGATCTCTTCGCACACTTTCCTCAGGAAACATGTTTTTTAGATGGACCAAGTTTGCCAACTGAACTTTCCTACGAGGAGGCCGCGGCACATCTACAAAACATAGCTAAGTCGAGTAAGCTCGTAACCTCATTTATTGGAGATTTGCTCCCAGCTTGGAAGGTTCATCCAATCGTAGAGGAGGTCTCTAGGCTACGTCCGCTTAGCACTTCATACACCCCTTATCAGCCCGAACGCAGCCAAGGCACTCTTGTTACCCACTGGATTTACCAATGTGTTCTGTCCGCCCTTACCGGCTTTGAGGCAATTAATACTTCCCTATACGATCGTTCAGCCGCTATTTTTGAAGCCATTTCCTGCGCCCGTCGGTCCAGAAAGCGCCCAGGTTCTGTCCTTCTTGCTTCTTCTCTCTACCCTGAAGATATTTCTTTTTTAGAGACCCATGCACAAGGTACAGATCTTAACTTTGAATTCTGTCCTTTAGATCCTAATTCTGGAAGAATTGATTATGAACGGCTGGAAGATTTTTTAGGTAAAGAAAATGCTAACATATCCGCCTTTGTTTTCCCTCAGGTTAATGCCCTTGGGCTTCTTGAAGAAGTTGATCGATTAAGCGACCTTTCCAACCGTTGGGAAATTCCCTCCATCGCGGTGATTGATCCTGCACTATTGGCTACCGGAGGACTCAAACCACCCTCTGAGTTTGGGAAACACGGGGTCGACTTTATTGCTGGAGAAGCCCAGCACCTAGCAATCCCACCCTCTTTTGGGGGCCCTGGTCTTGGATTATTTGGGTGTCGATACCATGACCAAGCAAAGAAAGACTTACGGAACACCCCTGGGCGCTATGTTGGTCGAGCCAAAGATGCTCAAGGTCGCGATTGCTTTGTTATGGTTTTATCCACCCGTGAACAGCATATTCGAAAGGAAAAAGCCACTTCAAATGTCTGTTCTAATCAAGCCTTTCTAGCAACGGTTGCAGGAGCAAACCTTTTGGCAAAGGGAGAAAAAGGATTAAGAAACTCTCTGGCCAATGCAATAAATGCACGCCAACAAGTTTCAGAATGGATACGCCAAAGACAAGGAGTGGAAATCGCTTTCCCGGAGACTCCAAGTTTTAACGATTTGCTTATCCGTGTGGACGAAATCGATGACAATTTTTTAAAACAAGCTAGGCAGCATAATATCCACATAGGTGTTGAAGTTACCCATCGATTGCCTGAGGAGTCTAAAAGGCTGTACAAAATAAGTTTTTCTGACCTGCACGACGAAAATTCTCTCAGCTTAATAAAAGACTTTATATTTGAATATTTCCCCGCCGGTCAAAGCTACCAAACAGAGCCAGACACACCGGCTCACCTCTTTCGTACAGACCCTGCAAACCTTCCCAGTTTCTCCCATGACGAACTTCTCAACTACTATCAACAGTTAGCCGAGTTGAATGTTAGCCCAGACGATGGTTGCTACCCTTTGGGTTCGTGCACGATGAAATACAACCCACTGCTAAACGATTGGGCAGCGGGCTTGGATGGTTTTTCACAAGTACACCCACAAGCCCCTGAAGAAGATGTTCAAGGCCCCTTACAAATTCTTTTTGAAATTCAAGAGTGGTTCAAATCAATTACCGGGTTGGCTGGTGTAACCACCCAACCTGTTGCCGGTGCCCAAGGTGAGTTGGTGGGATTGAAGCTTTTTCAGGCTTACCATAAGTCTCGAAATGATGAACAACGAAATATCGTGCTAATCCCAAGCTCTGCACATGGCACCAATTTTGCCACAGCGGCCACAGCGGGTTACGGCAATGGTATCGTATACCTAAAGGCAAACGACCACGGAACAATCGATCTAGATGACCTTCAGGCCAAACTTGACCAGCACGGTAAAAATCTTTGTGGCATCATGATTACCAACCCAAACACCTCAGGTATTTTTGAAGAAAATTTTGCCAAAATTGCAAAGGATGTTCATGGCGCCGGTGGTTTGGTGTATATGGATGGTGCCAACATGAATGCCATTGCTGGCATTGTCGATTTAGGAAAACTTGGAGTGGATGCAGTTCATAATAACTTGCACAAGACTTGGACTATTCCACACGGAGGGGGCGGTCCTGGGGACGCCATCGTAGCGGTATCTGATCGATTAGTTGAATTCTTGCCTGGCAAACAAATCTACAAAGATGCGGATGGAACATATCGGTCGAGCACTCCAGCGAGAAGCATAGGACGTTTTCATCGAAACTGGGGAAACTTTGGCCATAAAGTACGGGCTTATTCTTACCTAATTCGTCTTGGCAGAGAAGGTGTTCCGAGGATGTCTTCCATTGCAGTACTTTCAGCACGTTACCTTTTCGAAGTTCTTCGTTCCCGTTACCCTACCCTACCCGCCGGTGCTGGTAAGATTGAACGAATGCATGAATTTATCCTTACCTTAAGCGAAAAGGACTTCTCTAGTTTAGAGAAAGTTGGTGTAAGCAAAAGCCAGGCGATTCCCCAGGTTGGCAAATTGTTTCTTGATTTTGGCTTTCATGCGCCGACCGTTGCTTTCCCAGAAGTTTTCGGATTGATGATCGAACCCACTGAGAGCTACACCAAAAAAGAATTGGACCGCTTTGCTGAAGCAGTTTTAGCAATCAAGGATCTAATTGAAGAATATCCAGAAGTTGTAACCGGTGCCCCACACTTCACTCCTATCGATCGCGTGGATGAAGTTTCAGCAAATCGTAACCTTTGCTTAGCGGAGAAATTAGATCATTTACCCGCTCTTCCAAGTAACCGCATCCAACCTCAAATATTGTTAAACTTAGGTGTGGATGAAATAAAGCAGCGCTTATTCGATTTGCACGATCTTGAAAGCTAGATTGAATTGACCTATTCCAATCCGGCTACATCCTAATTAGCTATGTCTGAAGATTCCACAAAACAACCCTTAATCACACGCAAAGGTGCATTGATCGACTTTGTGCTCGCTGTTTTCTTTTTTCTTTTCATGCGGGAAGTGCTCATACCTCATGTTCCTTCTCAAGATCCTTTAGCAGTCAATATTGTTTCCAGTATGACATCTTTTTGCATGTCAGGAGTTTTTTGGATAGCCGCTGGCATGCTCCGTGTTACCTGGGTGGACTACCTCAGGAACAAGGAAAAGGGAAACTAATTAGAGACCCTAAACTCCTCGAGAGTCTGGATCAACCCATCGCGAGGAGATCCGAGTATAGTATACCCATCGTCGGTAGTTTCTTCTTTCGTTAATTCACCCTGGGCTCTCAATCGGGCTACCAGTTCATATCTACTTAAGGGAATTAAATATTTTAAAATCTCACGCTTACCCGCAAAAATTTCCTCTAACCGATCAATTAGTCGAGGAATTCCTTCCCCTGTCTGAGCACTTATAAAAACAGAATCTTTGCCAACTTTCTTCGCCCTAAGCCTTTCTATTTCATCCCCCCCACGATCAACTTTATTGTAAACTGTAACTAGCTCGTTATCAGAGGCACCCAATTCAGCCAGTACCTTTTGGGTCGTGTTCATTTGAGCTTCATATTCTGGGTTAGAAAGATCGACTAAGTGTAAAATTAAATCGGCAACAAGTGCTTCTTCCAGTGTGGCTTTAAAAGAATCTACCAATCGGTGAGGTAATTTACGAATAAACCCCACCGTATCTGTTAAGACAATTACTCGGCCTGTAGGTAAACGTAACCGACGACTCGTTGGATCGAGGGTGGCAAATAATTTGTCTGCAGAAAGAGCATTGGCACCGGTAAGGGTATTAAGCAAAGTCGTCTTTCCTGCATTTGTATAACCTACAATGGCCACCGAGGGTAAAGGCAGGCGCTGCCTACGAGACCTCCCGGTTTGTCTTTGCTTGGAAACTTGAACGATTTCTTTACGAGTTACCGAAATCTGATCCCGTAACATACGTTGGTCGAGTTCGATTTGAGCCTCTCCTTCGCCCCGTTGTGTAACCCCGCCACCTCGCTGCCTTCCGAGGTGGGTCCAGGCTCGCCTCAACCGTGGAAGGGAATATTCCAAACGGGCAAGTTTAACCTGTAACTTGGCTTCCTTGGTCTGAGCACGTTCAGCAAAAACATCTAGAATGATTTCATGCCTATCGATCACAAGAATCTTGCTTTCGTTTTCCCAATTTCTCTGTTGAGCAGGAGAAATTTCGTTATCAAAAACCATCACATCTGCATTGACCTCTTTTAGTTCGTCGAGGATTTCATCCACCTTTCCTTTACCAAGCATAAAACGGGGAGAGGTTTTACGAATTCGGATGACCTTACGGCCCACTATTTGAATTCCCAAATTCCGAATCAATTCATCGAGTTCATCCAATAAAGAATCGGCTTCCTCGCGGTCTTTTTCAGAGTGCACGCAAGCCAATAAGAAAGCACGCTCAACCAGCCTTGGTTTTTCTTTTACCTCAAACATCGAATAAATCCTACTTTTGCCTACACAACAAAGCCCGGGTGCAAGTAGCACCCGGGCCTCATTTTAGAAAGGATATCCAAATGTATACTTAAACTTAAGAAACAGCAGCCTGAGCAGCTGCAAGACGGGCAGTAGGTACACGAAACGGAGAACAACTGACATAATTTAATCCGATATTATGGCAGAAAACGACGCTTGAAGGATCACCTCCATGTTCTCCGCAAATACCCAACTTTATTCCACGACGAGAAGACTTACCCTTCTTGACCGCGATTTCCATAAGTTGCCCAACACCAGTTTGATCAACACTTGCAAAAGGATTAGCCGAGACCACATCCATTTCAGTGTAGTTAGGAAGGAAGCTTCCTGAATCATCACGGCTCATGCCAAGGGTTGTTTGGGTCAAATCATTCGTTCCAAAACTGAAGAACTGAGCTGTTTTAGCAATTTCATCTGCAACTAAAGCTGCACGGGGAATTTCAATCATGGTTCCAACCAAGTATTTCACCTTTTTACCCTTGGCCGCAAATACCTTCTTGGCAGTAGCATGAATAACCTCAACTTGTAATTCAAGTTCCTTGGCAAAACCAACCAACGGAACCATAATTTCGGGTTTTACTTCAATGCCAGACTCTTGAACAGCTAAAGCAGCTTCAATAATTGCCTGAGTTTGCATCTCTGTAATTTCAGAATAAGAAATGCCTAGTCGGCAACCGCGATGGCCAAGCATGGGGTTAAACTCGTGAAGATCTTCGACGCGACGTTTTACTGAGGCTAAAGAAACACCTAGCTTTTTGGCGAGATCACGCTGCGAATTTTGATCATGCGGAAGGAATTCATGCAAGGGAGGATCCAATAAACGAATGGTCGCAGGTCGTCCTTCCAATGCCTTAAATATCCCAGTGAAATCTTTGCGCTGGAAAGGAAGGAGCTTCTTTAGAGCAGTCCGTCGATTCTTTTCATCATCGGCCAAGATCATTTGGCGCATTGCATCGATTCGATTCCCCTCAAAGAACATATGCTCGGTACGGCATAGTCCGATTCCACTAGCTCCAAACGCGACCGCATTGGCAACTTGTGTTGGTGAATCTGCATTGGTCCGAACATCCATCTTTGTTGCTTGTTCGCACCATTTCATCAACTTGGAAAAGTTTTGATAATCCCGGCTTTTCTTCGGAGATAATTTTTTATCGACTAAAACCTGAATGATTTCAGATGGAGCAGTCTTTAACTCACCACCAAATACTTCACCGTTGGTTCCGTTAATTGACATGAAATCACCTTCTTTGAAAGTTTTCTTACCAACTTTAACGGTACGGGCTTTGTAATCGATTTCCAGAGCGGCAGCTCCGCATACACAAACCTTGCCCATTTGGCGCGCAACCAAAGCAGCATGCGAAGAAACACCTCCGCGAGCAGTCAATATCCCTTCAGCGGCAATCATTCCGCGCAAGTCTTCAGGGGAGGTTTCCTGGCGCACAAGCAATACCTTTCCTGATTTGGCAGCTTCTACCGCACGTTCCGCATTTAAGCAGACACGTCCAGATGCAGCACCTGGACCAGCAGGCAATCCCTTACAAAGGGTGGCTGCTGCTTTTTGGGCAGCCGCATCAAAAACTGGAGAAAGTACTTGATCTAGTTGATCGGCTGGCACACGTTTGATCGCGGTCTTCCAATCGATCAAACGTTCCTTGACCATTTCAACCGCAATACGCACTGCAGCGAGCCCGGTTCTTTTACCGTTTCGCGTTTGCAACATGTAGAGTTTCTCTTCCTCGATGGTAAACTCGAAGTCCTGCATGTCCTTAAAATGCTTTTCCAAAGTTTTTTGAACCGCTACGAGTTCCTTAAAAGGTTTGGGAAGAACTTTCTTGAGTTGAGCAACAGGTCGGGGGGTACGCACACCCGCGACAACATCTTCGCCCTGAGCATCGGTAAGGAATTCACCGTAAAGTACCTTCTCGCCTGATGCTGGATCGCGGGTAAATGCGACTCCTGAGCCAGACTTCTTACCAGTATTTCCAAAAACCATCGCTTGAACATTCACCGCGGTTCCCCACGCTGCAGGGATACCATATTTCCGACGATATACAATGGCCCGGTCATTCATCCATGATCCAAAGACCGCACCTACGGAACCTTCAAGTTGCTCCCAAGGACAAGTGGGGAAATCTTTTCCAGTACGTTTTTTTACCAAAATTTTGAACCGGTTAACCAATTCCTTCATCTGAGTTACAGAGATTTTGGAATCATCAACCTCGCCTTTTTGCTTAGGGAAAATCTCTGCCTTAAATTTTTCAATTATTTCTTCAAATGGGTCATGATCTTCTGAAGGAAGCTTTTGTACTCCCATGACCACATCTCCGTACATTTGAATAAACCTACGGTAACAATCCCAAGCGAAGCGTGCATTACCAGAGGAAGAAGCCAGTGCCTCAACCGTTTCATCGTTTAAACCAAGGTTAAGTATGGTATCCATCATACCAGGCATGGAGTCACGAGCACCCGAGCGTACAGATAGTAAAAGAGGTGTCTTTAAATCACCCAATTTCTTACCCAACTGTTTTTCCATCAACTCAACGGATTTACGGATTTGTGAGTCTAAAACCTTAGGATAGGTGCGTTTGTTTGCATAGTAATGGGTACAAACTTCAGTGCTAATGGTAAATCCTGGAGGCACGGGCAATCCGATCCGGGCCATCTCAGCCAAGTTGGCTCCTTTACCTCCAAGCAGTTCACGCAGCTTGGCATCTCCGTCCGTCTTCTTTCCGAAGTCGTAGACATATTTGATGTCCTTGGCTTTATTCGCCGTCTTGGCGGGGGCTTTCTTGGCCGATTTATTTTTGGCTGATTTAGTCTTCTTTGTCTGTGCCATGTGTAAGTGGTGGGTTTATGTTTTGGGACGTAATTTACTTGGGGAAGAAAATAACAAATCGTCGAATATCTAAATAATGTGCGGACTTGTCAACGGAGCACTTTTACAACTAAGCGACCGTTGAAATTTTGATGAACAATAAAATTATCTTGCCCGAGCTACTTTTTACTCAGTTAAAAAATTTTGTCCTACTTGGCTGAGATTCCAAGCTAGACGGCTCGAGGTTTTTAGACCAAAATTATAGGTTCCTATAATTTGTGATCCATAATTTGCTAACTCGTTAATGATGACCCCACCACCTCCCCAGGATAATCCACAAACTTTTGGCCAGCGCTTTCGCGAGCGTGGTCTGGTTGGAGCTTTAGGGAAAGCTAAGGGAGGTAAAAGCGATCCAAATAAAATGCATTTCTTAGAACATTTGGAAGAAATGCGCTGGGTAATTTTTAAATCCTTTGTTGCCTTTGTATTAGGATGCGTGGTGGTGGCGGCCTTTTTGGGCGATTCAGTTCGACTGTTACAACGTCCCTTAATATCAGCGGTTCAAGACTTTGGGAGCCTGTCAATTGACTTGCAGGCAACCGGACTGTCGCAGTACCAAGCGAATTTGGAAGAACAGGGCGTTGAGTTAATCGACTTAATTCACGCCACGGAAAATGACCTTGTGAATTGGGGAGTTACAGACCCTCAGCATCGTTTGAGATTACTCATTCATTTTGCCGGTGGCAAAGACCGAAATTTATTGCAAGTTATTCGTTCCTATTCGCCCATTTTCATAGCTATGAAAATTTGCTTCCTCGGAGGATTGGGGCTCTCGCTTCCCCTTATTTTTTACTTTGTGGGAAGTTTTGTGACCCCTGGGCTAACCTTCAAAGAAAAAAAAGTCTTTTTTCCCGGTTGTTTGGCTGCAACTTTTCTCTTTTTGGCCGGTTCCGGGATGACTTACTTTTTCATCCTTCCCCTATCCCTGGCTTTCACTATCGAATTTTCCTTCAATGTATTAGGGCTCGAAATATACCGTCCGGAGGCCGGAAATTATTACAGTACTGTAATTTGGATGACTTTTGCTGTAGGTTTAGCATTCCAATTTCCATTGGTATTGATCTTGTTAATCCGTATTGGGGTACTAACGGTTCAAAAACTGCGCTCAAGTCGCAGATTTGTTCTTGTTATCCTCATGGTTTCCGCTGCACTTATTACTCCGGGTGGTGACCCAGTGAGTCTTTGTATCCTTACAATACCCCTATATTTTCTCTTCGAGATTTCCATATTAGTGGGTATTTTAATTGAAAGAAAAAAAGCCTCATCCGAAGCTGAAAATTCAGCAAGTTCAGGAATCGCGGGTTCACTCATGCTACTTTTTTCTCTACTAGCACTAGGGAGTGCTGGAGGTTGGTTGTATATGAACTGGGATAAGGCGGAATCTATTTTCCTAAACCTTCCCCCAAAAACTTCTCATAAACCCAGCTTGCCACACCCTCCAAAAACAATGCCCACATCAATCATTGAGGACGATTTCATACTGGAACTGACTCCCATTAGAAATTCAAAGGAAAACAATCAATCGAACTTTCCCGAGCACCGGTACTTATCGAGCCAGTGTAAAACGCTGACTAATTTTCCCGAAAAAAACTCTTACTTCGCTTGAATGCCTGAATACGATAACCTCGAAAAGATGAGAGTTGACCGTTGGTTATGGTCCGCCCGATTGTACAAAACGAGAAATATGGCATCGGAAGCCTGCAAGAAAAACTGGGTCAAAATAAATGACCAGCCCCTTAAAGCATCCAAGGAGATTAGAAAAGGGGACATTATTTCGGTCAAAATCGGTCCATTGCAAAAGGTGGTACGGATAGAAGACTTGAGTCAAAGACGACTATCTGCATCTCTAGCCCAAAACCTTTTGAGCGATCTGACCACCCCTGAGGCTTATGAAAAAGCCAAAGAAGTTGGCAAGCGATTAACTCTTCGAATTACTAATAAAAAAGGAACAGGCAGACCCACTAAGAAGCAAAGAAGAGATTTGGAAGACTTTCTTTATCCCGAATAAAAAACCCTCTCTTTATAAACTTCTAATAATCTGAATTCGATTTTTTTAATTGCCATCAACTAATCGTCCGAGCCCACCCAGGACCGAACCTTCTCCTTTGTCCTTACCCTGATGAGATGGGGCGGACTGGATTATACGATCTGCTAAGCGGGAAAAAGGAAGGCTTTGCAACCATACACGCCCATGCCCACGCAAGGTTGCGAGAAATAACCCCTCGCCACCAAAAAACATTGATTTCAAACCTCCTGCCATTTGCACATCAAATTGAAGACTAGATTCAAAAGCAACCACACAGCCAGTATCCACACGAAGGGTTTCTCCCTGTAACTCCTTGGTTACAACTGTTCCCCCGGCATGTACGAATGCCTTTCCACTTCCTTGCAGTTTTTGTAAAATAAACCCTTCACCTCCGAAAAAGCCCGCCCCCAGACGCTTTTGAAAAGCGATAGAGATTTGAGTGCCTAAGGCAGCGCAAAGAAATGAGTCTTTTTGACAAAGAACTTCTCCCGAAAGGTTTTTAAGATCCATACAAATAATCTTACCCGGGTAAGGAGCAGCAAATGCGACCTTTTTTTTGAATACCCCATGGTTAGTAAAGTGGGTCATAAAAATGGATTCTCCAGTAAGAACTCGTTTCCCCGCATCAAATAATTTCCCCAACATACCTTGACGGGGCTTTGACCCGTCTCCCATTTTGGCCTCAAACTCGATATCTTCCTCCAAATAATTCATGGCACCTGCCTCAGCCACCACAGTTTCTTCGGGGTCCAATTCAATCTCCACGATCTGCATGTCGTCACCAATCAATTCATAATCTATCTCGTGTGTTTCCATAGTTTTTTGATTCAAGGCTTATCAACTAAGATCATCAAGTGAGAAAAAAAATTTAACAAAACTTAGATAGCTTATCTGTATCAAAACCCCGTCTTCGAAAAACCTCTTGCCACAACCTCTTGGCAAAGACATTAAATTATTAATGAAGAAGTCACTGGCTCCTTGGATTTGCTCCCTCGCTCTCCTACCATTTGTTTCTTGTGTTCATTTAAGTAATACAAGCACAGACCCACTAACCTTTTCCACTGACCAAACCGTCATGCTCCATTGGTTGGAAGTCGACGACACAGGTGTAGTTCGCGAAGCCGAAATCGAGGGCAACCTTACCAAGCAGAGGGAACCCTTCAGTGGTAAGGCCATCGAAACTTTTGAACAAAGCCCTACGAAATCAATTTCTTCCTGGAAGGATGGTCAGCGTCACGGGATCACTCTTGAATATTTTTACAACGGTAGAAAAAGAACCTCCATAGTTTATAAAAATGGCAATCGCCACGGCCCTTCTCAAGAATTCCGAATCACTGGCGAATTATGGCGTGAAGAAACTTATCAAGAAGATCAACTAACCGGGCCAAAATCAGAATGGCACCCCAACGGGGTTAAAAGTTTTCAGGTCGAAATGCGGGAGGGAGTTGCTCACGGAGAAGCCAAAGAGTGGTACGCGGACGGAACCGAGAAATCTGCCACAATTTACAGACACGGGTTGCGGGAAGGTCCATCCTCGGAATGGTACCCCAACGGACAACAAAAACTCGGTCTCTTTTATCAAAAAGATCAGCAGCACGGTCTTAGGACAATTTGGTATGAAAATGGAAAGAAACGCCTCTCCGCCCAATTTTTAGATGATAAGATGGAAGGTAACTCCAAAGGATGGTTTCCTTCTGGACAGCAACAATTTGACTATAATTTTAAAAACAACCTCGAACATGGCGTATGTACCGAATGGGACGAAAGCGGGGAAAAAATATCGGAAATTCGATTTAACAACGGTGTTCCTGCCCAAGATTTATTAACCGGGCAAAGAATCGCTACCCCTACGTCCCCCCCTATTGCTGAAGAATCAAAGGAAAATGAACCGGCCTTACAAGAAACCTCAGACGAAATTGATGCATTAGAAAAAGTTGACCTGCCACCTTTGCCCGAAAACGAAAAAGATAATATCAAACCTAGTCCAAGGAATAAACTTCCCAAGCCCATAGAACCTGATGAGGGCAAACAGGATAAACCCGATAAAAAGGTTACTGAAGATCCTAAAACGAATCCTACTTCCAAGGATCCGTCACCTCCATCTAATCCCGTTGAAATTCCCCCACCTCCCCAACCTAAGTCAGAAAAAGTTATAAATAAGGCACCTGAGGACATTTTACCTCCGCCACCTCCAGCACCAGCTCCCGCCCCTTCCTTCGACCCGTTTGGTGATTTGCCACCGCTTGAAGAGCCCCAAATAAAGGAACCACCAACCTCCGCTCAGCCTCCATCTGAAAACCCCTTCGGAAATGATCCATTAGAAGCACCTGATTCAAGTAATTTTCCCGCCCCACCTACTCCAGATACTTTTGATCCTTTTGGAGAAGAACTTCCTCAACCCGACCCCGCGGCAAATCCTTTTGAAGAACCTCAGCCTGCTCTGGAAAGTCCTTTTAACGATCCTCCCGCACCCCCGGCTAACTTTGATCCGTTTGGAGAAAGTCCTGACAACCCGCAAAGCAACGATGATCCTGAAGAGGTTCCCTTAGGAGATGTGTTTGCTAACCCTGCTCCAACAGAAGCTATAAAGAATGATTTTACAGAAATTCCGGAACCACCCCCACCGCCACCTACATTTGATCCGTTTGAGAACTAAGACGCTTTGCAACGCTTCTTTAAGCAATGCGAAGAAATCAAAAAATACAAGTGGCAGCCCGGCAGGGACTCGAACCCCGACTGAAGGTACCAAAAACCTCTGTGCTACCATTACACCACCAGGCTACGGGATTCACATACTGCTTTATCATCCGATAAAGTCAAGGAACTACCAACCTTCAAATTTATGATGCCGAAACCCAAATTCAAACGAATAATTCTTAAAATCAGTGGGGAAATCCTTGGAAATCGAGCTGCAGGTGAACCCATTTTTGCTCAATCATTAGAAAAGATCTGCGGTGAAATAAAAGCGGTTTCTGACATGGGCGTAGAGGTTGGACTTGTTGTAGGTGGTGGTAATATTTTTCGAGGTTTGCAAGGAACTGACAAAGGTATTGATCGGACGACTGGGGATTCGATGGGTATGCTTGCCACGGTTATTAACGGTCTCGCATTAATGGATCGATTGGAAAAAATGGGAGCCGTCGTGCGAGTACAAAGTGCCATTCCTATGGATAAATTAGCCGAGCCCTATATTCAACGCCGGGCAATTCGGCACCTCGAACGTGAAAGAATAGTTATTTTTGTGTCAGGCACTGGAAATCCATATTTTTCTACCGATACTACAGCTGCGTTGAGAGCCAGTGAAATATCCGCCGATATTATCTTAAAGGCGACCAAGGTGGATGGTATTTATGACAAGGACCCACACAAGTACGAAGACGCCAAAAAGTTTTCTGAACTTACTTACATGGATTGCTTGGAGAAACGCCTATCGGTCATGGACTCAACCGCTTTTTCTCTATGCATGGATAATCGCATGCCCATTCTTGTTTTTGACCTTCAACAGGAGCAATCTATTCGCAAAGCGGTTTGTGGTGAATCGATTGGCACGATTGTTCGCTAGGTATACTTATTTAATTTATACAATACAAAACCCTACAATATTATGGATACCGAAGTTATTTTTAAAAAGATTAAAGACGACATGCAAAAGTCTGTAGATCATGTCATAAGTGAATTTGCCACTTTACACACAGGCAAAGCAAACCCCTCCATGATCGAAGGAATTACGGTTGATGTCTACGGATCCTCTATGAAACTGAGAGATGTTGCTGCCATCACTACACCCGACTTGAGAACCCTGCAAATTCAAGCCTGGGACAAAGGAACGGTTGCCCCTATCGAAAAGGCACTTATCGATGCAAAACTTGGTATTAATCCAGTAGTTACTGGTGAACTTATTCGTTTACCTATCCCCGAGCTAAGCGGGGAAAGGCGGGAAGAATTATGCAAAATGGCCCAGGGCTTCGCGGAAAATGGAAGGATTGGAATTCGAGCTTCCCGCAAAGAAGGTTTGGATATGTTAAAATCTCTACAAAAAGAAGGCCTTCCCGAAGATGACTTTAAGAGAGCTGAAAAAGAAGTCCAAAAATTGACTGATGATATGGGAAACCAAATCACTCAAGCGGTGACTGCAAAAGAATCTGATCTAAGAAAAGTCTAAAGCAAAGGTTATTTGGAAAACTGAGAATCCAACAAACTTCGTTTGCTTGAGGTTTGCTCTATTTACCTTTTCTCACATCTTTGAGGCTTAGAAAGATGTAATTCATGAAGCGTGTGGTAATCAAATTAGGAACCGGTCTTTTATCAGCCGGTAACGGGAATATCCGAGTAGAAAGAATTTCTCAAATTTGTTCCGGTATAGATCTGCTCAAGAAACAAGGTGTTGAAGTTGTTCTTGTTAGTTCTGGAGCTGTTGGCTTAGGCATGGGGAAACTGGGACTTGCTTCAAGGCCAGATGACCTTTCTTTACTTCGTTCATGTGCTTCAGTTGGGCAAAGTGAACTGATGCACGCATGGAAATCTGCCCTCAGTGCCCATGGTTTTTTGGCCGCACAGATTCTGTTAACCCGAGAGGATTTTAATGAGGAAGCAAGATCCATAAAAGTAAAAGAAACCATAGATTCCCTGCTCGACAGGGGTGTTGTTCCGGTCGTCAATGAAAACGATTCTGTCAGTGATGAAGAATTAAAATTTGGAGATAACGACATATTATCAGCTCTTCTAGCCTCCCTAACGCAAGCCGAACTTCTAATTATCCTGACAACCGCAAAAGGCTTAATGACATCGGTAAATTCTGGCGTACTTGTTCCGTTTGTGAGCGAAATTAATTCTGAGATCGAAAAAATGGCTGAAGGTACGACCAGCCCGACCGCAATGGGTGGGATGGCTACTAAAATTGAGGCAGCCAAAGTGGCGACAAAATCAGGTTGCGCAGTATTTATTGGATGTGGGGAAACCCCAGGCCGACTTCCGCAAATTATCGAAGGTAAAACTGAGGGTACCTTTTTTGCCCCTGCGGGCTTGGAGCTAAAGCAACGCAAGAAATGGCTGGCTTTTTTCCCAAACCCAAAAGGTTCAATCGAAATTGATCAGGGAGCATGCACCGCTATCCTCGAACAAGGAGCGAGCCTCTTAGCCAGTGGAGTTTTAAAATCAACCGGATCTTTTGGACGGTCAGATGTAGTGTCCATCCTCGATCCTTCCGGAAAAATTATTGCCCGTGGAATTTCCCGTTTTGCAAGTGAAGAGCTTGAAGAAATTATTGGAGCAAGTAATGAAACCGTGATGAAAACTCATTCATGGAGCAATCGATCCGAAGTTGTTCATCGTGATTTTCTTGCACCTCTAATATCCAAAGCAAGTTCAGCATCATCTTAACATGTACGACTACGAAGACGAAGAAGACGATTTATTTGGTCCGCCCCCCCAATCGATCAAGCCTGCCACTGACGAAGGCATTGATTTTAAGAAAGAGTTAAACGCAGACCAATATCAGGCGGTTACTGCTCCAAATGGTCCAGCTTTAGTTTTGGCCGGGGCCGGTTCGGGTAAAACACGTACCTTGACCTACCGGGTTGCTTACCTCTTAGAACAAGGAGCTGCCCCGGAATCTATCCTCCTGCTCACTTTTACCAACAAAGCATCTAGGCAAATGCTTGAAAGGGTTGAAGAATTGACCGGTATTGGCGGCCACAGGTTTCTAGGTGGTACCTTTCATCATGTCGGTGGACAGGCACTGCGTATGTTTGGTGATTTAATCGGTCTACCCAGAAGTTTTACCATCCTCGATGATGGTGATTCCGACGCATTGTTAAATGAAATCATTCGGGAGATTGACCCTGACTTCTTCAAGGCGAAAGAAAACCCCAAGGCAAAACCGATCAAAGGATTGATAAGCTTTGCCAGAAATGTGGGTAAAGATGTCGAAGAAGTAGCCCTCGCTCGTTATCCATCGAACCGTGAACTTGCCTCAAAAATTGAGCATTTTTTCGACGCTTATACCCGTACAAAATTAGCTCGGGGATTAACCGACTACGACGACCTACTTGTCTTTTGGCTAACCCTTATGGAAAAGCACGAAGATGCACGCACCTATTTCCAGAATCGTTTTTCCCATGTGCTTGTAGATGAATATCAGGATGTGAACCTGCTCCAAGCTAGCATTGTCGACCAAATTGCTTCAAACCATCAGGTAATGGCCGTAGGTGACGATGCTCAATGCATCTACACCTGGAGAGGTGCAGACCTCGATCAAATCCTTTCTTTTCCAGAGAGGCACCCAGGTGCTAAAATTTATAAAATTGAAACCAATTATCGAAGTTCTCCTGAAATCCTTAATTTAGCCAATGGAATTCTTGAGAATCGAACGGCTGAAAAAAGTTTTACTAAGGAGCTAAAAGCATCCCGTCCACACCACGAATTACCCAAAGTGGTTCCTACCTTGGAAGCTTATCAACAGGCTGATTTTGTTATCTCTAAAATTGAAGAGCTCTATGATTCCGGTGCAAACTATGATCAAATTGCCATTCTCTACCGGGCACATTATCACGCCATGGAACTCCAGGTTGAACTGTCCCGTCGCGGACTTCCTTTTCTTATAACCAGTGGATTAAAATTTTTCGAACAAGCTCACGTCAAGGATTTGGTTGCCCAATTAAGGTTTGTGGCCAACCCAAAAGACAGCACGGCTTTCTTCCGTTTTGCTTGCCTGCTCCCTAAGATTGGGGAAAAAACCGCAATCAAACTGTTAAAACTGGCTACCCAAATTGCCACTGAAAAAGCGGTATCAATCTGCCAAGTCCTGGGAGAAGAAAAGCTATTTAAAAAAGTGCCAGCAGATGCCAAAGAAGACTGGGAATCGATGGCTGAAACCTTGGCTAATATTGATATAATTGCTGCTACCGCAACTCCATCCGTTGTGGTTGAAGAAGCCATTGGCGGGTGGTATCAAACCTACCTCCGGGCAACCTTCGAAAACTGGCCGAGAAGGGAAGAGGATTTAGAAAGCCTAGTAGATTTTGCTTCCAAGCATCAAAGTTTAGCAGAAATGCTCTCACAATTGGTACTTCTTAGTTCAGAATCCGGAGATCGAGTAGTTAAACAGGGAGAAAGCTGTATTCGATTATCCACGATCCACCAGTCAAAAGGCCTGGAATATCCCCATGTATTTATCATTGGCCTGGCGGACGGACTTTTTCCCAACAAACGGGCAATTGATGGGGAGGGGGACTTGGAGGAAGAAAGGAGGCTCTTTTATGTGGCGACTACCCGGGCAGAACGATCTTTACACCTACTCTACCCCACCCTCGCCAACCAAAAAGGTATGCCCGTACGGCTGATGCAAAGCAGGTTCATCAAAGAACTTCCCGAGTCTCGTTATGAGTTATTCAATGCACATTCCCGCCATGGGCACAGAAGAGAGCGATCATTCGGAAATTCGAATTGGGGAAATTCCGGTGGTGGGTATAAGAGTTACAAAAAATTTGGGTATTAATCTTCAAGTGCATTCTTGAGAGACCTCCAGCACAAGGTCGCACAGTCCACTCGTTCGGGAAATTGAACCAAGGATTGGTAAACCACTAGTTCGCCCGGCCAATTCTCTGGTGCTTCTCCATACTCGATCCATTTTTCGACCACTTGCATCGTTGTCCGGGCACTATCAATACATTTACCCTCCAATTCACTACACATAATTGATGCACAGGCTTTGGCTAATGCAGAACCTTCAACTCGTGCAACCATCCTTAATATCTGATCATTGTGTACCTTTATTTGTACAGAACAAAGATTTCCTGTTTTACGACTTTTCCATTCGCCAGAATGAGAGGTGTCGGACAATTCTTCTTGGCCACATGGATTACTGGCATGTTCCTCGAGAATTTCTCTTAACAGCCCTTCTTCCTTATTCACTTAAAAAGCATTCTTCCACATCATCGATTCAACCGGTAATGAAGACCGTTGATTATACTTAGCTGAGGCTTTGTTGGAATAATCTACCTCGACTTCTCCCTCGACCAAAAAATAAATGAGCTGCCCGATGGGCATTTGTGCATAGACTCGTACAGGTTGAGAAACAGAAATTTCCAAGGTCCAATGATTACAAAACCCAACATCTCCCTTACCCGCAGTTGCATGGATATCAATGCCCAACCTGCCAACGCTCGACTTTCCCTCTAAAAAAGGGACAAACCGACGAGTTTCGGTATATTCCAAAGTGGATCCCAGGTAAGTTTGCCCGGGCCTAAGGACGAAACCATCGTCTGGGATAGTAAAATGTTCCACTTGGTTGTGCTTACGGGCATCAATTACATCATCCACATAACAGGCAAGATGTGGAGAAAGGTGGACATCGTAGCTGTTTGTACCAAGGCAAGAACGGTCATAGGGTTCGATCACAATATCTCTGCGTTGAATTGCATCTAAAATAGCTCCGTCTGAAAGTATCATAACTTATTTGCTAAAGGTTAATCTTGCCGGGTCAAAACAAAGCGACCCCGAGTTTTTCAACCGGGGTCGCTTCTAAGATTCTTGATTAAGTATGATTTAAATCACTCGGGTTTTTCCTGGCACTGGTGCATCGTAACCTCCTGCAGAATTCATTTGTACAGGGGCTTCGCTTTCCCAAGTAAGGGAATCAATGTTAGGACAAAGTTCTACCTTCGAATTTAATGCCTGATCAAAGGTGACCTCCTTACCGGAATAAGTGGCGCAACGACCAAGGATATTGGTCATGGTACTTTTCGCTCCATAATCTCCCTCATTGTAAACTTCTCCCTTAGCCAATGCATCAATCATATTGAGCTGTTCTTGTTGATGACCGCCAACTTTCTTACCTGGATAACGCCAAGGATCTCCAGATTTTGGAAAGATTGTGTGAGGTCCACCTACCTGGCTATATCCATCAGCTCCATATATGTGCTCGGATACATTTTGGGAACATCCCTTAATATGTCGGCATTGACTGTACATGCGAAAACCGTCCGCATATTCAAACTCAACGAAATGATGATCAAAGATTTCTCCGTGATCTTTCCAATCAGGATCATTGGCCGGATTACCGCGCACTTGGCGTCCTCCATGACCGTTCGCTTTGATTGGATAGGCTCCTTTGATCCAATTGATGATATCAGTGTTATGAATATGTTGTTCAACAATATGGTCTCCACAAAGCCAGTTAAAATAAAACCAGTTACGAACTTGGTATTCCATATCATTCTGGCTGGAAGTTCTTTTCTTGGTCCAAACTCCTCCACCGTTCCAGAATACACGGGCGTATGAAAGATCACCGATCGCACCATCCTGAATACGCTTAACGGTTTCTATATAATTAGGCTCATGGTGGCGTTGAAGACCAACGGCAACCATAAGATTCTTTTGCTTGGCAATTTCATTTGCCGCAAGAACTCTTCGAATTCCTGCTCCGTCTGTGCCAACTGGCTTTTCCATGAAGACATGTTTACCTTTGTTGATGGCATGCTCGAAATGCAATGGACGGAATCCAGGTGAAGTGGTTAGGAGGACCAAATCAACATTGTCCATTTCCATAACTTTCTTGTATGCATCCAAGCCGGCAAAAATGGTATCATCTGTTACTTTAAGCTTATCTTCATGCCCAACATGCTTGAGGTAATTCTGGGCTCCTTTGGCTGTATCCATGAAAGCATCTGCCAGTGCCACACATTCTGTCTTGTGAGGAGAGTTCATTACTTGAGCAGCAGCACCTTTTCCCCGCCCGCCACAACCGATCAAAGCAAATCGAATAACTTCTTTTCCTTTGCTCTTTGCGGTTAGTACATTGGGGAAAGAAACCGCAGCACCAGCTAGGGCGGCGGACCCCATGAAATTTCTTCTACTTACTGAATCTTGGTTACTCATTATTATAGTTTTATGTTATTAGTTTAGGAGTTAAGTTTAATACATCAAAGTCTGGGCGGTTGGGGCAAACTCTCGTGCGGTCCATCCAATTCTCCGACCGACCATCGAATGCCTGCAAGGAAGTGTTCCAATAAGAAAGGAGTCCACCAAGTGGCTTTATTGTGTCCAAAATTTGAATAAAATACCCTCCCTTTTCCATAAGGCTTTACCCAGGAAACTGGGTAATCCTGAGTAGGAGACTTTCCAGATTTTCCGCTTTTATTTGCGTCCAAACTTATTAAAACACGCAGGTTTTTACGATCATACCCTTTGTATTGATAGATCTCATCCGAAAAGCGAAAGGTATTAGCGGCAAAGCTTTTAGACAAAGTATGCCCAGGATCCTCTACCCTAAAGGGCCATGTGCCACCTGCATTCCAGGGGTGACCATCAAAGCATCCTCCAATCATATTTGTATACTCCTGCCATTTGGGCATACCCGCGTCCGAAGCGCCATGAAAACCGACAAATCCTTTGCCTTTCCTGATAAAATTCAAAAGTGCACTTCGCTGTTTTGGACTGACAAAAGCCTTTTCCACACGCGTGCAATTATTAAAAATCAGGCCATCAAAGTTTTTTAGGTTTTCAGCTGAAAAATCTTCAACCGACTGAGAAAATTTTGGATTAAAGGCTCCAGTCTTTAGTGCCAAAGCACGCAATGCCTTAACTCCAGTCGGGATAGACTTGTGAGCAAATCCACTCGCTTTCGAATAGACTAGAATTTGAGGAACTTTTTTGGGTTTAACAGTTGGAAACGTTTGGAGTGCCTTTTCTATCTTCTTTAACTCAGGATCTGGAGATGCAGACAAAAAAGTAACTCCCCAGCAGAGTAAAATAGTAATCGTTCTAATCATACAAAATTTTATAAAAACATCATATTCCATAAAAAAAGGAGCGCAAGCAAGGGAGAATACCCAAGAATAGAAATTTTTATTCTAAAAGGCTTTCTTCGAATTCAGCCTTCTTTTTTGCACACAGGACAAGTGCCAAAGAGTTCCATCACATGGGATAATTCAGTGAATCCGAAAGACCTTCCTACTTTTTCTAATTCTTCCGCCATGCACAGATCCACTCGTTCGGTACGACCACAGATTCGGCAGGTCAAATGATGGTGGTGATCATGTCCATGAGACAGGCAGTACACCTTTGTTCCATTTTCCCGAACTCCAAGTTGAACGACTCCAACCCGCTCGAACTGTTCAAGCGAACGATACACGGTTACCAAGTCACAGGTACTGGTAGGAAGTTCCGCGTGTGCCTCTTCAGCGGACATTGGATTCTCAGCTTTTGCTAAAACCTCTAGCATAGCTTTTCGCTGCTTGGTAAGCCGCAAACCAGCTTCGCTTAAATGAACTAATGATTTATCGACCAAAGAGTTTGACATAACTAATGCTTTCCATGCTCTCCCTATTTTTACTATTGGGCAAGATGTAACCGACTTGATCGTTTGCCATGGCTCAAGTTTTCGGACAAAAGAATAAATGTGAATCCTTTACTCTTAGATAAGCCCTACGAAAAATGGCAACTTGGCAAAGTTCCAACCTACCGCATGGAACAATTGCGCCATTGGATCTTTGAACAAGGATGCTTCGAATGGGAAGAGATGTCCAACCTGCCCAAATCTCTTAAGCAAGAACTTTCTACTCATTGGGACTTATGTCCTATGGAAATACTTCGGTCTCAAGGTTCAACCGATACGACCCGTAAATTTCTATGGAAACTAAGGGATGGACAACTTATCGAGAGCGTGCTCATTCCGGCAACTACCGGAACGAAAGGCGTACGTTCATCACGACTTACCCTTTGTGTATCCACACAAGTCGGGTGTGCCATAGGCTGTAAATTTTGCGCCAGTGGGCTGGATGGTTTAAAGCGTAATCTGACCACTGGGGAGATCGTCGGTCAGGTTCTCCTCGCTCGTAATCAGGCAAATCGTAGAATTGATAACCTCGTGTTCATGGGCATGGGCGAACCTTTAGCCAACCTCCCCGCCCTTCTCCCTGCGCTCGATCAAATTCTTTCCGAAAAGGGCTTAGGCATTGGAGCGAGGCACCTGACACTCTCCACCAGTGGATTGGCCCCCAAGATCTTGGAACTGGCAAAATACCCCGCTCAAATACGCCTGGCGATATCTCTTCATGGTGGGGATGATCAAACACGCCAAAAGATTATGCCCATCAATGAACGCTATCCCCTCAAAACTTTGCTCGAATCATGTGAAAAATTTATCGAGGAGCGCAAAAAGATGATCACTTTGGAATATATTTTGATCGAAGGAGTAAACGATGATCTAAAGCAAGCAGAACTCTTGGCAAACCATGCATCTCGGCTTAATGCGAAGATCAACTTAATTCCATACAACCGAGTGGATGGACTCTCTTGGAAAAGACCTTCCCTGGAACAAATTCGCGCATTCCACCAAAAGGTGGAGCAAGGCAACCCACCACGGGTAACTTTGCGTATGGAAAAAGGGCACGACATAGATGCTGCCTGTGGCCAATTAAGGCTGCGCGAAAATAAAACTCTACAAACATCCTGAGCCTGTACGGGCTGATACCTCTTAGTCCGACAACTTAATAAGAGTTACATTTTTGATGAGGCCTGTGGTATCATAAGTTGAGAAGCCAAGCGGTATGGACATTTCAATCTCTCCCGTACGCATCGAGATTTCCCGGCCTTCAACGTCACAATCAATCAATTTTTCTTCATCAACCCAAAATTTCAAATGGGTACCCGTAACTCGTAACCGACAGGTATACCAATGATCCGTACGAAATCGATGAGCCGTGGCCGCATCGTTTTCGGATGCGTCAAAACCATCAATGCAAGATATTCCAACCAAAGCACCTCCCCATCCGCCAAGAATTAAAGTTCCATGACTTTTTAAATAAGGGAATGTGAGAGAACCAAAAAAATCTGTTCCCATAACCTTCTTGGCCTCCCATCTGATTTCATAATTAATCCGGGGCAACTCCTCGCCGACCCAATGTATGCCAGTCAAAGCTATGCCAAATTCAAGCATGGCACTTCCATTTCCATCAAGGCCAACTTCTCCCCTACCCGCAAAATCTGTGATCTCCCAATTTTCTAAGCTTTGTCCGTCAAAAAGGATTTTCCGACTAACTTCCAATTCCTGAGGGGTTTCATTGGCCAGACAACCAAGCACACTAATGAATAAGCAAAGTGAGCTTTTAATCATGGTGACTATAATTAATTGTATTAATTAATAAGAAAACGATAACCCTAAAGAAAGGTTCTACTTTGGCCGTTCAATTACCTCAATCTCGTAACCTTCAGGTGCATCCACAAAAGCAAAAATTGAACCTGATGAGCTTTGGGTTGGACCATCACTCAAGGGCACACCAATTGAATCTAAATGAGTTTGAAAATCTATCATACTATCGACCTCAAAGGCCAAGTGCATTAGATCCTCCTGTACTTTCACTGGGCCAGATCCCGGGAAATAGGTAATTTCAATTTCCTCTTCACTGTTAGGAACAGCAAGAAATGCTAACTTAGACCCCCGGGGAGATTCATGCCTACGGGTGATTTCCAAACCAAAAACACGCTGATAAAATTCGAGCGTTTTTTCTAAATCATTTACCCGCATACGGGTATGTAGAAACTTGCTAACTACCATTTGAAGGTTTGCCCTATTTCCTTCTCATATTTGGCGATACACTCTTTATCTTGGCAGCACCGCATGCATTCAATGCAGCTAGAGGGGCTTGCCAATTAGCTAGTGGATCTGTCCAAATATGTACTACAAAATCTTCCCCATGCTTACTTTTTTCTCCAAGTAAATAATCTTTAACATCGGGAAGGTCCAATGCTTCAAATGCATTACCCATATAGTTGCCATCTACCCTAACCGAGCCATCTGCTTCGATTTCTATATGCGATTCTGGCTTCGGCTTATTGTAACTACTCGGTGCAGATTTTCCCGGGAGAATGGCAGAGAGTTCTGCCTCAGGTTGTTTGATCATGGTAGTAACCATGAAATAAATTAGTAGCAAGAAAGTAACATCAATCATTGGGGTAAGATCGACCTCATCTACATCATCCAAAATTTTCTTAAAAGTATCCATGACTTTTATTCTACTCCGCAGATTTGAAGGCACCAAAAACAATATTCGATTGGCCTCCCATCAAAACTTGTTCATGGACATCATTGAGAACCGATGCAGGAATATCTACATGGTAACGCAAAAAGACTTTCCATGTGGGATTTCTGGCTACGGCAACTGAGACTTGAGAAATATCAATCGGTTGTTCTCCCCAATAAATCATTTGTCCCATCGAAGGATCGTCATCCACAGAAATAATAGTGCGCGATGGAGGCGACTCAGGAATTTTAGCATTTGAAGCAATGCCGAGCTTAGGATCAGAAAGCTCAACATATTGCTCGGAGACCTGTTTAGCCACGACCATAAAAAATACAATCAATAGGAATACGACATCAATCATCGGAGTAAGATCCGGTGAGTCGTTGGTATCTGGCACTTCAAATTTTGCCATAATTTACGGTCTTTTAAAACAGTAAGTCAGCGATAAAAATATTCAATCAGGCAGGTTCAGGAGCGGTTTCTTCAAAAGTATCTTCCTCATATACTTCCTCCGCACCACCCTCATCTTCAAATCCGCCACGGGCAGCACGGACAAGAGTGAAGACCATAGATCCTGTTACCTTGTTTACTTCTGCCGCAATGTTTCCAAACTTTGTTTTGAAAAGAAAATATGAAATCAGACAAGGGATCGCAACCACGAGACCGGCAGCTGTCGTCCAAAGTGCACTACCAATATTACCTGCCATTTGCTTACTTGCTTCTCCACCCATACCAGCACTGGTTAAGACGGCAAAGGCACCAATCATACCAACCACGGTACCAAGCAGTCCAACCATTGGGGCAATCGAACCAACCGTATTCAACATATTGATCCAGGTAAATGGTTTCGACATATGCAAGGCTGCGTTTTCATCTAATCCTTTTTCAATCGCTTCGATATCTAACTCGTCATCTTGTATACGTTCCAAGCCCCCTTTCATAATCGAAGTAATGGGAAGTTTATACTGGTCGCAAAGCGATTTCGCACCTTCAATATCAAGGCCCTTGACTGCATCCATGATTGGATCAATTACATCATCCTTAATAAAAGCTTTTCTGCGAACATTGATACTATTGAAAATAATCAAAGTTATGCCGGCGATAATAAGGAGTAAAAATACAGTAAAGAAAGTGGGGCCCAAATTACTCCATGCTGCAACGAAAAGATTACTGTCTTGAGCCAAGGCTTTATTAACAAGCATAGTTGGCGAAAGAGTAGCGTAGAGTAAGAGGAGGCAGGCAGGTATACGTAAGGTACAAGGTTTCATAGTGCGGTTCATTGCGATTAAGGAATTAGAAAAGTAAGAATATTGATATAGGTCAATGAGGATTTGTTAGATTATGATTGGGGCAGATTGGCCAGTCGTTCGATACTCATTTTTTCCCACTTGGTTTTAGGAAAGAATACTTTGATTTGGTTGTAGACATTTCGGGCAGCTTCTTGAAGTTCAAGCTTTTCATAAGCATCTCCTGCCATCATTAAAGATTCAGGTAACCAATCTAGTCCAATCCGGGCATTGACTATACCCTCTGTAACTTCGAGCACAGACTGCCTGTAGTAATCTGCAGACTTTAACTCTTCTCCACGGGCGTCATGGATCCTGGCATATTGAACGCGAAGTAAAGAACGCAATAATTTATACAGCGAATATTCGTTGGTGTTTCGAGCCGGTGGTTGATCATCAAGTTTTTTAAGACCCTGTACTGCAGAATTGAACATTTTACCAGCTGCTGCTGCATATCTTTTATCTTTGGCTGCAGCAGGAGCATAAACTTCGTACAATTTCATGTAACAGTAAACCGGCCATATTTCCAAAATTTTATTATATGGACTATTTGCGTCCTTGGCTACAATCGGTCCAAGTCTAGCGTATTCACTGATCGCCTCGGTATAAAGTCCTTGCTGCCTTAACGAATCTGCCAAACGTAGGTAAGAGGCATGATCTGCACTGTTATCCCGAATCGATATTCGCTGTAAAAGAGCTCGGGATGCTTTAGCAGAATCAGGGTTTGATACAATCATTTTCCCACACAACTCGAGAGCAGCTTCAGAAAAATCTCTATATCCATAACCATCCAGTCGAGAAAGATTTAAACGAGAGAGTAAATAAAAAGCCTCATTGTATTGCTCCATACCCAACAGGCCTTTGACATAGGTTAAGCAATCATCATGAATGGCAAGGTATTCAAAGGGCATATCAAGAAAGAGCATGACTTTGTAAATCTCTGGCCTTAATGCCGTCAGTACACGGGGGTCGTATTGCTCATTAGACAAGTAATTGAGGTATGTTTTCGCGTTTCTTGACCAGTCGAACTCAAATTTTTTGATATTCTGTCTTTGCAGACCACGTAACTCTAGTTCCAATCGACCAGCACCCTCCATTTCTGCATAAATAATGCCCCGGGCAGAGTCTATGCCCAAAAGCTTCATTGGCTTAGTAGCAGCTGACTTTAGGTAATGTACTTTTACCGAAATACCGCCACCGCCATATTTTTTAAAATAGTCTTCTGCTGCAAAAGCGGTACTTGAGCAGAAAATGGCAACGAGAAGCAGCCAGCGCTTAGTACAAAAAGTCTTTATCATTGGTACCTCCTTAGCCAATCATCTCTTCTCTTCTCCAGCCTGCTGACTTGGTTGGAATTACCAATTCTTTCATAACAACTAATAGCTTGATCGAATGCTTTCTCGGCCCACTTACCTGATGACGCATACCTTGAGGTAGTGTCATCAAAATGTCGGGATGCCCCTTCAAAATCTCTCATCTCTTTGAGGCATTCCCCCATCATGTAAGAGCATTCACCTTTCAGCTCCATTGTACTTTCGTCGCTATCTCTGGCTTCACCAAAAGAAGCCTGAGCCAGAAGAAACTTATCGCTGTCTTTATTAATCTTGGCAATTTCGTACAATGCATGTCCTTTGCGTAATCGGGCATTGTTAGAGTTGGGGTGCCAAGGAGCATTGGTAATCGCGATGTCATAGCTATTAGCAGATTCTTCAAAATCCTTATTTTTGTCGTGAACCTGGCCGATGATATAGTTAGCTGAAAACAAAAGTTCACCCTCAGCATTGGGATAGACTTGAGAAAGTCTTTCCATCGCGGCAAGGGCGTCATTGAGTGAGTTCTGTGCCAACATCTTTTGGGCCATCCAAATCAAAACACTTGGGCTGGCCGCAGGGAAATCATTTGCCTGGGGATTGTAGTTCGAGCCAACCCGAGAGCCAACCCGGTCAAGGTTAGCCCTCATTCGGAGTTCGAGGCTTTTTTGGCCATTGGACTCTGCCACTTGTAACATGGAAGCAAAAGCTTTGGAGGGTGATAAATCCTTAGGAAAACGGGACTGTAATCCCTCATATTTTTTTAAATAACCTTTAAACTGTTCGATATACTTAGGGTTATTGAAAACACCTCCTCGATATTTGACGATATCCTCATAGATTTTCGGATCCATCTGATTGTATTGAGAGGAGAGCATGGACAAACTTTTGCTGCGATCGAGTATGATTTCCTGAACAGTACCTGAGACCTGCTGCTCGACCCCTTTGCGATCAGTAAAACTGAAGGTTACTTGCTCTGAAGGATTTTGGAGTTTTTCCAAAACCTCTAGGGTTTGTCCAAATCGATCTTCATAATAACGATACTTTTCGCAGTATTTTTTGAGGAGATCATCAACACCTAGGTTTGCGGGATCATTGCCAAACTTTTTAATTTCATCAAAGTACAATTTTAACATGGCGGAAGGCTGTCCTAATTTCTCTTTCGCAAAACCAATTTTTTCGGTGGCCTTGGCTACTTGAGCCCCTTCTTGGGATCCATAGTTCCCCATGTAATCAGTGTACAGAGATTCGATCTCCTTGTAGCAGGAAGTTGTCGCGGCGTCGTAAAGTTCTTCAAATTGTAATTTTGAATCGCCGTTAAAATCATGATCCGCCAATGAAAACTCAAAGGAATCTTTCATATCTACCCGCAAAGCATCATACTCCCCCTTACCAACGCATTTATCTGAATCTTTATCGAAGCTCAGGAAATGGTTGACCAAGCCTTCGGGGTTTTCGCCCACCCTCTCCAATAGACCACCCTCATTGGCAACAGAATCAGAAATTAAACCAATTTGTTCTGTGTTTTTCCGGACATTGGAATAACTAGTTCTTGCTTGTTGAATTTGCTTAATACTTGGCTGGGTGTCGGGCCCTAAACCACTTGTAGCAAGATCTCCCATGCTTAAGTAAACTTCTGCCACAAGTTTATCTTCTGGGAATAAAGTTACAAACTGGCTAAACAAACGGATGGCATTTTCATTATCTTGAGATCCCTGGAAAGCAACTGCCAAGCGGAACATCGCCTGTTTTGCATACTCCTCATCCGGAGAAAATCTTGCTTGAGCTCCATTCGGCCAGGAATCAACCAAGTTTTCTCCGCCGGATGCAACCGTTCTTCCCGAACCAACCTTGGTGGTAATATTCCACAGAGAACCATTGGTCCATAAAAAGTAGCCTTCCCCGTTCGAGTAAACTGGATGATCGTTTAATTTGACCATTTCCATCTTACCATCCTTCTCATCATACATCGGCAAAAATACCCCATTCGGATCGGGAACCTCGAGAGGTTCAGACTCTTCTGGGTCAGGTTCTACAGGGTCTGGGGCTAAGCCCTCATCCAAATTACCATCGGTAATGTCAGTAGAATCAACTTCGGATGCAGGTGTTTTTTCTGCAGACTCATCAGTGGTAACAGGGTCATCTCCCCCACATCCAATTGTTCCCAAAATGAGCGGTAATGAAAGCAAAAAACTGATTCTAGATGCCAACAAATTAGTAATGCTTTTCTTTGATGGGTATGTAGTCAACCAACTCATGATCATTCTTCCTCAATCGCTGCTTCGTCCAAAGGTAGGCCTTTGATACTGACCCCGACAACTGCACCGAGGAAAGGTTTAGCAGCATCATAGTTTCCACTGGCTAGCAAAGCCAGTCCACTCATGTAGTTAATACGGCCCATAGCTACGGTTCCTTGGAGTTCTTTCTTGTTTGCATATCCCAGGGATGGATTAAAAGTTCCATTTTCGAAACCAGCAAATTTATTGAGCAACTTGTCAAATTCTTGGCGTTTGAAAAACTCAGCACCCATCATACCAATAAATTCACGAGAATATTTGTGTTCAGGCATGACTTCTAAAAAGTCCTCACAAAGTTCAAAAAATCGGGCTTGATATTCGTCAGCTTTTGCTTTTGCGGCAGCCGCTTTCTCTTTATCAACGGTAGCCAGGGAAGCTTGTAATTCCTCCACGATTTCCATTTGTGAAACCACTTCCTTACGATAAGCGTTTGCCATAATAAAGGTAACATCGGCACGGAACTTCAATAACTCCTTGTTCGCCAAGTACTCTTCTCCCAGCTCAATTGATTTCTCGCGAAATTTTACGGTGTTTGCAGATGCAAAGGCGGCATAAATGAAATTTTCCACCATTTCGTGATCAGGAAAGTCCTTATAAAGCCAATAAAATGCCCAGAACGACTCCCATTCCCTCTTACAAGCCTGAAAGTTATCCGCTTTTCTCCATCGTAAAACGGTAGTGAAGGAAGGAGTGTCCTTTGCTAGTTTTAGATGACTCCGAGCGCTTGTTGCCTTCATCGCCAATTCATTGATTCTATTTTTGAGAGATGAAACTCTCTTAGGTGGTAATCGTCTACCTTGTGAGTCAATAAATGATTGGATTTGATCTATTTCATAGGAAATTTCTTTTTCCCTTGCAGTGTAAAAGGTCACAATTTCTTCAGTCGTCATGGTTAGGGCAAAGAGAAGAGATGCTTCTACTTGTCTGTCCTTTTCCTTTAGAACCTCAGCCCCCTGCATCAGGTTCACATTTAATCGAAGATCAAAGCGGGCAGGAGTATCAGCTGACAACCTCGGAAGTAGAGGAAATACTTCGTCTATCCTTTTCTCTTTAACAAACATTTCCACCATGCAGGAAACAGCGTAAGCCGCTCTGTCTTCATCCTTGGCAAGGTCGGCAAATTTAAGTAACTCATCGAAAGCTTTTTCACCACTTCTCCAGTTTTGTTTAATGTGGTAACACTGAGCCCTACCATAATAAAGATTCATTAAATCACTCCTTCTAAGAATTTTTTTCTTAAAAGGTTTATCCTCATCCAATAATTCTTCGATCACTTCTGCGGCTTCATCCCATTTTTGTAAAGCACGCAAACAAGTAGTGCGCTGCTGCATCGCGGCAACTGCATTTTCATTTTCGGGGTATTTCCCCACAAACTTTGCAAATGCATCCGCTGCCTTTTGCATGTTGGACATGTCTCCAGTTTTGCCAAAGTTTTGAAGGTATCCAACACCCCGGACATATCCAAATTGTTCGAGAATTTTTTCAACTTCCGGATTACCTTCACCAGCAAAGCGAATTTCAAGCTGATCTAAATATGGTGCTGCACTGGCATAATCTCCCTCACCAATTAATTGCTGAGCCTCGCTCATCACTTGCCGCATGGGCATATCCGCGGGGTTTTGCCCGTTCAAAGGAAATAATCCAAAGGACAATGAAACTATGCAAATTGCAGAAAAAGTGATCTTAAAAAACATCAAGGAATATAGGGTAACTTTTCGGATAAAAGACAGACCCGAATACACCCGCAAGCCTTTTCTTGGATGATTTTCTTCGTAAACGATGACGAAAATTAAAAAAAGTAGCTAGAAGGTGAATATTCTTCTAGATCATACAACAAGGACACTCCTGAACAAAGTGACCAGGACTGAATTCCTTCAATTCCAAAGACTGACCAATGCTTTTCGCATAGGATGGTGAACCCACACGATACCCAAAAGCACAACCAGGGGGAGGATTAATCGGGGAAGGCACTTCCCCAGAGAGGGCGGAAAATTTTCCGCGCACTTGAGGGTTCGGCTGGGGAATGGCGTCAATCAATGAGCGTGTGTAAGCATGCAGTGGATTGTTGATTAATTCTTCAGCAGATGCGATTTCGATAACCTTGCCCAAGTACATCACTGCGATTCGATCCGAAAGATGTCGAACCACCGAGAGGTCGTGAGCAATAAATAGGCAGGTCAAACCAAGGCGATTTTTTAGCTCCAGCAATAGGTTAAGAACCTGACTACGAATGGATAGATCAAGAGCAGAAACAGGTTCATCTAAAACCAAAATTTCAGGACTCAAAGCAAGGGCTCGGGCTATACCAATCCTTTGGCGCTGTCCGCCAGAAAATTCAAAAGGATAACGAGAACCTGCATTTTCCGGCAATCCCACCAAGTTTAACAATTCCTTTACCCGGGCGGTTCTTCGGCATGGATCTCCAATTTGATGAATGACCAAGGGTTCCTCGAGGATTTGTCCGACAGTATGGCGAGCGTTAAGCGATTCTGCTGGATCCTGGAAGACCATTTGTACGCGCTTCCGATTTTCTTTGCCAAGTTTACCCCTAAAATCTCCCAGTTTTTGTCCGTCTAAAAAAATTTCTCCGGCTGTTGGCACATTTAATCCTACCACTGTTCGGGCTAAAGTAGATTTTCCACAACCCGATTCACCGACTAACCCAAGAGTCTCACCCTTAGCTAGTTCAAGGCTTACACCATCGACTGCCTTACAAGTGGCCACCGGACGCATCCAAATTCCCCCTTTAACAGGAAAGTGAACCTTTAATTGAGATATTTTAAGTATTTCCTCCATCAAATTGAAACTTAGTTATTCAAGCGTCCACATGCAGGACAATCCTCAACCCAATGATTTTCTTCGACCTCCACAAAGGGAGCCCGCACCTCCAACCACTCCTGCTCATGAAAATGAGGACTTCTTGAAGCAAAGCGACAGCCTGAGTTTAAATCTGCCAATGCTGGAATCATTCCCTGAATGACGGGAAGTTCGGTTTGAACGGGACCGGTAAGTGAGGGTATCGAAGCGAGCAAACCTTTGGTGTAGGCATGTTGAGGAAATTCAAAAAGCCTACGCATAGGGGCTTGCTCAACAATTCTCCCTGCATACATAACAGCTACTTCGTCACAAGTCTGAGCAACCACGCCCAAATCGTGAGTAATTAGAAGAAGGGATGCACCTGACTGTTCCTGTAATTCAGACATCAGTTGAAGAACTTGTGCCTGAATAGTGACATCAAGGGCTGTGGTTGGCTCGTCGGCAATAATCAGATCGGGCTCGCAAGCTAAAGCAATGGCAATAACGATCCGTTGCCTCATACCTCCAGACAATTGATGGGGGTATTCATTTGCTCGAATACTTGGCTCAGGGATGCCCACCTTTTGCAACATATTCAAGGTATGAACTCGGGCTTGCTCCCTGTCCAAACCTTGATGGGTAAGAAACACCTCATCCACTTGCCTTCCGATCGTATGAGCAGGATTTAGTGCATTCATCGGTTCCTGAAAAATCATTCCGATCTCTTTCCCACGAATGGACCGAATTTCATCGGTGGACATAGTAAGCAAGTCGTTACCCTTCCACAAAATAGAACCGTTAAGAATTTTACCGGTGGGTTGCGGAAGCAAGCGAAGCAGAGAAAGTGCACTTACACTCTTCCCGCAACCCGATTCGCCCACAAGCCCAAGCGTCTGTCCCGGCTTTAAAGAGAGATCCACTCCATCGACCACGACTAAGTCGTCTCCCTCTTCATTTTCAAAGGCAACTTCCAGCCCTCTTACTTCAAGCAGACTCATTGAAAATCGGTGGTTCGCATGGAGCAAAAATCCTTATGCTTAAAAATTGATTCGGTGCTTTTCATAAACTCTTACACCAAATTGAGCATCTAATTTCCTGCCATTCTTTCTGGCGTCATCAATTAATAACCTCTTATCCTCGTCGATCCAAAAAACTTGAAATTCTGCATAGTCTCTGCTTTCAGAAGGACCCCAGTCTTCGGGAAATGCCACCCAATTCCAATGCCCCATTCGTAACCAAGGCTTTTTCCAACCTGGTACATAGACTGCATGGTCATGAATCAATTTGCTCAATTGATGAGCCAAGCTGGTAATTTCTTTTAAGCTATCCTCCATTCTGTATTGATCGATTAATTGATCAATTTCGAGAACAGCGGTTTGGGTAAAATTATTGGTACTTGTTTTAACTACAATATCCGACCGTAACGATCCATCTGTAGTAAACTTTTCCTTCCCGCTCGGTGAATAGGCATTATCTGAATGATAAGGTTCCCAAAAACGGGGAAACAATTCAACGAAGGAACTAAATGCTGAAAAAACAACCTGATGATTTTTCTCTGATGCCGTCTTAAACGCGGCTGTGCTCTCGAGTATTTTAAGCTTCAAATCAAGCCCTGCTTTTTTGGCCTCCTCCCGTAAGACCACCAGCACATCTTCCAAATGTTTATAGCCCGTGAGCAATTCAACTGACAATCGTTTGCCTGCATCATTGATCAAAATCCCATCTTTTCCACGATCACGGTATCCCGCTTTGGCAAAAAACTTTGTCGCCAAATCAACAGAAAATTTTCGGGCCTGCAAAGTCGGGTGTGAACGCTTGCCATATCCATCTGCTACCGTTCGCATTCTTTCAAAATCTCCCCGAAATATTTTTTTGAGAACAAGATCAAAATTCATTGCATGCTGAAACCCAATTCGAATGTTTAAATCATCAAATGGTGGTTTAGAAGAATTGATACGCAGGGCGTAGGAGGGAGGAGGGACTTGATTAAAAAAGGTAACCTTGGTCAAATATCCCTTACTCACTAATTCATGATCATTGGGCAATTTTTCATACCAATAATCGGTTTTGGACAAACTAAACATATCGAGGTCTCCCTTGAGAAATACCTCAAAAGCTTTGCTTGGGTCACGAATGACTTGGACCATGATACGGTCGGGGTTGTATCGGTTACGATAAAACTTTTTCTGATCAGCCCACCAATTGGATAAACGGGTAAGAGTTACAGACTGCCCTTTTTTGATGTCCTCTTTGCGAACCACATAGGGCCCAGTTGTTGGTTCCTGAACCCATTGGTATTTTTTAAGATAATCACCGCCCAGTTCATCATAAAAGTGTTCGGGTATAGAACGTATAGAAATGCGCTCAACCAAGTCAGGTTTGGCAGAATGATAAGTAATTGAAAGAGTATTTTCGTCAAAAAGCGTAATCTTTAAAAATTTGTCCTTTCCATAGAAATCATTGTACCAGGGGGCTTGCAGATGCTTGCTTCTCATGAAGTAGAAGGTGAAGAAAAAATCACTCGCCCGCACTGGCTGACCATCGCTGTACCTCGCGTCACCATCCAATTGAAAATAAACCGTGCGGCCATCTTCCCCAAGAGCCCACCGCTCGGCGAGTCCAGGATAATAGCCATCAGAATTTGGATGTGTCATCACGAGGCCCACACCGTTATAATCGAGCAAATATCTACGAAAAGCTCCATTGGCATCCGGTCCAATGGTTCGCAAGGTTCTGGGAAAGTCAGACATGAAAGTTTTCCAGGTTCCTCCACGCTTTGCGTCAGGAGAAGAAAATTCATTTTCCTTTGAACCATCCTCCCATTGCAAATCCTTGGGTAATTGATTGATACTAGAGATTTGAAATGCGTCTTTGTGCTTTAAGTAGAAATCCAGAACCGCATCAGAACAGTGAGCCAGCAAAGGATGAGGGTTTCCAGATTCATCTAAAAGCCCGGAAAATTCAGTAAATGTTTTTTCTTTGTTTGGTTGATCAGCATTTACATCCCCGACAGAAGAGCCGATCTCCTTTCTAAATTCCTGAGCAAATTCGCGAGCCAATTCCCGAATATACTCACGGTCCGCTTCGCCCATAGTTCGAGCCGTTTCCTGGGGTTGGCTTCCTGAGTTTATTGAGTCCGGTTTTTTAAGGGTATTGTCTTCACAGCCTGCAAATAGAGAAAGGAAGAAAAAGACCAAGAGAGTGAAAGGATGTAGGTTTATTTTTTTTGCGGTGTTCATTGGTAAGTGGAAAATTTTTTGGGGTCAAAAGCTTCTCGGATCGCTTCTCCGACGAAGGTAACCAAGGTAAGGGTGAGCACAAGTGCCCCGGCGGCGGACGAAACAATCCATGGGGCAATTCTGAGGTTATTCACCCCCTGCTTGAGCAATTCACCCCAACTAGGGGTCGGTGCTGGCAGGCCATAGCCAAGAAAATCTAATGCGGTAATTGAGGATATCGCCGCAGCTACAGTAAAAGGAGCAAAAGTAACCAAGGTGGAAATAACATTAGGCAGGAGATGCCGCAGAATAATCCTCCCCGACCCTGCTCCAATCACCTGAGCAGCAGCGACATAGTCCTTGGCTTTTTCTTTGTACACAGCGGAACGAACATAATAAGTCATTCCGGTCCAGCTAAACAATACCATGATCAAAAGCAGGGAAGATATCTGCCAAGTAAGTCCCCACCATCCGGGCATCACGGATACAAGAATGATCACCATGTAAAGAAAGGGGACATTCGACCAAACCTCAACGAGTCGCAACCCGAACATATCAATTTTACCCCCAAAATAGCCAAGGACAGACCCAGCCACAATAGCCAATAAATAAGTTAAAAAAAGATAGCCCAGGGCAAAGGCAAAAGTAATACGGAACCCGTAGACCAAACGGGCAAGCACATCTCTTTCAGTCTTATCCGTACCCAAAAGGTGCCGGCTTTCCAAACTTGGAGGTGAAAAACCGGTGGAATCAGTTTCTCTATAGTCCATTTCATAGGGATCATAGGGAACGGGTGGTAAAAGAAGCCAGTTGCCCTCCGATCGATGGTGAAAAATCTGTTTGAGTTCTCGATAATTGGTTTCGTAACTGTAATCCAATCCAAACTGGTCTCCAGGAATTTGAGCACCATAGGAAGGGAAAAAATATTCGCCCTCATAATATACAATTAAAGCCCGTTTATTTACGACCAACTCAGCACACAAGCTAAGTAAAAAAGCACCAAGCAAAAGGATAAATGACCAATAACCACGACGCAGGGAGCGAAAGCGTTGAAGCTTTCGCAGGGTCAATGGGTTGAGGGTTATTCTCATCACCCCTCAAAGCGTACTCGCGGATCCGCCCACGCCACGAGAGCATCTGCAAGTACATTACCCAACAACATTAAGCAGGCGGACAATCCAAGCACTCCCATAACCACCGGATAGTCCCGATCGATTACCGCGTTAAACCCCAGAAGCCCAAATCCATCGATATCAAAAATCGTTTCAATCAGAAAAGAACCCGTTACAAATAGAGTCACTTGGTGGCCGACATTAGTGGCCATGGGAACAAGCGAATTACGTAAGGCATGCCTTCGAACAGCTTGGGAAAAAGAAAGCCCCTTAGCCATGGCTGTCCTAACATAATCGGCAGCAAGATGGTCGAGCAGGTGGTTTTTCATCAACATGGTAACAAATGCAAATCCGCCGATTAAATAACAAGCCAGCGGTTGAATCGTATGAGCGAACAAATCCAAGGTTTGCTCCCACGGACTCATTGCCTCGGCACCAGGCGAGGTTAGCCCACTCATGGGTAACCAGTCGAGTTTGACAGAGAAGAAGAGCAGCAACAAAGATCCCAAGGCATAACCTGGAACAGCATATCCAATAAATACAACTACGGAGGAAAAATCGTCCCACCCAGTTTTGTGCCTTAATGCCTTAAAGACACCCAAGGGTATACAAACAAAATAGCTCAATAAAAAAGTAAGAACTCCAAAATAGGTTGAAACAGGAAGGCGTTCAGCGATAACCGAGATCACCGGTTCTCCAAACCGAATGGATTTCCCAAGGTTTCCCTGAAACACACCGGCATACTTCTCCAGATACAGTTCGGCAATCGGTACCGCAAATTGACTGGTTTCTGCATCACGCATTCGAACCTGCCAATTTCCCAAAAGAGAGGAATGATTCAAGATCTCCACGGTACCACCCTCACCTCTTAGTAAATCTACACTTTCGCGAGCTCTTTCAACCCATCCACTGCGAGAATCCGCCTCCCACCCGTCAATCCGGCCATCTTTATTGCGATCGAATTCTTTAAAAGGTATTGCCCGTTTGAGATGTTCCGGGATTTCCTCCCGGCTCACATACCCATCCCCATTCCAATCCAAACGAACTAGATGAAAGTTTGGCAAACTGATCCGTTCGCTAATCTTTTTTTCATTATCCGAAAATCGAACCTCACGAAATTCAATTTCTCTAGGCCTTAAACCTAACCAAATTAAATACGCTTCCCAGACAGGCTTATCAAATCCGTAAAGCCTTTTCATCTGCAATAACTGTGCTGCTGAAAGAGCTTGCTCGGTTCCAGGACTGCGTCCACCCCCGCCTTCCTCACTCACTTGTTGCATCTGCATCATCGCCTGTTCGATCGGTCCACCGGGGGCCATCCGTGTCAAAGCAAATACCATCAAGCTAATCCCTACCAATACGGGAGGAATCAAAAGCAACCTACGAATGAAGTAATCGCGCATTCAGAAAAAGAAATTCATACTTCGAATCTCTCATCGGAGTAAAGACAAACACCTAAAACCTGAACATTTATCCATCCTTTTGCTTGCCAAGCCTGACCGCCTGTCTCGTATTTGTCGGATACATATTTTATGCGCACAGAATTAACATCCCATAAATTCCACCCTTTAATTGCATGGGTTGGATGTCTTTGCGTAGCATGGTTCCTTCAGGGATGCTCCAGGCCCTCTAATGTCGAGACTGCACTGGACGAGAATATTCTACACTTTGGATTGGGTGCGGAACCACAGCACCTGGATCCTCACTTGGCCACCAGTGTGGCCGCTCACAATATTCTATCTGCCTTGCTTGAGGGCTTGGTAAGCGAGCACCCGGAAACACTCAAACCGGTTCCAGGTGTCGCCCATAGATGGGAAAAATTGGAAGAAGGGAAAACCTACCTTTTTTATCTCCGGGATAATGCACTCTGGAGCAATGGAGATCCCGTAACTGCTCATGATTTTGTTTATTCCTTTCGTCGCATTCTTAATCCGAACCTTGGTGCTCAGTATGCTTCCATGCTTCATCCCCTAAAAAACGCCAAACTATACCATGAAGGAAAAAAGACTTGGGAGGAAGCCAAGGTGGGAGCCGAAGCGATTGATAATTATACTTTGAAAATTACCTTGGAACATCCGATTCCATACTTCTTGGAATTGCTCAATCATTATTCCTGGTTTCCGGTCCACCGCCCCACCCTTGAAAAATTTGATGCCTTTGAAAAAATGGGGACTCCATGGACCAAGCCAGGTAACTTTGTAGGCAATGGACCCTTTCAATTGGTCGAGCATCAAATTAATTCGGTCATCGCGGCAGGAAAGAATAAACACTATTGGGATGCTTCATCCGTCCGGCTCGAAGGCATTCGTTTCTACCCCATCGAATCAGTTGATACCGAGGAACGGGCCTATCGGGCTGGCTTTCTACACTTAACTCAGAGCGTGTCTGCGGATCGCATTGATTATTTGAAAGAAAAGTATCCTGAAGAACTTTACTTCGAACCCTATCTCGGCACTTATTTTTATCGATTCAATTTGAAATCTCCCCCATTTGACGATCTTCGGGTTCGCCAAGCTTTTAGCCTGGCAATCGATCGGCAACGGCTGGTCGAAAAAGTACTAAAAGGCGGACAGACACCCGCAAATACCTTTACACCTCCTGGCACAGGTGGTTTTTATCCACAGCCACAGTTTCTTTACGACCCGAAAAAGGCCAGGCGTTTGCTCGATTCTTATTTATCAGAAAAAGGATTGGAGCGACTACCTCCTATTGAATTAACTTACAACACATCAGAAGGGCACAAGAAGGTTGCCGAGGCCCTGCATGGCATGTGGAATGAAGCCCTTGGAGTGGAAATTCGATTATTCAATATGGAATGGAAGGTTTTTCTCTCTACTATTTCAAAAGGTGAATTTTCATTGGCTCGTGCAGGATGGATTGGAGATTATGTTGATCCGCATACTTTTCTCCATATGTGGCGGTCAGGCGAAGGGCTCAATATGACCGGCTGGGCAAATGCATCCTACGACCAAGCGCTGAAACTTGGGGAAACATCAAATTCCGAGCAAGAACGCTGGAAAAACTTTCAGATATGTGAAGATTTATTAGCAAAAGATTTCCCCGTCCTGCCTCTCTACTTTTATGTTCATCTAACTCTGCGACACCCCACAGTGCGCGGTTGGTACCCCACCCTACTGGATCACCACCCTTACAAATATGTTTACTTGCAAAAGGAGGAGGCTCCGTGAAAAAATTTGTTCTCTCTCGGGTACTGCAAGCCATCCCCACTCTTTGGGTGATTGCCACTCTTACCTTTTTTATGACCCGATTTGCTCCGGGTGGTCCGTTTGATGCAGAAAAGGCAATCCCTCAAGAGATTAAAGTAAAGCTGGAAAGTCATTTTGGGCTCGATCGTCCATTATTTGATCAGTACCTGCTCTATTTAAAAAACCTTTTGCGTGGCGACCTTGGACCCTCATTTAAATATCCGGGTTGGGAAGTCTCCGAATTGATCGCTACCGCCTTTCCAGTTTCCCTTACATTGGGCGTATTGTCTTTGGGGATCGCCTTGCTTATCGGAATACCTGCTGGAATTATTGCCGCTCTGCGAAAAAATACCTGGTTGGATTACCTGCCCATGAGTTTGTCTATGGCCGGGATCTGCTTACCGACCTTTGTACTTGGACCCTTGCTGATTTACATTTTCTCCACACAGCTCGGCCTCTTTCCACCACTTGGATGGTATGGTCCAGCAGACTGGGTACTTCCTTCCTTCACTCTTGGTCTTTTCTATGCGGCCTATGTTGCCCGCCTGACCCGGGCAGGTATGCTTGAAACTTTACAGCAAGATTATGTTCGTACAGCTCGTGCCAAAGGGGCAAGTCCTTGGCAGGTCGTCACTAAACATGCCTTAAGGGGAGGGCTTTTACCGGTAGTGACTTATTTGGGGCCCGCCTTTGCCGGATTGATTAGCGGATCCTTTATCATAGAAAGTATATTTTTTATACCTGGTCTGGGAAAATTCTTTGTTACCGCAGCTTTTAACAGGGACTACACAATGGTCTTGGGAACGGTACTTTTCTATGCCGCCTTGATCATACTTCTGAACTTATTGGTCGACTTACTTCAGGCTTGGCTTGATCCAAAAGCCCGACAAGCACAATGAGTGTTGAAAAATCATCCTCCTTAGGAAAAGACGCCTGGTTGCGTTTAAGAGCAAACCGTATGGCAATGATCAGCTTGTTCATTTTAATGGGCATTATTTTAGTATCCTTAATTGGACCAGCGATATCTCCATACGCTTACGATCAGCAGAATCTTGATCGCGTGTTTGAAGGCCCGGGTAAAGATCATATTTTTGGCACAGACAACCTTGGGCGCGACCTCTTTGCCCGTACCACTTACGGAGGTAGAATTTCCTTGGCCGTTGGACTGCTGGCCACCCTGGTGTCTCTTGTTATTGGGGTAAGTTATGGAATGTTTTCGGGCTACACTGGTGGTCGGGTAGATGCATGGATGATGCGTGCAGTAGATGTGCTTTACGCCCTGCCTTTTACCATTTTTGTTATTTTACTTATGGTCATATTCGGTCGTAACTTCCTCTTACTTTTTCTTGCAATTGGTGCTGTGGAATGGCTGACCATGGCTCGCATCACCCGGGCACAAACCATGAATTTAAAACGCTCCGAGTTTATAGAAGCTGCGCGGGCTCTGGGCTATTCGCATGGTCGTATCCTTTTTCGCCACCTCCTTCCAAACTTGATTGGTCCGATCATTGTTTATGCAACCCTAACCGTGCCCGCGGTTATGCTCTTGGAAGCGGTGCTGAGTTTTCTTGGTCTTGGTGTACAGGCTCCAATGAGCTCATGGGGTAGCCTGATCAAGGAAGGTGCAGAAAAAATGGATGCTGCTCCCTGGCTTCTCTTTTTCCCGGGAATGTTTTTCTGTCTTTCTTTATTCGCCCTTAATTTTTTAGGGGATGGCCTGCGTGATGCCCTCGATCCAAAATCCTCCAAAGATTAAGGCAATGGGAAATCTGGACATACAAAACTTAAAGGTATCCTTTCACACCCGTGAAGGAATTATCCATGCTGTCGATGGGGTTGATCTTTCAATCAAGCCAGGAGAAATTATTGGCTTGGTCGGCGAATCAGGTTCAGGTAAATCCGTAACCTGTAACTCCATCCTTCAACTTCTCCCCACCCCACCCGCACAAATAGAAGGAGGAACAATCGACTGGTCAGGAAAAGATCTCCTCAGGCAACACGATGAAAAGATGCGGGGAATTCGGGGAAAAGAAATTTCCATGATCTTTCAAGATCCGATGAGTTGCTTGAATCCATACCTCTCTGTACTGGATCAAGTTGCAGAACCTTTGGTTATCCATGGAATGGCCAGTCCGACGAATGCCAGAAAGCAGGCTTGTGAAATGCTTGCCCGGGTAGGGGTTCAACGAGTGGTGGATCATCCCCACGCCTACCCCCACGAATTTTCCGGGGGTATGCGACAAAGGGCAATGATTGCCATGGCCCTGGTGACCAAGCCCTCCCTGCTGCTTGCAGACGAACCCACCACCGCTCTTGATGTAACGGTTCAGGCAAAGGTCCTGAACATTCTTAAAGAATTGTGCACCGACCTGGGGGTGAGCGTTCTTTTTGTTAGCCATGACCTCGGCCTTGTCGCTGAGCTGGCTGATCGTGTCGTGGTAATGTACCGTGGTAAGGTAGTCGAGCAAAACGATACGCGTTCAATTTTCTCCAACCCTCAACACCCCTATGTCAAAGCCCTGATCGCTTGCAGACCGACATTGGAAAGTAACCCTGTCCATTTGCCCACGGTGGAGGATTTCATGAATCCAAAAACGGGGAAATGTCAGGCCCTTAAAAAACTGGAATCCCCATCCCTAAATTTAGATTCCCAAGAAACTCTGCTTGAAGTCCAAGACTTAGTGGTTGAATTTCCAACCGAAGATGGTCCCGTCCGGGCAGTTGATGGAGCCAGCCTCACGATTCGTAAAGGATCAACTCATGGTCTGGTCGGAGAGTCAGGTTCAGGGAAAACTACCTTGGGAAGATCTATCCTCCAATTGACCAAAGTAAATTCAGGAAAAATTCTCTACCAGGGAAATGCAATTTCATTAGAAAATATTCAGGATCGCACAAGGTTTCGTAAATCGATGCAGATTATTTTTCAAGATCCCTATGCCTCATTAAATCCCCGCCTTACTGTGGAGCAAGCCCTGCTTGAACCCATGAAGGTACATGGCCTTGGGAAGTCCCGTAAGGACCGTATCGATCGTGTGGTCAAACTTCTTGAAGAAGTGGGCCTGGGAGAGGAATATTTACACCGATATCCCCATGAATTCTCTGGAGGACAAAGACAAAGGATTTGTGTTGCCCGAGCCTTGACCACTGAACCAGAATTTATTGTTTGTGATGAATGCGTCAGTGCCATGGATGTATCCGTTCAGGCACAGGTTCTCAATTTACTACGATCTCTTCAAGCCTCTCGCAACCTGACCTACCTTTTCATTTCTCACGACTTGGGCGTGGTCAAGTTTATGTCCGATGAAATTTCGGTAATGCAGAATGGGAAAATAGTAGAGAACGGGTTAGCCGAAGATCTCTATCGTAATCCAAAATCGAGTTATACCCGCAAACTTATCAACTCGATCCCATTGGCCAACCGATCCTCTGATTTCGGGCTTTAATCGTCTGTCTGCTTAACCCGGACCACGACCTCGAACTCACTGGGTTTGGGCCCAAAATAAGAACCGGTGACCGGTGCAACATCCCGATAGTCCCTACCCGTTCCCAAAATAACATAAGTATCATCAACCACCCGGTTGTTGGTTGGATCCAAGCCAAACCATCCATGTCCTTCAACCATAACTTCGAGCCAGGCGTGCGAGGCTTCAGCTCCACGCATCTGACGTTCCCTAGTTGAATCGAAAAAGTATCCGCTCACATAGCGAGCAGGAATACCCAGGCAGCGGCAGAGCGCAAGAGCGGCATGCACAAAATCCTGACAGACACCACGGCGAATTTTGAGCACTTCATTGGCATGCGTCTCTACCGTTGTTGTACTTTTTGAATATTCAAAGTTTTGATAGATGAAGCCCATTACTTGATAGGCCGTTTGAAAAACATCATTAGAGTTTGCTTGAATATCAACAGCGGTGCGCCAGATCTCTGGATTAATCTCCACAAAAGTAGAAGTTTGTAAATAATCTCTGTATTCAGGAACCTTTTCCATTTTTGCCAAAGTGGACAAATTTACCCCATAAGGAAATTCCTCAAAATTTACCTGAAGTCTAGTTTCCACATCTGAACGTACCTCAATTGCTAATTTTTGATGTTCCTCTGCGAGTTCGAAAAATTGTACAATGTTACCATTTAAATCCAAATAGCTTTGGGGGCGACAGATCGGCAAAATCGACACCGTAGAAGAAATGCACTTCTGCCAATCATTGGTAAGAGGATGCAACCTTAATTCGTTGTAGCTTTGAGTAACCGGACCTGGGTAACGGTAACTTGTTCGATGAAAAATATACAATCGCATGGTTTGCTAAAAACTTCCTAGGCAACCACAGGTTTAGCCCTTTTAGGAATCACTGCTGTTGTTGAGCTTGGGCGAGTTGGACGGAATCAATCTCGCCCAGGCTTTTAATTTCTGAGGGTAATAAAACATAGGTTTCAAATACCCTTTGTCCAATTTCAATCAGGGTGACCTGCAATTCATCAAGAGTCTGATGTAAACCTTTCTCTACTACCTGTTCCCAACTTGTAAAATTTACCATAGCCAAAGCACTCCCAGTCAACCGCTCTGCCTCATTAGAAAACGCCCCTGAAGGGAAGCCAGATATTGTATGAAGGCTATGATCAATAGCTCGGAGGCAAAAACGAATTGATCTTGGAAAATCTTCTGAAAAAAGTAGGAAGTTTGCAACATTTTGGAGAGAGAGATTTCCCCGGAATTGTAGGCGAAACGCAGATAATGCAATGCAGCAACGAAGGACGGACATTAAATCAGCACGGGATGGAGCCTTACTGCGCAAATTTAATGTATCAAGCATTCGACTTGTCTGATCAGTCCGCTCCAAATATTTCCCCAATGACAAAAAGCGCCAACCCTCACCATGGGGAATGGTGGCATCAGATAAGCCCTGAAAAACCAGGGAAAAACGCGCGATTCGATCGAGTAAATGATCGGATCCCTGTTCATAAAGTTTTTCCGCCCCGCCGTCGCGAAATAAAAGATAAATGTTATTTAGTTCCAACCAAAGCTCTTCAGATAATTGATCCCTGACCATACGGGCATTTTCCCGAGCCATCGAAATACAGGAACGAATGGAGTTCGAATAAGTGTCAGAAAAAATTAATGTTTTACCAATTTTACGAAACCCCTCTGCTTCGAGGTGTACTTGATCTGTACAAATGGATTTAAGAACAGGTTGCCAAAACTCTTCGAGTTGTTGGTCGTTCCCGGCATATTCCAAGGCAAGGCTTTGGTGTACTTGTATCATACGGGACATTCCCTCAGCCCGTTCGATGTACCGGCTCATCCAATATAAATTATCTGCAACTCGAGAAAGCATGATCTTAAAAATCCTTTAATACCCAGGTGTCTTTACTGCCACCACCTTGAGAAGAATTAACTACGAGAGATCCTTTTTTCAGGGCAACCCGGGTTAATCCACCAGGCACGATTTCCACATCCTCGCCATAAAGAATAAAGGGGCGTAAATCAACATGTCTGCCTTGTATGCCCTCTTCACAAAAAGTGGGGTGACGTGAAAGAGATATAATCGGCTGAGCAATATACTCTCTAGGATTGGATTTTATGAGCTGCGCAAATTCTTCACGCTCCTTTGCCGTGGATTGATTTCCTATGAGCATACCGTAACCACCAGATTCATTAGCCGCTTTCACCACCAGATTCTGGAGGTTTTCTAAAACATGCGATCGGTCTGTATCCCGCCAACATAAATATGTGGGCACATTGGGAAGAATCGCATCCTCATCAAGGTAGTATTTAATCATATCCGGAACATAGGCGTAAGTAACCTTGTCATCGGCTACTCCCGTACCTACGGCATTGGCTAGAGCAACATTTCCACGGAGGTATGCATCCATTAATCCAGGGACGCCCAGCATCGAATCTTTTCGAAATACCAAAGGGTCCAAAAAGTCATCGTCCAACCTACGGTAGATCACATCGACTTGGACTAAACCACGCGTTGTTCTCATGTAGACAAAAGAATCAATCGAAACTAAATCCTTACCCTCCACGATTTCTATGCCCATCTGTCTGGCAAGAAAAGTATGCTCGAAATAAGCACTGTTGTATACCCCGGGAGTCAGCAGGACACAGACAGGTTTTTGGGACTTACGGGGAGAAAGGTGCTCCAATGTTCGTAAGAGTAAGTCCGGATAAGCTTCTACTGGGCGAACCGACATACCCCCAAAAGTTTGAGGAAAAGCACGCTTTATAATTTCCCGATTCTCCAGGAGATAAGAGGCTCCGGATGGACAGCGGGCATTGTCTTCCAAGACCAAGTAATTTCCCTGGTCATCACGAATCAAATCAGTCCCGCAGATATGAGCGTATACTTCTTGAGGTGGTTCAAAACCAGCCATTTCCGGACGAAAATTTTTGGAAGAACGAATGATCTCCTCAGGAATAACCCCATCCTTTATGATCTTTCCATCATGGTAAATATCATTGAGAAATAAATTCAAGGCGATGATACGCTGCCTAAGCCCCCGCTCAACCACACTCCATTCACTCTCGGGAATCACCCGGGGGATTGGGTCAAAGGGAAAGATACGTTCGGTTCCACCTTCTTCACCGTAGACTGTAAAAGTAATACCATGCTCCAGAAAAGAGGTGTCCGCTTGTTGACGCCTTTCAGAAATTTCCGATTCGGTCAGGCTGTCCAATCTTTTAAAAATTCTTTCATAATGAAGGCGTGGATTTTTCCCCTCTTTATCGATGAACATTTCATCAAAGAAATGATCAACTGAATAATTTTTAAATTGGGAGTGAGGATTCATTAAAAAATTTTACAAAAATAAGGAACCAAGTCTTGCGCCACTCTGTCTAATTGGAAAGTGCATTGTCACTTTTTTATTCTTTTTTGGCAGATTTCGTCTGCCCGACCGACCTTTGGAAAGAAAAGAGGAATTGTTGAGCAAGTCCTGCGTGTTGACCAAAATGGATTCCAGCAAATTCCTGCATTTGTTGCATGGTCCATCCTTTCATCCCATATTGTCTTTCTAAAGCTTGTAAAATCCAGGTGTCGATGGGGAACGCTTGGCTTTTTCCAGCACCAAACAAAAGTACGCAATCCGCCACTTTGGGTCCCACGCCAGGTAGTTCCATAAGGCAGGATCGGGCTTCTTTGTACTTCAACCCACTTACCTCCTCTAACCAGCCCTGCCGCTGGCAAATAAATTGGGCGACACCAACCAAGTATTTGGCACGGTACCCCATACCCAATTTCCTTGCTTCAGTTTCAGACAATTTACTCAGCCTTTCCCAGCCGGGAAAAGCGAACAAACCCTCTCCTAAATCCTCTCCAAAATTTAAGTGAATACGATGACGAAGCTGCTTAATTTGAGGAATACTCTTGGCGGAACTCAAAAGAAAAACCAATAAAGTTTCATCGATTGGTTGCCTAAGCACTCGCAAACCGGAAAATTTCTTAATTGCTTGGTCCAGGGACTGATCACTACGCCAAGGCAACGCATCGACGGCTTCTCGATATGAATCATCAAGCCATAAATAATCTTCAATTTCTTTTTTACTCAGAGGAACGGGACCAGAGGCACACCAATACAACTGACCATTTTCCCATCGCAAATGAACGACTGATCTCCGAATTACTCCGACCCATTTCTCATCACCCAGACAAGACCAGGAAAAACTTTGTCCGCCAAGCAGAGACTCCTCAAGGCCAAGAAGGCTGATCGAGTCAGGGGAACCGATCGACTCCCAACAAGCGGTCATGACATTGGGCAGACCCAATTTATTTGGACCACAAAAAGCTCTGACTTGATCCCAGCGAAATCCCCTGATCATCAATCAGGCGTAATCGCCAGGCAAGCGGTTTAAGGGAACGATCGGTCCAGTGGTCTCCGGTCAGTCCGACAAAAACTTCTTTACCAAAAAGCTTTAAATTTGGAATGGAAACTTTTTGAGTTTTGACCATTGGATCAGCAGAGGTCACCCAGTCAACAATCCAATGAGAGTTAATCGGTAATTTTTGCTTTTTCCCGCCAACTTTTACCACAAAGTAGAATCCATCCCTAACTTGAGGATTAGATCGGCAGTAAACTTTCCAACCCGAAAATTCTCGCCCAGTAAAAAATTCTGGAATTCGTTTGAAATCCTTTACCGTAAAAAACTCTCGATTTCTTACTTCTAATTTTACCTCTCCACCACAGGGTGAGGCCAAAAAACTTAGGCAAGCAAAGATGGCAGGGAAACCAAATATGATTCCCCGCATTCCCGGCCCGGTCAAAAATTACTCCTTTGAGGAGGAAGGTGCTTCCTTCTCCTCAACGACAGCTTCCGGAGTTTTTGAAGCCTCCGAATCTGGTCCCAGCACATCAGCAGCGGTTGCTTTGTCTGATGCTTTAACCTCTGCTGCTGAACTGGTTGGTTCAGCCTTGGGAGCAGGACGCTTAGGCACGGACTTGGAAACTCTTTTAGCTTTGGCCGGCTTTGCTTTGGCAGACGTTTTTTTGGTGGTGGCTTCAGCCAGCGCTTTTTTTCGACGGGCCAAATAGGCAGTGCGACGACGACGCTTGATCAATTTGTTATACTGTTTACTCATGTTCGAAAGAAGAAACTACGGTAATTAGAAAGTGTTGGCAAGCTCAGTGAATGACCAAGCTCAAGCAATTTCAACCGGCTTGCCCGAGCGGGCGGACTCGTAGGTAGCATCGATGATTTTCATCAACGCAAGGGCTTGGTCGGGAGTATTTAACGGAGCTTCTTTGCCCTCTAAAGTTAAAGCGAAATTCTGGGCTGACCGAATTCTTCCCATATCTTCGCATTCCTCAACCACTACCGAACGATTGACCGAGCGGCCATGCTCTTGAAAATAAAGTTCGCAATCATCTAAAGCGGTAGCATCAATTCCATCCCGCCCAAATAGCCTGCGAACCATTCCACCAGCCTGAGATCCTTGGAATGTAACCGAAACTTCTTCGCGCTTGTTCATTTCCGCCCAGGACACTTGAAAACTTAATACCTGTCCAGTATCAAAACGAACAAAGCCATGGGCTGCACTTTCAACATCGGTCACACCATCAGCCACATCGGGAATCCCCCACGGTCCCTTGAATCCCTTATCTTGGATAAAGTCATTAAAGGTCTGAGCAAGCACATGAGTGGGCTTGGGATAATCCATGTAAAAGAGAGCCAAATCAATCATGTGTAAAAGATCGATCAAAGGGCCCCCGCCCGACTGAGCCTGGTTGGTAAACCATCCACCAAAGCCGGGAATTCCCGTTCGACGAATCCATTTGGCCTGAGCGGAATTAATCGTTCCCAACTGGCCGGACTCAATGTAACTTCGCATAGCATAAGATTCCGGCCGGGCACGGTTATTGAAGTTGAACATCAATGTCTTACCCGCATCATCTGCCGCCTGTTTCATCTCTGCTACTTCCTGGGCATTAAGGGCAGGTGGTTTTTCGCAAAAAACATGTTTTCCTGCACGCAAAGCCTGTAATGCAAGAGGCATGTGTGTACGATTGGGCGTAATAATACTAATTGCGTCCAAGTCCGACAATTCATCCAACATCTTTTGAGAATCTCCAAAGACATGAGATGCTCCGTAAGTATGAGCCGCCTTCTTGGCAGCTTCTTGGTTCATATCGCAAATGGCAATAATTTCGCCACCGCCTGCTTTAAATCCAGGGGCATGATATTGCAACATTCCACCGGCACCAATGATTCCTATTTTTTGAGTCATAAAATATTAATAGATAAAGGCTAGAATTTACTTAGGAATAGAGGGAAATTTGACCCACTTTTGCTTTGAGTTGGAGCTTTTGACCACGGTCTCGATAAACGCCATGCCAATAATACCATCACGAATATCCGGATAATCATAACCTGACTTACGGGGAAACTTTCCATTCACTTCATCACGAATTGCCACGGATGCGGAGTTGTAAACATTAGCAAAGGCTTCAATAAATCCTTCCGGATGCCCAAAAGGTATCCGCGTATGTGAGGCTGCATCTCCAGAAACATAACTGTTTCCACGTCGGTAAACCTGCCGAGGAGCACGGGCATCCTTAACGATCAAATCATTAGGTTCTTCCTGGTGCCACTCAATTGACTTCTTGGTTCCATATACCCGAATATTAAGGTTATTCTCATCTCCATTGGAAACTTGGGATGCATAAATAATTCCCCGAGCACCTCCTTTAAAGCGAACCAAAACATTGCCATCATCATCCAATTTTCTCCCCGGAATATTTACGGAAAGATCGGCACATAATGAATCGATCTCCAAGCCGCTTATATAATGAACGAGGTTTTCCGCGTGGGTTCCAATATCTCCCATACAGTTGGAAATACCTGCAACTTTCGGATCGGCTCGCCAGTTAGCAATCGATTTGTCTTCTCCAGTCAAAGCGGTGATGGCATAGCCCTGAGGGTATTCGCATACCACCTTGATGATTTTTCCAAGATCTCCTTTTTTCACCATCTGACGTGCAAGCTTGACCATGGGGTAGCCTGTATAGTTGTGGGTGAGGGCAAATACCTTTTTACTTTTATGAATAATTTTTTTCAATTCCCTAGCCTCCGCCAGAGTGAAGGTGGCTGGTTTGTCACAGATTACATTGATGCCCGCTTCCAAAAAGGTCTTAGCGACTTCGAAGTGCAAATGATTGCGCACCACAATAGATACAAAGTCTATTCTTTCTCCCAAAGGTAAGGCACTTTCCTTTTGGGCCATTTCCTTGTAGGAGGAATAAACTTTCGACGAGTCGACAAAAAAATCCTTACCCGACAAGGCTGATTTTTTAGGGTCAGAGGAAAAGGCCCCCGCCACCAATTCAATTTGACCGTCCAAAGCGGCCGCCCGGCGATGAACACCTCCAATAAAAGCCCCCCGGCCTCCTCCAACCATACCCATTCTTAATTTTCTATTTTTCATATGTTTGAAAGATTATTGGTTTTCTTTGTCGAATGCCGAATCAAAGGCCATTTCATTAGGTTTAAAATCAAGCTTTCTTACAAAATCACAGGACTCTTCAGCTCCGTGAAATCGATCCATCCGGCTATCCTCCCACTCGACTGAAAGTGGACCAGCATAACCAATATCGTTGAGGGCAATAATAATATCCTCAAAATTCACATCTCCGCGACCAATGGAACGAAAGTCCCAAAACCTTCGGGGATCCGCAAATGTGGTATGCCCTCCAAATACTCCTACCGACCCGTCTCCGTGCCCCCACCAGGCATCCTTCATGTGGGCGTGGTAGATACGTCCGGGAAATGTTCTGATAAACTTTACATAGTCCACGCCTTGATAACCAAGGTGCGAGGGATCATAATTAAAACCAAATCGTTTATGACCCTTGACCGCGTCCAAAGCCCGCTGGGCACTGGCTATATCAAAGGCAATTTCCGTTGGGTGAACCTCCAAAGCAAAGTTTACCTTTTGCTTTTCAAACTCCTCAAGAATGGGGCCAAAACGACGGGCAAAATCTTCAAACCCCTTGTCCCAGTAGGCTTGGTCCGTTGGTGGAAACGCATAGATCGAATGCCAGATACTCGAACCGGTAAAACCATTTACCACAGCCGGAAAATCGTCTTTCTTTCCCCTGCCAGGTTTTTCATTGATGAAATTTCGGCATGCCTTGGCCGTCTTGGCTAATTTTTTGGCTGCCCGCCGGCGAACTTTTTCAGGATCACCTTCGCCCCAAACATCTGCGGGCAAAATGGATTTGTGACGCTCGTCTATCAGATCGCAAACCGCCTGTCCGACCAAGTGGCTGGATATGGCAAAAGCAGTTAGTCCATGATCACTTAGAATATCCCATCTTTCCCGGCAGTATTTTTTGGAGACAGCTGCTTTATCGACATCGAAATGATCGCCCCAACAGGCTAATTCCAATCCGTCGTATCCCATCTGGGAAGCTTTGGCGGCAAGGTCCGGAAGTGAGAGATCGGCCCATTGACCGGTGAAGAGTGTGACATTTCTAGGCATGGCTAATATAGTAGGTTTTAAAGTTAGGGTTTATGGTTTTCGCAAATTCAGAAGTTTATGGGCAACCCCTTTTTTATAAAAGTTCGAAACCTTAGTTTCGGATAACGATTTTTTCTGCAGTTTTGGATCCCAAAGTAATGACTGTTTTGTTATCAATTTTTATCTCTATGGAATCGGCAATCCGATCATGGCGAATCACTTCAATTTTTCTGCCGGGCATCAATTTATTTTTGCGGGCAAATTGAAGAAATTCCTTTTCTTGATCCTGTATTGATTCAATACGCACAAGGTCTCCCACTTTACAATCTAGCAAACTCCGGTTGGATGCCTTGGGTAAGCCTCCCCTCTTTGTAGGAATGGGATCACCATGGGGGTCGTGGCTTGGACGACCAAGAAATTCATCCAGTTTTTCTAAAACTTTTTCGGAAATGGCATGTTCCAATACTTCAGCTTCTTCATGAATTTCTCCCCAGTCTAAACCAAGAGTCTCAACCAAAAAGGTTTCGAGCAATCGATGCCGGCGCAACATATTCATCCCCACCTTGCGACCGGCAGTTGTTAGTTTTACTCCTTTGCGAGGTCGATACTTCACCCATCCCTTACTTTCCATATTTTTAACCATGGTAGTGGCAGTTCCAGGCGTGACCCCAAGGCAATCAGCTATTTTACCCATGCCCACCTCGGAAGAAGTTCCCTGAAGGGATTCCACCAGGATTTGCTTAAGGTAATTCTCTACGGTCGAGCTTGGCATATTAAATAAAGAAACCATAACCCTGATGTTGACCCCTTTGATTTTCAAGCCTATTTGTTTATACTTTGATTAATCAAAGTGAAATATTTTAAACATCAACACTACAGAAATAATAAGCTCTTTTTCTTGCTCTTTGTTTTGGTATCTTGTGCATGGCTGATTTCGTGTACAAATTTAAATGAAGATCGAGGAGATGTACCCGGAAAGTTTAAGTTGTTGGCAACAACAACTCATCTCGCTGATTTGGCCCGTCAAATTGGAGGCGATCGTATCGAGGTAGATGCCCTCATGGGTCCGGGCGTTGATCCCCATTCTTACCGAGCATCCGCTCAGGATATTGCCCGACTTCATGAAGCTGATTTCGTCTTGTTTCACGGCCTATCTCTCGAAGGGAAAATCGCCCGGGTGTTACAGGAAACCAAACGCAAAGGAAAAGTTCACTTTTCTCCCTGCGAGGAATTACCACGAAATCAATTAATTTTCACCAATGATACAAACCATACTGTTGACCCGCACCTTTGGTTCGCGCCCGATATTTGGATATCATGTGCCCACGCACTAGCCCAAAAGCTTTCGGAAGTAATGCCAGAAGAGAAAAGTTTTTTTGAAACAAATTTATCTGCCTTTAGGGATTCAGTGAAATCAATCGATAGATGGGGCAAATCTCTGTTGTTAGGCATACCGAAGAACCAACGCATCTTAATTACAAGTCATGACGCCTTTCAGTATTTTGGAAATCATTTCGCAATCCGGGTAATCGGCCTGCAAGGAATCAATACCCTTGCAGAAGCAGGCTTGGCCGACCGGACTAATTTAGTCGATTTTATCCGGCAGCATAACTCCCCTGCCCTTTTTGTTGAAAGCAGTGTAAACCCAAAAGCTTTGGTAGAAATTGCCAAAGAGACTGGTGCGTACATCGGGGGCACTCTTTTTTCTGATGCCTTGGGAACTGACAAACAATTCACTCAAGGGCCGGACGGAAATAATCATTCGACTGCTACCTGGCAAGGGATGATGGTTCACAATTTGAATGTCATTAAAAAAGCCCTGAGCGAGCGTTGATGAAAGCCACCCTACCCAAGCCCCTGGAGATTCACGACCTGACGGTGGCTTACCAAAAAAAACCGGTACTCTATGGGATAGATATGGAAGTAGAAGCAGGGTCTTTGGTTGGCATAATTGGTCCAAACGGTGCCGGAAAATCGACCTTAATTAAAGCGGTCATGGGGATCATAAAACCAGTGGACGGATATGTTAAAATCTTTGGAGAAACAACCCGTAAAGCCATTACCCGTGTAGGTTATGTTCCACAACGGGCAAGTGTGGATTGGGATTTTCCAGTAAGTGCTATGGATGTTGTTCTGATGGGCAGGTTTAGTCATGCTGGATGGTTCAGAAGGATTAGTAAGCGCGATCGTATATTTGCCGCGGAATGCCTCGAGCAAATGAACATGCTCCCTTACGCTAATCGCCAAATCGGCAACCTTTCGGGTGGTCAACAACAACGAGTATTTCTCGCACGTGCCCTAGCCCAACAAAGTGATCTATACCTAATGGATGAACCCTTCGAAGGCGTCGATGCAATCACGGAAAAGGCCATTGTCGATTTACTCAAAAGTTTGCGCAACCAAGGAAAAACCCTATTGGTCGTACACCACGATTTATCTACAGCCAAAGAATATTTCGACCAGCTGGCCCTCCTGAATTTACGCCTCGTTGCTTTTGGAGAAACTCAGGATGTTTTCACGCATGATCTTTTGCAAAGAACCTATGGCGGAAAACTAACCGTGCTCTCAGAGATAGGTAGCCGACAGGTAGAGCACAAACAGCCGCCTTCAGCCGTTTTATAAATGTTTTTACTGATTTGGAAAAGGCTTCGGTGTGCCCTTCTACTTTTGGCTTTGTTTTGGATGCCATGTGTTTTGTGTGCTGCCCAAATTTCGTCGAATTTGGAACAGGATTGGATCAATAAAGCATTTCGCTTTTGGACTTTTGCTGATTACTCCATTCAAGTGATTGCCCTGGGAGCAATCCTCATCGGAATCAATTGCGGACTTATGGGCGGTTATGTGGTAAGCCGAAGACTCTCGATGTTTGGAGACACCCTCTCACATGCAGTGCTCCCCGGGATTGCTGTTGGCTTTATGATCAGTCAATCAAGGGATGAAGTCGCATTAATGATTGGAGCGACCTTTTCGGGATTTGTTGGAGTTGGGATCATTTCCCTACTTAAAAGGTATACCAAAATGAAAGAGGACAGTGCCATGGGACTGGTCTTATCAGGCTTTTACGCACTTGGTATTTGCCTGATTACTTATTTACAAAAATCATCTGGCGGGGGAATGGCCGGGCTAGAAAGTTATCTCTTTGGCTCCCTTGTTGGACTTTCTGCCGACGACCTTATTCCTCTTTGCCTTTGTCTTGCTATGATCATTCTTTGCTTTGTTTTGCTAAACAAGGAATTGCTCCTTTCTGGTTTTGATCCATCCTTCGCGCGGTCTGTGGGCCTGCCGGTTGATCTTTTACACTTTTGCCTTTGGATATTATTGGCCTTTTGCATCGTTTCTTCTCTTCAAATTATTGGGGTAGTTCTGGTTTCCGCCCTCTTAATTATTCCCGCGGCGACCGCTGGATTACTCACTCACAAGATGAGTCGGTTGCTCCTCTTTTCTGGTATTTTAGGAGCCCTGACCGGAATCATTGGTTGCTTTCTCTCTTTTCTGGTGGAAAGACTCCCCGCCGGTCCGGTAATCGTACTGTGTTCGGCCTTTCTTTTTTTGACGGTTTTATTCTTCAATCCTGTTCGGGGCATTCTTCCATCTTGGATTCGAACAAGAAAAAGAGGACAGCGTATTCGTTGCGAAAACACCCTCAAGGCATGCTACCAGGTACTGGAAGAATCTTCTTTTTCCAGCCAATCTTTTTCTCAAACTTCCCTGGCTCGAAGACGGAGAAAAAGCGATGCAGAAATCGAACGGGAAATCGATGTCTTGATTCGAGAAGGTTATGCAACTCGTCAGATAATTTTACTTGAGCAAAAAAGTGAACTCCCCTCAGAAAATATGATTTCCCTGACCCCAAGCGGCTGGGAGATTGCAACCCGGATGATTCGTAATCATCGCCTTTGGGAATTGTATCTAACCAAAGAAGCCTCCTATGCCCCGGATCATGTTCATGATGACGCGGAAAAAATTGAACATATCATTGGAGAAAAAACCGTTCGAGAACTTGAACGTATTCTTGATAACCCGCGGCGTGACCCCCACGGAAAACTCATACCAAGCCAAAATGATATTGATCGCGGCTGGCTATCCCCTCCCCTGGTTACAGAAAAATAATGTTTAATCTCGTTGAAAGCCTAATAGATGCCTGGTCCACCCATGAGCAAGTCATCTGGAATCTGCAAATTGTTTTTATGGGGATAATGGTCAGCCTTAGTTGTGGCTTGGTTGGTTGCTTTGTGGTGGTCAGACGAATGGCCCTTCTGGGGGATGCAGTTAGTCATGGTATTTTACCTGGAATTGTAATCGCTTACTTACTTACAGGTAGTTTATCAGTCGGACCGGTCTGGATCGGTGCCTGTATCGCAGGCTTAGGGTGCGGGGCATGTATCGAATGGCTACGAACCAAAACACCCCTACGTGAGGATGCCGCGATGGGTCTTACCTTTACTTCCTTTTTTGCACTGGGGATTGTGTTACTCAGTCTTGAAGTTGGACAAGTTCATTTAGATCCCGCCTGTATTCTTTACGGAGAAATTGGACTTACTCCACTCGCACCCGAACTGGTGCTTTGGGGAGTACCTTGTGGGAATCAAGCTCTTTGGAATATGGGCTTGGTCTGCCTCGCGACAATGATTTCAACCGTAGTCTTTTATCGGTTTCTTTTAGTCACTAGTTTTGATACCAGCCTTGCCCGCTCTCTGGGCATGCCCGTAGCCTCGATACAATATGGATTGATGCTTCTATTAGCCTTGGTTGTAGTTGCCTCGTTCGAATCCGTTGGCGTGATTTTGGTTTTAGCCATGATGATATTACCCCCCGTTTCCTCGTCTTTTCTTTTTCGTCGCTTACCAAATATTCTTCTTAGTTGCCTGCCCTTATCAATTCTTTACTCCCTCGGTGGTCTCCACCTTGCTTATTGGATGAACTTTCCTATTTCCGCATCGATGGCCATTACCGGGGTTGTAATTTTTTTACCATGTTGCCTCTTTGGGCCAAACGGTGGAATTTTTACTAATACTAAAAGCTTATCCATTCAAGAAGGCTCAAAAGGTATACCAATCAACTAAGCACAAAAAAGCCCCCGCAAAGCGGAGGCTTTTGGATTAAATAAATATAGCTTACTTTTGAGCAAGTGCGATTTTGGATGCCTTCTTGCTTGAACAATTACATCCATCAATTGCGACCTTGTCACCAGCGGCCAATTTAGTTGGGCATTCAAACCCATCCAACTCGGTTTTGCTGGATACTTTTATCTGCTTTTCACGCTTTCCCTGTTTTACTGTAAGGGTCTTGGAGTCAGCATCAAAACTTACCACTTTGCCTTTTATTGTCTTGGAAGGACAACCAGCAAATACGGAAGCGGCCAAAAAGAAACTAGCGAGGATAGTTGCAACGATTTTCATGATATTATGGGGTTAGGATTAAAAAATATTTAATACTTACTTCCAATCCACTATTTCAAAAGACACAAGAACGAAGTATACTTTTCTAAAATAAATTATTTCTTATGTTGTATAATAATCGAGCCTTCTTAAGTGCACTAATTGTTCTCTTTTTCTTTGGATCCTTCTTCCCGAGTATTGCTCACCCCATTCCCGATCTTCCCGTTTTCGGATCGTTCGATAACAATGGGACTTCTAATATCTTGATCGAGATCGACCCCAGAGGCTTTGCTGAGGATCCGGAAGCCGAATCATTCCTGACGTCAGATACCCTAAACGACTTCAATATTTCTGAACGGAATGATTTGCTCGAACAGGCAAAAGAGTTGGTTAAAAAGTCTTTGCTCATCCGTTTAAATGAGGAACCCTGGAATCTTCCTGAATTTGAGTATGGCTTTTCCGAACCGCGAATGGTCGAGTTTTCTGATGCCCCCATCATCCTATCTGGAAGCAACCGCCAAGCTTTCACGGGAGACAAATGCCACCTATCAAATTAAAGCAAAGGAATCTGCCCCCCTCGACTTGATCTTCACCAACCGTTTAAATGGAATACCTCATCGCCGGGTGAATGTATTATTTCCTGGAGAGGAAAGCTTTGCGCTTCGCCTCCCCCCACTGAAAAGCTTGGAGCATATTTCCGATGACCCTGTTTCAGATGCTCCAAAATTAACCAACTCTGAACAAAATAGTTATGTCGATGCAGACACCTGGAGCACCTTTGCATCCTTTCTTAGGCAAGGCTTTTTACATGTTCTGCCCCTTGGGCTCGACCATATTCTCTTTGTTATCGGTCTCTTTCTATTATCCAGAAAGTTCAAGGTTTTGATCTACCAAATATCTATTTTCACCCTGGCTCATACCTTGACACTCGGCTTAGCCACCCTGGGATTGATTTCGGTTCCCTCCACCATCGTAGAGCCCATCATTGCCGCCAGTATTGCTTTCGTTGCTTTGGAAAATATCTTTTTTCCCACCTACCATCCACGCAGACTTATCATTGTCTTTGTTTTTGGACTCATTCACGGACTTGGATTTGCTGGTGCTCTTTCCGATCTCAACCTCGATCCCTCTATACTCATATTTTCCCTGATTGGATTTAATTTAGGAGTAGAAGGTGGTCAACTCGCAGTCATCCTACTTTCTTTTATTGGAGTTTATCGTTTTAAAAATGAAGACTCTTACCGGAAAGGAATTGTTATTCCTTTGTCATTCATTATTGCAGGCCTCGGAATTTATTGGGCGATTGAAAGAGTTTGGAACGGTTAAATGACCTTCGCCTTGCTAAAAATATTTTCCATTTTTTCCATCTTTCTCCGTGCAAAATAACTTTGATGGAATTAGGGATAACCTAAACTAATAACACTTCTATGATTCGCTTATCCACCGCCTTCTGCTCTTTGTTACTTTCCTTTCCCGTTTTCCTAGCTGCCAAAGGGCTGCAACTCTCCTCAGGAGAGTTGGCCAAAGAGGTCGCCGCCATAAACAAAATCCTTAGGGATGAACATGAGAAAAAGAAAATTACGCCACCCCAAAAACTTTCCAATGATCTATTGATTCGGAGAATTTATCTGGCGACTGCCGGGAGAATCCCAAGCTATCCAGAAATTAAAGAGGTTTATCCCCATTATAAATCAGGGCTCAAACAGGGACTAATCGACCAACTCCTTGAATCCAAGGCATATCAGAGCCAAATGTTTAATTGGTGGGCAGATCATCTTAGGGCAAAAACATATGTCACAGGCCAAGCCAATCAAATTGGACTTGGATTTTTATACGTTGACTGGCTGAAATCTGAAGTGGCTAAGAATGTACACTTTGACGAATTGGCCAGATCCGTGATCACTGCGGAAGGATACCCCTGGGAAGATGGGGCTGTTGGTTATTATGTAAGAGACGACGGCATGCCCCTGGAGAATATGTCTAACACCGCGGAATTATTTTTGGGAACCCAAATGGTATGTGCCCAATGCCATGACCATCCCTTCGACAAATGGACGCAAATGGAATATTATCAAATGGCCTCCCATACCTACGGAATTATAACGAGGATGCAGGGAGAAAGAATTGGGAAGATTCAAAAACTGGTTAAGGACAGGCAGAAAGAAATGAATTCCATGCAGATGTCCTCGATGTCGGGTAAGGGTAACTCCAAAGAGGCCCGTGCCTTTAGGCAAGCTACCGCTGATATGCTCCTGCCATTGCAAATTGGAACAAAATATCAAAACCGAAAACTCAAGTTACCTCACGATTATAAATATGATGACGCTAAGCCTAAACAAGTTGTCAAACCGGGAGTTATTTTTGATTCCCCCGCACCCGATGATTCCTCATTGGAGGTTAACCCAGTTACCCAATATGCAAACTGGATGACCTCCCCGGAAAACCCACGATTTACCAGGGTGATTGCCAATCGTATGTGGAAGAAGATCTTTGGTCGTGGACTTGTTGAACCCATGAACGACTGGAAAGATGATACCCTTGCTTCTATCCCTGAGTTGTTGGACTATTTAACAGAACTAATGGTCCGGCTGGACTATGACCTTAGAGAGTTTCAACGCGTTCTGCTAAACCTGGAAATTTTTGAGCGCGAAGCTTACAACCAGGAAATTGAACCACTGGCACCCTATTCCTTTCCTGCACCTGTTCTTACTCGAATGTCCAGCGAACAGCTTTGGGATTCAGTCCTCGCGATTATCGTACCGGATGTAGATAACCGGGCACTGCAATCAGATAAAGAGTACATTGATTTAAAAAAGGAAACTTTTAAAAAATATCGACAAAAAATAGAAAGTTTAAGTACCGAAAATTTAGTTAAATTTGTTCGAAAAGGGTTATCCCTCAATCAAGAACTTCAAGAGCAAATGAACGATTTAAACTCCAAAATTAAAGAGGCACTTGCAACCGATGATCGTCAGAATCTTGGTAATTTAAAAAAACAACTGAACCAACTACGTGATCAGCAAAGATCTTCGACCGCCAACTTGATCATGGGAGAAAACTTCAACACCTTGCCGATGTATAAAAACAGTATGCCCAAAAGCAAAAAACCCTTAACCCAAGAACAAAAAAGGTATCCAGAATACCTGCGTCGAGCATCAGAAATAGGTTCGCCCGCTTATGCAGATCATTTCTTACGTGAATTTGGTCAATCCGATCGCAACTTACTTGATAATAGCAAAAAAGAAGCCTCCGTTCCACAAGCCCTCAATCTACTCAACACTCGGATGCGGGGCATGCTTACCAGTCATCAATCCGTACTTACCCAAGAAGTTTTATCCAAGAAAACGGTCAATGAAAAAATTGAGGCAATTTATCTTGGTTTGCTTCAACGGCACCCGACAAAAGAGGAGATAAAAATTTGCCTGGAAACCTTTATGCTTCCAGACCCACCCATACTAAAAAATCAAGATAGCAATAATTCCAAGCTTGCGAAAAAATCTTTAAAACAATTTAGCCATTACAATAAGGTATATTTAGCGAAAGTTCATGGGGAGCTGCGCCATTTGACCTGGGCACTTATAAACACTCGTGAATTTTCTTTTATTCAATAAATCGCCATGAAAAATTCATCTACTTTTTCTTCCGAGCTCGACCGTCGAGCCTACCTCAGCATGGCCGCTAAAGGCTTTTTAGGTGTTAGCATATTACCTTGGGCAAGCCCTTCCCCCTTGGGTGCTGCCGGCCTTGGATTGAACAGGCCTGTTAATTACGCCCCCAAAGCAAAGAATGTTATATATTTATATATGTCCGGGGGCATGAGCCATTTGGATACCTTTGACCCAAAAACCTCGAAAGTCAGAGGAAAGATGGAAACCTTGGGCACTAAAACCGACGGGATGATCCTCGCCGAAACCCTACCCCTTGTAGCAAATCACTCAGACAAAATCGCTATTATACGGGGTCTCACTTCGACAAAGGGTGCCCATGCACAGGGTAATTATTTCATGCACACGAGCTATGATAAGCGCGGAACAATTGTCCATCCAAGTATGGGCTCATGGGTTACTCGTCTAGATGGTCGATTTAACCCGACCTTACCCGGTGCGGTGGTTGTGGGTACTGGAAACGAACATCCCCTTTCTGGTTTTTTATCTACCCGTCATCAACCCCTCAAAAGTCGGAGCCCCTGGAAAAGGATTGGCAAACTGTGAACATTATTCAGACATTTACGGAAGAAAAATTTAACCGGAATTTAAACCTCTCCAAAAAACTGGACCGTTCATTTGTTGAAAAGTACAACCTTGCCCAAGTTCGTTCCTATGCCGATATGTACGAAGATGCCGTCCGTTTAATGCGCAGCCAAGACCTTGACGCATTTGATTTAGGCAAGGAGCCTCAGGTCGTTCGCGAGGCCTATGGTTCGGACAAGTTCGGACAAGGTGTTCTTCTTGCTCGTAGGCTAGTGGAAAAACAAGTCCGTTTTGTTGAAGTACAATTAGGCGGTTGGGATACGCATAATAACAATTACGACAGAGTATTTGATAATTGTAATATTCTGGACCAGGCACTTTCTGCCTTACTTGACGACTTGCACAAACGGGGAATGCTTGAAGAAACCCTGGTCGTTTTAGCAACCGAATTTGGACGAACCCCAGACTACAATGTGAATCAAGGAAGAGACCATTACCCCAAAGCATTTTCCTGCATGCTTGCCGGAGGTGGAATTCGCGGTGGACAGATCTGGGGAGCGACGGACGAAGAGGGTCGCGAAGTGGTCGATGGGATCACGCAGATTCCTGACTTTAACGCCACTATTGCCTATGCTCTTGGACTGCCATTGGACGAAATCGTTTTCTCTCCCTCCCGCAGGCCATTCACTCTTGTTGACAAAGGGCAACCCCTTACCCAGCTCTTTTAAAAACATTCTTCTTTAGAATTTGGTACTCTAATGGCTCTTTGGACTCGACCTTTGCATAGGTCATCGGCAAGGGTAGATACCTTTCAACCTAAACTATAACCAATTATTATGAAGTATCTCGCCTGTTTTGCGCTCTTGCTTCCTTTCGTCGTGTCAGCAGCCAAATCTTCCTCATCATCATCCGAAAATGTCATCGTCATCGAATTGAAGGACGGTCCAGTCGTCATCGAAACTTTCCCAGATGTCGCACCCAAGCATGTTGAACGTATCGAAAAGCTTGCCAAAGCCGGAAAGTACGACGGTGTAGCCTTTCATCGAGTCATCGATGGTTTCATGGCTCAAACCGGTGATGTTGAATTCGGAAATGTCAAAGATTTCAGTGAAGGTAGGGTTGGAACCGGTGGTTCTGACTTTCCAGACATCAAGGCTGAATTCAATGACAAGAAACATGAGCGTGGCACCTGTTCCATGGCTCGCTCAGCCAGTCCCGATAGTGCCAACAGCCAATTTTTTATCTGCTTCGAACCTTCTTCCTTCCTTGACCGTCAATACACAGTCTGGGGCCAAGTGATTGAGGGTATGGAATTTGTGGACAACATTAAAATGGGTTCTAGCCGGGACAATGGATCGGTCAGCGATCCTGACCACATGGTCAAAGTAACCGTTGGTAGACCTAAGGCAGAAAAAAGTAAATCAGACGAAAAGTAATCTTTCGATTCATCCACTCACAAGTTGTGTGGATTAAGGATCAGATCCGATTAACTCTTCGCACTGCAAATGGTAGAGACCAACAAAGAATTCTTCGTCCCATCTCTCTTCCACTGTCAACCTTCCCAAGATCCGTATCACGCGGTCCATGGTTACTTCCACTCCGCTCTCGGATCGGGCAACCACCCATCCATTTGCTTCTGGAGCCTGCCCAAAACAACAGCTTAATTGATCGGGCATTAATAAAAATTCTTTCACTAAATTCTCTTCATCGACCACGGTCGGGACCATAAATCCCTCGATGGCAACCTGCGTCCCGGAAAGACTACGTACTTGCTTAGGTACGCGAGCCGAATAGGCAGAAAAGTCATAATCCAACCCATCTGACTCCCATTCAATTTCATAAGGGAAAGTGGTAAGTACGGAATACTTCAATGCCTCGTATCCACTGGAACTATCATGGGGTGGAAGATTATTAATGACCGGTAAGGATTGATTGTCCTCCGTAGACAATAAGGTTTGACCCAGAACAATTCTGCCCTCCAGTATTTCACCAGTCTGATTTAAATCGGCAGTGGCATTAGCATTCTCCTCCTGTACCTTGAATTCTTCAAGCACCTCCTCAGGCGGGTTAGAAACTGGAACTCCTATGGGATCTCCCGTCAAAGGCTCGCCCACTTCAGTGAATTCAAATTGCTTTGCTGAATCCTCTGACTCTGGTGAACATCCGACAGACCAGCAGGTAAAAACCAACAGAATTCCCTTTAGGCCCAAAGGTGCCACCGATCGTTTTTCTCTTTTACTCATTGCCTAACTTACCCACTATCCGTGAGGGTTTAGAGATTCTTGCAAGCTCGAACGATAAAGTTTGCGGGCAGGAAACCAGGCACTTACAAGGCCAAGCAGAAGAATACCTACTCCGGTAAGCAAAGCCATGCCATCCAATATGGGAAGGTTCATGCCCACACCAATTTGTAAATGAATAAGCGATGATACAGCCATGGATAAGAGAAAATAAATAATCCATGAACCCAATGCTCCGAAAGCGGATAGCAATATAGATTGCCAAAGAATGGATCCAGTTACCACCGTTCGGCTTGCACCCATACAGCGAAGCACCGCAAATTCGCGCCTTCTCTCATGCATGGTTGTACGCAGGGTTGCTAAAATAATTAAGCCACCCACCAAAGCCATTAATAGGGCAAGAGCAGCAACCGAACGCTCCAGCCAAGCAAAGCGGTTAAAGAAGGACGATAAAATTGCAGGTACCGGCCATGCGAGAGTGGCCCGATCGCCCTGCTTATTATATTTTACATCCAAGGCAAGTCCCGATGAGCCCTTCAAGTTTAACAATACACCACTTATGGAATTTGCCTCCTCAGGATCGTGCCCTTCCATCGTTTGTACACCTCTGAGAGGTATCCAGATTACTTGATCAGTTGGAGTTCCCGTGGGCTCCAAAATTCCCACCACTAGGTAAATATCGTTATGTTTACGGTCTGGGTTGTATTCCAATCCATGGTAAGGGTGGAATCGATCGCCCAGTTGCAACCCAAGTTCTCTGGCCACTTCGGCTCCCACCAAGGCCTCCTTAGCCGAATCCGAAAAGATTCTTCCCGGTGATCGCACCTGATAATTTTTTCCGGATCTCCACTGATGATTAAGAAATAATTCCGGTATGGTTCCAACTAATCGGTATCCAAGGTAATTATCTCCCAAGGCAAATGGATAAGCCTCGGAAACTCCAGGGTGTGAACGAATGGTTTCATACTGTTCCCAGTCCAAATTTCCTGGAGAATTTTCCAGATGGAACAAGGCATTGAGCACGATTTGAAGTTGTGAACCTCTGGCTCCTAAAACAGCGTCAAATCCACCCGCGGAATGGGCGAAGGCCAGCTTGACTGATTGTTTGGTTTTCCAGGCTCCCAAAAATAAACCTCCAGACAAAGATACGGTAAATACGGCCACTAAAGTAGAAAGGAGGTTCTGCCTGAGTGCTCGTCTCGCAAGCCTTAAAGATACAGATATCGCAGCCATATTTCTTTTACAGTTTTTCAACCTCCACCTCTTCGGGCTCTTTAACTTGATTCAATTCTTCCCAGTCAATTTGATGTTCGAACTTCCCGATCACTCGAGGGTCATGGCTGACTAAAATGAGTGCACTCTCCCACTCCTTGCAAAGCGAACATAGTAGCTCAAGTGAACGATCTGTATTGCTGGGATCTAAATTTCCTGTTGGTTCATCGGCTAGAACCAGTTTGGGACGATTAATCAGAGCACGGGCAATAGCCACGCGTTGTTGCTGACCGATTGAAAGTTGGCCAGGAAGGTGATCCTTACGGTCTCCCAGCCCTACTTTATCGAGCAAGGAACGAGCCCGGTCAAAGTTGGAGGATCCATTCAGGCTCATGGCCAAGAGTAGGTTTTCCATACAGCTAAAACCGTTCAACAAATTAAACGATTGAAAGATGTAACCAATCGTTCCCGATCTCAATTGGTCACGATCTGATTCATTCATCGCACCCAAAGATTGACCATCGATCAGGATCTGTCCCGAATCCGGGGTTAATACTCCGGCAAGCATATGTAAAAAAGTCGTCTTTCCACTGCCGCTAGGTCCTTTGATAGCGATCTGCTGATTATGCTCCATGGAAAATGCCGGCACTTGTACGACAGAATGACTCTTTCCGTTCGGGGAACGAAAAGATAAATGAAGGTTTTCAACAGAGAGAAAGTGCATGCAATAGAAATTCTTTAATACCCCAAAGTAATTACCTGAGCAAGCGGGATGGGCCGAGGACTGAAGGTTTTATTGATTCACTATTTACAAAGATATCAGGTGCGATATCAAGAGTATCAAGGTGGAAATGTGGAAGGTTTTAAGAAAGTAAAATCCAATTCAAAGTGGGGAGTCATTCCCTACCGAACGAATTCTTCTGGAAAGATAGAAGTGCTTGTGATTTCAACCAAAAGAAAAAACTGGAGCCTGCCTAAGGGAAATTTAATGAAACGCATAGGACCAGCCCGTACTGCTCAGCTCGAGGCTTACGAAGAGGCGGGGATTGAAGGCGCTTTGGCTTCCAAGCCCATTCCCTGCTCTATTGGACGGACTTGTATTTATTTATACCCCATGGCCGTGAGCAAAGTTTTTGAAAATTGGCCGGAAGCATCCTTTCGTAAAAGAAAGTGGATAGAACTTTCTAAAGCTTGCCATATTCTTCACCACCGAGCAATGGGCAAGGTTCTTCGCAAATTTTTCCCCCAAAGGACTTGATTTTCTTTGTCCCTCAAGCCTTCGTGCTTATTACTTAAAATATGAGGCATCAAGGATTTGACTTTGAAAAAAACACCCCATTTTTTCGACCGCCCAAATATACAGGTATCACCCTTTCTCTCCTGTCTATATTTGTACTTGTATGCATGCTTGCTGTTTGGGAAAAAATGGCCAAGTCGCCTGAGCTCCCAGTCATTCGGGTACTTGTCTGGGAAAAGTGTAAAGAGCCCTTCGAAAAGATTCGTCAGGCATACCAAAGGGAAGCTGCCTGCATTGTTCAAGCGACTTATCGGAGTCATAGTGAAATCATGGACGACTTATTTAAAGGCCCACAAAACAAAGCAGCTTCTTGGAATCTTGCTCTTTGTTTGAAATCAAAAAAAACAAATCTTTTATTTACTCAAAACAATTGGCAAAACCGAGGATCTGTTGCCTATTTTTCTGCCCCCCAACCGCTTCCAAATGAAGCTAAAAATTCACCTCAGCCACTTATCAGTTGGACCCCAGAACGAGTAAAAGAAAGTTCACCTACCCTTTCTTTCCTCCGATTTTTAAACGCCCCTACCAAAGGACAAGTTGAATTTGCTCTTGAAGGATGGACCGGAATAAGTGCAGACCATTGGATACATTCACCCCGGTTAAAAATCTATGCGATCTCAGGAGCTCAAGATTTATTAAATTCGGCTATCGAAAATTTTGAAACATACGAAGGAGTACAGATGGAAGTATCTTATCTTAAGCAACAAAACATGGATACAAGTATGCACATTCTTTCGAAAGCTAATAACAAAGATTATCTCCCTGACTTAATCTATTGGATGAAAGGTACAAATCCGCATTCAGCTTGGGCAGGTTTGTATTACTCTTTTTATAAATCCGATAGTAAAAAGTTGGTTTCTAATTTTTCTCCATACCTAAGAAAAGAGTCACCACTCTTAAAAACTGCCCAAAAATTTTTAAGTTTTGTTGAAGAAAGTGAATAAAGCTCTGGGAAGTACAGCTTATCACTGGTTCCTCCTTTTTATCTTGGCTGCTTTAGCTCCAAACAAGCTTTGGGGAAATGATGCTTCAAACACCAAACCTTGGAATAAACGGATCCCACATTCTATTGATGATCTGCTTGGCATTCAGAAGCAACTTCATGAACAATTATCCGAAGTACGAGAAACTGTTGTTTCTATTGAGGCTATCGAGGGAGCAGGTAGTGGAGTCCTTATTTCTCCGGAAGGATTAATTCTCACTGCAGCCCATGTGATCGAAGAGCGGGGCAGAGAAATGACCGTCATTTTTCCTGATGGAAATAAGGTGAAAGCGATTAGCCTCGGGGGGTCAGAATTATCAGATGCCGGGATGTTGAAGATTATGGAAGGTGGCCCCTGGCCACACGCACCCATGGCTCTTGCCAATAAATCTATTGTCGGGGATTGGTGTTTCGCATTGGGGCACCCGAGTGGGTTTGATAATGAACGGGGCATGGTCCTGCGTCTCGGACGACTCATTCGAAAAAAAGATGAGACAATTCAAACAGATTGTCGACTTCTTGGTGGAGACTCCGGAGGCCCTCTCTTTTCTCTATCTGGAGAAGTCATTGGTATACACAGTAGAATTTCTCAAAATTCTGATGAAAATTTTCATACTCCCATTGAATCGTTTCTTTCCAATTGGAAATATTTCCTGGAAGAAGATATCCTGACTTATGGATCCTTACAAGGAGGTGGATTTCTCGGTGTTTCATGCGAAGAAGCTAGTAAAGGATTAGAGGTTTTGGAATTAATTCCCGGGACTTCCGCGGAAAGTGCTGGAATAAGACCGGGGGATTATTTGCTAAGGCTTAATGATACACTCTTGGATACTCGGGAAAAATTAACCATTCTCATCTCAAGACAACCTCCGGGATCAGTGGTAATTCTTGATTACCTTCACAAGGGTAGAGAAATTTCTGTTCGCCTTACTCTAGGAGAAAGACCTGCAGAAGAATGAACTTTCTCAAATGGTCATTTTTTGTGGGAGTTTTTAGTTTTAAAGGGCTCCTCGCATCCCCTCCTGATGTTGAAGTCCTGGAAACCTCACACCGCATAAATGGATCTCTGATGGATGAAACGATGGGGGTAAAAAAGGCCGAGGTTTTGGATTTGCTTTGGGGCCTTTATCGAAATGATAAACTTATTTCCCATGGAATAATGGTAAATGCGAAAGGCTATTTACTTTCCAAGGCAAGTTCAAGTATGGGTGCAAGATATGCCAAGTCATTTTCAGGAAAGTATTTACCCATTCGTATACGCAAGAGAGATGAGAAGACCGACCTTGCTCTCTGGCAGATTACAGGCTCATCAGAACTCTGGCCTTTTGCGAAATGGCAAAATGATTTAAACAAAACCAAGATTGGAAATTGGGGGGTTTCTGGAAATAATGATCTTTCAGGACTAACCTTCGGGGTGATTTCTGCCAAATCACGCTCAATCGGTCGTGAAGGTGGTGTAATGGGTGTAATTTTGGAAGAAAGTAATTCATCTACCAGGGGTGTTGAGGTTTTAGAAGTGCTTCCTCATGCTGCTGGAGACCGAGGAGGTTTAAGGGTGATGGACCGTATTTTACGAGTAGATGGAAGAACTGTCCGCACGACTGAGCAAATTAATGAAATTGTTAAGAAAAAAGACCCCGGAGACCTTCTCATTCTTTCCATTCAAAGACGAAAAAAAGAAACTCTATTAAGAATAACATTGGGGCACCGGGAGGTCGCTTTTGATATGTTTAACCGCAATCTTTTGATGAGTGGCCCTGTATCCAAGAGAAAGGACAATTTTCCCATGATTCTTCAACACGACCTCCCTTTATTTAAAGAAATGATGGGCGGAGGAATATTTGATCTTCAAGGGTACTGTGTGGGCATTAATATAGCCAGAATCGACCGTGTTACCAGCTATGCTCTTCCTGCCTCCGTAGTACTACCGGTATTAAACCAGTGGATTCAAGAGTTGCCTTGATCAGGTCACCTCAGGGGTAAACCCAATACATACCTAAAGCCAATCTCCGAACCCCGGTAGGAAGCCTCGTAACTAAACCTTGCTGCAGACCTGCTCTCATGTGCGGTACGGACAAAACTACCTCCTCTTGCAATACGATAGCTACCCCGTATGGGTCCCATTGGATCAATCCTCGTTAGGTTGTCATCTGGATAAGGTCCATAGAAATCATAACACCATTCCAAAACATTCCCGTGCATGTCGTGCAAGCCCCAAGCATTTGAAGGATAAATTGGACGAAATGGTCGAATAGGTACATACCCTTTGCGAAAAATAGGGGTAAATGATCCACCATCGCTAAATTCGGATTTGGGGCGTTGGTCTATTATGTAACCTCTTATCGAGCCATCAATATTGGCGTTTTCTCCTGACAACAAGTCTTCTTCACCAATCCCACAAAAACCACTTGTTCCTGCTCGGCACGCATACTCCCACTCTGCCTCGGTGGGCAATCGAAAAACAAAAGGACTTGGAAGAGAACCATTCAGTCGAGCCTCTTGAGTTTTTTTCCAACAATAAGCAACCACTTGGGAATAAGAGACGCGGGAAACCGGATGAAATTTTCCCATCCGATCAATTTGTTGAATATTTTTAGATTTTAAGAATTTTAAAAGAGCAAATAAATCATTAAATTTTTGGTGGTTCACTTGATAATTTCTGGGGCTTTTGGCAGTTTTCCACAAACCTTGCGATAAAACTGCTTCTTCCAAAAAGATTTCTTTCCCAGTTTCACCCTGAAAACCGATAATAGAAAAATTGCCTGCCGCATAACCTGAAGAAGAACAAATTTCATTAAGTATTTTACTACTTAAACTGAAAACTGGATCGCCCTTTTTTTGGTTACTTGCAATATGTTTGTTCCAGTCCCCTTGGGTAACCTCAAATTTTTTTATCCAAAATGGTTGAGAAATTTTTACTCGGTTTCTTAATTCATCTGGTTTTCGCCCCACTTCTTCCAATGGACTGCCCATAAGAAATTCTCCAGCATCAATCCTTATTAATCCCTCTTCTTTGGCCAATTTAATTATTGCGGGTAACGCATCTTTTCTAATCTCATCCATTTCAAAAAACCTTACACCTTCTTGGATGTTATTTTCTTGAGTCTTATTAGCATCTTCACATCCCACTAAAAAAATAATGGAGAACGAAAAGATCTGCCATGCCCTGAGAACAAGTGCAGTAAAGCGATTATTCATTCCTCCATCTTAGCCTGAATCATGGGCAACTTGATATAAAAAGTAGTACCCACACCCTCTTTGCTATCAAACCAAATTTGTCCCTCATGTGATTTTACAATTACATTGTGAGCAATAGCCAAGCCCTGCCCAGTTCCAACACCTACTTCTTTTGTTGTAAAAAATGGTTCAAAAATTCGTTCCTGTACCTTGGGAGGAATTCCGCCTCCATTGTCTGCAATCGCAATAACCACACACTGTGCATCTGGATAATGCTGGGTGGTCACAACTAAGTTTCCCTTTTGCCCCTCGCTTAGACGGTCTCGAATCGCGTGTGCTCCATTGACAATTAGATTTAAAACAACCTGATTAATTTCTCCAATATTACATGGCACCATAGGTAAATCTTCCTGAAGGCGGAGATCTAGTTCTGCATGGTACTTCCATTCGTTTGTCGCTACCACCACGGTTGAACGGATTGCCTGGTTCAAATCATTATTTCTTTTAGCCGATTCCGCATCTCGGTATGCAAAATTTTTCATCGACTTTACGATCGTGGTAATTCGCGAGATACCTTCCGCAGCCTGCTCCACCGCTTCAGGTGCATTTTCTTTGAAGAACTCAATTTCACTTTCATCCGGAGCATCTGGAGATTGGTTTAACTTTTTAATAAAGCCATCGGTGGCGTCTTTTAAAAAAAGTACATTGTCATTTGCAAACTGCGACGGAGAGTTTATTTCATGGGCTATGCCTGAAGCTAATTGACCAACGGCTTCCATTTTTTGGGCATGGACCAATTGAGTTTCCAGTTCAATTCGCTGTTGCATCTCTTGTTTTAACTGATTGTTGCTCTTTTGCAGAGCTGCCGTTCTTTTCTTCACTCTTGTTTCCAAACCTCCAATCAATCCTCGAAGTCGCTTGGTAACTGAGCGAATCTCGTAGGGTCCAGATTCCCTTAAATTAAAAGGTTTGTTATGATCAACAGAATTTTTTGCTGCTGCTTCAAGCTTACGGATGGGGCTAGCAAAACTTTTGTAAGTAACCATGGCTAAAGAGCCCACCAATATCAGATACAGTCCACTAACAAAAAAGAACATTAAAATATTAGCAGACTCTTCATCATGTAAGGCCAATAGTCTTTGCTCCATCGATTGCTTTGATTTGAACATCCGCTGCTCTGCCCCAGACTCCAGTGTGTTTAAATTTTGAGAAAGACTTTCTCGAGCATCTTGATAATTTTTTCGTGCAGTTTGGGATAAAGCCTCTCTTTTTCGTGCATCTGCTTTAACTGCTTTCTCCATCAAAGAAACGGCATCTTCCAACTCCCTAATTCCAGCAGCTAAAGGTCGAATATTTTTCTCTGGATAACTGGCTGAATATTTTGTCGACAATAAATTCAGCCCTTCTTTCGCCAGAATAATCCGGTCGTGAACTACCCCAAAGACCCCGGTGAAATTTTGCGGATAAATTTCAAAGGCTTCAAAACATCCGCGGGTTGCAGATAGAAAGGCATGAGCATCCAAATATTCGCTGGATGAATCTCCAGAGTTTCGGCTTTCTTGTTCTAGTTCTCTATTGGATTGATTAATACCAGATAATATCAGCCACCCGATAATACCCACAATCAACGCTCCGCCGAGACTACCTGCGGAAAGCAAGCCTATATAAGATCTAACCTTCATGAACGAAAGTTCATTCGATTACGGTTAATTCAATTAAGCAACAGGAATCAAAACCTGAATTTTCTGAGGAAAAGGAAAAGTAGAATAACAGGAACTATAGTTTTTAATAATTTTCAACAACGCTCGATCAATATCTGCTCCCGAAGAAGCGATCAGCATCGATTCTTCGAGAAGTAAATCTTCTTTTAACCTCATCCCCTCAACAAGGTTACGTGTCTCTACCTCTTCTAACTTATAACTACTCGCATCGGAATTTAAGAAGGCTGCCAAAGATGCAACTATATTTTGATCATATGTGTCTTGCCGGGATTGAAATGTTCTTATAATCACGGGGTCTTCATGACCAAGTTCTTGGTAATAGTCATAGTCTAAAGCGATTCGAAGTATCGATGCTGCAGTTCGAATTCCCGAACCATCTTCCATCTCAAACTTAGGCTGGATGTCGGTTCTTTGAAGAATTTCTCTGACATCTTCGAGTCCTGGAATAAGGGCAACACTTTTTAAGGTTTCTTCTGGAAGGTCTCGGATGATTACCTTAGTTTCCGGGTTCAAATCTTTACGGTGATATACTGACTCACTTAAGTGCTGAGGAATTGAGAGGTAAGCTAATTGAGAAAAGACTGCTGCAACGCCAACACGCCAAGAATCATTGAGTTTAATTTCTTCTGCCAATCCGTTGGCTAATCTTCTCACCCTTTGAGCACGCCCAAAAAACAAAGGTTGAATTGTGGCCAAGGACTGGGCAAGGGCATCCACTGCGCCACGTAAGGTCTTGTCTAATAAAATACGTTTGCCCGTAATTAGATCATATTGAGCAGTTGCATCCGTCAGGACCTTCTTTAATACCCCGACAGGACAAGGTTTGGAAAGCATACGAAAGACATTGCCCTCATTGACCGCCGCCATTGCAGATTCAAAGTCTGTATGCCCCGTTAGTAAGACAGTTACCACTTCATCATCTATTTGCTTGATCCTTGATAGCATTTCCGCTCCGTTCATCCGGGGCATTCTCATATCGGAAAGCACAACCGCAAAGCCGCCCTCCTTTTGAAATAGTTCTAAGCCTTCCTGTCCATCTGATGCCAAATGTAGCTCAAATTTATTTCTAAGGTTTAATTGAAAGCCTTTAAGGATCGATTCCTCATCATCCACACATAAAATTTTGGTATTCATTAATTTAAAAAGGTGATGATCTTGGAGAAATTACTCATCCCTCAGAGAACGAGTTAACAAGCAATGGAAAATGAACATAATCAATTTAGCCTAAAACCAGCCATCTTCTGTTCGACTTTCTTTTGATTTTTCCAATTCTCTGGCTTCGGGAAGTCTTGGTTTTGAAGCAGGTCTTTCATCGTCACTTCTTTGCTGGAAACTCCCGTTTTTGGAACATCCACTTTCGCAATCCAGGCAATGGCATTGAGCACCAGTCTCCTTGCATCTAAGGATGCCCAATTTTCGTGAAAGTGTGCTCCAGTAAAACCAAAGCCTCTTCCGTAGTTGTAATCTTCGCCGCGCTGATAAGCCCATGCAACATGCTGTGCCTCTTTGCGTTTAAGGACTGCAGCGGCAACATCCGGGTTACCATGATGAGGATGTTTATCCACTCCTGGTTTCAATCGTTTCATGGTGTTCTCTGGTGGATGGGCAGAAAGAATTGGAAAGATTGACCCAATTGCAGAAGTCGCTTCACGGAACCTCATATGATAGTACCATTCATCCTGCATGGTAAAGGGCATTACCCCCTGAGTAATAGGATGACGGGGTAGAAGTTTAAATGATGCATTCCAAACTGGATTGACCGACCAGTAAGGTTCAAAATAACCGCCAATCCATTTAAGAAAATGATCTCCAGCAGGCCCCTTTGTTGTTTCAACCCCATAATGGATACAGGCAAGTCCAACACCCCGCTTCATCACCTCATCAAATTCTTTAAGGTTTCTATTTAGCAAGTGGCGAACACCACCATCACAAGCAACTACCACCGCATCTGCATCATTAAAGACAGATGTTTCCTGCGGGTAACCTCCGGTTACTACAACGGTCTTAATACCCAAATTAGCTGCCTCCAAATGCTCGGCAAGTAATTTACAACCTGCAGCATGTTCATGAGCAAAAAATCCATGGCTTTTAGGTCCGGCCACAAAGACCACTTTTTTGTCTGCTGCTTGCGAGCAAACCCCAAATAAGAATTGGCATAAAACGAAAAGGAATAATCTATTATTTTGTATCATTTCAGTAAATTTAAAGGATATTCAATCTTAAGTACTTTCAAAATGAATGAAATGGCTAAATTGGATAATCTACAACTTTTCTCCGGGACAAATTAGTCCAAATGATTGAAAGCCTAATTCTGAGATGTTTCTATTTCTTTAAGAGATAAGTAAAAGCGATAAAACATCGGATCTTGATCAGCAATTTGCTCCAAAACATTGACCCCCATTTCTTCGAATGAGGAACCAATCTGAAGTACTAACTCGCGGTTGGTCAAATCAGCAACCGCTGCATCTCCCTTGTTTATTTGGCGGTATTCACGAACGACCTCGCAGTCAAAATTAGGTTCCGGGTTTGAATACTCAAAATCATCAATAGAGAGGGAAGAAAGCTCTTCAATCTCTTGGCTGGGCTTACTCGAACTTATGAGGGATGAAGATACATTATTTTCTGCCATCTCCTTAACTTCATGTTCGAAGGGAATTGAATCCGGATAAAACTCCAGGCAATTTAGAATGTAGGCCATGGGAAAAGAGGTTAGGGGGAGGTTTTCCCATTTGGATTCTTCATAAATTAATCCTGAAAGCCTTGAATGAAAAACCAATGGAGAGTCTCGATATAGTCGGGCACGCTTGGTCATGGATAAGAGCACCTTTTCATCCGCTTCCACCTGGCTCGTTATTCCCATAAACCAGACCGGATTAGGTTGTTCGCTAAGGAGAACTTCTTCTCTTGGATCTTTAACAATTAAACATCGAAGTGAAATTTCTTCGTTCCCATTGACTGCATGGTCAAGAAGTCCAACTGCTTGTCCTTCAGCGTAAGCGAAAATATTTTCACTGAAGTTTGAATGCTGAGCCTGTAAATAGCTAAGCTGAGTTGATAATTCCTCAGAGTTTTTTGGGCTTAACTGGACGCAGGAAATTCCATGATTTAATAAAAAGGCAAATGCTTTTTCCCATTGGCCAAATGACTGTTCGTAAAGTAAGCGGGAAGTCTGTGGAATAACCCTGACAAAGAGGGCTTTTGAAAAATCGACCGGGAGTCCTTCTCTTCTGGCCAAACCATTAGCTACATCAAGGGAAGTCGCAGGACGCCTTAAACCAGGCAGAACAACTTCTTTAACCATGCCCAAATTTGTAATCTCAAAATTCCTTAAGGGGTCAGCCTGTTTGCGAACATAATTATAATAGCGATCACGAGCTGGGCGATTAAAACTCATTATTTTACGAGAGTATGTTAACTCTTCCTCAAGAATTTCGAAGCCCTCTTTGATGGGGGGTTGAGCAAAGTGATCTAATGGTAACTTGCTTATAATCGAATTCATTTTCATTGAATCCGAGGACCCCCAAGCTAACCCAAGGCGTAACTTTGCATAGGGCTCAACCAAACGAAAACACGCTCCCTGAATTAAATACAAAGAAAAGGCACCAAGAAGGAGTACAAAGAAAATATTTAAAAGTTTTCTAATCATACGGCCTTGGGCTCCTCCGTTTCATTCATTTTTGGGATAGAGGCTTCGGAGGCGTTGCTGGCCTCAACCTTATCCACACCCTCGTCCTTCTTTTCACTCTCATTCGATAGCATATCCTCTTCATCAGTAGGACTGGGTGCCTGGACACTCTCTGAGGATTCCTCTAAATTCTGAGGCTCTACTTCTTCATTAGTCTGTTCAGGATTAACTACACCATCGGTATCATTCTCAATTTGTTCACCCGACTCATCCACCACTTCGACTGCTTTCTCCAATGGGTTATCCTCTAAGTTCTCCTTATCGTCGTCTGAACCCTCATTCTCTCTCTCTTCCTTCCCTGCATCGTCAGAAGATTCAATTGTTTTATCTTCGGGGGTAGATTCACTTTCTTTCTCCTCAGTTATATCTGAACCCGATTCCTTCGGAGCACTCGTTTCCTTCTTGTTTTCCGACGCTATTGGCAAAGAATTGGGAATTTTAGATGCTGCAAAGTCTTGAACTAGTTTTCTTTTGGGACGTATCGCATACCAAAGGGAGAAAATTCCAGATAAATATGTTACAGCAGTAAAAACAAAGATGGCCAACCTTTCCTGTTTGTCGATGACCTCGTTACCTTCAATCAAACAAAACCAAAAAAGGCCAAGAAAGGTGAGTAAATGAATAGAAATTGCGAAGCTCAAAGATCTAATCTGTAAAGAAACTTTGGGCAGATAACTCAGAAAGATCAAATAAGTGGACCCAGCGGAAACCAGAATAGTCAGAATAATTTTTAGGTAATGGATCCTTTCGCCGGCACCTAATTGTTCAGGCATAAAGAAATACTCAGGCAAGGTATATCCTGCAAACTTATGCTGCAATAAAGCCTCTATTAAGTGGTTTAAAGAAAATAGGCCGTAATGTAAAGCGGACCAAATAAAAACCATTAACAAAAGACCAACGGATCCACTGGTGAAAAATAGGGTTTTGCAAAGAGAATGCATGGGCAAATATAAAACGATCAAATCGTTCTAAAAGATCGCTAAAATGGCAAGTGAATCTTTAAAACAAATTCTCTCCTGTCCCATCAGGATTAAAGACGGGTAAGAATTAAGATGTCATCCCAACGCATTTCTTTTTCTGCATAAGAAAAACCCCACAATGCACACTTGCCCGAAAGGGTTCCTTTTAAAAAAGTAGTAAAGCCCTCGTTCGGGCCGGTAGACTCGGACTCAAGGTGAGTTTTTAAACTAATCAACATTCCCTGCTTTGCTGGTTGAGGGACAATCTTAATACATACTCGCATCCATTCCTTAGATTCCCAAGTGATATGATCATCATGTTTCCAATCATCCAAATAAGATAAAATCCCCTTCCTTGAACTGGGATTTATCCTGTAATGTAGCCCCCTTATTCCTCCAATTGCACCCGAGAATGCACTATGCCTTCTACTTTTAAACCCTCCAAGGCAGGAAAAGGACAACTCCATGGTTTCTAAGCCAAATCGTGGCCCAAATAAAAAACCAAACTCTCCCACCGGATTGCCCGGCAAAATTAAGCATTTCCGAGCATTACGCTCTTGAACTGAAAAACGGCCATCCAAAACAAAAAAATCGTCGGGCAATCTACCCTCCTCAATCTTCTCAAAATTTTGTTCGTAAGCGACTTTCCAGTTTGAAGCAGCTTGGACATCCCCACCAAAACAAATCAGCAAAAGGCATACAAATAGGTTATTAAAACTCTTATTCACGACTTAATAATTTTATACTACCCTCTTTTAATCCTATTCGAATGGCTAAAGATACAAAAAAAGCCGACAAAAAAAGTAAAGTAATGCCAAAAACGAGTACGCCTCCTAATGAAAAATTACCTGAACCACTCCACATAGCAGGTAAGACCCCAAACAATCCAGCACCACACCCAATCGATAGGCCCCATATGACCAAGCTTAGGTTTTCCTTCCAAGCTAATTCCCTCAAGTGTACGACAGAATATCCGACCGCACTCAAGATTGAATACTCTTCCCTTCGCTCCCACAAATTTCTCATAATTACAACTAACAAACCGACTGTGCCAAGAATTACCCCGAGGCCACCAAGGAATTGAAAAATTGAGAGGTAAGTATTTTCCACTGCTTGTAACCTGTTTAATCTCTCTTGGATCGATTGCGTTTCAGGGCCGTAGTTGAAAAGCCTATCTTTTAAATGATTCAAAACAATCTGTGGATGATTGTTTTTCACATCTATCCAAAAATTTTGGTAGCCTCCCCTTCCCGGGAAATGCTTAATCCAATGCTCTTCAGCAAAATACAAGCCGCCCTGAAGAAAGCTGCCCTTAACCACAGCTTCAATCTGGACTTTAAAATTTTTACCTTCGCCATTGGTATACGGAATCTGGTCACCAACTTTCTTCTTCAACGCCCACATTAAAGTATTTTGATCAACCAAAGCAGGGTAGATGCCGTCTGCGATTGGCTTGCTCAAGGCAGACCAGTTTCCTTCCACAAATTCAAAGCGTCCATTCAGCTGACCCAATGGAACTCCATACAGCGGTGGAGTCTGGGCCTGGTTCAAGTTTAAACAACTTGCATCATCTCCATCCTGTACCCGTAAGGAAACCAAAGAGACATCGTTCATGATACCCGGGTCTAGGTCGAACAATGCTTCTGCTTCGGTCCCGAGTAAATCATCATACAAAGGAAGGCTGGTCTTTAAAATATGAGAAAATCCACCCGTGCCTGAGTCTAGCTTAGAGCAGTCTTCAGCTGCTTTTTGTCGAAATGCCCCTGCCCCAATTACCAAAAAGGAACCAACAGCAAGAATGCCGACTACGATTAACTTCCTACCAATCCTGCGATCCAATTGTAGCAGAAATTTGGGTTCGCCCACATTATGTTTGGTTTTTTTGTGGAACCTAAAAAATCCGCCCAACCCAGCCGTAAGGACCAAGGCACCAACTCCAAAAAAAGTTGGACCCACAGGCAATTGATTAAGCCAACCAAATATGGAAAGCAAAATTGCAGTCGTCCATATCGCGACTAAAAACCATCTTCCCCAATCCGGTTTTTTAATTTCAGAACCAGCACAGGGTACGATAAACTCTCCTCCATTTAACAATGCCACGGGTGCTTGCCTGGATTGTTTTCGACTGACCCAGGCCAAGGTGAACAAACCCATGCAAAAACTACCAAGAGCCCCAATTCCAATCGATTGTGCCGTTGGAGCGTAAATGATTTGAAGGTTGGAAACCGCCCCGCCCCATGACCCTCCCAGCATCGCCAAGATTCCTTTTCCAAAAAACCATGCCCAACCTAAACCCATCAGGGAGCCAAGCAAACATACAACACCCGCTTCGGCCCAAGTCAGTACTTTTACCCGCATAGGGCTATAACCTAGTGCAAAAAATAGGCCGACCTGCCGGTTTCTTTGCTCCATAGAAAAACCAAAGAGCATCGCACTTAAAGATACGCCAGCCAGGATCACAAAAAATCCAAAAGCAAGAAAGAGCTGGCTAAAATCAACCGGGCCGGATACCGCATTTTTCGCATCATTTTTCAATTGAATAATGCGTAAGCCTGAATCTGACGACCTTAACTTTTCTTGCAAATCAGTCTGCAATCTCTGGGCTGATCTCTTTCCGAATGCCCGAAGGCCAGTATGGTTCCCCCAACGATTCCCCCACATTTCCTGGGCTGCCAAAAGAGATACAAATGCTTTGGGACTCCCACGAAAATCATCCCAGTATTTCTCATCTTTTGGCCTAATCTTATACTTAATCGGAATACCCGTATCCCATTCTCCGCAATTTTCTGCATCACTTAAGCCCGGGAACCTTGGAGTCCAATCGCTCTCTTGCCCAGAATCAATTTTTTTAGGCATCGGCAATATTTTTCCAACCTCAAATGAATGTGTGCCTTGCAATAATTCTCGGCGTTCTCCAACGGTGTAATACTCCAGGCTACCTGATCTCCAAGGCTTAGGTTTAAATCATTTGCCGCCCACTGATTTAAAGCAATTTGATCATCCTTCCAGTCGGCGGAAAACAAACCCTCCACCCCTGAATCCACTCCACAGACCATAGAGTATGGAATCATAGATGTGTTCAGGTCCTGCCCTCTTACAGGTTTACGGATAGCATTAACTAAATAGGTAAATTCCCCCTGCAAATTTGGGTTAATTTCTTCGGCCCTATTAACGATAGAATCTGACAGAAAAACGCTTCGTGTGCGCAGACTCCAGGTATCATCGGACTGTAATTTTTTTATTTCCAGGCCCGCATCCGACAAGGTCCATACACGCTCCATGTTCTCTTCCAAAATATTTTCGGACTCATTGGTCAAGACAAGGAGGAGGTTGGCAAAATCCGTTCGTTCTTCAACCGGATCAAAGTTTACAAACATGTCCTCCTGTAAAAGGGAAAGAGGTGCAAATAGGGTACGAACCGGTTCCATACTTGCCCGCAAAGAAAATTTGCCCAATTGCGAAGAATTTAATACTCCGCCAAATGGACGGTTCCAGGAAACAAAACGGGCATCTCGTTCCCCAGACAAGGGAGCGTCCCGCGAAAAAAGACTTGGCTCTTCAACCCTTAAAATCATTCGAGTACCAGCTTTTACTCCTAACTCATGGGCAAGGTCCGGACTAACCCAAAAGTTTTGCTGCTCCAGATCGGGTGCTTGGCTGGGGTCCTTCGCAAAATCAAAAAAACGATCATCTATACCCAAGACCTGTACTCCACTTGCCCGAACCTTACCATCCGGAGATGCCAGGGTTCCCTGAGTCATCAAGACTGGAGCAAATTGGGCAGACTCATTACCTTTCCAACCGGCCTGCATACGGTTGGCCAAATCGGCATGAAAATACCCATCCTCAGATATAAAAAGGTGAGTAATTTTTCCAATACGTTCGAGCGCCTGGTAAGACAAGGTGGCCCGAACTGAATCTCCCACTGTCAAAGCACCCACAAGGATCATGGAGGCAAGGGCCGCCCCCAAAGAGGTTCCCAAGTGTTGTCGCTTGGAATATTTTAAATTGGCGAAAACAATTCGCCAGATCCTCATGAATCCACCTTTTTTAAATCTCCGTCATCAAAGGCCCAAACCTCTTCCATTTGATTGGCCAGAGACAAGGCATGGGTCACTACAACCAAGGTAGTTTCTTTTTCCCGATTCAGACGAACCAACAACTCCATCAAACTTTCTGCTTTTGCTTGATCAAGAGCACCGGTTGGCTCATCCGCCAATAGCAGCCTCGGCCCATTGATCAGGGCACGGGCTACTGCCACTCGTTGTCTCTCCCCGCCGGATAATTGACCTGGTAAATGATTTGCCCGCTCAGACAGACCAACCTCATGAAGAAGTTCCAATGCCTGATTTTGCAAGGCCTGTCCACTTGCACCCCCATGACCTGCTAAAGCAGGAATCATAACGTTTTCCAACGCGGAAAGTGCGGGCAGTAAATGGTGAGATTGAAAGACAAACCCTAGCGTACGGTTACGAAAACGAGCCGCCTCCTCAGGAGACTGTTGGTGAACATTTTTACCTTCTATTAACACCTCGCCGCCCGTAGGACGGTCCAACCCGCCAATCAGGTTGAGCAAAGTACTTTTACCCGATCCAGATGGCCCAACAATGGCCAAAGATTTTCCTGCCTCTACCAACAAGTTAAGATCGGAAAACACCAGACTGGAAGATCCACCCTGAGGAGCGGAATATGCCTTCGTTAAATTTTTAATTTCTAAAAAATTGCTCATTTATAGATGTTAATGCTTTGATTCTTTATCGGGGCGTATCCATCGTTTTGCCTTCATCTCAAACCTTGGAAGTGCACCTTTGGACAAACTTTCCACGGGAATTCTCAAGGAATAGGCATCCCGTAAGGAATCCTCCAAGGCTCGGGCAATTTTCTGATCACACTCAGCTCGTATCAAAATCTCATTCATTTCCCGGGACTCTTCAATGACTACCTGGTACTCATAAATTTCTGAAAATTTTCTGACAATGGCATCCACCCCGGAAGGGTAAAGGTTTACCCCGCGTATGACCAACATATCGTCCGTCCTACCCAGTATACCACCAACCAGATCAAAGGTAGGAAATCCTAAAGCATCCACTCCCCGACTTGCCCGGACTAAATCGCCCGTACGATAACGCAGCACCGGTGAACCCGTACGGCCTAGAGGAGTGAGAATCAATTCCCCAAGTTCGCCATCATCCACAGGTTGTTCGCTTACAGCATCAATCACCTCGGGATGATAAGAATCCAACAAAATTCGCAAACCGCCGCTCCCCCCCCGGCATCTCATAGGCAACCGGCCCAACCTCAGTCATTCCGTAATGGTCATATAGAAGGGATTCACCACCCCATTCTGTGTCCACTTTGTTCCGGTTAAGAAACTGGCTTCCTCCACATTCTCCAGCCACGATTATTTTTTTTAAGGAATTTTTCTGCAAGGGAATACCGCATTCTTTTGCAGTACCTATCAAACGCATGGCATAAGTTGGCGTACAAAAGAGATATTCAACTTCCTCTTCCAAGATTGTAGCCAACCTTGATTCGGTGGACTGGCCACCACCAGGTATGCATACACATCCCCGTTGAATCGCCGCTTCGTAGGCCGTCCAGAACCCTAAGAACGGACCAAAAGAAAAAGCAAAGAAACAACGAGCCCCACGATCTACCCCTGCTTCCTCCAATATACGGTCCCAATTTCCCAGCATCCATGTCCAATCTTTCTGAGTATCCATCCAGGTTATCGGATCGCCACTAGTTCCACTGGTTCTTGAAAAGCGCAGGTATTTTTCTATCGGATAGGTAAGGTTTGATCCGTGTTGTGGATTTGAAACCCGATCGTTTTCTATTTCCTGTTTAGTGGTAAGCGGACAAATTTTGGAAAACTCCTCAAATCCCGACCATGATTTCCAATCCGACAATTCTCGGAAACGAGCCCTCTGAAAAGAATTATTTTGATTAATCTGTTCGAGGTTTTTTTGGAAGTCTGACCACCTCTTTGAGTCCCACCTAAGAACTGTCTCTTTTTGATCCATCATCCTCGTGGATTTTAACCCACTTCAAAAATCTAATATTAGGAATTGGATACCTCTGCCACCGCTTCAGTCTTGGGCGGTTTAGGAGCATGCTTGGTGATCATATATCCACCTACAGCTGCCAGGGCGATACCAAGAACAAAAGGCCAACGAACATAAGCCCAGTTTCCCTCCTTAGTTGTACTGACCAAGGCATTTACCATGGGGGCACCGGCAAAAATGATCGACATGATGACTGGAACAAAGGCGGGACTAGACATCTTACCGAAGGCAAGCAAGTACTCCCAAGTGCACCAATCGCGCCCAATGTTCCCGCGATCAGAGACCATTGCCAACCCTTTGTCGGATAAGTCCAAAAGGCGATGTTCCCACCTTTTAATTTCAGGATGATAATAAGCGGAGCAATCACTGCGGTCAGGAAAGTAAGCCAAGCCCCACCCAAAGAAAGGCCATGATTCGCCCGTTTTCTTTATCTGCCATATTGCTGGATCCAATGTGCATACAAACTCCGTAAGTTCCCCAACAAACCACGGTTAACAAAGCAAAATGTAAATAGTGCATATAGTTCAGTCTTTATCAGCAACCAACCTCAGGCAAACTGATTATTTGAATAAAAATATGAAAAATCGAAATACTTACCTAAAGATGCTTACAAATCTTCCTGTAAACTTGTTAGGATCACCGTTAATTATTCAGCGTTCATAAAACTGAATCAAGGACGGGCCATACAAATCCCAGGAACCAGTTTTATGGTCATAATAATTCATAACCGGTTTACCATCCGTGTCTTTGGCCAATTCGAAATATAGCCACCCCCCTGTTTCATGGGAATAGGCCCATGGATAATAATCTGTCCACATCCAGCCTTGTGGATAAGATTTTTTCCGGAGCACTCGGACATTATCTGCAATAGTTGTGTAAGGTAACCCATCGTCGTTAAATGCACCGATTGTCCAATAATCTGCATCTCTTGTTGCACTTGAAAAACTGTGGATAAATTTCCATCTATATAATGACTTGTGTGACCATCTAACTTGGTAATTCTTAGGTTAAAAATTTGGTCAATTGAACCGGACTGATTGGCTTCATTTTCCAGCCCATCACTATCTAGGTAGTCTAACTTAATAAATGAACCATTGGCAGCATTTACTAGTTCTATGCCTAAACTATCCAAGGGAGACTTATCTAAACTAGCCAAATAAATTCCAACTTCTATTTGATTTCCATCAGAAGGAATCGTTATGTCAGCTTCAATACCAAATATCTCCGAGTCTTTAAAAAACAAAAAGGTGTTTCCTTCGGTTGCATCTTGAGCTGCTGCCAAAAGATCACTAGGCATCTGTATAGGAGCGTTTGAAGAGAAGGCCATTCCACTTAATTGAGCTTGCCCATTATTGATAGCAACGGCTTGCCCACCCCCCCAATAGCCAACATCCCACTTACTTGAGTTTAATTCGGAATTGTTAAAGTCATCATAATCTTCCCAGTAAAACTGTGAGTCTGCTGAGAAAACTCGTTGGTCAGTAAAATTTAAATCTAGGTTTTGGGACCAGAGGTTGCTCCAGGGTTCAAAATACATCAATTCCGTAGTGTTGGTTGAATTATTTTCAGACAGAACTTGATACATCCAATCTCCCTGGTTGTTCGAATAGATCCATGGCAGATCATCGTAATAAACCCATCCCTTAGTCGCCCACTTTTGATGAATCGAAAAATATCCAGATCCGCCTTCAATAATTCGGCCGTATTGATGATTGTAAAAATCTAGTTTATAAAGGGTAGATCCCACAGAAAGTAAGGCTTTCGTCTTCATTTTCCCTGAGGTATGAATACTCCTGAGAACTCGTTCCACTTGGGCTATGTACGGTTACCGTACTCAAACTGGTAAATACATAAGTGGTATCCCCAATGGTTATACTACTACCGACAAGAGATTCGAAAGCCTTACCAACTGGGTAATAATAGAGATTAAACTGCCCGCTATTTCCATCATCACTTCCGGTTTCTCCCCAATCGAAAAAACCACTGGTATTGGATTCAAAAAACAAAAGAGTTTCTTCACCCAGGCTGGTGGTCAACTTACCGATTCTCGGCCCAATCTGTTCCCATGTGTAGGTAACGTTGGAAAGTTCACGCTTCGAAAAATTACTATCTGATTCATCGTAAAAAACTGCATTTGAATCATCGATGAATTTCAATGTGTCGTTCATTGACGAGACATTGTAGTCCCATCCAGCCAAAGAACTTGGCCAATAACCTCTCGGTAAGGATTTCTAAGCTTGCAGAACCAGTTACATTACTCTCCACATCGGTCCAATTGCTATCAGCGCTTGTAGGTGAGGAGAAAGAAATTTGATGGATTACATCGCCTGGTTCATTACGGGCTAAGGTGAGGGTTGCTGTAGTGGATGTGTTAGCCACATATGTGTATGAAATTCCGACCAAGCCAAGATTGGAGTCTGGAACAACATAGTAAACCTCATCTTCCATAAAAAAATAGTTCGCATCATAGCCTTCCTCTGGAATGTGAATCGTTTTGCCCACGAGGGAGGACGGTGCGTACTCCGCAGTCTGGCTTATCGTAAAGGTACCTGATCCCTCCTCCAAGATGTTCTCTCGGTTTGTATCTCCATATTCCACCCACGCAAAGGTTCCGCCGCTTGCAGATGTAAAGGTTAAGGTCTCGATTTCAGGTGCGGTATCCTCTTCGTAACTGATTCGACCCGTGTTGGCAGTCAATTTTTCATAACTAAAAGCTGTGGATCCCCAGTTGTCGTGTGATTTTCCGTCCGATCCGTATGATGATGTCTCATTTCCTTCTGTCTCATTAAATGTAATGCTGTATCCTACTATACTTTCTGGTGCATATTCCACATCTTGGCTTATCGTAAAGGTACCTGATCCCTCCTCCAAGATGTTCTCTCGGTTTGTATCTCCATATTCCACCCACGCAAAGGTTCCGCCGCTTGCAGATGTAAAGGTTAAGGTCTCGATTTCAGGTGCGGTATCCTCTTCGTAACTGATTCGACCCGTGTTGGCAGTCAATTTTTCATAACTAAAAGCTGTGGATCCCCAGTTGTCGTGTGATTTTCCGTCCGATCCGTATGATGATGTCTCATTTCCTTCTGTCTCATTAAATGTAATGCTGTATCCTACTATACTTTCTGGTGCCAGTATTCGCTGAGGTTTTTTCATACTGGTAGGTTCTTGTTTTTCTCCATAGGAATTGATACCATCTTCTCCATAGTACAGCGGACCGGTAACAGTCCCATCTGCTGCGGTATCAACTACTGAAAATCCCGCGATCGAATCGGGTGCGTAGGAAGCAAAAAGCTTGTGAACAAAACAAAGAAAATGACAGAAAAATGAGAAGGTATTTCATTTTAATATAGAGTAAAAAAGATGAATCATTTTAATTTAAATGATTTCCCAAAGCTTTGGTCAATCGAATTACCGATGCCATTTTTAGAATTTATAAGTTCAATTCTGCTGAACCTTGGAGGTAAAAACCTCGGGAATCATGATCGGAGTCATCGATCCGCTGGCTTGGTCAAACGATACACAGGCAGCAACGGCTTCTCCGACTGCTGCCTTTACGCGCTCTCCATCTTCAGTTTTCCAAAATTGAAAGGCATAGGTGATCGAACGGTCGCGCATTTCAGTGACAATCAACCTGATCTCCACTTCCTCCTCGAATCGTAAGGGGCGTTTAAAACGGCAACTTGCTTTAACCCGGGGCCAGCCAAAGCGGCCATTCTCGTCTTCCATATCAACGGATAGTCCAACACTGCGGAGGAACTCGTGCTCGCAGATTTCCATCCAACGGTAGTAGTTGGTGAAGTGCATGATGCCAGCGAGGTCGGTTTCGGAAAACTCAACCCTACGAGTGATGGTATATTCGGATGCCATAATGGTTTTCTTTTTTACTTGGTTGATACTAAAGGGGCGAGAATGTTCTCAACCAGTTCTTTGGCCAATCGATCGTTGGAATATTTTTCGTGAACCGCTGCCCTGCCCTGCTCACCAAACTGTTTGGCCTGATCGGTGTCGCCAAGCATGGCACTCAATGCATTGACCAGTCCGCTAGGTTCATCTACGGAATAAAGCATCCCAGCCTTGGTCTCTCTGATGATTTCAGGAAAGGATCCGTGATCGGGAAGAACAACGGGTACACCCGCGGCCATCGCTTCGATCACATAGAGTCCAAACGCTTCGGGTAATCGGGCGGGTACACAGAACAAGGAAAGTCCTTTTAAAAAACAGATTTTTTCTGAACGGGAAAAATTCGTTTTGATCTCCACAAAATCAGTTAAGCCAACATCAGAAATTTTAGCTTTTTGTTCTTCTAAAAAAGATACATTTTCTGTGGGTAAAGTACCCGCGATTGCTAATTTTACATCTTTATATTGATCCGATCTTTTGAGCTCAATGAAGGCATCAATTAAAAGATCCAGTCCTTTCTCCGGGCATATTCTGGCAAGATATCCGATGGTTGATGTATCCGCTTTTTCAACTGAGTCCTCATATCCATCAAGCGATATACCGTTTGGGAAAGAATGAATATCATTTTCAGAGATGCCCAACCGACTACCCATATGTTTGGCAAAAGAACGGCTTGGAGAGACACAGGCATCCAGCTCCTGAGCATCCTTTCCTAAAATCTTCCATGCATCTTCCCGATACTCCGGCAATAGGGAATCAAGAAAGCCATCCTCGCCCTGCAAAAATCCAATCACGGGAATCTTTAATTCCTCCCGAACTGCCCGTCCGACTCCTGCCAGTAAAATGGTAGAGAGAATGAGCACATCCGGATGTCCATAATCCCTAAACCAATCGATCACTTTGTTCACTTCTTTAGCAAGGGGTCCGTCTTTTGCCCGAAAGGTGGACAAAGTAATTTCGCCAAGCTGACGCGGAGTGGTCATTCCCCTCTTGCCCGCCACCCAGCGGAGCAGAAATTCGCTATTGAACCAATAATCCAACCATTTGGGGGTCTTGCGAAAGATGGGGAACTTGTGCTGTAAATAAACATTGATCCCTCCCAAAAAAATCGGCCTCTTGGAACTCGCTCTTTCTTCGTCCAAAAGGTGGGGAAGATACGTAGGCAACATGGTGACTTCGTGACCTTGGCTGATCAAATGGCGGGCTAGAGAATTATCCCGCATGCATACACCGCAGTAGTAATTGCCCGTACCGGGCGTAAGGAAAGCGATCCTCACCCGGAGGCCTTGGCCAATCCGTGCTCCACCGGTTCGGGCAGGTGGGCAAGGTCAGACATTGAATCGAAAAGTTCCTTAAAGTCTTGATCATCCACATTGCCAATCAAGCAATCGGTTAGAGAGGAGCGCAAATGATCTCCACGCTTGACCAAATCTCCAAAGCTAAATTGGGGATCATAAAATGCATAAACGATTTTTCTCATCGTCTCGATCGAGGACTGCATACGCTTTCCATACTGCTCGAAAGATTGCGCATTTACTGGGCCAGCAGAAAGGCAGCATCCACTTCATCGGCAAGCATCGTTCCGCTTTTTAATGCGAGAAATACTCCAGAGGAAAAAACGGGATCTAAAAACCCAAGTGCATCGCCAGCAAGGACCAATCCATCCATTGAACAATATTTATTACGATAAGAATATTCCCCAGTTATGCGATATTCACCAGTCTGTTCCGCACCCTGTAAATGTTCTTCAATCCATGCATTGTTTTTGATTTCACGCTGGAAAATTTCTGCATGGTCCTTGGTTGAACCGTTAAATAAGTAATCCCGCTCAGCTACGATTCCCACGCTTACCATATCTCCACTTAATGGAATATACCAAAACCATCCCTTGCCTGGCAGATAGGCCACGGTGGTTGCCCCTTCGTCCAATCCGGGATCTCTCTTGGCATTTTTATAATAGGTCCAGAGGGCAACTTTTTTAAGTTCCGGATCGCGAACCATCCAGTTTTCTTTGTGAGCGGCAAAACAATCTCTGCCGGATGCATCAATAACTACCGGAGCAGTTAATTCAAGATCTCCAAATTCTTGTGAACTTGCTTTGATCCCCGTAACTTTATCCCCCTGTTTAATCAAGCGATTGGCCTTGGTTTGTTCAAGGACAGAAGCTCCATTTTCACGGGCTTTATCTAGGATCATTTGGTCAAACTCTTCCCGCCATACCTGCCAGGTGGTGGAAGATGGATGATCAAAGTGTTGGAAAAAATAAAAGGGTTGGGAAAGAAAACCGTCTTCCCTGACAAATTGGACACAATATTTTCGTGGATTTCCAGATTCCATTAATTGATCGATCAATCCCAAGCGTTCCAGAGGAAAATAACAAAAGGGCATCAGGGATTCTCCCACATGGTAACGGGGAAACTTTTCTTTCTCTACGATTAATACATCCCTGCCCTTTTCAGCGAGCAAGGCACCTGTGGTCGAACCAGCAGGTCCGGCTCCCACCACGATGGCATCGTACTGTGTCTTTAATGAAATCATGGGTATAAGTTATATAATCCAATTCCCAATGCGAGTAAACTCAAGCAAGTAAGCTTTACTAAGCGGGTGGTAAAATTTCCACGATGTTTGCAATCGTCTCATTTGTACGGGTAACAATTTGATTGCTCCTGCCATACAGAGTACCGGGCAGATCCATTCCAAAAGCTTCTCGAATCGAAGCATCTGGGCTGATGCGAAAGAATCCACGCAAGGAACAGGAATAAGGAATTCTTCCCTGATTAAGAATGGTGCCAAGGGGCATCTTCCCTGCAACTACTGCATCCCTCGCCACCTGAGGTAACTGTGCTAATTGAATTTCGATCGCTCCGTATTCCACCGCCTTGACCGTTGGACCATCCGTTTCCAAAATCACTTCGCGAAAATATCCTTTTCCATCGTTGGAGGAACGCAACCTTCTTACTCCAATCGAGGTTCGGTGATGATTTTCCAACCGTGTCGTCATATCCCCCTCATGGGCAAGAAGCTGTCGATAAGGCTCGGGTAATTCTGTGGGTTCAATCGTTTGATAATCCAAGCCGGGAAGTCCACGTGCCCGCCTCATTAAAGTTAAGGGGTGGAGCAAGCCGGGAAAATTTTTTGAGGGATCAGCCATATGCAAGGTTAGACGTAACGGGCATCCTGATGTTGGGGAAGAAAAAATTGATCAAGCAAAGAATCCACTCTTAGCAGGGCTTCCCGAGAAAGTGTCCATTCCTCCCCTTCCATATTTAAAATTCCCTGTTCTTTCCAATCCTTAAGAATTTCGCCGTATCTTTCTTGCAGATTGATCCCAAACTTTTCCAGGAAATAACGCGGGCAAATCTTTCCCAGTTTCCATTGTAATATAAATTCACGAATAAATCGTTCATCCTCAGTGGTAAGCAAAGCTCGGCGAAGTACCGACTTCCCACCCTCAATGGTGGAACAATAATCTTCAAAGTGGGTAAGGTTTTGATAGTGGATACCTCCGAGGTGCCCAAAAGATGCAACTCCCAGGGCGATCATATCGGCACCTCCCCAAAGTTGATCCCGATAAAGAAATTTGGTGCGCTGGGGGTTTTTCACTGCGGTACAGGTACTGGTCACAGAATAACCCGCAGACTCCAAACGACTAAAAGCCTCAGTCACCCAGCGTCTCTTGGTTGGCCAATCTGCCACTGGGGCACTGAGTTTGCCCTCTTCTTTCATCGTTTGATAAATCGTGGTATTGTAAGGAACTTCCATTTGATAGATGGTCACACAATCAGGTGCCAATTCCACCACCCGTTCTATACATTCCGACCAATTTTCATCTGTCTCCTCGAGCATACCGGCAATCAGATCGATATTTATATTTTCGATCCCCGCATCCTTTGCCCATTGGAAAGCACGAAAGACTTCTCCAGAACGGTGAGCCCGCCCATTGGTTTCCAATACATGATCAGAAAAATTTTCGATTCCCAAACTCAGACGGGTGACTCCAAAGTCTCGAATCGCCTGTACTTTTTTTTCTGTCAGAGTACCGGGCTCGCACTCAAAGGTAACTTCTTCCGCTTCATCCCAGGGCAAAATCGCTTTCATACGATCCGTAAGTTCGGTTAATTGCTGAGCGGACAAATAGGAAGGTGTGCCTCCCCCAAAATAAACAAACTTGGGCTTTCTTCCTGCCAGGTAAGGAGAATTGGCATAGGCCTCAAATTCCTTCATCGTTGCATCGAGGTATCTTCTAACATCCGCAGAGTTTTTATCGGTGTAGACACGAAAGTAGCAAAAGTGACAACGCTTCCTACAAAATGGAATATGATAATAAAGCCCAAGGGGTGCCTTTCCCGGAGATGGACTGTTAAGCAAGGACTCTACACAGGGTAAGTCCTTTTCGTTCCAGAAAGAAAAGGGCGGATAGTTGGCGATGAAATAATTGCCCGCCTTGGTTTCCTCACCAGTTTTCTGATCGGGACTATTTGATGTGGAATCGCTCATGGAAGCTTATTCATAGTACTAAAGGCATAGAGGTTTCCATCTTCACATCCAACGAAAATCCATTCATTGGCCACTGCACAGGTGGATGAGATCGAAGCTCCAATTTCGTAACGAGTAATTATTTCGCCCCCATTCAAATCAATTAAGTAAAGTTTTCCATCCATGGATCCAACCACCACTTTTTCTCCGGCAATCACCGGGGATCCATCGATACGACCCCGGGCAGAAAACCTCCAATGTTGCTTGCCAGATTTTCGATTTATTGCATGCAGTGCTTTGTCCCGCCCGCCAATGATTACAAGATCTTTGGTAAGTGCGGGGGAGGAAAAGTAAGGAAAACTTTTCGGTTCATAAGACCAGGAAATTTTTCCGCTGTTCAAATCGATCGCCTGTACCGCCCGATCCATATTTCCAACATAGCCAAAGGAATCGTATACCCCTACTGAAGAAGCAATCGGAGCCCCCAGGTCGACTTTTTGGGATAGGTTTCCATCCTCCAAAGAAACAACATAGAGTTGAGCATCGCATCCTCCAAATACCACCCATTTTTTATCCCAAATTGCTGGAGTTCCATTGACATAATTCAATGTCTCAAACTTCCACGCGATCGATCCATCCTCTGCGTCCACACAATGCACAAAATTATCGTAGCTTCCCACGAGCATCAACTTGCGACCAGTTGATGGATGGATGGCAGGGTTTGGAGCCCCCACAATTTCTCCCATGGTTTCATAGGTCCAATTTTGTTTGCCACTTTCTGCATCGAGACAAAATAACCATCCATCTTTGGTGCCAATATATACCTTGCCATTATGGACTAAGGCAGGCGCATCCACTCCTAACCCGGTTTCTTTTTTCCATACCACCTGGCCGGTCTTGGAATCCAATGCATAAAAGATTCCGGTCGGACCACCCAAAAATATTTTCCCGTTCGATACCACCGGGGAGGACTTTAAAAACTTTCCCGCCTCAAAAGTCCATTCGAGGACCAATTTATCTCCTAATTTTTCTGCTGAGATACCCTGCAGTTCAGAACCTCCTCGATGATTCGGCCAATCCGCTACGCACCAACGAGTAAAGATTGAGAGCAAGGTGCTCAAAACGATAAACGATTTGATTTTCATCCTTCGTTTCTATTGTCCGCGTGGACATCAATGGATTGATAGAGTTTTATCCAATCACTCTCTTTGATCGGGCGTGGATTAAAGGTACCCGTCCATTGATCGGCCGCATCTTTGGAAAGCTTGGGTAGTTCGGATGCAACACAATCGACATCTTCCAAGCTTTTGGGAAGCCCGGCGAACTCGCGCAATCGAATAACTTTTTCGAGAAGCAACCCATTGGCTTGTTGATCGCTTGTGGAAGAATCTGCAAGCCCGGCAATACGGGCCAAATCGGCATATATTTTTGCACTGTTCAAATCTTCCTGATTATAGGCCATGACTGCAGGCAGGCACAAACCAACCGCCTGACCATGAATAACTCCTTTTTGAGCCGTTAGTGGATTAGCAAGGGCATGGGCAGCTCCAAGCATGCTTCGTTCAATAGCCGCCCCCGCATGGGCGGCTCCCAATAGCACATGGCCTCGGGCCAGTAAGTCTTGAGGGTCTTTCCATACCGTTTCCAAATTCTTTATCAAATGGACAAAGGCTTGCCGGGCATGACGACCGGACAAGTCATTCCGACGCGAGCAAACCGCAGATTCGAGGGCATGGGCCAGGGCGTCCATTCCAGTAGCGGTACAAACGGAAAAGGGTTGGGAAAGGGTAAGCTCGGGATCCAATAGCGTAAACTTTGGCAAAGCACTAGGATCTCCGCAGGCCATTTTCCGGTGCGTCTGATCGTCAGAAATCAAGGCATACGACTGGCACTCACTTCCCGTACCTGCAGTGGTAGGAATCGCGATCATCGGGAGCAACGGCTTGGTTGCCTTAGACACACCCCAATAATCTTTCATCGAACCACCATTGGTCAGGATAAAATTTGCCCCCTTGGCGGTGTCAAGTGAACTGCCTCCTCCCACACCAATGATTAGGTCAATCTCCAGTATACCCGCTTTCCGTGCGCATTCCTGTACACTTGAATCCGTAGGGTTTTCCATTGATTCCTCGAATAAAAATGTACGAATACCAGCCGACTCCAAGGACTTCATGACCTTGTGGGGATGACCGGCCGAACTTACCCCCAGGTCAGTGACCACCAAGGCACGACTGCCCAATTGCTTCGCACACTCACCGACTTTTACCGAGGATCCAGGGCCATAAATGACCTGTTGTTCAGTTGGGTCGCCCAGTGCAAAAAAGGAAGAGTCCAACGATGGAGAGCTGGAACTTTCTGTCATTGAAATGGGAACGGGAGTCGAATCAGGCGGCCAACCCTATGGATCGACGCTTGTATAAAAATTCGAAGAGGTTGCCTTCGTGTGGTTGGTCCCACGATATTTTCATCGTGGAAATAGGCCCAACATTTAATCTTTCAATTCTGGGATCCAGGAGCAATTCTCGCTTAAAAGATTCGCATTTAGTCAGTGCAGAGACGACCAAGGTGGGGCCGATCTTATCAAGCATTTCCGATTGTGGAACTTCCACCACGCTAGCATAGGGGCAGAGAAATTCCCGGTTAGCCAAGGGATGTTCGATCGATTCGCAGGCAATAATTGTTGGGCGTAAATAAGTCCCTCCCTCCGCTTTCACCTTGCGGGGACCATCACGATATGGAGCCGTTGCATCATAAGCTCCGGATTCTAAAAGGTCTGTATCGATTGCAGAATCTATCCATTCGGCCATCTTGGGGTTGGCAAATCCAGATAGGACCGCATTAGGATCGTTCATCGCTAAGGGCTTAATCGGGCCGAGTTTCTGCCCAAGGGCATCGGCAATTTCCTTTGCATATTTGGGCACAATAATAGCGGATGCATTGATACAACTTCGTCCACCATTATCCGAAATAGAGGCTACCATGAGATCTAGGTAGTCTGGCCAGTTTTCGATCTCGTCGTCCCCGATCAATACCTTACTAAAACCGGGGCCATGGACTTGTACGCCTGGATTCCCCGCATATTGATCGGTGGTTGATTTGTCCCCAAAGATGAGTGCCCGGTCGCAAAGACGCAAAATATCAGCCGCTCCTTCATGATCTGTGGGGTAAAACCCAAAGGCTTTCGCAGGACATCCCGCTTTAATAAATGCCTGCATTAATCGATAAGGTGTCCATGGTTCGTCCTTACCGGGTTTCATAATCACCGGGATTTTCAGGGGGATTGCAGGTAGCCAAAGTGAATTAACCGCTGGAGAATTGCTGGGCATGACCAGGCCAAGTGCCTTAGTGGTTGGATGAAAACAAACCGGAGAACCAGATTGTTCCCCATATCCACGGTCTAATACCTCCACATCCAACCCACGGGTCAATCCATTAAGAATCGTATCCATATGGGTAAGGGCGTGATGGATTTTTTCCATATTCCGGCGGACCATAATGTGGGGAAGCCCGCTGGTGGATGAAAGAGTCTCTAAATATTCCTGTGGGCTTTGCAGTTCTCCTGCTTCCCCGACAGGTAATTCCTCATGAAGAAAAAATTCTCCTGCCTGCCGGGAAATTTCCAGAAGTTCGGCAGTCGAAAATTTTTGTAAGGCGGCTCTGGCCTGTCCGACCTCTTTAAGATCTCGGCGGATCACTCCTGGGTTTACCTGGCTCAAGGTGGCCCGTACGGACCCATCCCGATAATCGAGCACTTCAGATTGATTAAGGCTGCAGTAAGGCTTGCCCAGGCGCAAACTTGGTAAGTGGGGTGCTTGTTTCATATCTATTAATAGACTCCCTCTACAATTTTTTTCTCCATCGCTCCAAACGGACGAATTTCTGCGACCCCATCCCAAGGTGCTTCGGTCCATGGTTCTCGGCGGATGGCTTCGTCACGCTCCAAAAAACGGGGCATAAAAAATTCCTTGGTTAAGGTAGTTAATTCCACCCTGCCCCAATGATTATATTCCACCGGTTTTCCGCTACCTGTATCGATCACTCGAAGGACTGCCCGTGGTTGCGGGGCGTAATAAGCAATCGAATAATCATTTTCTGGCCCAAAGGGATGGTGGCGCGCCAAACCCATCAAGGTATTCCCATAGGTCGGGACAAATCCGATCTTTCCTCCTTCGCATACCTCTTCTTGAAGAAAACGGGCATATTGACGATCCATGGTTGTTCCCCCGCAAAATACACCTTTAATCCCGGCGCTTACCAAGTCTCGACGCTCGGCCAATGCTTCTAAAAGTTTGGGAGTTGTAAAAAGAGCACTGATCTCTCGGTTTTTAATTATGGTCAGTGCCTGTTCAACCACATGATCCATGTAGGCACGGGCCTGATCAAATTGTTGGGTAGCGATCAATCGTTTTACCCAGCGCGGATCCAAGTCGACAAAATAACAGGAACAACCTCTTTCATTGGCCAGGTGTTCGATAGCCAGGCGCAATCTTCTCGGCCCTGTTGGGCCGACCATCAACCAGTAATGATCGCGGGGAAAATGCTCGTCATTGAGAGTCTTCGAGAAGGCGGTGTAATCGATGCGAAAATCATCCCATCCAATTCTTTGCTTGGGCATACCCGTAGTTCCACCCGTTTCAAAAATGTTAAAAGGTCGGTCGGCAAATGCCTGTGGTACCCAAACTTTGTTGGGAAGGTCCCGTAACCATTCATCTTCAAAGTATGGAAATTTATTACAAAGTTCTGCGAAGGTACGAACCTCTTTCAAAGGATTAAAATCTTGTTCCTTCGCCCAGTTTAACCAAAAAGGACATCCGCTTTCCGGGGAGAAGTGCCAATTGATCATTTCCTCGACATGTTGGTCGAGATCGTTAGCCGCATGTTTAATTTGTTCTTCGCTTACCATAACAGGGATAATTTCTAGTCGCATTCCCAGCGATTCGCAATCACGACCGAGAAGGAAAGAATTGATCGATAGTTGATTGAGCCGGAGGCGAAGTTAGGAGGGATACAACCACAAGAGCACCCGCTGATACAAAGAAGCAAATTGCAGCTGGCACAATTCCCGGTCCCACAAAATATTCTCCGCCATATCCGGATTGATGGAAAAACCATGCCCAAGAAATTAGGGCGGTTAAAACCGATGCAATCGCACCTGCTTTGGTCGCCCGTTTCCAATAAAGAGCAGAAAAAACCAAGGGAAAAAGAGCAGCAAATCCACTAAAGCACCAAATTGCCAAATCGAAAACATTGGCATTTTGGACCGCCATGGCCAGTAAGTAGGTTACTGCTACGATGACCACAATAAAGGAGCGCGCGATTTTTAATTTTTGCGGATCAGAATAAACCTTACTTCCCGCACGATGAACTACGATATCATTGGTAAATACAGTACCAAGGCAAAGGAATTGAGAATCCATTGAAGACATGATAGCGGCCAGTACACCAGCTGTGAGCAAGCCGGTAAGCCAGGGGTCGCCCACGAGCATATTCAGTGTGGCAGATAAAACCGCAGGCGGTGGAATGCCTGGCGGGAGCAAGCCGGTCGCCCAGGATCCAATGAGCACGCAGGGAACCCAAACAATGAGAATGCAAAGGGGGTGAGCAATTACGGTAAGTTTAAAAGCCCGGGCATTCCGGGCGGTCAACCAATGCTGGAATAGATGAGGGAACATTCCCACACTCAAGGGAATGAATAGGTAAGTCACAAAAGTGATAAAAGGTATACCCAGTTCGCGTTCAAAAGGAACGAGCTCTCCAGTTTTTGGGTTTTTCTTTTTAAATTCCACCGTGATTGGATCACGACCAAGGTGGGGGTGACGATCGGTCAAGTTGGAGTTTGTAAAGTCGAGCACTTGGCCAATTTTTTTTGGTGGATCCTGTTCCAATAAAATCACCGGCCTTTTGATCAAATCGATAGTCCTGAACCAATGACCCGTCTTCAGTTATGCGCATGGGCACCTTGCCAGCCTGCTCGAGTCCACCAAGGGATTGAACGACAAAGTAAAAGGCAACTATTCCCATCCCCATAAAAACTACTGTCTGAAAGGCGTTAGCGAGGGCAGCTCCCCGCGAACCGCCGAGAAAAACATAGGTTAAAACCACGATGCAAATGACTAAGCCGGTTAACCAGGGAGGTATCCCGCCAATCCAGGCGGGAATCGTGGGGTTAGTAAATAAATCGGGAAAAGCCCCTGCGGTTACAGGCTCAATTACTTTACCCGCTCCTATAATCCCGATCAAAAGATAAGGAACTACCAGAAGAACGAGGATCGGAAATAAGATATAACCAAGCCCATCACTTTCAAATCGTGCCCGAAAAAACTGGATTTGAGTTAGGTAACCGTGCCGTTTTCCCAAAGCCCATAAGCGAATACCGATAAGAAAGAAAATCGCCATGTGTATTAAACCACTGATCGATGCCATCAAACCATAGGTGCCAATGCCACGCTCAAAGGATTTTCCAGTCGAACCAACAAGAGCAAAGGCAGTCATAGTGGTGCCAAATACACTCATCAGCAGAAGAAACGGACCAATACTGTGGCTGGCCACAAAGAAATCACGGCTTGTTCCCCGAAACATCCGACCACTTCCCCATCCTAGAAGTAAGAGTAAAGAAAGATAGCCTGAAATGATTAGTAAAACATTCACTGCTCAGAATTCCCCTTTCCTATGTGGTTGGATTTCGTAGAAGGTGAGCTTTTTTCTTCAGCATATTTTTCCCATTCGGTCGGCCATGCACGAGTGACTGCCCAAACTCCCAAGGCCGAACAGGCGAGGGAAAATAAAGCATGATAAAATAATCCAGTGGGCATACCCAACCCGACCAAACTTTCATCAGACCAATTCCAAATGTCTTGATGAAGAAACAGTAAAACCAAAAAGAATAACCAAAAGGTTCGCATCGGTACAGTTTTGGGATGGACTGACATTTGCTGAAGCCCCCGCTACTTGCCTATGGCATAAAGATGAGTCTGGGTGGCAACATAGAGGGTTTGATTGGCCACAACGGGCGAACTATAAATAGGGGCACCCAAATTTATAGTCTTAGGCTCAGGCTTTTCTTTTCCATGATCAAAGATAAGCAAATCGCCATCCTCATTTCCAAGGAGCACCTTACCGTCCACCAATAAAGTGGACCCCCATATCCGGCTGTACGAATCGTAGGTCCAATAAACCTCCCCAGTCTCGGCATCCAAGCAATGAAGAATTCCCGCGTATTCAGCTTGGTAGATTAGCCCATCTGCGATCGATGGTGTAGAAATCGTCCTGCCAATGTCTGTATTTTTCCAAATAACTTCTCCAGTCTTTGCATTGATGCAGGAAAGACGCCCTACCCCGTCTCCATGCTCTGGGTCCTGACCGATTGAACCATATATCTTGCCTTGGTAAAGAACCGGTGTGGCAATCAATTCACTGGGCCCGGGAGGGGTAGCATAAGGAATTTTTCGCCCCTCTTTATCCTTCCGGTAGGTCGGTTCATTGCAATCGACTTTCCATAAAGGTAAGAAAAGATCAAAGCCCTCTTCATCCTGTTCAGTCTTGTTGGGATAGGCATAAAGAAACCCATCAGTTCCTCCCCAAAATAATAATTCCTGCCCGTCAATCTTTCCATATGTCAAAGAAGACCAAGCCGCATGCAAAGCATGTTCACTTGCTCCAGAACCATCCTCCCCAATAAGTTCACCCGTATTTTTATCAAGAGCGATCCAACTCGGAGAAAGAGGACTGGGTATATTGGTATGCGACCAGTCAACTCCATTAGAAGTTGCGACGAATAATCGGTCCTCAACGATCAATGCAGATGAACTGGTAACATTGTGAGGAAAGACGCCTAACTCGTCTCGCATATCATATCGCCAAATGATATCGGCATCCAATTTGAGGTTCAATGAATCAAGCGATCCTTTGGGACGAACATATAATTCCTCTTCAGTGTAAGGGCCATCATTTCCATTCTTAAAACCGGATAGGTCCAAGCATACCACTTCGCAACGATTGGTCACAACATAAGCCCGGCCATTTTCGATAGCTGGAGAAGAGCAGACCCCAATATATTCCCAATCGCTTACCTTGCCGGCTCCCAATTTTGGAATGACCAACTGCCAATCAAAAGCACCCGTTTTTTCATCTAGGCAGATCACCACTCCGCGGTCTCCCTGTTTCTTGGGGTCACGAATTGATTCGTTGTTGGTTCCAACCAAAACCTTTCCTTCTCCAATGGTCACATTTCCGTAGGCCTGTGAGCCAAGTTTAGCTACCCATTTTACATTCTTGGTGGTTTTCATATCCACGACTTCATCTTCGAGCATTTTGCCCGGATCAAATTCCAAAGTCAGCCCAGTTTCAGTGGAAACCATGTTTCGCGTTCCATCCTTTCCCCAAACAGGCCAATCTTCGCCATGAACTATTGCTGTTACTAAAATAGCATTAAGTAAAAAAGTTAAAATAAATGGATTCTTCATCGCTTAATTAGAGTTCGGAAAATTTTCAGGGTTTTGGATAAATGGAGAGGTTATCGAAGTAGACCTTCTTTTTGCTTTGAGGCGAAAGGGCATATATTCCGGGGGCTCCCCGCTTATGGGGTTGAGCGTGCGACTCCTCCAAAGTCCAAGCTTCGGGTTCAGGCTCATCCCTTGGCCAAGCTTTTGCCCTAATTAACCCTGATCCATTTTCCTGCAAATCAATTTGAGTTTTTAAACGGTACCATTTGTTGGCCTCAATTGGAAAAGGAACAGACCTCTGAAAACGATCGTAATTTGAAACGACCTCGAGTTTGTTTGAATTGCCCACAAGGGCAAAAATATACCTTTGATTCACCACCCCAATGGTGGACTTTATTCTTCGATTTCCATCCACCTTGGCGTCCATCTCCACGATATAATCACTCGCCTGCCAGTGCCCTACAAAATTCATCGCTCTTTGGAAAAGCACACGGTCCAAAGTGTTTCCCGCTAGGCGTTCTCCATCAAGGTCCTGTACTTGCCAACGCATGCGAGCACCCAACCAAGGCAATGGCGGATAAGAAAATGGCACCCCGTCGCTTGCCTGCTGGGTAAGTTCATACCCGACCTCAAAGTTTTCTTCGTAAGGTAGAACCGGCAGTATTCTCCCCCGGGCAACTCCATGCAATCCTTGGTAGGAAGCTCGTATTGCTCCGGCAGAAAGCTTTGCTTGCAGGGAGGCAATCAAATTACCTGGTCCCGTGGTTGAAAGGTTTCCATCTAATTCCGCCTTAACTTTAGCTGTAGGTGGAATCCACTTTTCCCAAGTCAACCCATCACCAAGTTGTTTGATCCGGTGACCTGCCGAGTCCAAGGCAAAAACCCGAAAATTAATTTCATTGCCCGCAGGCAAAGCAAACTCAGAGGGTACGATTTGCAAAGAAGCAATTTTTCCAGAACTAGGGCTTTCATCTACTTCTTTTTTCCTGAAAGGTTTTGCTTTTATATCCTGTCCAAAACAAAAAAGTTTCTTTTTGGATTGGACAAGAATTCTCCCATGAGCCACTGACGGTGGGGCCAAGCACGCGCTCCCGAGATCAAATTGGCTTAGGAGTTCAGCTTCAACACCAAGGTCCTTCACCACCGAAACCTCGCCGTCAAACATCGGAATATATAATTTACCATCTGCCCATACAGGGGCTGCATGGATCTGATCCGGCGAAAGTTTTAGAGTCCAGTTAGTCTCTCCACTCCGTGCATTATTACAAAATAATTCGCCCGTTTTAACGGTGGTATAGACACGGTCCTTATAAATAACAGGTGAACTGGTAAAAGATTCAAGTTCGTCGTTTCTCCAAGCTTCATTTTGCCTGTCAAGTTCCAGAATAGGTTCTCCGAGTACAGGCACCTTGAACGGTTTTCGAATGCCCACCATCCTGCCAATACGAGAACTATCGATATTTTCCTTGCCGTGCACAGCAATGACTAAATCTTCATGCAGAACTACACCTGCATTCACTCCACCGTGAGACATTTTAAAACGCCAAAGAGGCTGTCCGGTTCTGGCATCGACACAGACTATATGACCGCAACCAGTACCGCTGTAAAAAACCCTTCGTCCATCTTCTAGGTTTTCAAAAACCAATGGGGCAAAAGAACTGTCTTTGGGCGTGGTGCCAGGAGTGGAAGTCCAAACAAGATCCCCGTTTTCCTTGTCGAATGCATAAAACCTGTCCCTCGCTGGTCCATTAGTTCCCCAATTTGCAGTAATGGCGTGTAAAATAACTAATCCTTCATCAACACAAGGACCACCTGTTCGGCCGTTTGGAAAAGTGAGTCGTGAGAACTCCTCCATTAACGAGCGCTCCCACAAGAGCGAACCATCGGTTGCATAGGCAAGGAGTTCACCCGGGCTGGTTTGAAAATAAACATTTCCAGATTGGGGATCAACGCAGGCAGATCCTACCCCATATCGATCATAAACAATATCACTTATAAAATCTTGCCGACGCTGGTCCCAAATCAATTCACCACTTTTCAAATCTAAACAAGTCAGGCTTTCCTCCACTTGTTCTCCGCTGCCATAATATCCAAATTGATAAACTTTCCCTCCTGCCACTACCGGAACTCCCCCACCCTGTATTTCATGAGTCCAAAGAAGTGTACCAGCTAATTCATCGGGCAATCCTGTTTCCGTAGAAACTCCCATGCCCTTTTCACCACGGGCAAACAGCCAGTCAGACGATTTATTTTCCAAACGAACCGTACTCGTTGCCTTGATGGTGGTTTGCTGAGGAGAGCCAAGGCGAATACATGAGCTTACCGAGAACAACAAAACAATAGCTAAGAAAAAATGCAGTTGGGATTTCATGAATCAGTATTTAGAAAAAATAGAAATTAAGCAGACCTAAAATTGGTAACCTTGGGAGCTTTTAAGTCAAACCTGCTTGAGCGAAGGACAATAAATTTTTAAATGACGCTTTTAAAAAGAAATTTACCAACTAGTTACTTTCCCATTGATAAACATACCCAACTCCCGGAACTCGACCTACAATGCATACGGCCATTAGCATAGCTCGGAGGAGTCCAGTTGTTTTTACCTCCAAGAACATGGAAGCGAACAAGTTCATTAAAGCCATTTGAAGAAGCCTTAACTAAGGCAAGCTCACCTCGATCACTCAGCACAGCCAAGGTTTTATCAATTAGTATAACCGTGCCCACACCAAAACCGCGCTCTTCCCAAACTTTCCGCCCATCTTTGAGTTCCAAACAAAAAAGAGTGGCACGTTTTGCATTGGCACCCGTCTGGCCATGGACCCCATAAGCATATCCATTTAGATGAATCAAGCTGGCCATTTGGCAAGCCACCCCGTCAGATTCCCAAAGCACCTTGGGCTGAGAGCTTTTAAGATCTAATAAAGCAGCACCCTTTCCATATCCACTGGCAACCAAGAGCTGATCGCCAAGGTCCATTGGCTGGGCAGCATTCACCTCGTACCTGGTTTTATGCTGGTAGGAAACTTTTTCCTCGCCTGTTTGCAGATCGTGCAAAGATAAACCATATTGATTGAACACTACAATTTCTGAAGGATTACTTGCACGAAGGTAGGGGCTGGCATAACCCGCTTCCGAGGTTCCACCTCTCCATATTTCCTTTCCTGTTGTTACATTCAAGGCAACCAAAGATCCATCGGATGACCCAGTTTGTACAATGACTTTATTTTCCACAACAAGGGGTGATCCAGAATATCCCCATGTAGGGCAATTTCCATCAAGTTCATCAACTAGATGCCTTTGCCAGATTACTTTTCCGGTGTTGGCATCCAAACAAAACAACGGGCCCTCGTGACCTTGCAAATAAACCTTACCCTTAAAAATCGTTGGGGTGGATCGAGTACCTCCTTGGAAATATTTGTCTCCCAGTCCAGATTCATATGTGTGCGTCCACAAAACCTTACCGTTTTGGGAATTCACGCAATAAAGTGTATTTCGGTTATCTTTGTAACCCTGGGTGTAAGCAAGTCCATTTGCCTCCACCACAGATGAATAGCCCAGCCCGACTTCAAGCTTCCACAAGATCTGAGGCTCTTCGTTTCCCCAGTCCAATCGCAAAGTTTTTTCTTGAGATTGATGGTTTCGATCAGGACCGCCATAAGTTGGCCAATCCGAACCTTGCGTAGAATTAAGAATGAACAAAAGGAGGGCTGAGGCGAAAAACAACTTCATCCATCAATTCATTGACCTTGACTACATTAAAGTCAATCTTGGCTAACCTATGAAAAGCAAAAGCTTTCCGGATAGAAAATCTCTAATTTATGCTTAGATAGGTCCGATTACTGATTGATCGCCAAGTAAAAGAGATAATTCCAGATCGTCTGAATAATAACTGCTGGTATTTGCAAGTAGAGAATCTGGTCCATATTTCTTGGCACTTAAGGAGACAACTATGTAATCGGCGTTTGCCGGAATTTCGAATTCAGAACTTAATTCATTCCATGTACTGGGGTCTCGGTCGGAAGGTAAGTTTTTTTCAACTCTCGCCAGAGACTGTTCGCTAAGATTTCCTCTGTCTTTAAATGCCTGTAATGTAAGACCAAATTCCGCTCCTTCCTGGGTTGCTCCAAAGCTCTGGTTAAATTTGACTGCAGCAAATATACGGGCCGTTGTCCCCCCGTTGTTTTTAAGTGCTTCGCGAACATCCAAAACCTGTACAGTTTCTTCAACATGAGCGATTTGAGATTCCACATTGATCGACATCTTTTCAAAACTTAACATTTTTGAACCCGATGCCGGCAGAACTCCCTTCTCGGAAGGTATGTGAAGATAAGGTTGACGATTCCACCTTTTAACTAAGCCGTGCAATTCGAATGCCCCACCGTGGGCTGTGCGATCGTTCGAACGCAAAATTTCCATTCCCTCTCTTGCATGCTCGTGAGCAGATGGGCGGATACTCAATTCGCTAAAGGGTTTGGATGAGTCCTGTTTACCTAAGACTCGGTGGTTGGGATTGAATGAAGAATTAGCAAGCTTGGCAGGGTTTACCTCGTCAAAAAAAACAGATTGCTGATGAATTTCGGCAAATTGAGATTTATTGTCTGAAGATGAGCGAAATGCCCACCAAATGCCAATCATAGCAACCAGAGTTGCTGCCATTGAACCAACCCAGGCAAACAAAGGAAAAGAAATCAGTTTAGATGATTTTTCCACACGCTCTGGCAGGTCCAAACCACTTGGCTCCCAGTGCAAAAGAGATTCGATGCGAACGAGCTCCAAATAACGTAATCGATTACTGCGAGAACTCATTAACATTTTATTTAAATGTAAATGTTCTTCGTCGGAAATCATTCCATCCAACAGTTTGCTTGTTAAGCGAACTAGTTGATCATCTGTTGTTGGTGTATTCATGTTGAATCTATGCTTAATTAGCACTTATTCACAAAATGATACCGAAAATTTAAATTTTTCAGGATTCTTCCTCGATTTCAAGTTGAGGAATCTTCAATTGAACGCATTTAATAAGGTTTTGGCGGATACGAAAAAGAGTTCCTGAGATCGCTCCGATTGGACGGTTTAGGATTTTGCAAATTTCTTTCATAGGTGCATCTTCTTTAAATCTCATCTTGGCAATATCTCTCATATGATCGGGCAATAGGTCATAACAAATCTGTAAGGCTTTTTGGGTAAGTTGATACCTTTGAATATCAAAATCCTCGCTAGCCAGAGCCTCAGTCAATTCATTACTAAAGCAAACTTTGCTCCTTCGCTTCTTCGTGAGGTGGGCAAGCACTTGATACCTTGCAATATTAAAAGCCCAAGAACGGAAATTACCATCGGGGTTATATTCCTGTGACTTTTTACAGAGGATTAAATTGGTTTCCTGAAGAACATCCTCTGCATCGCTTCGATTGGGAAGTAAGCTTAAGATAAATGCATAGAGGTTTCTTTGGATCCCAACAAGGTTTTGAGAAAATTCAAAAGAAACGGAGTTTTCAGACACAAACCTAAAGGAATGTGGTTTTAAGCCAACGTCAATGACGATAGAAAAGTCCTGAACCACGGGGTTGCCTTTCAACCTTTTCTTAGTTTTGATAATGTATCATGCAAACATGGCATTGTATCGCATTAATCATCATAAGTGTAGCTGTGTTTTTTTATGCCTCATTTATGGACGAAATCGAAGAAAGGTCTAAATCCTCCCTGCTTGCATTATCTAATCAGTCCATCGAAACTTCTAAAGTAAATGTCGAAGAGCCATCAGTGCCCAACTCCACTACATGGGCCGAAGTCTCTTTAACCCTAGAGTCGGGCATTGCCGAACCCTATGCTCTATTACTTCATGAAGAAGCGTTGGAGTCAGCAGGGTTAATCAACACTATATGTACAGATTTGGAAAAAAGCCCTGTTGCCAAAGAATTAATCTTCAGCCCTTTTACTAGCGAACTTTTAGATGACAATGAACGACAAATCTTAACCTCGCTTATTTCGGTCCGGCCAAGATCCCAAAATTCATTAGAAGTGGTTTGCAAAGGACATTCCAGTCGATCCGCTGCATTATTATCTGAAATGATGATACGCACTTACAATCAATTAATTCATTCCGAGACTATCGAATCCCCCCTTCCACTTAGCTTGAGCGAAAAGTTTAAAAAACATCAGGAACTTCAAAGCCAAATGGAAGAACTGAAAGTAAAGATCCAGGAAGAAACAGCAGGATCACCAGAAGAAAGTGTTGAAGTGATGGCCATTCGTTCTGAAATCATGCAAGTGGAAGATGAAGTAAATTTACACAAAAACCACTTGGTAAAGATTGAAGCAATTCACCGAGATAAGCTTGATCCTGTGGAGTATTTGCACATTACCCCTATTCGCGATTTCGGGCAGGTTTCTCAACTTGGCAATATTCTTGAACAATTAAAGTCCATGCGACTCGATCAAACCCTCAATAAGTTTACCCGCGAAGAAGTCGAAAAAAACATTCTTGCCACCAGCCAAGACCTAGAAAAGCAAGTAGTCACTGCTATTGACCACCTTAAAAAGACTGTTTCTGAACTTTTGCTCAGAAAAAAAGCCCTGCAAAAGACTATTTTTGATCATTTATCAGAAGCAAAGTTAGCTCTTTCACAGAGTGAAAACATCAGGCGGTTCCAACAAATCAAAGACTTGGCATCGAACCTTCACAAAGATTATGAAGATGAAACCCTAAGATGGATTGCCTGTAAATCTTCCTACACCCTTTACCGCACTCCTGAATAAGGATCGTCGAGGCTGTCCCATTAAAATTACTTGGAAGACAATATGCAGAGGCAAAAGTTTACCCCATTACAAAATCTATTCATTCCCAAAATTCCGGGAATTAGAAGGGGGCTTTTTTCGAACCCTTCGTTCAATGATTTAAAAGCGGGTATTAATGTTGCCCTCTTGGCGATTCCCCAGGGTATGGCTTATGCTTTGGTTGCCGGACTTCCCATTCATTATGGTTTATTGGGATCCGCAGTTGCCGCCTTGATCGGGGGAATCTTTGGCGGGGGCAGGTTTATTACCTTGGGGCCAACCAATGCAACTGCTGTGCTCTTGTTTGGAGCGTTTGCAAGCGTTGGCCTAATTGGAACTAATGGTCTAGCCAACTCTTCCGCCTTACTCCTACTTCCAGTGATTTTATTCACTTCCGGACTCTTTCTGGTTTTAGCCAGCCTCTTCCGAATCTCTTTCATCGTTCAATTTGTTTCCCGTACAGTGATTACTGGTTACATTACTGCTGCGGCTTGCCTTATCATCGCCAATCAAGGTCGACATGTTATGGGAATCTCGACAAGCGAAGATACGCCCCCTTCAACATTTTTGGGCATTCTTTTTTTCCTTATTACCCATTTGGATTTAATCGCTTGGCCAGCCATCATTCTAAGTGCATTCACTGCTGCAGTTTATCTTTTAATTCAGCTTCGATCCCCTGCTCTTCCAAGTGTAGCCGGTGCCCTTATTGCCGCCTCCGTCGCTGGGCACTATATGGAAAATGCCGGTTTTTCGATCATACGATTAGAAAATTTTTCAATTGGTAAAGATTTGTTGGTGCTACCCAGCTTAGATTTACTGATGGAGCACGGTCCCCTCATTCTCTCAACCTCTCTAGCTGTTTGCCTGCTTTGCTTGCTCGAAGGATTATCCATCGGTAAGTCTCTTTCTGCCCGTGCTGGAGGTCGAATTGATTCAAACCAGGAAACTTTTGCCATCGGCATGGGAAACCTCGGCTGTTCTCTCTTTTCTGGAATGCCTGCATCTGGATCTCTCACTCGCTCGACCTTGAGTGTGGCAAGCGGTGCCCGCACCAACCTAGCAAATTTAATTACTGGACTGGTCATTTTTATTGGCGTGTTCGCCCTCAATGATCTCGTACGGTTTATTCCAATCTGCTCTTTAGCCACTCTGGTCATTTTTATTGGTATTTCCCTCGTAAAGATCCGACAAATCAGAACGGTCGCCCGAGCCACACGTTCCGATGCTTTTGCCTTTGCAGTTACCCTGGTGGTGGGCCTGGCTTTTTCTCTTCAATTGGCAATCTTTGCCGGGGTTCTCACCTCTGTGCTTTTGTTTTTGCGAAAAGTTGCCCAGCCTCAACTGATTGAATACGGCTACACAAAGGAAGGCGATCTTGCTGAAGCATCAGCACTTACCAAACGTGCTGAACCGGAAGTATTCATTGTTCATGTAGAGGGTGAACTCTTCTTTGCTGCGGCCGATTTATTTTATGAACAAATTCGCAGAGTTGGCGAAGATCCAAATCAAAAAGTATTAGTTCTAAAAATGCTCAATGCCCATCATATGGATGCCACTTCAGTCTTGGCCCTCGAAGAACTTTTGGAATATTTAAGTGAAAAGGACTGCCATGTCATTCTCTGTGAAATTCGTAAGGATTGTCTACGTATCCTAAAAAATTCGGGTGCTCTTGCTCGGATGAATCGAAGAAATATCTTTCCTTTCGTTCCCAGTAACCCAACTTTATCGACCGCAAAAGCGATCAGGAGAGCAAAATCATTAGTAAAAGGCGGAACCGCAAAGGTAACGATCTTAGCAGACGAAAAAAAGAAATTCTAGGGTAAGGTTTCGGGCAGTCAGACTAAATCATTGGAGGTGGATTAAAGTCTGTCCTGGACTCAGGTGGTTTAGGCTTTACTGCAGGCGCAATGCTTTCAGTTTTTTCAGGTTCTGCCGGGATATTTTCTACAGCTAAATCATCATTTTCAGTCAGTTCCTGCTGAGCCTCTTTCATTTCAAGAAACCTGGTATGGTTAAATTGACTCAGAGCTTTTAACTCTTGTTGAGCCTCTGCATGATCGACCTTGAGCACCTCCAGTTTCTTGCGAACACCTTCATTTTCTTCTCGCGTTCTCTCCCCACCGCTCAGAAAGGCTTCACACTCTCTGATCTCTTTAGCTAAGGTGCGAATCTTGGATAAAATCTTGCCCTTTTTTGTATCAACATTGAACTTTGGCGAAATATTTTTTTTGGCAGCCAAAAAGGTGGAGTGGCTACCTTCTTGAATCGAAATTAGCTCTTTTTTGAGAACCTCAATGTAACCTTCGGCACCATCAATATCTCGGCTTACATTATGACCTTCTTTGTATTTTTTCTTCAGTAATCGAAGCTTTGTTTTATGATCAGCTATTTCTTGCCTAACTTTGTTTTTGGCAAGTATACGCTTTTGAACTTCTGAGAGTTCTTCTTCGTCATTAGGAGATTCCATTAAACTTTATTTGGCTGAAAATATTATGTAAGTTTACTGAAAAAATCTTTAAATCAATCAAATTTATAACTAATAAGAGGATTTAAGTACCTCGAGTTGTCAAACTTGAAGTTGGTAAAAATTCATTGAATTTTCCCAGATTTTGTCGACTGCGCCTACATTCAACAAATTGCATGCGTACTCTCCAACTTTAGTAATGAAAGCGGGTTCATTTCTTTTTCCTCGATAGGGAACTGGGGCCAAGTAAGGGCTATCGGTTTCCAGCATCAATTTTTCTGTGCCTTGGTATTTTACCGCTTCCCATAATTGATTATTTTTAGGAAAAGTGAGAATGCCAGTGAAAGATGCCCTGCCTCCACGCTCAATGAGTTTTTTAATCTGAGCGACACCTTCAGTAAAACAATGAAAGACCACCCTTTCCCAGTTTACTCCAGAACGATCAATTTCTTCCACACAATCATCAAATGCGGCACGGGAATGAATGATTACGGGGCAATCGAATTCACGAGCCCATGACAATTGCTGGCGCAACGCTTCCTTTTGCCAATTAATAATTTGTTCAGCAAGCTCGGGTTCTTTGGGGAGTCGAAAATAATCCAATCCAATTTCACCCAAGGCAACCGGGCTTTTGTTGCTTTCCCAAAAAGTAGGAAGATTCGAAATTTGGTCTGCCCAATTTTCATCAACATATCCTGGGTGTAGTCCAACCGAATAATCTATTCTTCCACAGTATTTTACCGATAATTCCTGGTAATCTGCCCAGTCTTCTGGAGAAGTCCCCACCGTGACCATTCTACTAACCCCAGCGTCATCTGCCCGTTGAAGAACAGTTTCAAGTTCGCCCTTTCTTTGGAAACTTTGCAAATGACAATGTGTATCAAACCAAGACATCTACTCGACCTATACGAAAAGATTTGCCATCATCGCCACCCTAAATCCTTTTTTTTTTTAACTTCGATCAACCAACAGAACAGAATTATGGAAAACGTTATTATTTTAGGAACCGGATGTGCCGGATTTACAGCTGGTATTTATACAGCCCGAGCAAACCTGAATCCCTTAATTTTAGAGGGCAAACAACCTGGTGGCCAACTTACCACTACCTCGGAAGTTGAAAATTTTCCAGGATTTCCACAAGGTGTGGATGGTTATGATTTGATGGACAACCTTCGTAAACAGGCGACTAAATTTGGTGCCCGCGTGGAAAATGCCTTCATTGATCGCGTTGATTTCTCTGACGATTGCAAAACTCTTTATTCCGGAGACAAATCTTATAAAGCCAAAGTTGTGATCATTGCGACTGGAGCCGCACCTCGCCTACTCGGCATACCCGGAGAACAAGAAATGTATGGGGGCAAGGGAGTAACCACATGCGCAACTTGCGATGGTGCATTCTATCGCGACATGGAAGTAGTAGTAATTGGTGGGGGAGATTCCGCCTGTGAGGAGGCTTTGTTTCTAACTCGCTTCTGTTCAAAAGTTACCTTGGTTCACCGAAGAGATGAATTAAGAGCATCTAAAATTATGGCTGAACGCACTCTGGCTCACGAAAAAATTGAAGCAGTCTGGGACTCAGCGGTCGAAGAAATTCTGCCCGGTGAAGATGGAAGGGTCAAAGCGATCAAAACTAAAAATTTGAAAAGTGGAGAGGCTGGAGAAATTGCCTGTAAGGGAGTTTTTATTGCCATCGGACACCTACCCAATACGCAACCATTTGAAGGGATCCTCGATCTCGATACCAACGGATATCTTGTACCTGCAAATGGTAGCATGGTTAAAACTTCAATTCCTGGAGTCTTTGTTGCCGGCGACTGTGCTGACCATGTATACCGTCAAGCCATCACCGCCGCTGGAATGGGTTGCCAATCTGCGATCGAAGCGGAACGCTGGTTGGCGGAAAGCAACTAAGGCGAAACTCATACCCCCAAGGGCCATTAGGTGAAAGACGTGGTGCAAAACGTTGCCACATATCTTTCATCCACGGCCAAGGAGCGGCCTGACCAGCCTGCACTAGTCTCTGGTGCAGGCCGTCCCAAGTTTCTCCCACTTTCCTTTTCCCAGCTTGACCATGCCGTTGACGGTGCGGTGAGTGAACTTATAAAATCAGGCATATCCGCGGGGGATAAAACTTTGCTCTTTGTAAATCCGGGACCCGGTTTAATTATTTGGGCATTCGCTCTTTTTCGTCTGGGAGCCATTCCCGTTGTCATTGATCCGGGGATGGGGGCCAGGTCCTTTCTTTCCTGCATTCAAAGAACCAAGCCAAACGCCATGGTGGGCATCTCTCGTGCCTTTTGGCTGAGCCGCTTACTCCCGCGTTCCTTTCGTACTGTTCGTCGCCGCTACCTGGTGCGTCCCGGATTCCACACTCTCAATAAAAAGGTGGAACAATCCTTTATTCCCAACGCGACTTTGCCCGATGCATTGGCTGCTATCGTCTTTACCTCTGGGTCTACAGGAATCCCCAAAGGAGTCAGGTATTTACACCGTACTTTTGATGCTCAAATCAATGCTCTTCAAAATGTTTTTGGTATGGAAGCCGGTGAGGTTGACCTTACCACTCTTCCAATTTTTGGCCTGTTTAATCCAGCTCTCGGTATCACCTCAGTTCTTCCTGACATTGATCCAAGGCGTCCAGCCCAAGCGGATCCTGCCAAGCTTGTACGCTCTCTGCTTGATTATGATGTCACCACTGCATTTGCTTCTCCGGTAATCGGGAAAAAAGTTGCAAATGAATGCCAAAATTTGCGCACTTCCTTGAACAAAATAAAACGTTTTTTTCTCGCCGGAGCCCCCGTGCCCCCAAGCTTGGCTGAACAACTCAGTCAATGCATACCTCATGGACGGGTGATTGTACCTTACGGAGCCACTGAAGCCCTTCCCGTTTCCTTTACTGATAGCTCTGAAATTTCCGATTACAAGAGCTCGACACTCGAAGGTAAGGGCTCTTTGGTTGGAACACCCATACCCGGTGCAAAGGTTCGTATTCTTGATATTACCCATGCTCCATTGCCTGATTATCCGGAAGGTTTTGACGGTTTAGAGCAAGGAGTTGTTGGAGAAATTTGCGCATCTGGAAAGATGGTAACCGCGGGATACGATCGAATGCCTGGAGCAACCTGTGACGCACGGTTCAAAATTGGTAAAGCCGAATACCACAGGATGGGCGATCTTGGATATATCGACGAACACAAGAGGTTACGGTTTCTCGGTCGCAAAGCGGAATGTGTACGCACTGCAAATGGACTCATCGAGACTGAACGTTGCGAACCTGCAATCTCCCAACTTTCTTTTGTTCAACGTTGTGCCCTGATTGGTCTTGGGGAGTCGCCCGGGCAGGAACCCTGCCTGGTAGTCGAGCCTGTCCGTTCACAAGTCCGTCAGCTTGGTGAAATTGTATTGCGCCGGAAAATTCTTGAAGCCTGCCAGGATTCCTTTCCAGAGTTTCAGATTCAAAGAGTCTTTTTTGAGAAAAAGATCCCGGTGGATGCCCGACATAATGCCAAAATTCATAGGCTTGCCCTCTCGCGCAAATGGTCCCGCTGGGTTGCCCGCAAACCAAAGTTGGGAAAATTAACATGAAAATTCTGGTTACCGGAGGAATGGGCTTTGTAGGAAATGCCCTGGCTCATGCCCTCCTTAAAAGAGGCCATGAAGTTCACGCCCTGGGAAGGAGCCTTAATCCCCCTAAAGAAAAACTCCTGCCCGGACTAATTTATCACAGCCACGATCTATCCAGGAAACCTTTATCCAAAGATTGGTTTAAAAAAACAGATGTTGTTTTTCATGTCGCAGCCAAAGCTGGTGTGGGTGGAAAGTATCTTGATTACAAACTGGCAAACTTGATTGCCACAGAAAAACTGCTCCAAACTTGCAAAGAATATGAGGTCTCCAAGTTTATTTATACGAGCACTCCAAGCGTGGTATTTTCTCCCAACCCCATACGGGGTGGAGATGAATCTTTGCCCTATTCAAAAGAAAATTTTTCTCCCTACGCCTCGACCAAAGCCCTGGCCGAACAAGGAGTTCTTGCCGCTGATGATCCCGCGGGGTTGAGAACGCTTGCTTTGCGACCCCATTTAGTTTGGGGACCCGGGGACCCCCACCTTCTTCCCCGGGTGGTCGCACGTCACCGTGCGGGAAGATTAAAAATTATTGGAGATGGAAAAAATCAGGTCGATCTGACCCATATTGAAAATGTGGTACACGCCCACCTCTGTGCCCTCGATACCATGATCTCCAATCCCGCCCTGGGAGGAAACCCATATTTCATTGGACAAAACGAACCTGTGTGTCTGTGGGACTGGTTGAATCAGGTTTTTGCCGAACTTCATCTCGCACCGTTAAATAAATTCATTTCCTATAAAACGGCCTACAACATTGGTTGGCTTATGGAACAAACATGGAAAATTTTGCCCCTTAAGGATGAACCGCCCATGACCCGTTTTGTGGCCTGCCAACTTGCCCATGATCATTGGTTTTCCGAGGTAGCTGCAAAAAGAGATCTTGGCTACCAACCCCTTCTCTCGATGGAAGAGGCGTTACGAAAAACTCTTCCATGGCTGCGAAATTTATAGGGATTAATTTTTGCCTTGGTCAACTAAACACTTAGGGCTTTTCAAATGGAAAACGTGAATGCATTCAAAATGACTGAAAAAACCAGCTAGATCTGGGCATGGTCAATTGGCTTAGCAACAGTAGGTATACTTAGTGTAGCGGTCGGAGGCTTCAATAAGGTATCAATCGTGACAGGTCCATTTTTGATAATCGCATCAGTATTCTCCGTTATGAGGCAATCAGGGTGAATAAACATAGATCTTGAAGTACCCATTTTAGTTATAGTTCTTAGGTGTCCTGATGCTTATCTCGCAATTGTCTAAGCTTCCATTGCCTGATGCCTTAAAAGAAAAAGAGAGAATAGCCACAAGACGCTGGAGCTACCCAGATAGTTGAGCGTTGAAGCATGAAAATAAAATTTAACCTTAATTTATAAACGAGCACCTCTTATTCTCCTTAAAAAAGAACACTGCCTGGCGAGAATATTTCAAGCCATCATCAAGTCATTCGGTTGTATTCATATAAAAAACAAGCCACACTGGCGTTTAAGTTTAGCGAACTGGCCTGCCCCTGAATCCCGATCTTAACCCATTGATCAGGCGGGTCTTGCCAAAACTCACCAAGCCCAACTTTTTCACTTCCAAAAAGAAACGCTGTACCTGCGGGGAATTTTTTATTTCCCATTATTTCTTGGGCTCGCGAGCTTGTCCCAACAATATGCCTGGCTGAATTTTTTAACCACTCTCTAACATCCCCCTTGGTTCCCAAAGCCACTGGCATACCCCCAAACAAACCCCTTGAGGACCGTACTACATTTGGATTAAAAAAATCTACTGCTGGGTCGGACAAAATCACACCCGCCCCACCAAAGGCTTCAACTGTTCGTAGAATTGCTCCAAGGTTTCCTGGCTTTTCCACTTCGTCCAAAACCACCAAAGGGCCATCATTACCAACTGAGAAGACATCGAGCCCAAGCTCCCAAGTCTTTAATACCCCAATAATTCCGTGAGCACCCGACTTGTAAGAAGCCTTCGCATGGACAATTTCTGAGGTCTCACAACTTGGAATTCCCATTTCTCGAAGTTCTTCCAACGCCGAAGATTCTCCAAACCGCTCGACCATAGATGGACAAAAATAGAATTCGATTAACTGCCTACCGGCACGCTACTAAGGCAAGCAGGTCATTGGCACCTTCTACAAAAAAACATCCGCGCTCTCGCCGTCGGCGAGGAGATTCTCGAAGCTTTACCAATTCCTTGATCCGCGAATTAGTGGGGCTCTCAATGGTTGCATTAGTCATAAGATAAGAAAAAGGGTTTTGCCGATCAAGGGCGAGCCCGTTAAGAAAAACAACTCCATGAAACATGAGCCAAAAGGATTTTCCCCCAACCCCTACCCCTACCATCATGAACTCGAGCTAGAGATTTCAGATGTCACAAATCTTGGGATTGGGATTGGCCGAGATGGAGACTGGGTCATTCAAGTTCCTTACTGCTGGCCAGGAGAGCGAGTGAAAGCCCGAATTTTTAGAAACCATGCAAATTATTCTCAGGCCGACCTCTTGGAGGTACTCACCTCTTCTCCAGATCGGACCGAACCAGTTTGTGAATTATATGGCTCTTGTGGAGGTTGCCAGTACCAGGGAGCCACTTACGAGGCTCAATTAAAATGGAAACGGCAACAGGTTGAAAACTCACTCGTACGGCTTGGCGGATTATCCGTTGAGGTGGAACCTGTCATTCCTTCCCCCAAGCCATATGGATACCGTTCCAAACTGACCCCACACTTTCAAGGTGGTCGCCAAGGTAAGGAATTGAACATTGGTTTTTTGCGTCAGGGCTCCCGTCGGGCACTCATCGATGTGAAAACATGTCCCATCGCAACCGATGCAATCAACGAGGCCTTACCTGCCGCACGGGATGAACTAAGAAATGCACCAAAAAGAAAGCGTGGAGGCACCCTCCTACTCCGAGAGGTCATCGAAGGGGTGGTAACCGACCCTAAAAAATTAGTTAGTGAAAAAGTGGGGGATCTGATTTTTCATTTCAAAGCTGGTGAATTTTTTCAAAACAATCCATTCGTTCTGCCACTATTGGTTGAACATGTGGTTCAACAAGCCAAGACAGATGAAATTTCGCTGTTGGTCGACGCTTATTGCGGAGGAGGTCTATTTGGACTCAGTGCCGCTTCTCGCTTCAATAAAATTGTCGGCATTGAAATCAGCCGGGAAGGCTTTGAAGGTGCCCGAACCAACGCCCAGATTAATCAAATTGATAATGCACAATTCTTTCTGGGAGATGCGAGTTCTATCTTTGATGAACTTGAAGGATTTTCAGAGCCTGCCGCCCTCGTGATTGATCCACCCCGCCGTGGGTGCGACCCCGATTTTCTTCGCCAGGCCATTGAGTTTGGCCCCCAACGAATTGTTTATGTTTCCTGCGAACCAGCCACTCAGGCAAGGGATTCACAAATTCTTTTGGAGGCTGGCTACCAAGCGATCTTAGCCCAGCCATTTGATCTGTTTCCCCAGACCAGGCATGTGGAAAATGTTCTTACCTTGGTTCGGTAATTTCTAAACTCTAAGAACGCTTTCTCTCTCTAGTCCATTCAATGGAAGAGAAGGTCTTTACCTGAGCTTGGCGCTGAAGCTCTAATTCTTCGGGCCAATCGTCTACGACGATTTTTTCTGCTAGATCGCGGGCGATCAATTCCAGAAATTTTGTTTCAATTTGAAGATGATTAAGGTCGGGCCATTTGCCCAGGTCTAAAGTTCCCTGAACCAATACGCCATTCCGGGTTCGTTTCATCGCGGCACCGGCTAATTTTTGGTTTCCCATCTCATCCATGAGATCGCGCCCTACGGGTTCGCGAAAACAATCCCCAGGTATACCCCCTTTGGATTTTTCCGGACAGGGCATCAAAGAATTGGCCACACCCTGTTCGATCAAAGCCTCTCCCCATCGCTGATGAATTTTTCCATAAAATTCCATCGGGGGCATTTCTGCTCCCAAACTACCAACGGGGAGAACAAGTCCGTAAGTTAAATCACTCCCATGCCTGACAATTCCACCACCAGTTGGGCGCCGGGTCATATTCTGCAAAGGCTCTCCAGTTTCACTTTCGATCCAGCTGGCTTTTTGTCCGTATCCAAAAGTAATTTGTGGCCTGTCCCAACCATACCTTCGAAAAATTGGCCCCGCCCACTGGCTCGTCTGTGACAACATCCACCAATCGGTAGCCATGTTTTCCGGACCCGATTCCCGGCGATAAGGTAAATGATATAGACTCATCTAAAACCTAGGATGATAACAGGTTGGATCGTCCACATTTTCTCGGTACCAAGAATAAAGAGCCGGGGGTAAATGCATTTCTTCGAGTTGCTGATCGATTGTCGCAGGCTGGGTCTTTACCTTGCTGACTAAGGGCGCAAGTTCAAAGGTTAATTTGCCCGGTCGGTCGCCCACTCTTTCTTGTGACTGAGCCAATGTAGATGCGCCCAGCCTTTCCTCCTTAAATCCAAACCTCTGCAATATTCGTTTGCCCAATTCATGCCGAGTAATGATATCGGCTCCTGCCCAATGAAAAAGGCCATTAAGGTTTGGTCGCTCGATTAATTCCACAATTAATTGAGCCACATTTTCTGCCGAACTTGTCTGCCTCCACTCATCGGTGAACAAAGTTGGTTTCTCCCCTTTTGCCAGGGCTGAAAGAATGCGTTCGTGAGGACTACGGTCTCCCCGGGGACTGTTTCCATTAAGCAGGGTAATCCGCAACACCACTAAATTTATATCGGTGGTGGCAAGGACCTGTTTTTCCGCCTCCAATTTTTGGCGTCCATACTCACTTAAAGGATTGGTCTGATCGGTTGAACGGTAGGGAGAGGAGGTTCCATCAAAGACCATATCGGTCGATACTTGCAGATGGCGGGCACCCAAGTGTGCAGAAACCTCCGCTAATTGACGAGCCGCCTCCACATTGATCAAGCGGGCATGGTCCGGGTTTTTATCCACCATGTCCGGAGATGAAATCGCGGCACAATTAACTACTGCATCTGGCCATTGGTCGAAGAATTCGCGCATCACCGGATCGAATTTTTCCATTGGTAATGAGGAGACCTCATAGTTTTTTTTGGGCTCTTCCCAGGAACGATTTGCATAAGCGAGCAATTTATGACCCCGAGCAAGACATTCCCTACAGACTGCCGCTCCTAAAAGACCGGATGCACCCATGACCGCAATTTTCATTTCCACTCTAGAATAAAAAATATCTTCCAAGTAACAACCCGAGAGTGTAAATCGACTAAGAAAATACCCCCACTTTCCTTGCTTGCACGAAAAGGGGGAAAAGATAGGATTGTATCTACTCAATGAATTTATCCCAACTTGCGAATCCTCGCATCCTGGACCAACCTGTCTACGAACCCGGCAAACCCATCGAAGAGGTGGCTCGGGAATATGGTCTTAATCTCGACCAAATTTGCAAACTTGCATCCAATGAAAATCCATGGGGAGCATCAAAACTTGCCAAAGAAGCAGCCCGTGCTTCCCTGGAAAAGGTTCACCTCTACCCGGATGGTTCAGGTCATCAGTTAATCAATAAACTGGCCAGCATTCATCTCCTTGGTGCTGATCAATTTGTATTGGGCAATGGGTCCAATGAAATTATCGAATTACTCGGACATGTCTTTCTCCAGCCGGGCGACGAAGTTCTCTGTGGCAAGCATGCCTTTGTGGTTTACAAATTGGTCGCCTTGCTGATGGGTGCAAAACCTGTGGAAGTCGAAATGCCCGGCCTCACTCACGATCTTAATAAAATGAGGCAGGCGGTGAACGAACGTACCAAACTTATCTTTCTTCCCAGCCCTAATAACCCCACAGGAACCGCAAATACAGAAGAAGAAATTCATACCTTCGTTCGTTCACTTCCTCAACATGTGATATTCTGTTTTGATGAAGCTTATGCGGAATACCTGGATTCCCCCCCTGATCTTCGACCCTTGATCGAAGAAGGTCATAAAGTAATTTGCCTTCGTACCTTTTCAAAAATTCATGGACTTGCTGCCTTACGAATTGGATATGGATATGGTGCCAAGGAGATGATTGATTTGTTACAACGAGCTCGCCAACCCTTCAATGTGAACGCAATTGCTCAGGCAGCAGCCCTTGGTGCACTGCAAGACGACCATTGGGTTACGCAATGCCGAAAGCGCAATACCGACGGGCTGGAACAACTTGCAAATGGGCTAAAAGCGCTGGATATCGAGTACCTACCCAGCCAGGCAAACTTTATTTTGTCCAAGCCCGGAGACGGGCGGGGATTGTTTACCGAATTACAAAAGCAGGGTATAATCACTCGGGCCTTGGGCCCGTCTCTTGCTCCCTACCTTCGCCTTTCTGTTGGCACAGAAGAAGAAAACCATCGCCTCCTGACCGCTCTTGAAAAAACCCGGACAGTCTTTGGGGCGTAATTATGATCACTACGATAGAATCCCTTTTTTCCCCTTCCTTTCTCTTTACCATCTGGGTCATTTTTTTGGCAATCGGACTTTACCTGGGTGTCTTTCGATCGATGATTGATCGTATTCGAGCTGGTATATCCACCCCCCCTGGGGAGGGCTCACGATCTGGAAAACTACTCGAATCCATGCTTCGAGAACCCAACCATGCCCGCCCATTGCATGTGGAATCGGCTCTTTTTTCTGCCCTGCAGGTATTTGTTGGTTTCTTTTCGGTCCTTATCATATGGACCGGGGAGAGTACTTTGTTAGGCGGCTTCGTTGCTTTCTTTGTAGCCCTTTGCACAGAGCGTATTTTTTCCGGGATCTTTCCTCGCTTATTAACCTCTGGATCAAATAGCCACTTACATTTAAAAATTGGTTTTCCTTTCACTCTCTTTGCCCGCTTTCTTGCCTTACCCTTTACTCCGCTCCTCCTGCGTATCGAAAAAGTTTTTTTCGGCACAGACCCAAAAGGAGAAAATGGAGATAACGAAGATAACGAAGTCGCCGATCATATACGTACCTTATCAAGGGAGGGTTCAAACCTTGATCCAGATATTGCAGAAATTGTGGGCAATACCTTGGAAATGGGACAATTGAAGGTTCAGGATGTGATGGTCTCGCGCAAACAAGTACAAATTTTGGACTGGCAAGACGGATTGGAAAAAAACCTCGAAATCGCTAGAAATTGTGGTCATACCCGTCTGCCTCTTTGCGAAGGGGACTTAGATCACTGCCTGGGCATTATCCATGTAAAATATGCTTTCCGCCTGCTCGGGAAAGAACCCGACAAACTCTCTCTTCGGTCTATCACCAAAGCACCTGCACGTGTTTCTGCTGAAGACCCCCTACCCCTGGCCCTTCGTAAAATGATGAAGTGGAAGGTACATATGGCCTTGGTTGGAGATGAGTTTGGGGGGATTGACGGGGTGATTACCCTTGAAGATATTCTTGAAGAGGTGGTCGGAGAAATTCAAGACGAGTTCGATGCTGACGAGGCAGATATCGAACAACTTAATGAACAAAGTTGGAAAATCTCTGGACTTACTCCCCTTCACGAATTACCCGAGGCCTTGAATATTGATGATGAAGTGGAAGAGGTAACAAGCTTTGGAGGACTTATCACCCAGGAGTTTGGAAAGATTCCGGAGGCTTACGAAACCTTAAGGCTCAAAAATTTGGAAGTCACCATTCTTGAAGCTGATGAGACTCGAATTGGCCTGACAGAAGTTCGCCTGCTTGATCCCAGCGAAGAAACGAAAGCTTCCTAAATTTATACCCCTTGGCAAAGCTGGGGCGGTTCAATCTCTTGGAAAAAGGATAATTTTTTCTCCCAGTTTCACATTTGTTAAGTGCTTTCCCCAATCAAGACGCCCCTTCCAGTTTTCCACTGGGTTTTGACCCAAACATTTACAAATGCGGGCATGAACACCGGGCATGACTGGAGCAAGTAAATCATTGGCCAGCCTTAATGCTTCGAGCATGGTTCCAAGACTGGTCCGTAAAGCCTGAACATCTTCGGGGGCATCAGATTTTGCTAATTTCCAGGGTGCCCGATCATCTGCATATTTGTTGATTGCCCGAACAAATCCAATTGTTTCTTCCAAAGCCTGGTGAAATTGAAATCCTTCAAACAATTGAAGAACCTTGGTTGAGGTTTCCTGCCAGCGTTCCTGCAAGCGCTCTTCCCATTCTTCCTGAAGTTCCTGATCTGGGGCAATGCCATCAAAATATTGGTGGCACATGTGCAATAAACGACTGACCAGATTACCCAGGTCATTTCCTAACTCTCCTTTGTAACGGGAAGAAAAACGCTCCAAAGAAAATTCTGCATCCTGACCCACAGTCATTTCCCTCATTACAAAAAACCGAAATGCATCTGCTCCGTATTGATCAGCCAAAGCCAGCGGGCTAACAGTTTCTCCCGTACTTTTTGACATCTTGGCTCCAGATGTCGTCCACCAACCGTGTGCTAGAATTTGCTTAGGGGTTGGAAGGTTGCAGGCCTGGAGCATAATGGGCCAGTAGACTGCATGGGGCGGGGCAAGTATATCTTTTCCAATGACATGAAGGTCCGCTGGCCAATAATCAGAAAATTCATCGGTCCCAAACCCCGCAGCAGTTATATAATTTACCAAGGCATCAAACCATACATAAGTGACAAAACCAGAATCAAAAGGAAGCGGAATTCCCCAAGATAAACGGTCGGAAGGTCGTGAAATACACAAGTCATTGAGGGGCTCTTTAAGAAATTCCAAAACCTGAGATTTTCGGAAGTCAGGTTTTATAAAATCTTCCGAGCTTTGTATATGTTCGATCAACCAATCTTGGTATTTACTAAGTCTGAAAAAATAATTCTTTTCGGTTATCCGGGTGACCTCTCCAAAAATCTCGGGCCATTCCCCATCTACCTTATCTTTTTCCTGCAAAAATTGTTCAGCACGGGTCGAATAAAACCCTTCGTACTCGTCCTGATAAATATCTCCGGCATCATACAAATTTTGTAAAAGTTCGCAGACCACTTGCTTATGTCTCTGCTCGGTTGTACGGATGTAATCGTCGTTGGAAATTTTTAGGGTGGTTAAGATCTCTTTAAATTCCTCAGCAATCCGGTCACATCTTTGTTGTGGTTCAATCCCCTCAGCATCGGCACCCTGTTGCACTTTTTGCCCATGCTCGTCCAGTCCGGTAACAAAGCGAGTCTCCGTTCCCTGTAACCGTTTTATCCGGGCAATAACATCGGCAAGTATCTTTTCATAAGCATGGCCCAAGTGAGGTGAACCATTGGCATAATCGATCGCGGTGGTGAGATAAAATTTCTTCATCAGAGAATTATGCTATATCGATTATCAGCCAAAGAACCAACCTATTCCCACTTTCCATGGTTGACTTGCATACTACTTCGCAGTTTTATTTGGATAACAGATCAGTTGTTGATCTGTTCCGGGAAGAAAAATTTTGTTCCCAACCTCACTTCTCTTTTCAGTTATTTACTTAGCTGATAAAACCCACCTCACTCAGCATGAGCGAAAATGAACGTACTGAGTCCGATGCACTTCAAGTCGAAGGGCTGTTGGACATAATCGAAAACAAATCGGGTGTCTTGCTTGATCCCGCCAGGGGTGGCAAGACCACGCCCAATGATCCCTTTTTACCCAAAGAATTGATTCGTCGTTTCAAGCTTAAAAGAGGCTCTTTCATTCAAGCTGATGCCATTCACAACCCGAATAGGCCAAGTCCAAAAGTCCGCTTCATACACACAGTAGACGGGCTTTCGATCAAAGACAGGAAATCCCTTTTCCGTTTCGACCAGTTAACTACCATACAACCTAAGGAAAAGCTCAACATCGAGTGCAAGGATGGCCGGATGACCACTCGAATGATCGATCTTTTTTGCCCGATCGGAAAAGGGCAACGCGGCCTGATTGTTGCCCCGCCCCGCGCAGGCAAGACCACAATTCTTCACGACATTGCCAAGGGTATTGAAGAAAATCATCCCGATTGTCACCTCATGGTATTGTTGGTCGACGAGCGCCCAGAAGAAGTGACTGACTTTAAAAGGACTGTGCCTGCAGAAATCTTTGCCTCCTCCAATGACGAAGAAGTAAAGAGTCATTTAAATATGGCTGAATTGGCTATCGAGCGTGCCAAGCGTTTGGTTGAAAACAAAAAAGATGTCGTCTTGCTAATGGATTCGATCACCCGACTTTCCCGTGCTTACAATGCAGCGTCTGGGAAAAGCGGTCGGACCATGACCGGAGGTCTCGATGTGCGAGCCCTTGAGAAACCCAGGCAAATTTTTTCTTCCGCCCGAAATTCTGAAGAGGCAGGGTCTCTTACCATTATTGCCACAGCCCTCGTGGAGACAGGTTCCAAAATGGATGAATTAATCTTCCAGGAATTTAAAGGTACTGGAAACTGCGAAATCGTACTCGACCGCAAAATTGCTGAACTCCGGCTTTGGCCTGCTCTAAACCTCGCATCCTCGGGTACGCGTAAAGAAGAAGACCTGCTCGACCCTAAGGTTTTGGAAAAAACATCTTTCCTGCGACGAGCCATGTCTCCGATGAAGGTTATCGATGCTACGGAGACCTTATTGGAACGAATGGCCAAGACGAAAAATAACCAAGATTTCTTGGACCTGATCCAGACGGCTTAACGCGTTGACAATCGAGCGTTAAAACCGCATTTTCTAACCTTTTATTCACATACCCACGCACCGGTATTTTCATGCAGAATTTCTCTAATCAATGCCTGGACCTGGCGAGGTCCTTACTCGGCAACAACCTCAAGCACCTTAATCCTGACGGCACCGTAAGCCCTGCCCCCGGTGAACAACCACGTGCCGACGAGCCTGGCCATGCCGCCCTTGCAATAGGAGAATTTTTTCGAGCCTCCGGCGAAGTGGAGCTCGAGGGGCATGATCTTTTCGATCTTTCCGCACGTTGTGTAACTCAACAGGCATTCAACGAAGATTCTCACGAGAACGGCCTAGCCTACGCCGCCCTTGGTTTACTATCCTTTGGGGCATCCAAGGAAAGAAATCCTGTCTGGGAAAGACTGACAGATCCTACCCGAGAACAACTCGATGAGTGTCTCTTATCCCGCAGTGACCACGAAGATCATTTTCAAGCCTTTAATATAGCCAAGTCTGTAGCTCGTTTCAGTTTTGGGCTGACCAAAAAAGACGACACCGGAAAAGTGATTGATCGCTTTGTTGAGCGAATTGAAACCCATGGCACTGGCGGGTTTTGCAATGACGACCCCAAGGGCACTCACGGAGTTTATAATCTGTATGGGTTGCTTTCTTTTATCTTCATCCGTCAGGCACTGCAGCTCCATGCCAATGTACATTTAAAGGATCGCAAACTGCCTAAGTTACGCACCTTTGCCGAGAGATACCTCAAACTCCTGCCCGATATGACAAGACAGGATGGTCTTGGCTGGACTTATGGTCGTTCCGTGGGTGCTTACGGACAGTTGCATTGTATTAGTTTGATTCTTCAGGCCATGCGCGACAACTGGATAGCCCCGGAAAAACACGCTCTTTATTTAAATACACTGCGCAGGTTGTTCCAATATTTCTTTGTCACCTACCTCGATCAGGAAAAAGGAGAACTTGTTATTCGTGATGAGGAAAGAAATACGGTGCCCAACCACACCACGCGGATGGCTAATTTTGATGCTGCCCGCTACCTTTGCCAATGGTCACGATTGGCCAAAGTGATTGGTGGTTCCATGGCTGTGCCTGCACCTCAGCGCTCCTCCACTGGTGGTCGTTTTGTACCTTTTGACAAATCCCATCGGAAAGAGCATGGATTGTTTCTCTACCGCGATGAGAATATAGGCATTCAGTATCAAATGCCTTTGATTGGTCCAGGACCCCAAACGACATCAGACAACCTTGCCTTTCCCCATTGCCCTGGAATCTTTGATTGGACAGTAAACAAATACCTTCCGGTCATGATCCCCGAACTTACCTTTGGTAAAGATGTGGTCATCCCCTCCTTCTATGGGAAAAATTGTGTTACTGGTATTGGATTAAAAAAATCACTTTACCTAAGATTCAACCAACCCGAATTTGTACGGACGGACGGATCCTTTGCCAATGGTATTGGAAGTTGCCAGGTTCAATGGACCTTTGGAAACGGTAAAGTATCTTCCGAATTTGTATTCCAGGTAAAGAACCCTATCTCTATGGACCGGATGCGTCTTGCCCTGGTTATTGGCTCGCCCCACTCCTCTCATCGATTGGGAACTACTTTGCGCCAGGGTGCTGAAGGATTACGTGCTAAAGTTGAGGTGGATGATTTTCAGGCAAGTTGGTCCGCTTTTGAAACTGTATCAGATAATCCAGACTACCGTGGATATTCAGGGAATGTTCATTATGTACAGTTCCTTGCCCGTGACCATCCATTGATCATGCGCCCGGGTCAGCAATACAAACTCATTCTTTCCTACGAGCCGGATGTTGCTTTTGCCGACGAATAATCTGGTTTTTACAACCCGTCCATTTTCTTTGCCTGGACGGATTTATTAATTTTTCTTCCCGACCATGCTATCCGCCCGGATTATTCCCTGCCTTGATGTAGATGCAGGCCGAGTGGTTAAAGGGGTACGCTTTAAAGAATTGCGTGATGCTGGAGATCCCGTGCAAGTCGCACAGGCTTACGAGCAACAGGGAGCCGATGAACTTGTCTTTCTAGATATTACCGCCTCCAGTGATGAGCGGGAAACCATGCGGGATGTTGTCGAACGTACGGTGGCCACCTGTTTCATGCCTGTAACCGTGGGAGGAGGAATTCGTAAACTTGACGACATTCGATCTATGCTCATGGCAGGTGCCGATAAGGTAAGTATGAATACTGCAGCCATCCTCAATCCTTCCCTCATTGATGATGCCACCAATAACTTTGGGAACCAATGCATTGTAGTCGCTATCGATGCCAAGCGAAGGGAAGAAGACAATGGCTGGCTGGTCTACACCCACGGTGGGCGAAAGCCTACCGAATTAGATGCGGTCCAATGGGCTCAGGAAGTGGTTAGCCGTGGAGCTGGCGAGATATTACTCACCAGTATGGATTGCGACGGAACCAAGCAAGGATATGATCTCGAGCTTACACGGGCAATCAGTGAGGCTGTGGAAGTTCCGGTCATCGCATCTGGAGGAGTGGGCAATCCGACCCATATGGCGGAAGGAATTTTAAAAGGCAAAGCAAGTGCAGTATTGGTGGCCAGTATTTTTCATTTTGGAGAATATACCATACCTGAAACCAAGCAGGTTATGAAAGCAGCCGGAATTCCAGTCAGGCTTTAAATTTTTTGGATCGGAAAAAAACTTAGACTCCTTTGAGCTCATTTGCCCAAAGATTCATTGCCCCATTTTTTAATGCCCGTATTTCCTTCACTCCCTCTTTGCTTACGACCTTACCGGATGGATCAAGGATAACAAGGAATGGAATATATTTTACACCCAAACTCTCATTGGCCTGTCTTGCTGCATCCGATTGATTGATCATGGATAACCAAGGCATATCGTATTTTTTTATATACTTGGCTTGGTCCTTGGCTGTACCATCTCCACCGACCAACACCACTTCGAACTGTTCAGCATGTTCGTTCCGAAAACGGATTAGCTTGGGGGTAAAAGAACGGCAGGGACCACACCAACTCGCCGAAAAATAAAGCCCGACATATTTACCCTGTAAAGACTCTGTCGAGATCTCAGTTCCTTCCTTGTTAAGGAGAGTATCGGGTATAAGGCCCGCATGGGAAAGTGTTGTCTGTTCAGGAGAAGTCGAATTCTTCGAGGTCAGCCAGGCAAAGGCTGCTGAACCAAACACGAAAACGATCAAGAAACCAAGGGCTTTGCTTCTTTTCATAAAGGTAAATAATATAAAAAACAGCGGAACGAACCAAGGATATTCTTGGGGGTAAAGGCAAAGATTACCTTCCTAACAATGCCTCAAAATCCGCAATAAATCGAGCGGCTACCCGATCAACCTCATATTCTTTTGCCGTCTTAAATGCATTTTGCCCCACATCTGAATCTAATGAATCTGATAATAAGGATTTCAGGCACTTCTTAAGAGTATCTTCGGGCAAGTTTGATCGTTCATCAAACCTGTACCCATTTTCTCCAGGGCGGATAAAATCATCAAAGCATGGAAGAGAGGAAACCAGAGGTACACAGCCACAACTCATAGCCTCCAAGACTGCCAATCCAAAAGTTTCTCCTTTGCTGGCAATCGATGGATAAACAAAAATACGAGCCTTTTTATATTCTTCCATTAGTTCCTTTTCAGAAAAGACTGGTTCTAGAAACTCGATGGATGGATCAACTCCTTTTTTGAGTTGATCAAAAAAGGACGATCCCCCCCCACCCTGATCTTGTCTCCATGGGCCAATTATTCTCAACCCCCATTCATTGCGCAAAGATTCGGGTAACTTCTTCCATGCACCTACTAAGTTGAGTACTCCCTTTTCAGGATGAATACGTCCAGCATAGAGGACTCTTTTAGGCCGATCCTCTAAGCGAGCAAATCCATTACCTGATAAAGAAAATGGTAGAGGGTATGGAATGGTACGTACACGTTCACTTCCATCCTGCAATTCCTTTGCTGCTGCTACTGAAACAACTTCGCTGGGGGTTTGTAAGCGACTGGCTTTTTTATACAAACGCAACTGTCCTTTAGGGTAGCGACCTACATGGACATAAAGCTTTCCCAATTTTTCAGCAGGTAAAAACAGGGGAGCCCAAAATGCATGAGTAACGAGGATATCTGCTTCTGGTAATATTCCACGAGCTCTACGAACATAAGAAATTTCACGAAGTTTTAGTAAGGATGAATATTTGGTCGCATCTGCCCCAGGTATACGCAGATGGCGAACTCCTGCAATAGACTCCTGCTCCGGTAATCCATCGCACAATCGTGAAATATGAGTAACATCATGTCCCGCTTTGACAAAAGCCTCACCCAGTACCTGCCAGGCTTTTTCAATCGCCCCTCCGCGAATCGCAGGCACCGGCAAAAAGGCTCCCTGTAAAATCGTGATTCTCACGGGGAGCTTTCAGAAATAATCCCAACCAAGCTCTTAACCGTCTGATTAATGTGCAAACGTTCTTCAAAACATTTCTTGGCTGCAGTGCTTAATTCCGGACGGCTATCAATTAGCCATTGGTTGAGCAAATTCTCAATACCTTCTTGGTTATCGGCTGCAACTTTGCCCGCTCCAGCTTCGATCACTTCGGACCAAAGGTTTACCTTATCAGTCAAATAAACCGGCAAGCCAACCGAGCAAGCCTCCGCCACCACCATACCGTAATTTTCCTGATGTGACGGTAAGATCATCGCATCAGCTGTCCTCAGGGCTCCCCACTTTAATTGACCCTCCAGCATACCCGTCCAATAAATAGAAGGGTCTGTGCCTGCCAATTTTTTCAAATGATTAATCCATGGATTATTCTCTTCCATCGGCCCTGCCAGTACGAGAATGTCAGAATCTTTGATGCTTAATTTTTTCCAGGCCCTGATTAAATCATCCACGCCTTTTTTGGGATGAAACCTTCCAAGGTACAGTAAGATTTTCCGATCTCTGAGCTTGGGAAACTGGCGAAAATATGCAGTGCTTTGCTCGTCTCCACCGGGTGGAGGGTCGTTTACCCCCAAGCCAGTTACCACTTCCTTGCACCGGTAAGGAAAGAAAGTACCTTGAGCCAACCTACGTTCCTCCTCTGTAGTAAAACAAACTGGCTTGGGCATTACGAATGATGGCTCCCTGCCTTATCCACCAATAGAATTGTTTCTTTAAATGTTTGATGGGATAGGATTTTTTAAACCATGGATCCAACATGCCATGCGGATAAACAAGATATGGATTTCCTAACTCCCTGGCTCGTTGGCCTGGCCATTGCCAAAGTCCATGAGCTATGACCCACTCCCGATTGTTTCTTGCACTAGCATTGGGATCATCTGATATTCGAGAATCCACTCCACTCTTGAGTAATGCATCGTATTAAGTAACTGGACAGCAGAGAAAACGCCTCCTGTGCAGGGATCTAGCGAATGTATGAGATGGAGTACTCCCGGTGAATTACCCATCACCTTAAGCTAAAAATTAGGAATCCAAGAAGACAAAGGAAGATTCCTTAAAGAGGATTATATCCATAATCATAAAGATGAATCTCAGATGACCACTGTACCTGCAGATGGGCAAGTTAGACAAGACCAAGAACCTTCCCAGCCTCCCGCTTTACTGGCCGTACCCGATAAATAAAGCGTTGGTTCTCAGCTGGTAAGTTTGGATGGTCCTTAAAGGTATCTTCACGTTTGTCCAAAACCATCCAAGGGATTGAGAATAAGAACCAGATATTCTTTTGAGAAGTACCATTGTGAATATAAGCCAACCAAGATCAGCATGATAAATCCAGGGGTATTTCTCATCCATAAAATGGCCAAACCAAGGTTCATGCTTCCAGTAATTTAGGCCGTTAGCAACCGATGAATCTTCCCATAATAAATTGAATCGGCGGCGAAGGTTAGGGTCCTCATCAATTTCATTCAGTGCAATGGGTTGGTTTGTACCCCCACCTGAAGCAGATTCATTCTCTCCCCGAGTCACTGCACTTAAAGCAGTTTGGAGCGGATATTCCTTGGCTTTCTTGAGGTAATTAGAGCGATGTGATGTCATCCCATTTAAATAGTGCCGTTCGATAGCACCGGTTATTCCAAGCTTTTCAACCGGTTCCATCGCTAGATTAAATATAAAATCGGAAGCGGCACCAATGTTTCCCAATTCTCTATTCAACCACAATTTATTTGCACCTTGAGAAACCTGAATGAAAGTGGGACTTGATTTATATTTGTTCTTGTAATGCCTAGTCACAAAGTCCTTGCGTTTGGAAAGATTGATTCCCTCTACATATCCGAAAAAATAAGCCTGATTATTTGGAATTACTCCATAATATGATGTGTAGTCGTTTGTAATTTTATCTGAAATATAATTCATTAGACCTACTTGATTATTCTGCCTAATTTCACCTCCCCAATTCTCAAAATCTGAATCGAATGTGTTTTGATCCGGATATTTACCAAATAAAACATAGTATGCAGCAACTAGGTTGGCCATATAATCGTAGTTATTCCTGTTTTCTCTATCTACAATACCCTTAATAATATTGGAAATAGAATTAGTGGAGGATCCTGATTGGATTTCTTCTAAATCTGAATCGCTAGGTGTTTCTCCAGTGATATCTTTTAGCATCATGGCAACTACACTTTGGGGGTCATTAAAGCTTAGCTCACGGATATAAGCCCGTTTAGTTCCAGATGTTAATTGCCTGCCCTCTTCAGTCACAGCCACGACTCTTAAATCAACCTCACCAAAATCGTCCTTAAAATCTTTGTAATTAACAAACCAGGTAAAATTTAAAGGGATATAGTTTGCGTAAGGATCATTGGTGTCGATTGAGATTTCGGCTAAATGTTCTTTATTTCCATAGAGGTGCTACCGATGTAAGTGTCGGTACTTTGCCAGCCGACCATTGAACAGTGGCGGAAACCTCAGTAAATTGTGAGTGCAGTTTTTCACCCTGCAAGGCAAGAGACCCTGAACTAATTAAAATAACTACATGTTCATAGACATCCTTTTCTCCGATTCGTATAGGTGCGGCACCATCCCACATGGGTTGCTTGGCCCAAGAATTTTGATTAATCCAATAACTTTGGTAATTACCGAACCAAGAAGGTAAAAACTCCTGACCACTCGAATAGTGTTGTTGAAGCCAAGATTTTTTCCATCCCCAATGGTCCTTTCCTCCATATTGCGAGCTGGCACAGGGATATTTACCAAAAGTATGTGGTACAGATGATCCCATATCTTTAGAATCTCCATAGAGAGCCCGGGCCGTGATAAATTTATCTCCGGGCAAATCACTGGAAAAAGTAGTTCCAAACACCCCACCCGATCGGTCCTGGACAGTCGAGTTGAGCTCCACTCCATTTTGGTAAAAAGCCACGCGGTCGTATTGTCCATACGGGTCCCTTAACCGAGCACTAAGATCGATGTTCTCGTTTTTGTTAAAAAATGCGGGTGGGCTGGGTACAATGACATCATCCGATTTATATCCATAACCTTTTTGGTTTTCATTCGCATAAGCCTCTATTACCTGCTCTGTAGCCGAACTCACTTCTTGAATTTGTAAGTTTCCACTTGATCCCGAAGAAGAGACAATGATTAAGTCCTTGCTTTCTTCATCGTACAAACGGTATCCGGCACCTCCATCAACTACTGAGATGTTTCCATTATTTGACGTAGGCAGGGAACCGGAAAAACCATCCGAAAAGTGCAAGGTGGGTAAACGCCCAGGCTCATACACCGAGCCAAGTGGTCCAATTATTTCGACATATCCCCGAGCCGGATCTACCAATGGAAAAGTCCGCCTGTCGGAATAGGTACGATTCCCATCTTCGTCAATATTAACTACCCTTACATCTATCAAACCATCACAAATTTCCAGAGCACCCCACTCGTTTAAATTTAAGGTGGCTGAGCCTTCTGCTTTGATCAAAGAAAAGAGGTCCTGCCAATCATTGCTCTCCATACCTGTTTGATTGATATCCTGAATAATTGGATACCCTCCATCATGCCTTAAGACAATGGAGCGAAAGGCGGAACCCTCTAGGGGTAGGTTTCCGCTTAAATCATTATCAATTAGAGGATCATATGCCCGTAAGGCAAATGAACCTTCATTGTTTGCACGATTGATCTCCCGGATAAAATTCCGCTTGGTAACCATGATTCGGTCTTCATACACTCCCTCTGTTTCGATCTTTACTCTATGGTTGGACGGGGCGACTTTTATTCTCCATGCATCTCCATACTCATAGGACAGGTTGGAATCGAAATTTAATTGAATGCCGTAGCCCAAAGAGTAATTCAAATCCGTGGAAATAGATACGGCTGTTTCATTTGCTTCGATGGCACCAACTTCCATCCATTTGAAGCTATCAGGAGAACCTGGCCCAGTTCCATTGCTATCAATTACCACAAGGTATTCGATTCCTTCTGCCGGCCCATTGTAATAACCAGGAATCGATACATTAGCATCTCCAAGCCCAGATTGTTTTATCGGTTCGATCGACAAATCGTAAGCACTTGAACTTTCATTGCTATCAAATTCAAAGGTTACCACCCCACGACCCGTTCCATCAGAAATAGAAACAGACTTATTATCTTCCAGCAAACCATCTGACAGGACCAACGCTCCGGACCAACGAATTTTACCATTAATTTCCAGGTAGCTTGTCGAGTTTGCAAGACTAACGCCTGAATTATCTGAATAAATAAACGATAAATTAGTTCCTTTTTCTAAAACACTTCCATGGGCAGGTTGAGTGATCGAAAGTTTTGGAGTGTCAGTATCTATAAAAATATACCTTTCTGCCCGCCCTATAATTCCGTCAATGCCATGAGCCTTGGCTTCGAGCAAATATTCACCACTGGGCAGATTTGACATATTGCTCGCTAATGCAAACTGGTATCCCCTACCAGTTATATTTCCATCCAAAGACCCGACAGGTTTACCATTGAGTAAAAGTTCGACCCTTTGGATTTTTCCATCGTCATATGTACCTGCAAATCCATCAATCCCATGGTCAAAAGCTTCCACTTTTATGGAATCATTTAGGTCTAAAACCATTCCGTTTTGTACATTCAAAAAGTCCACCCTGGGGATCGATACACTGTACTGGCCAGCATATTCTGGCATCTCCAAAATCAACCGGGCACGTTCTGCCAATGGGCGCACTTCAAAATATGGATCGAGGGTAAGCTTGGCCACCTCTGCCTTGCTCGGCGCCTTACCCATCAGGGCGGAGTAAACCAGAGCGGTCTCGGCAAAGGCTGCTGCATCGATCGGTACATTGGGGATCGCCAGTTCGTTTGCAGAGGTGGTGTAGTTGTACCCGCCAACGGTGATGATGTTATTTTCAGTGGCAAATTGCTGGAGAAAATCTAACTGGCTACGAGTCCCATCCTTGAGCAGTTGTACCCCTCTGTTTGCCTGCATTGGGTTGGGTTCCTGGTCATATTTATTGAGGAATAACCGGTGGAAGAAACTCGCTGGGTCGTGGGTCTCGATCTGCCCATACCGATTGGTATAACTAAAGCTATTGGTTTGGTACGCAATGGCTTGGGTAGGATCGAAATCATTGACCCGGGATTCGATTTGCAACTGGGCAATTTCTTCTTCGGTTAGGAAGTTTGCTTGGTCTAGGTAGGCAGGTTATTGAGTGGAAAAAGTATAACCGCCCAATATTCCAATGTCCTAGCAATCTTTGAGAAATGAATAATAATCTACATTTTGGTAAGCAGATTAAGATCAAAAATCAATAGCTGGACCGCGCAATCTCCCTGCTAATAGCAATCCTGGCAAGGATCAATTCATAAAGAGCCATCTTTAAAATGGACAGTTAAAGTATTAATTGTTCCGGCACCTGAGGTATCTAGCAATAATATTCTCATCCAAATAGAATCTCGATTAATAGCAATATTTAAAGTCCTTCATCTGCTAAATTTTGGCTTTTTATTTTGAATACATCAGAATCTCCTGATAGAGATACACCCATAATCGAGGGATTCATGTCATCCAAGTTCCTGTGATAAAGATTTCCGATGATCATCCTCCACCCCTCATAAAACCCTAAATCTGATGCATTTCCATCTGCAGGGGTATAAGGCATGCCCATGGCTGCCTGAGCCGCAGCACTATTGCCACCGCCACCCATTGAGCCATAACCTTGCTGATCGGTATTTTCCAAGACAGATAGGTAACTTCTCCCACACGCCATGCAAAGTTTTATGGGTTAGCAAGATGTCCCGTGAGGTGATAAACTCCTGTTGGGTACGGATGTATTCAATCACCTGCTGGCGGGTCATTGAGCCGTTGCGTAAACCCGCCAAATAAGCATTGATTTCTGCACCCTCTGGGTCGCGGTCAAACAACCCATTCCACAAAGATTTAAGGAATTGATAATCATCGGTAAGTGGGCTTTCCTCTCCATTTACGGATGCGTATGCAGAGTAGGTACGATCCCCATCCAGAATGTAGAATTCCACCTCCTTTGTACCAGAGGTGTGCACTGGTAAGACAAATTCAAACTTGTAGCCAGGGTCCTCCTCCCAAAATTCCGGTTCCTCATATTCCAGCCTAGTGGCATAACCGGCAAATTGATTGTCCACATAAACCGATACTTTTAAATCGTCATCATAATCTCCATCCACGGAACGATAAGTAACCCCAAGCAAGCCAACCTGCCCAATATCCACATTACCTCCCCCGGTAATCGAGATGCTTTCTTTTTCAGGCTCTGTATGGACTTCCACAGGCACAGCTCCCGGCCCGTAAGGAAGGCTCAACCAAGGAGGGGGTAATGCCCAGTAGTCCTGATCCTGAATAAACCATTCAGGGAATACATAGCCGGGCCCATGAAAGTGTTGCTCCGCCCAATGACGACGCCACCCCCAATAATTTATCCGATCTCCGGATATGCCAGGACCGTACATCCATTCATCCTCCGCAATGGTGGATGGGCCACGATCTCGGTCATCCCCATAGAGGGCACGGGCGGTTACAAACTGAGCACTTTCATCGGTAAAATCATAGGATGCACTGTAGGTATTGCCACTACCTGAGGTGCTATTTGCATCCAACTCCACTCCGTTTACATAGAATGCCACGCGGTCGAGCTCGCTTAATGGGTCCCGCACCTTGGCAGATACCGATACCGAATCCCCTATCTTGTACTGAAGGGGGGAGGAAACCAAAACAAGATCACTTAAGGTATATCCACTGCCTGGATTTACCACTTCTACGGAAGCAAGCTCGCCCAACTGATTAATCACTGGGCGCAAAGAGGCACCCCGGCCAAATTCGCTGATGATGGATAGCTGGGCGGAATCGCCTGTGTACCCCGCCCCACCATCCAGAACCTGAAAATTATTGGCTTTCAAGCCTGTGGTTACATCACCCACGATCCGCACACTTGCCTTGCGACCAACCGGATCCCCCAATTCGATCGATAACCTGCTTGGATCTCGAAGAGTAAAACTACGGGGCTCCGAATTTACGGTGTTGTTCAGCTCATCAAATGCAACCACCCGTGCTTCAAGCATGGGCTGGGTGAAACCAAGCTTACGAAGGTCTAGGCTCATTGTTTGCGTGCCATTACCCTCTTCCAGCCAAGGCATTTCGAGCCAGTCGCTTGTGGATAGGGTGGTATTGATAGCGGTGAGATTATCTATGGCGATTTTCTCACGTACTGGCGTGGAGCCCAACCTGCGAAGTTCAACCCCATACCTATTTTCATCCAAAGAATTAAACCAGCCCGAAGAGGTGGACTCTACAACGGATGCCTTTGCCCGCATGGCGAGTTTGCCCATATTGTTGGCTCTGTTTACGGCATCGATAAAGTTTTGGCGGGTTGTGGCCAAGCGGTCCGCAAAACTGCCATACCTGCCCACTTCAACAATTTCATTGATTGGATATGCCTTAATGCGCCATCTGTCCCCAAGTTGGTAGGAGGTGTTGGAATCAAAGCTTATCTCAATCCCAGAACCCAAGGAATTGTTTAGGTCGGTATCTATCTCGATTCCGTAATCATTAAAGTTTGCCCCACCATCGATCGACCACCTGAAAGTATCGTGCCCGTTGGCACCGGTTCCATCCCCATCTATTTCTACAATGTACTCACGATTATCAGTCCCAAGATAATTAGAATCTGTAGTAAGATTTAGGCTCCCGCCACCAACCACATACATTTTTTCCACTGTCGCGATTTCGGTGGCTGTTGCATTATAGTCGGAATCGAATTCGAATGTAACTGAACTTCCAGATCCATCACTAATGGATATGGTTGATTCATCCTGGGGAAGGTCTTCTGCACTGAACTGCAAACTTCCAATCCATGGTATATGGCCATTAATTTCGAGATAGGCAGAGGAATTGTGATCACTGCCCAGATCGAATTTGAAAGTTTTAATTTCATCGATGTCCAAAACTTCATCTGTCTCCGGAGTAAGTAAACTAACTTCTTGGTCTATTGTCCCAAGATGTATCTTCCTTTCTGCACGGGAAATCAGACCATTTTTATCCTCGGCAATTACCTCAAATGTGTAAGTGCCCGAAGGGATATCGGAGGGAATAGTGAAATTGTAATAAAACCCATCCTCTGAAATATTTGAATCTAAAGAGGTGCTATCCGGTGTCCAAATCCACTTTGGATTTTCACTCTTGTTGAGTAAAATTTTGAGATTACTTATATTTCCATCATCCTTAGTCCCCCCGAGGTTATCGGGTCCCAGAGACGAGGCATCTACTAGAACTTCCTTACCATGGCTGTATTTCCGGCCATTACGCAAATTGGGTAAGTCTACCTCTGGCATAGCCATACCGAAACGGGCAGCAAAGCTGGGTAGTTCCATGATCATTCGTGCCCGCTCAGTCATTGGGCGAAGCTCATACTCAGGTGTCAGCGTTAACCTGGCGACCTCCCCATTTTCAGGAACCTCTCCGACCAAAGCAGTGTAAACCAGGGCAGTTTCCGCAAGTGCAGCCGCATCCAATGGAACATTGGGAATGGATAGGCTGCTGCCATTGCCATCGGTATTGGTATAGTTGTACGACCCAGCAGTGATTACTTTATTTTCGATGGCAAAATCTTGTAGAAACTGAAATTGGCGTAGTTACCATCGTCATCGTTGAGCAGTTGGACGCCCCGTGCAATTTGGGAGGGATTAGGGAGTTGCTCGTAACGGTTTTTGAAAAGGCGGACAAAGAAACTTTCCGGATCATGGGTGTTTATCTCCCCATAAAGGTTGAGGTATTGTAAATTATCGAGCCAGTACCAAAGATGGTTCCGGATTTTAAAATCGATAACCTCGGAGCTTGGTTCCGCTATACCACCATCATCATCTTCCACTGGTATTTCCATAGTAAACTGGATGGTGTAGTCCCCTGTTTCAATGGCGTTGCCATAAACGGGCACTTCAATATACCAATTATTATCGCCCTCAAAATTTGCCAAATTATAGGTTACGCTAATTGTCGAGGATGTTCCAGGACCGGCTTCTTGATTTGTTTCCCAACCATTTACAGCAGGCACAGGAAAGATACCAGGGCCTACTATATTGAGCCGATCCAAACCAACAAATTGAGGCTCGTCACTTATGATATAAACTCCTGGATGACCTGCAGAAACTGATATGGTTAAGGTAGTATTTTTACCAGCACCCAAGGTCTGTACCCTAAAATAATCGATGTCATTGGCGTTCTCTATAGAGGCGGTGATAGGTGTGTTGAACGATACTAGGGTGCCAGAACCGGCATCCCCAGGATCATCCGGGCGCACACCGCCTTCTGCCCCTGCCCCAATTGCTGGGGTTTCATCCGGGTCTTTGGCTTCAAGAAGGGCATCCTCAATTTTCTTCCACTCTCCCTTTAAGGTTTTGTGGGCGAGTATGATATTTCGGGCTTTGGTAAACTCAAAGTCAGTACGTAAACGCTCGATAATTTGCTCCCGGGTGTGGATACGGTCCTGTAATAACTGCAGGTTTTCCGATAGTTCATAAGGCTCTGGATTCCGTGAATACAAACCTGTGAAAAGTAATTTAATGAACTCCTCGTCATCAGTCACCGGACTTGGAGCAATACTGAGCGGAGAAGATATGCTCTCCGTCTCACTACCATTGATGACTACGACCGTTAATTCCTGCTCGCCCAATGCCATTGCGGTAAACTCAAAATAAATATTCTGACCCGCATCCACCCCATCTGGACCAGGTGGAGTGTAAGGTAGAATTTCTGCCTTCCCAAGGTACTTGTCATTCAGGTATACATAAGCCTCTATATTGCTGTAGTTTTTGGAAGGGGATTTGTAATTTGAGTAAATCTCGAGCTGGCCTCCCTGATGGACTAAGCCAGGAAAAGAAACTTCCAGGGGCACAGTTTCATCGACACCTCCGCTATTCACTAAAACTCCCTGCACATTGGAAGTTGTAATGTTACCCACATTGTCACGAGCTGTTGCATGCACCTCCAGATACCCAGTGGCGTTTATTTCGAGGGAGGCCTCAAAGGGCCGGGCGTTGTCCTCCTGGATCAATTCTCCATTTACATAAAACTCCACAAAAGCGACCTCGCCGTCGGGGTCGGATGCCTCAGCAAGGAGCGGTATAGAAAGGGCTGAGCCCATGTAGGAAATCGTATCTGAAATCTCAGTTAGTTCTATTACCGGAACTTTACCCACAGGGTCCGTTACGGTTACTTTGATCGATTGACTGACTGA